>CALUKU010000001.1 GCA_944321295.1 uncultured Prevotella sp.
ATTCTTTTCCATAAAGCAAAGGTCGGAATTATTAGGGATTTTGAAAAATAAATCCCCACTGAATTTCTACTGCCCCCAAATGGGCCAACGTGAACGAATGCGCGTGATCGGCTCAATGGGTAATAGTTTAGGGGAATAGCAATAGCATGATACCGTTGCCATGGACTTCTTTACGAGCGTTCGGCAAGGTGATATTTATGGCATACTATGAATGATAAGAGCCTTGACTAATGTGTGGCTTTATACCATTTTGTGTTGATGGCATCAGCTTTGACGCTATTGTTTTTTGTCGGGTCTGATATTGTTATACCAGAGAATGTTTTTATTGGAATTGTGTGTTTTGTATAGTTGGAATAATAAGTTTCCGTGTGAGCCTTGTATGGTATGAGGCGTGATAATTGCTCATTAAATGCTGATAACAGTGATTGGTCTTTGCATAAATGAGCGACATAATCCCCAAAATCGAAAAAGACAGTGGGTGATAATCCGTCAAGGGTTTGTATGCCAGATGTATCATCAAGTCCGTTGGGGTATGCCATGTTAATTTCATGCATGATGGCAACCATGGTTTCTATTTCGCGGCAATCCGTTACGCCGATTGTTCCACATGGAGGAATGAACGATGAATAGAATGTATAAAAACCATTTACTATTTCTTCATAATTGTTGTTTAGTAGTGCAATTCCTATTTTTGAATAAGGCATGCCGTAACTCATTATTTCGGAAGTTGATGCTATTAGATATTTTGTAACGTTTTTGAGTTCATACGCCGTTTCTATGTTAGACATGTAGCAGTCGTCAAATAAGATGTATTCCATTTTTATATTAGCGCCGTTAATGCCTTCGGTTAGTGTTGATACGTCTGTTTGGTAACGGCTGTCACTTGAATGGCCGAAAAATCGAGTGGGGTATGAAATAGCATTGCTTTCAAGCAACCTTGTCCTTGTTGTTACTTGTGTGCCGGCTGGAATCCATCCCATGCCGTGACAACCTATGGTCATGGCATAAGTATCTGCTGGTGCGGCTCCGATTGCATCTAATAAAATTGATGTAATTCCCTGGCTTGTCGTGTAATTACATTCGTTGAAAGTATAATGCTTTAATGTGTCGCGGAGGCATTTGCCTTTGTTGTATGATATTCTTATCAGGTTTGACGAAGATGTGTTTTCAGATATGAACACGATTAGCGAGTTGCCTTTAAGCCCCTCATTGTTGCATATTGCTTGCTCAAAGTCAGAAATGTTGTTCAGAAAATCTTTATATATCAAAGAACCAGACCATGGCATGTACATGATTACCGTCTGTTGGGATGTCGTAGGATAATCGGGGTATGGATTATCTTCATTGCATGAAGAAAAGATGAATGGGGTAATCAGAATTGAAACAATGGTGATGATACTATTGGAAAAAAGTTTCCTATTCATGTCGTGTACTATAAAATTAAGGTCAGGTATGCAAAGTAAAAACGTGTCGGCAATTAACTTTATTGCCGACACGTTTCTTGTTAATTTATTTTAGTTTGCTTTTCAATTCGGCCAAAGATGTTCTCAAAGCCTTGATTTTTTCTTCAGAGTCACTTTGCTTTTTTCTTTCTAAAGCGACTACTGCTTCAGGGGCGTTTGCAACAAATCTCTCGTTTGAAAGCTTTTTCATGACAC
Organism: uncultured Prevotella sp.; assembly: GCA_944321295.1. Classification (GTDB taxonomy): domain Bacteria; phylum Bacteroidota; class Bacteroidia; order Bacteroidales; family Bacteroidaceae; genus Prevotella. The sequence goes on from CALUKU010000001.1 coordinate 1,659, forward strand.
CGGCAAGGAAGCCTTCGAGATGTTTCAGCTGAGCTTCCTGCTTTTCTATTTCAGCATCGATGTCAATGAGGCTTCCGATAGGAATTGCGTATTCATCCGTGCCGATCATAAATTGTACGGTGTCGGGAGATTTCTCAGCAACATTCTCTACTCCTTCAAGATTGGCCATCTTAACCAATATGTCATTATATTGGGCATAATTATTTATATTGATGGCTTGCAGCTTAAGTTTTTCTTTTGGAGATATGTTCTTTTGGTTCCTTACCATCCTGACGTTGCTGATAATCTGTTTCACCATCTCGATTTCGTTCGTGATTGCGTTATCTTCATCGTCAGGTGAAGGTATTGCCAATTTATCAAGCATAATGCTCTCGCCTGGTTTCCTATCATATATGTGTTGCCAGAGTTCCTCGGTTATGAACGGCATGAACGGATGCAACATTTTTAGCAACCCGTTGAAGAAGCCCAACGTCATGTCATAAGTGGTGCGGTCGATAGGTTCTCCGTATGCAGGCTTGACCATTTCGAGATACCAGCTTGAGAACTCATCCCAAAACAGGCGGTATACCACCATAAGTGCTTCGGATATGCGGTATTTCTTAAATAAGTCGTCAAGTTCGGCGTTAGTGAGCCTCATTTTGGCTTCAAACCATTTGACGGCAATCTTGTTGACGTTAGGTTGCTTATTGTCAGCTATTTCCCAACCTTTTACGAGGCGAAAGGCGTTCCATATTTTGTTATTGAAATTTCGTCCTTGTTCACAAAGATTTTCGTCAAACAAGATATCATTACCGGCAGGTGCGGAGAGCATCATTCCCATACGCACACCGTCGGCTCCGAATTTGTCTATCAGTTCTAACGGGTCAGGGCTGTTACCGAGGCTCTTGCTCATTTTACGTCCAAGCTTGTCGCGTACGATGCCTGTGAAATATACGTTCTTGAAGGGCATTGTGCCACGGTATTCGTATCCGGCCATTATCATGCGGGCAACCCAGAAGAAGATTATATCCGGGCCTGTTACGAGATCTGACGTCGGATAATAATATTTAACGTCTTCATTCTCCGGGTTATTGATACCGTCAAATACGGAAATTGGCCAAAGCCATGATGAGAACCACGTGTCAAGGCAATCATCGTCTTGCTTCAAATCGTTGATTGTGAGGTTGGCGTTTCCGCTTTTCTTGATGGCTTGTTCCAATGCTTTTTCGGGAGTTTCAGCTACGACAAATCCCCCATTGTCAGGCAAATAGTAAGCCGGTATGCGATGTCCCCACCAAAGTTGGCGGCTAATGCACCAATCCTTAATGTTCTCAAGCCAGTGGCGGTAAGTGTTTTTATATTTTGCCGGATAGAATTTTATATTGTCGTTCATCACAGGCGCAAGTGCTATGTCGGCAAAATGCTGCATCTTCAGGAACCATTGGGTTGAAAGCTTAGGCTCTATAGGTACGTTGGTTCTTTCAGAGAAACCTACTTTGTTGGTATAGTCTTCAACTTTTTCCATCAATCCCGCGTCAGCCAAGTCTTTTTCTATCTGCTTACGCACGTCCATACGATCCATACCGACGTATAATCCGGCAGCTTCGGAGATTGTGCCGTTATCGTTGAAGATGTCAATAGTTTCGAGATTATGCTTAAGTCCCAACGCATGGTCGTTAATATCATGCGCCGGAGTTACTTTAAGGCAGCCGGTACCGAATTCCATGTCGACATAATCATCCTCGATGACAGGTATTTGCCTGTTAACAAGCGGAACGATTACATGCTTGCCTTTGAGCCATGTGTTTTTAGGATCTTTAGGGTTGATGCACATGGCCGTGTCGCCCATGATTGTTTCAGGACGTGTCGTTGCGACAACGGCATATTTGCCGGGTTCCTCAACAACCATGTAGCGGAGATAATAAAGTTTGCTGTGCTCTTCTTTGTAAATCACCTCCTCGTCGCTGAGTGCGGTCTGTGCCTTAGGATCCCAGTTGACCATTCGCACTCCACGGTAAATCAGACCTTTGTCGTATAAGTCGCAGAATACTTTTATTACTCCCCTTGAGCGCTTCTCGTCCATGGTGAAAGCAGTGCGGTCCCAGTCGCAGCTTGCGCCAAGTTTTCTTAATTGTTTTAATATTATGCCGCCGTGTTCGTTCGTCCAATCCCATGCGTGCTGCAGGAATTCGTCACGTGTCAGGTCTGTCTTTTTTATTCCTTGTTGAGCCAGTTTGTTCACTACCTTGGCTTCCGTTGCGATTGAAGCATGGTCTGTGCCTGGTACCCAACAGGCGTTCTTGCCTTCCATTCTCGCACGTCTTACAAGGATGTCTTGTATCGTGTTATTGAGCATGTGCCCCATGTGCAGGACACCGGTGACATTTGGGGGAGGTATGACTACGGTGTATGGTTCACGATTGTCGGGTTTGCTACTGAACAACTTGTTGTCAAGCCAATATTGATACCATTTCGACTCGACTTCTTTCGGGTCGTATTTGCTTGCTAATTCCATTTGTATGTGATAATTAAACTTTATTCGACAAAAAACGATGCAAATGTACAAAATATTCGTTTAAATTATCTACATTTGCACGGTTAAAATCATATTTATGCATACAAGAGAAGAGAAATTAGAGGCTTTCGGGCGTTTGTTGGACGTGCTTGATACATTAAGGGTTAAATGTCCATGGGACAGGAAACAGACAAACGAGAGTCTTAGGCCTAATACGATAGAGGAAACTTTCGAGTTGTGTGACGCCTTGATGAAAGATGACAAGAATAACATTTGTAAGGAATTAGGCGATGTCATGCTGCATGTTTGTTTCTATGCGTTGATTGGCAGTGAAACAGGTGATTTCGATATAGCGGATGTATGTAATAACGAGGCTGAAAAGCTTATATTCAGGCATCCTCATGTATATGGAAACGTTAAGGCCGATACGGCCGAGAAGGTGACCGAAAATTGGGAGCAGATAAAGCTGAAGGAAAAAGACGGAAATAAAAGGGTTCTCTCGGGTGTGCCTGACGCCCTGCCGTCGTTGATAAAGGCTTATAGAATACAGGACAAGGCTCGTAACGTAGGATTTGATTGGGAAGATAAAATTGACGTGTGGAAAAAAGTTCGTGAGGAATTAGACGAGCTTGAAACGGAGTTGCGTAAAGAAGATAAGGATAAGTCGACCAAGGAACTTGGCGACTTTTTGTTCAGCGTTATTAACGCTGCACGCCTTTATCATCTGAACCCTGACAATGCTCTTGAACACACAAACCAGAAGTTCATACGACGTTTCAACTATATAGAGGACCATTCCATAAAAGCAGGCAAGCCTTTGTCTGAAATGACATTGGAAGAGATGGATGCATTGTGGAACGAGGCTAAGGCCATGGAGAATAAATAAAAAAGACCATAATAGTTATGAAGAAAAGTTTTGGTGGCATAATCTTGCTTTTGACAATTCTTGTTGTTGCCGGTTGTAATGACAAGAAGGTAAACACTCCCGTAATGGAGATAATGGAAGACAGTATGATTGTCGACACGACCGTATACGGTCGTTGCGGCGACGGTACGGCCATGCATACGTTGGAGTTGGTTACTGATAAAGGTGACACTATTGTTTACACGCTTGAAGGATTGGACACTTGTGCCAGTGTGCAGGGCGGATTGTTCGTCGGCGACCGCATCGCTGTTATAGGCGAGCGCGTTGAAGGCCTAAATGAAGAAATGTTTGCCAAGAAAGTTATAAACCTGACCTCGTTGCAAGGTGTATGGACAAGTCTTGACAAGAAGTTTGAGATACTTGACGGTGGTTCGGTCGTTAGTGATATGGGTGAGCCGCAGCCGTATACGGAGTGGAAGATTTTGAACGGTAAGCTTGTTTTACCGCCTGATACGTTTGACATCTACCAATTAGGCCCGGATTCATTGTATCTGGAAAACGACAAAGGTATTTATGGTTACAAGCGTGTGCTTAATAACGCTAAGCCGAAACAGGAGGCGGCAGCCAAAAAGAATTGATGCAGCCGTTCAGAGTGAAAATATTGGGATGCGGTAGCGCATTGCCAACCTTAAAACATTATCCGTCATCACAACTTGTTGAGATAAGGGACAAGGTTTTTATGATAGATTGTGGTGAGGGAACGCAGATTCAGGTACGGCGTGCGCGGTTGCATTTTAATAAGATATCATCCATTTTTATTTCACATTTACACGGCGACCATTGTTTCGGTTTGATCGGGCTGATTTCTACATTGGGTATGTTGGGACGCACATGCCCGTTGCATGTGTTTGCCCCTAAGGAACTTGGCGATTTGTTGGAGCGTCAGTTGGACTTTTTTTGTAAAGGTCTGGAGTATGACGTTTGTTTTCACGGCGTTGATACAGATGTGGCAGGCGTCGTGTATGAGGATAAGAGCGTATTTGTGAAATCGATACCATTGAATCATCGTATAGCATGTTGTGGTTATATGTTTGTTGAAAAGCCAACGCTGCCGCATATACGAAGGGATATGATTGATTTCTACAATATCCCGGTTTGGTATCGTAACAACATAAAAAACGGAGCAGACTGGACTACGCCTGACGGTCAAGTCATTCCAAATAATCTTCTTACCAAGCCTGCCGATCCCGTGCGTTCTTACGCTTATTGTTCTGATACGAAATATATGCCGGAACTTCATAAGTTTGTTGCCGGTGTAGACTTGCTTTATCATGAGGCTACGTATTGTAGTGATAATGAATTGAGAGCAGAGAAATATTTCCATAGTACGGCAAGACAGGCTGCGCAGGTGGCTCTTGACGCAGGTGTTAAGAAATTGTTGTTGGGACATTTCTCCGCTCGATACAATGATGAGGATATGATTCTTGAAGAGGCCCGGCAAGTGTTTCCTAATGTCGCTTTGGCAAATGAAATGGATGTTTTTGACGTGTAAAAGTAAAAAAATATCCGTAAATTTTGGAACTATAATAAAATAACTGTATCTTTGCCGTAATAATAAGGATGATTTATGGCAAGATTTTTACTGACATTCGCTTTTACGGCAACGTTGTTGCTGTGTGTGCCTGCTGTAAGCAAGGCTAATACGGCTATTGAGGTTATTGAAAATGACTTTGAAGACGTTGCAATATCTGTAAAGTCTTCAACGGTTTACGTGAAAAATGCTAACGGCGAAATGCTTTATGTTTACAATGTTGCAGGTGTGCGTGTTGTGAGCATTAAGGTTGACGGACAAGATCGTCATTATGATTTGAATTTGCCGAAGGGATGTTATATTGTAAAAGTAGGTAAGAAAGTAAGGAAAGTATCTATAAAGTAGTGTAATTATTTACCTTATTATTATTTTGTCAAAAATCATTCTGTTCCTTTTATTGTTTGTCGTGGCCGTGTTGTCGTCATGTAATGACGATATACGTGGACGTTATGACGATTTGACTTTATCTTCATTCTCAGCGTTGTCAAAAGAGGAATATGTGTTGGATGCGAGCCTTGTACGTGATAACGTTTGTGCTTTTGCTGGAAGCGGCGGTTCTGTCAACGGAGTAGGAAAGTTTATTAAAGATTATTATTCATCCGGAAGTCCTTTTATTTGGTTGACACGTTCAGGATTGTGTGAGCGTGCCGACACTTTGCTGTCGGCATTGCGTAAGGCCGGTCATTATGGTTTTGATACTTTAAAATTACGTGTACCACAGATACATGACGACTTGTATCGTATGCGGACGCTTGATTTTGATGGTGAAAGCGGCAACGTCAATACCGTAGCTTCACGGCTTGAGTATAATCTGACGAGGGCATATTTTATCTATACGTCAGGGCTACGCTTCGGATTGGTTAACCCAGACTATATTTATAACAATTTTGAAAAATACGAAGTTGATTCTGTCACAGTACGTTTCCGTCGGCTTTCGGATTTGCGGGTTGAACGGCCAGGACAGACTTTCTATACCGGCGCCGTAAGAAAAGCTTTTGTGGATAGCGTCGGTGGATACATAAATTCTTTGCATCCGCATAACGATTTATATACGTTGCTTGTAGGGCGTTTGTCGGCTACCCATGGTGATTCAGCCAAAAGGGCAAAGTTGTTGTGTAATTTGGAGCGCTGCCGGTGGCGTGTTAAGGCGTTGCCGGGTGAACACACGAAGTATGTTGAAGTTAATGTTCCGTCATATTCATTGCGTGCGGTTGACGGTGACGGCGTTGTTATGATGCGGACTATTTGCGGTGCTTTAGACACTAAGACGCCGTTGCTTGCCAGCAAGATTACACGTATGGACGTTAATCCGCAGTGGATTGTGCCTAAAAGCATTTCAAAAGGCTTTTGTGGAAATTATGCTTATATGCATAAAATGGGTATGTTTGTTTTTGATAAACGTAAGGGCAAGCTGGCGCCAGAAGAGGTTTCACCTTTAAAAATAGCCCAAGGCGAGCAGTATATAATCCAAGCCGGAGGGCCAAAGAATTCACTCGGCCGAATAATATTCCGTTTCGATAATGGATTTTCAGTGTTTTTACATGATACATCATCACCATGGGTCTTTAATCGGGCCAACAGGGCTGCGAGCCATGGTTGTGTAAGAGTGGAGAAACCGTATGATTTGGCTTTGTTCTTGCTTGGCGACGTCGATGAAAAATTGAAAGACAGGTTGAAATATTCGATGACAGTCGATTTCATTAATGATGCCGACTCCCTTGCTAAAAGAAAAATCGATCGTAAGCGCTTGATTAATTCCATACCCGTGAATGAGCCTGTGCCTTTGTTCATAACTTATTATACCATATATTACGGCCAAGGCGGCGGACTTGAGGATTATGCTGACGTATACGGTTATGACGAGGTATTGTGGAAGAGTTTGAAGCTGTTTGTCAAGTGAGTAAGCACATATGTTGGGTGATGAGGAAATAATACGGATGTTGATGTCTGAAACGACAAGACGCCGTGCGTTTGACATTATTGTCAGAACGTATGGCGAATGTCTGTATTGGAAAATCAGGTACATCGTGCTTTCGCATGACGATGCGGATGATGTGTTGCAGAACACATTCCTTAAGGCCTGGAACAATATAACATCTTTCCGCGGCAAGTCAAAACTACAGACATGGTTGTGCAGTATTGCCATAAACGAGGCCTTGGATTTCTTACGGAAAAATAAGAAACACGGAGGAAATACCGATGATTATTTATCAGTGTCTGACCGGTTGACGGCCGACGAATATTTCGACGGCGACCGTGCCCACGCCATGTTGATGCAGGCTGTGGCGGCATTGCCTGAAGTGCAAAGAACCGTGTTTAATCTAAGGTATTTCGATAACATGAAATACAGTGAGATAAGTAAGATGCTGAATACGTCTGAGGGTGCGTTAAAGGCTTCTTACCATATTGCCGTCAAGAAAATATCAGAATATTTTCATTTACAGGATTGATTTTTCCATAATGGATTAAACTTTGTGGCTTAATGTCCGTCATTATAATAAAAGAGAAATATTATGGAAAATGATTTCTTGATTGAACGGAAGTTCGGCAAGCAGAATTTTTTTAAGGTTCCGGACGGCTATTTCGACGGTTTAGTTGACTCTGTCGGAAGGAACATTGACCGTGCAGGAGCCTCCGTGCCGGCTAAAAAGATACGTCTGGTTAAGTTCAGGCGCATTGCTTGTGCGGCTTGCTTTGTTGCGGTTGTCGCGTGCGTGGCTGCATATTGGTCCGTGCGTGGCGGTTCCGTGGCTGGTGATGAGGAAGCTGTCGGCGGCGATATGGCGGTTGCGTCATATTCGGATGTGATAATCGACGAGATGTCAGATTACGCAATGCTTGATAATGATGACTTTTATTCTTTTATAGCAGAGGAACAATGAATAAGATGAAAATATTATTTTTAGCGCTGGTTGTGCTTTTCTCAATGAATGTCAGTGCTCAGGATAAGAATGGCGGCCGATTGACGCCGGAGCTTTTCCGTGCCAAGTTAGAGCAGTATATAGCAAAGAAAGCATGCTTGACACCGGCCGAGTCGTCAAAATTCTTTCCCTTGTACGGTGAAATGATGAAGAAACAGCATGCCGTGCATGCTGAGATAAAGAAATTGAAGCGCATAAAGCCGGTTACCGATGCGGAATGTAAGAAAAACATCATCAGGTGTGATGAGTGTGAGATTGAGATGAAAAAAATCCAAAAAGAGTATCATGAGAAATTTATGCAGATACTTCCCGCGCAAAAAGTTTATGACGTCTTAAAGGCTGAAGACAGGTTTCATAGACAGATGTTCAAGCGTACGGCCGGCAAATTCAGGAAGCGTCGTTAGCTTGCGGCTTAATGTCCGTGAGATATTGTTGTTGCATGGATTTGTGTGAAATCCATGTACGGATGAGCGTTTGGCGTTGTCGATTATGTAGGCTTAAAATCACCCGTTTTCTAAAATACCGCTAATTACATTCCGATTGCTTACCTTTTAAAGCTTAAAAGGTGTCCTTTTGCAGGCTTAAATGTGACCTTTTATAAAACATGGGCTATAGCCTGCGCAGGCGTTACCCTTTTGTGTGTCACGTGTAAGCTTTTTCGGCGATGTTTTGGTAGCGTGAAACTAATGTATTAATTTTGCAAGGTCAAATTTTTGCCGGCGCGTACAGGCTGTGTTTTTGGACGTGCGTTTAGGCGTGGTTGTGACAAAACTGATATTTACAGCATTAACATTTAACGAAATGAGAGCCGTTAGACCGAAAAAGAACTTGGGGCAACATTTTCTCACTGACCTTAACATTGCAAAGGCTATTGCCGACACCGTTGACGCATGTCCTGACATTCCGGTGCTTGAAGTAGGGCCGGGTATGGGTGTGCTGACGCAGTTCCTTATGCCGAAGGGTAGGGACTTGAAAGTAGTTGAGATAGACTCGGAGTCTGTGGCATACCTTTACGAGAAGTTTCCTGAACTTAGGGAAAACGTTGTGGCAGAGGACTTTCTGCGTATGGATTTGACTAAATTGTTTAACGGCCGCCAGTTTGTTCTCACAGGCAATTATCCCTATGACATCTCGTCGCAGATATTTTTTAAAATGCTTGACAACAAAGATTTGATACCTTGTTGTACGGGCATGATACAGCGTGAGGTGGCCCAGCGTATGGCTTCGGCTCCGGGAACTAAAGCCTACGGCATACTGAGCGTTCTGATACAGGCGTGGTATGACGTTGAATATTTGTTTACCGTTGACGAGAACGTGTTTAATCCGCCTCCGAAGGTGAAGAGCGCCGTGATACGCATGACACGCAACGGTGTCAGCGAGCTGGGATGTGATTGGAACTTGTTCCGCCGCGTTGTGAAGACAGCCTTCAATCAGCGTCGTAAGATGTTGCGTGGCTCGTTGAAACCATTGTTCCAGACGGACATGCCGGGTGAAGGGTTCTTCGGGCTTGACATTATGACCAAGCGCCCCGAGCAACTTACGATAGCTCAGTTTGTAGAACTCACTAACTTAGTTGAAAACGAGCTGAAAAGCAAGGAGTAGATAGTCATAATACGAACGGAAATCGGTTGTTGGAGCGATTTTTTCCAATCTGTTGCCCGTTCTTCATTATCTTTTTATATATTTGTATCCAAAAAACCAAAACGAAATAACATTATGATAGACGTTAAAGCTACTTTGAAAGAAACAGAAGAGCGCATGCAGATGGCTGCGATGTACCTTGAGGAGCAGTTGTCGCGCGTCCGTGCCGGCCGCGCCAACGTGGCGATACTCGACGGCGTGAGGGTTAATTCTTACGGCTCAATGGTGCCCCTTAACCAGGTTGCCAACGTGTCGACGCCCGACGCCCGCACCATTGCCATACGTCCGTGGGACAAGAAGATGATAAAAGACATCGAGAAGGCCATCATGGACTCTGATGTCGGCATTACGCCCGAGAACAACGGCGAGATTGTGCGCCTTGGCATACCTCAGCCTACGGAGGAGCGCCGCAAGGAATTGGCTAAGCAGTGCAACAAGATTGGCGAGAAGGCAAAGGTGGAAGTGCGCAACGTCAGGAGTGACGTGAAGGACAAACTGAAGAAAGCCATTAAGGACGGACTCTCTGAAGATAACGAGAAGGACGCCGAAGCCGAGCTCCAGAAGATACATGATAAGTATATCAAAATGCTTGACGACTTGCTTGCCGCCAAGAACAAGGAGATAATGACTGTATAATTTAATACGGATGAGTTGACGGTCATGACGGGTTGACGGGAGGATGCATAAGCAAATAAGATCTTCCCGTTAGCCCGTCAGACGTAACTTGCCGGCTTATTCTTCAATGAACGAAATGCACGGACTGGTAATTAAGAACACGGGCAGTTGGTACACTGTTAAGACGGACGACGGACGCACCATAGAGTGCAAGATAAAGGGCAACTTCAGGCTGAGGGGCATACGCAGCACCAATCCTGTAGCTGTTGGCGACCGCGTTGACATAATATTGAACGCCGAAGGCACAGCCTTTATTACCGATATTGGTGACAGGCGTAATTATATAATACGCAAATCGCCGAACCTGTCGAAGCAGAGCCACATCATTGCCGCCAATGTTGACCAGGCCTTTCTTGTTGTGACGGTTAATTATCCGCAGACGTCCACAACGTTCATAGACAGGTTTCTCGCCTCGGCTGAGGCTTACAGGGTGCCTGTCATATTGATTTTCAACAAGACCGACATTCTTAGTCCTGAAGAACGCGAATATCAGGACATGATGATGAATTTATATCGGACGGTTGGTTATGAATGTGTTGCCTTGTCAGCCGTCGACGATTCCGTTGGCGAAATTCTACGTCCGATGCTTGAAGGTAAGATAACCCTGTTCAGTGGTAACAGTGGAGTAGGTAAGAGTACGTTGTTAAACAGCCTCATTCCGGGACTTAATTTGCGTACCGCAGCTATAAGCGAAGCCCATAATACAGGTATGCATACCACGACGTTCAGCGAGATGTTGCCATTGCCTTACGGAGGGTGGGCTATTGATACTCCGGGAATTAAGGGTTTTGGTACATTCGACATGGAGCCGGAGGAAATCTGCGGATATTTCAAGGAGATATTCAAGTTTTCCAAAGATTGCCGCTTCCGTAATTGTACTCATACGCACGAACCGGGGTGCGCTGTCAGGAAAGCTGTTGAGGACCACTACATTGCCGAAAGCCGTTACGCGTCTTACATAAGCATGCTTGAGGACAAAGATGAAAGTAAATACCGCGAGGCGTTTTGACGTCGGCGTAATATTGGAATACGTATCGTTTCTTTTGTTGTTCCCTGTTTGTTTTATAGTATTTTCGCGTTTTGACGTATTCCGGGTATCGATGGATTTGTATTAATTATATTGCGATAAGATGAATAATCCTGAACTTGAATTGGCTTGGCGGCTCGTAGAAACAACCGGGGCAAATCTCTTTCTTACAGGTAAGGCCGGCACAGGCAAAACAACATTCCTAAAGAATTTGCGTTCGCACTCGTCCAAGCGCATGGTTGTTTTGGCGCCGACTGGCATAGCTGCCATCAATGCAGACGGCGTTACGATACATTCATTTTTCCAACTGCCGCTCTCTCCATACATGCCAGGCATGACTTATGACAGGGCTGAAAGGCGCTATTTCAAGTTCGGTAGGGTGAAGAGGGATATTATCCGCACGCTCGACCTGCTTGTCATTGACGAGATAAGCATGGTGCGTGCCGATCTGCTTGACGCCGTTGACGCCGTGATGCGCCGCTATCGTGACCATGATAAGCCGTTCGGCGGCGCCCAGCTTCTGATGATTGGCGATTTGCAGCAGCTTGCTCCTGTTGTGAAAGATGAAGAGTGGATGTTGCTAAGTCGTTTTTACGACACGCCGTATTTCTTCTCAAGCAAGGCTCTTGCCCAAGCTTCATATAACACGATAGAGCTTAAGCAGGTTTTCCGTCAGCAGGATTCGTCTTTCGTTGCGTTGCTTAACCAGATACGAGAGAATAATATTTCCGATGCGGCATTGACAGAACTCAACCGACGTTACTTGCCGAACTTTACGCCGCCGCGTGATAGTGATTATATACGCCTTGTGACCCATAACTATCAGGCTTTAGCAATTAATGAGCGCGAGCTGGCCGCTTTACCATCGGAAGAGTTCTCTTATCGCGCGGAAGTTGAGGGCGTTTTCCCTGAAACGTCTTATCCGGCCGACCAATGCCTTGTGTTGAAGCGCGGAGCTCAGGTGATGTTCATAAAGAATGACCCTGATAAACGTTTTTTTAATGGCATGATTGGTGAGGTTGTAGCGTTGGACGGACGCAATATAACCGTGCGCAGTAAGGATGGAGGAGAGGCTTTCAGGCTTGAGAAAGCCGAATGGACAAACTCCAAATACACTCTTGACGATGTTTCGAAGGAAATAAAAGAAACCGTCGAAGGCATGTTCCGCCAGTATCCTCTGCGTTTGGCGTGGGCTATAACGATACACAAAAGCCAGGGATTGACTTTCGATCATGCCATAATCGACGTATCCCATTCGTTCGCCCACGGGCAGGCTTACGTAGCGTTGAGCCGTTGCCGTACGCTCGACGGACTTGTTCTCAGTGCTCCTTTGCAGCGTGAGGCGATGATTACCGACGATATTGTCGACTCGTTTGTCGAGTCAATTGACGAACACAGACCGACTGATAACGACATTTCAGCCATGCAGCAGGCTTATGTCGTCAAGTTACTTGATGAGTTGTTCGATTTCACCGGTCTTCAGTCATCATATAATCTGCTTTTGCGTACGCTTGACGAACATCTTTATCGGAAGTATCCCAAACTATTGTTTGAGTATAAGCGTCTTAGCGTTATTTTTACGGACATTATTGATGTGGCGCGCAAATTCAAGAACCAATATGCTAAATTGGCCTCAGATTTAAGTACGGAGGCAGACTATTTGGGTGAGCGTGTGCGTAAGGCGGCCGGATATTTCTCTGATAAATTGTCAGAGCTTGAGGTCTTATGCGGAAAGACTAAGGTGGAGATAGAGAGCAAGACGGTTAAGAAACAATTTGATGATAGGTTTTCAGTGTTTGTTGGCGAACTTTCGTTGAAAATTAAATTGTTGAGGCATGAACAGGCTCCGGGAGTAAGTTTTACGGCCGCAGACTACCTTGCCGCCAAAGCAAAGATTTTGCTTAGCGATAACATTGGTCGTGATGAAACGGAGGTTAAGCATAATAAAAAAACGAAAACACCCAAGCCTGTGAAGGAACCCAAAGCGCCCAAGCCGCTTACTCGCGAGATTAGCTTCAACATGTATGTCGGCGGAATGACAATTGAGCAGATTGCGGAAGAGCGCGGATTGACCGTAGGCACTGTGTTCTCGCACTTGGCTCATTATGCCTCTGAAGGTCGAATGGACTGGCATGACCTTATATCCGAAGAAAGTATGAAAGAGTTGCAGGCGTATTTTGCCGCAAACGGTAATCGTTCGTCATTGTCCGAAATTAAGTCAAAGCTTTCTCCGTCGGTATCGTATGATGAAATACGCTTATTCATCGATCTTAATAAGAAAAGAAAGTCTTAATGTCATATGGTTAAAAATCCAATAATAATGGACGGACTTAACTATCATTATAAATACCCGCATCCAAGCGTCACTACAGATTGTGTGGTTTTCGGTTACGACGGATTTCGTCTTAACGTATTGCTCGTAGAGCGCGGAAGAGAACCGCATAAAGGGAAATGGGCCTTCCCGGGAGGTTTTCTTGAAATTGACGAAGCGGCCGAAGACGGGGCATTACGCGAGTTGTATGAGGAAACCGGACTGTCGTCGGTTGATTTGCGCCAGTTCCATTCATTTACAGAACCGGGGCGCGACCCTCGCGAGCGTGTTATAAGCATAGCCTATTATGCGCTCGTCAGCATGCGTGATGTTTGCGGTGGCGACGATGCGGCCGCTGCGCGTTGGTTTGCGCTTGACTGTGTTCCGCCATTGGCTTTCGATCATGATAAGATGTTAGCCACGGCCGTTGAGGCTTTGCGCAGGCGGGCCTTGCTTGAGCCGATAGGTCGTGAAGTTCTTCAACGTGAGTTTGGTATTGATGATTTACGACAGCTTTATGAAGCAGTGTTAGGCATGAAAGTCAATGCAGAGAAGTTTGAAAGCTATGTAGGCGGATGCGGATGGATTGAGCCTGTCGGCGTTGAAGCCTCAGAGTGCATGTATCGGTTCTGTAAAAACACGTCTTTGGGCGTGCTTCCGCTTATCCGGTCAGACATGGCTGGTTGATGTCTTTCCGACGGTTACGGTATGACTTAAATGCTGCTTCATAAATGATTGATATACAATGCATTGCAAAAGGCGGCCTTTCGTGTCACGAAAGGCCGCCTTTTGCAATGCAATACACCGTCTTTTAAATTGTAAAATGTATGATAACGGCAGACGGTTGTTATTGCTTTATGCAGTTTATGCGTTCTTGCAGTTCTGCTCTTTAAGAAGGTCGCGTATCTCGGTTAGAAGCTTTTCTTCTTTGCTTGGTTCGGCAGCCTTAGCCTGCTCGGCTTGCTTTTTGCTTTCATCGTTTTTCTTCGCAAGCTTATTTATGGTGCGAAGCATAAGGAATACGCATATAGATATTATAAGGAAGTCGAATGTTGTCTGGATGAAGTTACCATAGTTTATTGTCGCAGGTTCGAGCTTTTCTATGCCCATGTCTATAGACGGTAATGTTACCTTTAGGTCTGTGAAATTCACACCGCCGATAATCCATCCAATGGGAGGCATTATGAGATCGTTCACAATTGATGAAACAATCTTGCCGAAAGCCCCTCCGATGATAACGCCGACGGCCATGTCAACCGCATTGCCCTTGACGGCGAACTGCTTGAATTCGTTAACTAACTTGCTCATGAGCTTTTTTAAATTATTTAATATTGAAATCGGTGCAAAATTAAAATATATTTTGTAATTTTGCGCTCGAAAAAGAAAAAACCGGCATTATATCAGTATTCTTGTCGATATTGAGGCGAGAAGGATGGGCCAGAGTGGTAAATAAGTATTGTTTAAGGAGATTATTTTAACCCTTTAAAATAAAAAAAGATGATTAAAATTGGTATTAACGGTTTTGGCCGTATCGGTCGTTTCGTGTTCCGTGCTTCTCTTGAAGAGGCTAACAAGAATGATGTCGTTGTAGTTGGCATCAATGACCTTCTGCCTGTTGATTACATGGCTTACATGCTGAAGTATGACACTATGCACGGCCAGTTCGACGGAACTATCGAGGCTGACGTTGAGAAGAACGAGCTCATCGTAAACGGCAACCACATCCGCGTTACAGCAGAGAAGGACGCTGCAAACTTGAAGTGGGACGAGATCGGTGCTGAATACGTAGTTGAGTCTACAGGCCTTTACCTGACTATGGACCGTGCAGAGAAGCACCTCCAGGCCGGCGCTAAATATGTTGTATTGTCTGCTCCTTCTAAGAAGGGTGATGACGGCCGTCAGGCTGACATGTTCGTATGCGGTGTGAACACCGATACATACGCTGGCCAGCAGATTGTTTCTAACGCATCTTGCACAACAAACTGCTTGGCTCCTATCGCAAAGGTTCTGAACGACAAGTTCGGTATCGAGAACGGTCTTATGACAACTGTTCACTCTACAACCGCTACACAGCGCACCGTTGACGGTCCGTCTTTGAAGGACTGGCGTGGTGGCCGTGCCGCTTCTGGCAACATCATCCCCTCTTCTACGGGTGCTGCAAAGGCTGTAGGCAAGGTTATCCCCGAGCTGAACGGCAAGCTGACAGGTATCTCTATGCGCGTTCCTACTTTGGACGTATCAGTAGTTGACCTGACCGTTAACCTGAAGAACGCTGCAACGAAGGAAGACATCTGCAAGGCAATGAAGGAAGCTTCTGAAGGCGAACTGAAGGGCATACTGGGCTACACTGAGGACAAGGTTGTTTCATCTGACTTCCTCGGCTGCCCGCTCACTTCAATCTTCGACGCTGATGCAGGCGTTTACCTGACTGACAAGTTCGTTAAGGTAGTTTCTTGGTATGACAATGAGATTGGTTACTCTCACAAGGTTATCGACCTCATCAAGATCATGAAGAAGCACAACGGATAATCGCATAAAATTATTCGTGTGATGAAAATAAGCCGCCCGGCATTTGCCAGGCGGTTTTTTTTATTATTTTTGCAAAAGTGAATTGCACCGGTAGGCTTTACGTGAAAGCGGATAGCAAGTCATGTCTATAACGTGAAAACATCCGGTGAATATCCGTATATTGCGTATGCGTAAAATGATAACCATACTTGGCCCTACCGCATCGGGAAAGACGTCTTTGGCAACGGCCTGTTGCATGAAGTTCGGCGGAGAGATTATCAGCGCCGACAGCCGTCAGGTGTATAGGCGTATGGATATAGGCACGGGCAAAGACCTTGCCGACTATGTTGTTGACGGCGTGAGAGTTCCATATCATTTGATTGATATCGTGGAGCCCGGCACGAAGTACAATTTGTTTGAATACCAAAAGGATTTCGCTACGGCGTATTCTGACATAAGCAAACGTGGTGCTCTGCCGGTGATGTGTGGCGGCACGGGACTGTATATCGAAGCCGTGCTCAACGGATACAACCTTGTTCCTGTGCCCGAAAATAAGGATTTGCGACAAAAGCTCGGCAGCAAGACTCTGGAAGAGCTTACTGGCATGCTTGCAGAATTGAAAAGCGAAAATGGCTCAAACATGCATAACACCACTGATGTGGACACTGTAAAACGTGCAATACGCGCAATTGAGATAGAATGTTATTATAAGGAAAATGTCAGGTCAAATGAGTGTTCCATGCCGAAAGTGGATTCCGTAATATTCGGAATATCCGTAGAACGCGACGAGCGTCGGCGGAGGATAACTAAACGCCTGCGCCAAAGGCTTGACGACGGCATGGTTGACGAAGTCAGGGGACTGCTCTCCGAAGGAATTCCTGCGGAAAACCTTATATATTACGGCCTTGAATATAAGTATGTAACCCAATATATAATAGGTGAGTTTTCTTATGAAGAGATGTTTCGCCGTCTTGAAATAGCTATACACCAGTTTGCAAAACGCCAGATGACATGGTTTAGAGGTATGGAAAGGCGTGGCTTCAAGATACATTGGATTGATGCCGGCATGTCTATGGACGACAAGATTGCCTTGGTCAGCAATATTTATGAAAATGAACGTTAAGCATTTTACCAAATAGCAATTTCTTATGGGAGATATGGCAAATACCCGCTGGGGAATATTATACTGTCCGAAGCACAGCGCGACAGGCTCTAAGAAAAGATGGAATAAAATAGAGAGTTGCCTGCGTGAGCATGGGATAGACTTCGACTTCGTGCAGAGTGAAAAGCAAGAAGGCGTGGTCAGGCTTGTTAACATGATGATAAACAATGGTTATAAGACAATAATCATCGTCGGAGGCGACTCGGCCTTGAACGATGCGGCCAATTGTCTGATGGCCGTTGATAAGGAAACGCGTGATTCGATAGCATTAGGATTGATACCTAATGGGTTGATGAATGATTTCGCTCATTACTGGAATTTTAAGGAGAGTGAAATTGAACAGACCGTAAAATGGCTGAAAGAGCGCCGCGTAAGGAAGATAGACTTAGGCTGTGTGAGGTATAAAAATGCTAAAGGGGAGAATTGTCATAGATATTTTCTTAATTGCGTAAATATAGGTCTGATATCGGCGATAATGAACTTGCGCCGGCAGACAAGAAGCCTGTTCGGGTCGCGTACGTTGTCATTTGTCTGTTCGTTGGCGCTTATGATCTTTCAAAGGCTTGACTACAAGATGCATCTGAAGATAAATTCGGACGTGATAAAGCGTAAGGTCATGACGGTCTGTATAGGAAATGCGTCCGGTTACGGTCAGACGCCAAACGCCGTTCCTTATAACGGATTGCTTGACGTGTCGGTAGTCTACCATCCTGAGATGACACAGCTGATAGAAGGAATATATTTA
The DNA here is from genome assembly GCA_944321295.1 of uncultured Prevotella sp. Taxonomy (GTDB): domain Bacteria; phylum Bacteroidota; class Bacteroidia; order Bacteroidales; family Bacteroidaceae; genus Prevotella. Next base: position 19,599 of record CALUKU010000001.1, read on the forward strand.
CTGATTACGGGCAAGTTCTTAAATCATCACAGCGTGCATCCGTACCGCACAAACGAAGTTGTTGTCAACGAAGCCGTGAGGGCGATGGTCAGTGTCGACGGAAGGCTGATGAAGACTCCTGTAGGACCTTTCAAGGTTACTGTTGAGCAGGAAGTGATAAATTTCCTGATACCTGCATGATGCGGCCTTTTCAGTGTCGAATGATATATTCGGCGTGCTTTTCGTTGACATTTGTTACGCATATTGCGTGAGATGGTGAAAAAAATATAGATTTTTTTTGCTGTAAGAAATTAAATTATTACCTTTGAAAGGTCATTAAAGACAAGGCATAGCATATGTTGCCTTGTCCGATTCTGATATTAGGAAAATATTAAATCTTGTAATTATACCATGAGTTATCTTAGATTTGAAAAAGCTCTGATGACAAACTTGGAGGAATCACTTTCAAGGGAGTTGTTGCGTACAAATCGTTCCGGGGCATATTCTTGTTCTACGATCGTTGATTGTAATACAAGTAAGTATCACGGCCTCTTGGTCGTGCCGGTGCCTGATTTGGACAATGACAAACATGTCCTGCTTTCATCCATGGATGTCACCGTAATCCAGCATGGTGCGGAGTTCAACCTTGGCTTGCATAAGTACCAAGGCAACAACTACAGTCCGAAGGGGCATAAGTACATTCGCGAATTTAATTGTGACAAAGTGCCTACAACGATTTATCGTGTAGGCGGAGTTATGCTGAAAAAGGAAGTGGTGTTCCAGCACTATGAGAATCGCATTTTGATAAGATACACTTTGATGGATGCGCATAGTGAAACCACCTTGAGGTTTAAGCCGTTCCTGGCATTTAGAAGTGTAAGGGAATTTACCCATGAAAATTCTACGGCAAGCCGTGAATACCATCTTGTTGACAATGGTATTAAGACGTGCATGTATGCCGGTTACCCTGACTTGTACATGCAGTTCAGCAAGGCTAATGAATTCGTCTTCAATCCTGATTGGTACAGGGGCATAGAATATCCGAAAGAATATGAATGTGGTTACGCTTCAAATGAAGATTTGTATGTTCCGGGATATTTCGAGATGCAAATAAAGAAAGGCGAGAGTATTGTTTTTGCCGCATCTACCACTGAAATCAGTACGGATACGTTGGAACGACTTTTTGAAGCTGAAGTTAACGACCGTTCTCCACGGGATAATTTCTTCCATTGTCTGGTTAATGCCGCACACCAGTTCCACAACAGGACAAGTAAGGACGAACGCTATATTTTAGCCGGATATCCTTGGTTTAAGTGCCGTGCGCGTGATATGTTCATATCGCTTCCCGGCTTGACGCTTGCAATTGACGAACAGCCGTATTTTGAATTGGTTATGCAAACGGCTGAACGTGGCATACGTGAATTTATTAACGAAGAGCCGTTAAGCGTTAAGATTTCAGAGATTGACCAGCCCGACGTGTTCTTATGGGCCATATGGGCCATGCAGCAATATGCAAAGTTCGCAAGCGACGAGAAATGCCTTGAGATGTATGGCGATTTGATAAAAGATATACTTGAGTATGTTATTGACGGCAAGCATCCCAACCTTCGTCTTGATTCAAACGGCTTACTTTATACCGACGGACATGATAGGCCTGTCACTTGGATGAACTCTACGGTTAACGGACGTCCTGTCGTACCAAGAACTGGATACATCGTTGAGTTCAATGCTTTATGGTATAACGCCCTTAAGTTTGGAGCGAGGTTGGCTGCATTGAAAGAGGATACCGTAAGGGTGGAAAAATGGGAAAAGCAAGCAGAGCTTTGCAAAACGTCATTCGTTAGCACCTTCCTTAACGATTACGGATATCTTTTTGATTATGTTGACGGCAGCATGATGGACTGGAGCGTACGCCCGAACATGATATTCCCGGTAGCGTTTGACTATTCGCCGTTGTCGCAGGAACAGAAGAAAAGCGTCTTGGATGTATGCACACGTGAACTGCTGACCCCAAAAGGTCTTCGTTCGTTATCTCCGAAGAGCGGAGGTTATAATCCGATGTTCGTAGGTGCGCAACGCGATTATGCATATCATCAGGGAACGGCATGGCCTTGGCTTGGAGGCTTTTATATGGAAGCATGCTTGAAGTTGTATAAACGTACAAGGCTGAGTTTCATTGAAAGGCAAATGATTGGATATGAAGACGAAATGACCGTTAACTGCCTTGGTACAATACCTGAGTTGTTTGACGGTAATCCTCCGTTCCGGGCTCGTGGTGTCATTTCTTATGCGATGAACGTAGCTGAGATATTGAGAACCTTTAATCTTCTTGAAAAATATTCTTATGTTAAATAAAGGAGGAGCGATATGAAAGTATTAATGTTTGGATGGGAGTTTCCTCCTCATATTCTTGGTGGTCTTGGTACGGCCAGTTATGGTATAACCAAGGGACTCTCGGAACAAAACGATATGGATATAACCTTTTGTCTTCCGAGGCCGTGGGGCGATGAAGATAAAAGTTTCATGAACATAATAGCGATGAATGAAGTGCCAATCGTTTATCGCGATGTAAATTATGACTATCTTAAAGGACGTCTGGGCAACATAACGACCCCTGAAACATATTACAGCATGCGTGACCATATTTACGCCGACTTTAATTACATGTTGGTGAATGATTTGGGCTGCATTGAGTTTTCAGGCAAATATCTTGACAACCAGTTACATAGTGAAATTAATAATTATTCTATTGTAGCCGGTGTCGTTGCCCGTCAGCAAGAATTCGATATAATACATGCCCATGACTGGTTGACATATCCCGCAGGAATCCACGCAAAGAAAATAAGCGGTAAACCATTGTGCATACATGTTCATGCAACAGACTTTGACAGAAGCCGCGGCAATGTAAACCCGACTGTTTATTCGATTGAGAAAGACGGTATGGATAATGCCGATTGCATTATGTGCGTCAGCGAGCTTACGCGTCAGACGGTCATCAACCATTATTATCAAGATCCACGTAAATGCTTTACGGTTCACAATGCCGTTTATCCTTTGCGTCAGGAATTGCAGGACATACCGCGACCAGACCATACGAATAAGGATAAGATCGTAACTTTCCTTGGGCGTATAACAATGCAGAAAGGGCCGGAATATTTTGTTGAGGCTGCCAATATGGTGCTTCATCGTACGCGCAACGTCCGTTTTTGCATGGCTGGCAGCGGTGATATGATGGATTCGATGATTTATCTTGCAGCTGAACGCGGTATAGCTGATCGTTTCCACTTCCCCGGTTTTATGCGCGGCAAACAAGTTTATGAGTGCTTGAAGGATTCCGATGTGTATGTAATGCCGTCAGTGAGCGAGCCGTTCGGTATATCTCCTCTTGAGGCAATGCAGTGCGGTACCCCGTCAATCATTTCCAAGCAAAGCGGTTGTGCTGAGATCTTGACGAATTGTATTAAGGTTGACTATTGGGACATTCACGCTTTGGCCGACGCTATTTATTCTATTTGTCACAATGACAGCCTGTTCAATTATCTGCAGACAGAAGGAAAGCGTGAAGTAGACCAAATCACGTGGGAAAAAGTAGGACTTTGGATACGTGAATTATATGAGCGCACATTGGGATGGAGATAAATGAACCATAGAAACAGCTTTAAATCAATAAATTAACTAAATAAGGAATAATACAATGAAAACAATATGCTTATATTTTGAGATACACCAAATCATACATCTCAAGCGTTATCGTTTTTTCGACATAGGTACGGATCATTATTATTATGATGATTATGAGAACGAGCGCAGTATCAGCGATATTGCAGAACGTTCGTACATGCCGGCTTTGAATACTTTTCTCGATATGATAAAGGCTAACGGCAAGTATTTCAAAGTCGCATTCTCTATTTCCGGTGTAGGATTGGAGCAGTTGGAGATACACGCTCCGCAGGTGATAACCAAGTTGCAGGAACTTAACGAAACTGGTTGTGTCGAATTTCTGGCAGAGCCGTATTCACACGGACTTTCAGCCCTTGTCAACGAGGAGGCATTTGCCGCCGACGTAAAGAAGCAGGCTGATAAGATGCAGGAGTATTTTGGCAAGAGGCCTACGGTTTTAAGAAATTCTTCATTAATATATAGCGACGATATCGGCGGACAGGTTGCTGCCATGGGCTATAAGGGTATGCTTACTGAAGGCGCAAGGCACGTCTTGGGTTGGAAGTCACCCCATTATGTATATAATTGCGCGATTGCCCCCAATCTCAAGCTTTTGCTTCGTGACATAGAGCTTAGTGACGATATTAGCTTGCGCTTTAACAATAGCGATTGGGAAGGATATCCTTTGTTTGCTGATAATTACATTAACCGTATAGCCTCACTTCCTGATAATGAGCAGGTTATAAACATATTCATGGAGCTTTCAGCACTTGGCATAGCCCAGCCGTTGTCGTCAAATATTCTTGAGTTCATTAAAGCTTTGCCCATGTACGCCAAGGAGAAAGGCATAACATTCTCTACGCCTACTGAGATATGCCTGAAGATGAACAGCGTCGGCAACCTTGACGTACCGGATACGTTGTCGTGGGTTGATGAAGAGCGCGACATTAGCTGCTGGTTGGGTAACCCGATGCAACGTGAGGCGTTCAATAAGCTTTACAGCATTGCCGACAGGGTACGTATAGCCAATGACCCGCGAATCAACCAAGACTGGGATTACTTACAGGCAAGCAACAACTTTAGGTTCATGACAACAAAGCCTTCAAACGTCGGGCTTGACCGTGGTATATATAGTTCGCCGTTTGACGCATTCACGAATTATATGAACATTCTTGGCGACTTTATCAATCGCGTCAACTCATTGTATCCCGAGGAGATAGACAATGAAGAGTTGAACTCGTTGCTTACAACTATAAAGAATCAAGGCGACGAGATTGAGATGAAGGATATGGAGATTGTCCGACTTAAAGCCAAGGTGGAAAAGATGCAGGCCGCTGAAACAAAGATGAAAGCCAAGATGGAAAGGGCTAAGGCCGCAACAAATAAAGCTGCTGCTAAAGTGGCTTCAAAATCTGCCGAAAGCGAGCAGAAAGCAGACTAAAGCGTATAATTGTAATAAGTTCAAAAAAGCATAGGGCGCGACATTTGTCGCGCCCTATGCTTTTTTGTTTGGCAATGGTTCGATTGGGATTATTCGGCATTTTTACCCATCTTGTAAAATGCCGTTAATCGCATTGCAAAAGGTGTCCTTCCACGTTGTAAAAGGTCGTGTTTTTCGGGCTGAAAGGCGTTCTTTTGATAAGATGTTTGTTTGACTGTAACAAAGAGGATGGTTGTTCCGTGACTGTTAGATTCCGGTGTTCATATTGTTGGGGTTGAATTTTAGATTAATTTTTTGTGCGGTTCAATTTATATTAAAAATGTTATTTTGTAAAGGTATTTATTGGAAAAATATTACCTTTGCAATGATATTGACGGAGATTTTACTAAAACCTGCGAATGAGGCCATATGTAAATAAAAAGTGATGTTATGGAATGTATGTGCCGATTGAGTCAAGGTGGTTGCAAGTGTGTGTTTGTAAGCTTCCGTCATACGGAATGTTTTTATTGTAGAAAGATTTGATTTTAAGGATTAACATGACAAAGTATAATATCAATTTTAAGACAAAGAAGGATGCAGCCTACCGTTCGCTCGTGAATCCTAAACTTATGAGTGAGCTTAAGGTGAAGATTGTGAAAATTTTGTTGAAGAAGAAGAAATATAAGGATAAGGATTATTCGGCAAAGCGTCTGGCTGAGGATTTGGGCACTAACACCAGGTATATCTCCGCCGTAGTGAACGTTTGTTTCGATATGAATTATACGTCGTTGGTAAATAAGTACAGGATTGAAAACGCCAAATCCATATTGACCAACAGGCGTTATAGTGATTTGCGTATGGAGGAGATAAGCGACATGGTAGGGTTTTCAAACCGACAGTCGTTTTATGCGGCGTTCTATAAGTTTACCGGGCAGACTCCGAGGCAGTTCAAGTTGCATGCCGATGCCTCTGAACGTAAATGAGTAATGCCGTTTGCCTATTATTTGAACGGACATGGACTTATAGCCGAATTGATGATTAATAGAACTTTAAGATATGGCAGATATGAATTTCAGATATACTGACGAGCGTTTCGCTGACATACAGATGTTGAGATACAAGCTGGAAAATTTCGACAAGCTTTCGCTGCGTCAGAAAAAACTTGTATATTGTTTGTCACAGGCGGCCTTGTTCGGACGTGACATAACTTTCGACCAATTTGGTAAGTATAACCTCCGTATCCGCAAGACCCTTGAGGCCGTGTATACCGAATATACGGGCGATCGTAATTCAGAGGACTTCAAGGCATTGGAAGTTTATTTGAAAAGGGTTTGGTTTTCGAACGGAATTTATCATCATTACGGTTGTGATAAGTTTAAGCCGGGATTTTCGTCAAGTTTCTTTGTTGATGCCGTTAAGGCCTGTAACATGGCAAACTTACCGTTGGATGACGGGCAAACCGTAGATGATTTGTGCGAAGTTTTGTTGCCGGTGATGTTTGATGACGCCGTTCTGCCTGTAAAAGTCTGCAAGAAGGACGGGGTGGATTTGGTGAAGTCGTCGGCGTGCAATTTTTATGAGGGCGTCAGCCAGAATGAAGTTGAAGGTTATTATGCAGGACTGAAGCGCGCAGATGACGACAAACCTATATCCTACGGCTTGAATACGAGTGTCGTAAAAGTTGACGGAGAGATAAAGGAGGACGTTTGGCATATCGGCGGTAAATACGGAAAGGCGATAAGTAAGATTGTATTTTGGCTTGAGAAGTGTCTTGATTTAGTTGAGAACGAAAAGCAACAACAGGTTATAGAACTTCTGATAAAGTATTATAAATCAGGTGATTTGCAAGTATTCAATGAATATTGCATCGAATGGGTTGGCGACAAGGATTCCATTATTGATTTCATCAATGGATTCATTGAAGTGTATGACGACCCTCTTGGTTTAAAAGGTACGTGGGAAGGCCTTGTGGAATATCGCGACATTGAGGGCACGCGGCGCACGAAGCTGATAAGCGACAACGCCCAATGGTTTGAAGATAACTCTCCCATAGATTCGCGTTTTAAGAAAAAACGTGTTAGCGGAGTGTCGGCTAATGTCATTTGCGCAGCTATGTTGGGCGGAGGTGAATATCCGTCGACGGCGATAGGCATAAACCTGCCCAACGCTGATTGGATAAGGGCTGATTACGGAAGCAAGAGCATTACGATAAGCAATATAATTGCTGCTTACAACGAGGCCGCGCGTGGAAACGGCTTTGATGATGAATTCGTAATTGACGAGGCCACAATCGAACTTATACGGAAGTATGGTGAAATGTGCGATGTGCTGCATACAGACCTGCATGAGTGTCTTGGCCATGGTAGCGGCCAGCTTTTGCCCGGGGTCGATCCTGATGCGCTGAAAGCTTACGGCAATACGATAGAGGAGGCCCGGGCCGATCTGTTCGGGTTGTATTATTCAGCTGATGAGAAAATGCTGCAGCTCGGCTTGCTGCCGGACGCAGAGGCTTTCAAGGCCGGATATTATACATACATGATGAATGGCTTGCTTACCCAGCTTGCGCGCATTAAGCGTGGCAATGAGATTGAGGAAGCACACATGCGTGACAGGGCTTTGATTGCCCGTTGGTGTTACGAGAAAGGACAGCCTGACAATGTCGTTGAGTTGGTTTGTAAAGACGGTAAGACATTCTTGCGCATTAATGATTATGCTAAACTTAGAAGTCTGTTCGGCCGTTTGCTGGCCGAAGTGCAAAGGATAAAGAGCGAAGGCGATTATGAGAGCGCACGTCGTTTGGTAGAGAAGTATGCCGTAAAGATTGCCCCAGACCTGCATGAAGAGATATTGACGAGATATGAACGGCTCGGCTTGCCGCCGTACAAAGGATTTATTAATCCGATGTTGGTGCCCGTAAGGGACGAGGCGAATAACATTGTGGATGTCATAGCGACTTATTCGGAAACTTATTCCGGTCAGATGTTGCGTTACAGCAAGGCTTATTCAACATTGATTTAATATTTATGGAACAGGAAACTCAAGATAAGCTTAAGCAGATTAAGGGCCGTTTCCGCCTGATGATGAACGGGGTAGCCTCGCAGTCGATGCGCGAGAAAGGGCTTGGTTATAAAATAAATTGGGGGGTTGGCCTGCCGGTATTGAAAGAAATGGCCGCTGAATATGGCAAGGATTATCGCTTGGCCGTCGAGTTGTGGAAAGAAGACATACGCGAATGTAAGATTCTTACAACGATGATAATGCCCCCAAGCGAGATGCAGCCTGACTTGGTGGAGTTATGGGCAAGCCAGTTGCCAAACCAGGAAATGGCGGAGATGGCGGCTTTCAACTTATTCCAATTTGTGGCTGATGCGAAAGCTTTTGCCTTGAAATGGCTGGCGTCAAGTCGTGACGTTGAACAGATATGCGGCTATAATGTCCTTTCGCGCCTGTTTATAAGGAAAACGGAACTTTCGGTCCGTGATGTTAATGAATTTATCGATCAGGCGCAAGTTGCCGTTGGTTCGGAAAATTTGGCGGTACGTCATGCGGCGGTTAATGCGGTAGTGCGTTTCAGCCAGATTGACGACATGTGTCTGAAAGTAATTAAATCGGCTTTTAAGTCTTACGATTTGGATATTTTTTGATGTTAAACGCCGTTCGATACGGAAAATTGTTGTACTTTTGTAAGCAGTACGGTTTGTTGTGAAATGAAAACTAATTTATACGATTCGGCAAGGATGATTTTAGCTAATCATTTAGAGCAGGCGAAATGCCGCAAGACTCCTGAAAGATTTGCTATTCTTGAGGCGGTGTATGGTTTTAGTTCTTATTTCTCGATACAAGACCTTGGAGAGCGGTTGAAGGAGATGAATTTTCCCGTAAGCCGCGCAACGCTTTATAATACGATTAAGCTGTTGATGAGTCTAAGGCTGGTCGTTAGCTTGCGCTTGGAGAACGGAGTGCGTTACAAGGCATGTTATGCCGACGGTAAATGTTTGCAGGTATGCACGGTCTGCGGCAAGGTGAAAGAGATAAAGTTGCAGGAGATGTCTGAATTATTTGATAACATTCACCTGAAGCGTTTCCGAAAAGATAGTTTTACGGCTTACGTTTACGGAACATGCAGCACCTGTCAGGCCATGATGACTCGGCAAAAGAAGAAAGAGAAACATAAATAATAACATACATTTTTAAGAAAATGGAAAAAGGCAAAGTTGATGTTTTATTAGGTTTGCAATGGGGCGATGAAGGCAAGGGTAAGGTCGTTGACGTGCTTACCCCCAATTATGATGTCATAGCCAGGTTCCAAGGCGGTCCCAACGCTGGCCATACACTTGAATTTGAAGGTGAGAAATATGTCCTTAGAAGTATTCCGTCAGGCATATTCCAAGGAGGTAAGGTTAATATAATAGGTAACGGCGTGGTGCTTGCGCCTGACCTTTTCATGGATGAGGCCCGCGACTTGGAAAAGACCGGCCATCCTTTGAAGGAAAGACTGTTGATATCTAAAAAAGCACATCTTATCATGCCGACCCACAGACTTCTTGATGCGGCTTACGAGATGGCTAAGGGTAAGGACAAGGTGGGAACTACCGGAAAAGGTATCGGACCTACATATACGGACAAGGTTTCACGTAACGGTCTTCGCGTAGGTGACATTTTCGATAATTTCAATGAGAAGTATGAAGCCCACAAGGCACGTCATGAAAGAATCTTGAAATCGCTTAATTATACAGATTATGACATTAGCGAAGTTGAGAAGAAGTGGATGGAGGGAATAGAATACATCCGCCAATTTAATATCATAGATTCGGAACATGTCATAAATAAGGCCCTGAAAGAAGGTAAGACTATTTTGTGCGAGGGTGCCCAAGGCACGATGCTTGACGTTGATTTCGGAAGTTATCCTTTCGTTACGTCATCTAATACAATATGTGCCGGTGCGTGCGTAGGCTTGGGAATAGGCCCTAATAAAATAGGTGAGGTTTATGGTATAATGAAAGCTTATTGCACCCGTGTCGGCGCAGGCCCGTTCCCGACGGAGCTGTTTGATGAAACGGGAGCAAAAATCCGTCAGTTAGGACATGAGTATGGAGCCGTAACCGGTCGTGAGCGCAGGTGTGGCTGGATAGATTTAGTTGCGCTGCGTTATGCTATCATGGTCAACGGCGTTACTCAATTGATAATGATGAAGAGCGATGTGCTTGATGGTTTTGATACGATAAAGGCTTGTGTTGCTTATAAGCGTAACGGAGAGATAATCAGCGACTTCCCGTTTGACATTGAAGAAGACATTGAGCCTGTTTACAAGGAGCTTAAGGGGTGGAACACGGATATGACAAGGTTAACCAGCGAGGAAGAGTTCCCTGAAGAATTTGTTGATTATATCAAATTCCTTGAAGCAGAACTGGAAACTCCGATCAAGATTATTTCAATAGGTCCTGATAGAGCTCAAACCATAGTAAGGAAATAAATAAAAGTTTTATTTTTAATACGAAAGAAGTTAGAGAGGTCGACATTTTATTTAGGAATAGGCAACTCTGACTTCTTTTCAGTTATATAAAAGTATAGAAATATGAATAAACCTTCGATACCTAAAGGAACGCGTGACTTTTCTCCGTTGGAGATGTCAAAGCGCAATTACATTTTTGAAACAATTAGGCAGGTTTTCGCTTTATATGGTTTCAAGCAGATAGAAACACCTGCGATGGAAACATTGCAGACATTGTTGGGCAAATACGGAGAAGAGGGAGATAAGCTGTTGTTCAAGGTTTTGAACAGTGGTGATTATTTAAGTAAAATAGAGCGTGATGAATTGTTGACAAGCGATTCCTTGCACTTGGCCTCAAAATTGTGCGAGAAAGGGTTACGTTATGACTTGACAGTTCCCTTTGCGCGATATGTCGTTATGCACAGGGATGGGTTGCAGCTGCCGTTTAAGCGATATCAGATACAACCCGTTTGGCGTGCCGATCGTCCGCAAAAGGGGCGCTATCGTGAGTTTTACCAATGTGATGCCGACATTGTAGGCAGCGATTCATTGCTTAACGAGGTTGAGCTTGTTCAAATAATGGACACCGTCTTCAAGCGTTTCGGCATACGTGTCCAGATTAAGATAAACAACAGGAAAATCCTGTCAGGCATAGCCGAGTATATCAACGAAGCTGATAAGATTGTAGACATAACCGTTGCTATTGACAAGCTCGACAAGATTGGTCTTGACAATGTTAACGCTGAATTGGCTTCGGCTGGGATAAGCCAGGATGCAATCGACAAGCTTCAGCCTATAATATCCTTGTCTGGAAGTAACATGGAGAAACTTGACGTCATTGCAGGAGTGTTGAAAGATTCAGAGATAGGGTTGAAAGGCATTGATGAGTTACGGTATATATTTGGTGTCTTGGAAAAGCTTGAATTGGAAAATGAAGTACAATTGGATCTTACTTTAGCTCGCGGACTTAATTATTATACAGGCGCTATATTTGAGGTTAAGGCGTTGGACGTTCAAATAGGTAGCATTACCGGTGGTGGACGTTATGACAATCTTACTGGCATATTTGGCATGCCTGGGCTTAGCGGTGTAGGTTTTTCATTTGGAGCCGATAGGATTTTCGATGTGCTTAACGCATTGAACCTTTATCCCGAAAACGCAATGAAGGGAACGCAGTTACTTTTTATCAATTTTGGAGAAAATGAAACTTCGTATTGCATGCCGATTGCGTCTAAGGCCCGCTCTTTTGGCATAACGACAGAGATTTATCCGGATGCGGTAAAGATGAAGAAGCAAATGGCTTATGCTAATAGCAACAACATAAATTATGTTGCTTTAGCGGGCGAAAATGAAATCAAAGAGAATAAAGTTACGTTGAAGAATATGGCTACCGGGGAACAGAAGCTGGTAACTGCCGATGAATTGATTTCCATAATTATTGGTAATAAATAATTGTTTGTTGGAATTATTAAGCTTGTGACAGAGGCTTTAATTCATTAATCAATAGAGATATATGAATAAATCAATAAAATTCTTTGTGGTGTCGTTACTATGCGTGCTTGCTTTCTCTGCTTTCAAGCCCGAACATAAAATAAAGATTTTCATGATTGGTGACTCTACTATGGCCAATAAGGATATTAGTGGAGGTAAGCTTGAACGAGGATGGGGCATGATGTTGAAGAGTTTCTTCACGGATGACGTAATAGTTGACAACCATGCCGTTAACGGGCGTTCGTCAAAAAGTTTTATAACAGAAGGACGATGGCAGAAAGTTTACGAACAGATAAAGCCTGGCGATTATGTTTTCATACAGTTTGGTCATAATGACGAGAAGAAAGATACTGCAAGACACACGGAGCCAGGTTCGACATTTGATGAGAATTTAAGAAAGTTTGTTCGTGAAACACGAGCGAAAGGAGGTATTCCTGTTTTGTTTAACAGCGTCGTAAGGCGTACCTTTGTAGAAAGTAGTACGGCCGTTGAGGACGATGACAAACGTGATAATTCGTCAAAGGAATTAACCGAGGGCAACACTCTTGTCGACACTCACGGAGATTATCTGATTTCGCCGGCAAGAGTAGCGTCAGAATTAGGCGTACCTTTTATTGATGCGAATAAGATAACTCATGATTTGGAACAAGGCTTAGGGCCTGATGGTTCGAAAAAACTCCACATGTGGTTTAAGCCGGGTGAGGTTGAGTCGTTGCCGGAAGGCCGTCAAGACAACACCCACTATAATGTATATGGTGCTTATCTTGTTGCGGGGTTATTAGCCGACGCTGTTGCAGATACAGTTCCGGCGTTGAAAAACTTTGTGCGTCATTGTGATATTGTTGTAGCAAAGGACGGAAGCGGGTTGTATCTTGATTTACAAAAAGCTGTTGACAGTGTTTCTGGCAACAAGGAAACAACAATCTTGGTCGGTGAAGGTGAATGGACTAAACCTGTTATTCCTGACGGGAAAAACATCAAATTCGTGATGCGTGACGGCGCACGATGGATTAAATAGTTTGACATCATAAGGCTCTTTGTTATAAAACAAAGAGCCTTTATTTCGTTCTAAAAGCAAAAGTGGCGCAGACATCGTCTGCGCCACTTTTGTGATTCCGTAGGGATTCGAACCCTAGACCCACGCCTTAGAAGGGCGTTGCTCTAATCCAACTGAGCTACGGAACCTCCAAATCGGCTGCAAAGTTACTTAATTTTATCTTTATTCCCAAATTTTTGGCGTAAAAGTTAAACTAAGCTTAATTTGTTTTTGCCTTATGAGTTCATTGTCGCAAGAAACTCTTCGTTGTTGCGGGTATGTATGATGCGGTCGTGAATGGTATTCATTGCCTCAATCGGGTTCATGTCGGCAATGAATTTGCGCAATACCCACATGCGGTCAAGTGTAAGCTTGTCTTGCAGCAAGTCGTCGCGGCGCGTGCTTGAGGCAACAAGGTTGACGGCCGGGAATATTCTCTTGTTGCTTAAGTTGCGGTCAAGCTGCAGTTCCATGTTACCCGTACCTTTGAATTCCTCAAAGATTACTTCGTCCATTTTGCTGCCGGTGTCGATAAGGGCGGTTGCGACAATTGTCAGCGAGCCTCCACCTTCTATGTTTCTTGCTGCGCCGAAGAAGCGTTTGGGCTTTTGCAGGGCGTTAGCGTCCACACCACCTGTGAGCACCTTGCCGCTTGCCGGGGCAACGGTATTGTATGCTCTTGCCAAACGGGTTATTGAGTCAAGGAATATAACGACGTCATGTCCACATTCAACCATTCTTTTTGCTTTTTCAAGCACGATTCCCGCAATTTTAACATGGCGTTCCGCTGGCTCGTCAAATGTTGAGGCTATCACCTCGGCGTTGACGGTGCGTGCCATGTCGGTAACTTCCTCGGGGCGTTCGTCTATCAGCAACATCATCAGGTAAGCCTCTGGATGGTTAGCCGCAATGGCATTGGCAATGTCTTTCATCAATATTGTCTTACCTGTTTTCGGTTGTGCCACGATTAATGCTCGCTGTCCTTTACCGATGGGGGAGAACAGGTCTACAATTCTTGTGCTGAGATTGGTTGTTGACGGATCGCCGCACAAAGTGAACTTCTCGTCAGGGAAAAGTGGCGTGAGATGGTCGAACGGTATGCGGTCGCGCACTTCGGCGGCGTCGCGTCCGTTAATCTTATCTATGCTTGTCAGGGGGAAATACTTCTCACCGTCATGAGGTGGACGCACGTGACATTCGACAACGTCGCCTGTCTTCAGTCCGTATCGCTTGATTTGTGCAATGGAAACATAAATGTCGTCGGGTGATGACAGATAGTTATAGTCGCTTGAGCGTAAGAAGCCATATCCGTCCGGCATAACTTCCAACACTCCGTTGGCCGTTATAATGTCCTCAAAATCAAAGGCTGCCTCAATGTCCTGTTCGGCGTTTGAAGCGTAGGCAACAGTGTTTATGTCGATAGGTGTCGTCGGGTTGTCGAACATGTCGAAGCTTGGAACGGCCATCTGGTCTTCAATCGGCAGGTCTACTACCGTAATGAAATCCGTTCCGTCACCAGGGTCGCCTTCCCAAACGCCGGAAGCAATGGCTTCGCGTTTCTCGTCGGCTATTTCGTTGTGGGCATTGACTTTAGCTTGCAGTTGTGCTATCAGGTCAGACTCCTCATTAATGTCTGCGTTGTTCTCGTTAGGGGTGTATTCCGCTTCAGGAACAACAGCCATTTCGTTACCGTTATCAATGTTTCCATCTTGCATGAACGGCGGTACGTCATTGTCCTGATTGGGGGTTTCGGCAACCTCGGTCGTTTTTTCTTCCGGTGCGGCTGCCGGAAGCGTTTGCTTTACCTCCTCTTGTTCTTGTACGATAGGAGCGGGTTCGGCTATGAGAGTTTCAATATTTGCTTCTGAAGTTTGCGCTTCAGCCTTTGTTTCGGTTTCAGGTTTAGCTTTCGTCTTTGTCCGTGTTGTTTTTGCCTTAGTCTGAGAACCAGCCGGTGCGTCGTTAAAAAGCGACGGTGCTGCTTCTGCCTGCACTTTGTTTTTCTTCAGGTCGAAGTTCTCTCCTTCCTTGCCGTTCACCGAATAAACTCTGTCAGTATCTTTCTTGACAATGCGAACCCTGCGACGTTTCGTTCCAAGGGGATTTTTGTTTCCCTCGACTTCTGCCTGCTTGTCAAGAATTGAATATATTATATCTTCTTGACTATCGCTCGATTTGACCTTGATTCCGTTTTGTTCGGCAATCTCCTCAAGTTCGGCGATATTTTTAGATAATAATTCGTCTTTGCTATACATATGAATGAATGTGGAAATTTAATGATTGTATTTCGTTTCACGAGCGGAAACGGATGGTTGATTTTTTTAATTGACGTGCAAAAGTAATAAAATTTATTGAAAAGATGAACACATCCTGCGCCCAACTTCGGCTTTTAACCAATTTTTAGTAATCATTGCTTTATTTCCGACAGCTCTAACCATCTCATTTCCTTATTGTCAAGTTCTTCATTGATTACAGGCAGTCGTTTGCTCTTTTCAGTTAGTTCGTCAATGGGCAGATTGCCGCTGCACAATTGTTCCTCAATGAGTTTCTTTTCTTTTTCAAGTGCGTCGATGTCTTTTTCAAGTTGCATGAATTCTTGTTTTTCCTTGTAAGTCATCCGACGTTGCTGTTCTGGGCGAGGCCTTGACGGCTTGGTCGTTTCTCTCTTTTTGGCGTTGCCGTTCTCTTCTTTGCTTTTTAATGAGCGCCATTCGCGGTACTGAGTGTAGTTGCCGGGGAAGTCTTGTACTTCGCCGCCGCCTTTGAACACGAGCAGATGGTCTACTACTTTGTCCATGAAGTAGCGGTCGTGGCTGACGATGATGACGCAACCGGGAAAGTCTGCCAAGTATTCCTCGAATATTTGCAGCGTTTGTATGTCCAAGTCGTTTGTCGGTTCGTCCAACACAAGGAAGTTCGGATTCTTCATCAGCACCGTGCATAGGTACAGCTTCCGCTTCTCTCCTCCGCTCAACTTATATACGTAGTTGTGCTGCTGTTCAGGGGTGAATAGAAAATATTGCAAGAATTGCGATGCAGACAGGTGTTTTCCGCCGCCAATGTCAATGTAGTCGGCTATTTCGGTTATAACGTCAATTACCTTTTTCTGTTCGTCGAACGCCATTCCCTCCTGTGAGAAGTAACCGAATTTGACGGTTGAGCCGATGTCGAAGCGTCCGCTGTCAGGCTTCTCCAAGCCCAGCAGCATTTTGATGAACGTTGATTTTCCGGTGCCGTTATTTCCTATTATGCCCATTTTCTCATAGCGCGCGAAGTTGTAGTAAAAGTCCTTTAAGATTACTAAGTCTTCGTTCCATCGCTTTGAAATGTATTGACACTCGAATATCTTACTGCCAATGTAGACGTTCTTTGATTTCAGCCTGATTTGCCTTTCCTCAATGCGTTGTTTGGCTATTTTCTCAAGTTCGTAGAACGCGTCTTCGCGGTAGCGTGCCTTGTGGCCTCTTGCCTGTGGCATGCGGCGCATCCAGTCGAGCTCTTTCCTGTATAAGTTGTTCGCCCGTGCTATTTCGGCACGTGTGTTGTCAATGCGTTCCTGGCGCTTCTCAAGGTAATAACTGTAATTGCCCTTATACGTGTATATTTTCTTATCGTCCAATTCTATGATGACGGAGCACACCCTGTCAAGGAAAAACCTGTCGTGAGTCACCATCAGCAGCGTCTTGTTGCCTCTTGACAAGAAGCCTTCAAGCCACTCTATCATGTCGAGGTCGAGGTGGTTGGTAGGTTCGTCAAGGACGAACATGTCTGGTTCGGTGGCCAAGACGTTGGCCAGGGCGACACGGCGCTGTTGTCCGCCGCTTAGTGTGCCCATGGTTTGGTTTAGGTCGCCTATCTTCAGCTGCGTCAGTATCTGCTTGGCTTTTAATATTCTCTCCTCGCTGTCGTTGCTGTTGAAACAAGCCTCAAGAACCGTATCTGCAGGATTAAACTTCGGCGTTTGTTCCAAATATCCAATACGTATGTCGTTTCGGAAAATAATCTTGCCTGAGTCATAACCTTCGACACCGGTCAGTATCGATAATAGGGTAGACTTGCCCGTTCCGTTGCGGGCAATGAGGCCGACCTTCTGTCCTTCGGCAATGCTGAATGATATGTCGTTGAACAATAAATGCGCGCCGAACGACTTTGTCAGGTTTTGTACGTCTAATATTGGTAACTGGCTGGGCATGATGGCTTTATTCTTTTTCTTCTAAGCTTTTGTTTATCTGCTCTATGTAGTCAAGCACTTCTTCGCGGCCGGTTCTCTTCTCGCTGCTCGTTATGAAGTACGGAGGCAGTTCCTCCCAGGTTTCCTTCAGTCCGTCCATGTATTTCTCGGCGGCCGCCTTGGCTTTTTGCGGGCCAAGCTTGTCGGCTTTGGTAAACACGATGGAGAATGGAATTCCGCTGCGTCCGAGCCAGTTGATGAAGGTCTTGTCCACTTCCATCATGTCGTGGCGTATGTCGATAAGCACGAATACGTTGACGAGTTGTTCGCGCTGGAGGATGTATGACGTTATCATCTGCTCCAGCTTCTTCTGTACGCTTTTCGAATGTTTGGCGTATCCGTAGCCCGGGAGGTCGACGAGGTACCATTCGTTGTTGATGATGAAATGGTTGATGAGCAGCGTCTTGCCCGGCGTAGACGAAGTCTTTGCCAGGTTCTTGTGGTTGCACAGCATGTTGATAAGGCTGGATTTTCCTACGTTGCTCCTGCCGATGAAAGCGTATTCAGGCTTCACGTCTTTAGGGCACATCGTCAATGTGGGACTGCTCAGTGTGAATTCTGATTTCTTTATTTCCATATTATCCTTGAATTGTTTTGAATGGATAAGCCTTTATGCGGACTTGAAAAAAGCCAATGGCCTGCATGACGGCTCTTCAGATTTAAGTATTTGACGGATTGTCGTTCTGCCGATACTTGGTGATTGTTGTATTGGCTTCGGGTTGCAAAGTTACTGTATTTTTTCGACAAGGCCAAAATTGTGACGGTATTTCGAGTTTGTTTTAGTTTCCATGAGGATGATTACGTGTGTTCTTGGCATGTAATAAATGATGCGGTCAGTTGCTTGCCTAATGTTATAACGTGTTTCCTGGGCGCTCGGAAGATGTTGTGATGAAAATCGGTGAACACTGACGTGAATAATACAAAAAGGAAAATTACCGCTGTTGTCCAAGTAAAAAGCCATTACAAAATTATTTATTGAAATAGGATTTTGTTGGTTATGGAATGTTAACAGAGGGGAGAAGCGCTGCCGTTGATTTAAGTTTTAATAACGTTTGCATGGCGCATTCCGGCTTGAAAGACCGCGTTTAGTGTTGTCAAAGGCAGCTTATTGTGACGGAAAACGTGATGAATTGTGGCGTAAAACGCCGCGTTTGAGGACCTAATTCGGCGCGCTTTGCATGAAAAGGTTTAGTCGTAATTTGTATCATGCTGTGTGTCAGTGTGTTGCGTTTGTCGTCCTTGATGGCGTATCGTTGCGCTTTCGTGGAAAAATTTTTATTCGAAGCGCATCTGAAGGGCTTAATCGTTTCTCCATGTTTTTGCCGTTGTTCCTAATAAGAACATTTGTCGTGCCTTAGTATCGGCGCTTCACGATGATTGCGCCTTCAATATTTTTAGCGTTCGTTTTTGGCGCGTTGGGCTAATTTGTTAACTTTGCGCAACAAAAAGTAAATCGATAAGTAATGGTGAAACTGATAGCCGACAGCGGAAGCACTAAGACAGACTGGTGCGTGGTTGACGACGGGCGCGTGGCGGCTCGAATAAGCGGGCAGGGGATAAATCCTTTGCAACAGGAGCGCGGCCTGATAGAGCATATTGTGGCAAACGAATTGGCAGGCCGGTTGAGTGATGTTGAGAAGATTGGCTCTGTTGAGTTTTACGGTGCCGGATGTCGTGACGGGATGGTGACCGTGATGGAAGACGTGTTGCGCAAGGTTTTCGTCAATGCCGAAAGCATAAAGGTCGGTTCTGACATGCTTGGGGCGGCCCGCGCTCTGTTCGGCGACGGCGACGGCATAGCGTGCATACTCGGAACGGGCGCTAACTCGTGCTTGTATGACGGTGGCGCAATTGTTGCCAACGTGCCTCCTCTTGGTTATATTCTTGGCGACGAGGGCAGCGGCGCCGTGCTGGGTAAGCTTTTCGTCAACGCAATGTTCAAGGGTGGACTGCCCGAGGCGTTGAAGAAGGACTTCCTGTCGGAAACAGGTCTTACGCTGTCAGGCATAATATATAAGGTATATAAAGAGCCTATGGCCAATAGGTTCCTTGCCGGCATTTCGCCTTTTATACACAAACATCTGGACGACGAGAAGGTAAACGCGCTGGTGGTCGGGAATTTAAAGGATTTCTTTAGGCGCAACGTCAATTTATACGGCAGGCCGGGCGCGGCCGTAGGGGCGGTGGGCAGCATCGCTTACTATTACGAAAGGCAGCTCTCCGAGGCTGCTGCAGCCGAAGGCTATTCGTTGTGTAAAGTGTTAAAAAGTCCGATGGAAGGCCTGCTTGAATACGAAATGAACATTGCAGACCGAGCAAAACGCATGTAGTAACGCTGTTCTGCTGACATTTTGTATCTTGACGTAAGGTTTACAAGCCTTAAATTATAAAAAATTAAGTGTGTTTTTATGCTTAAACTTTGCAAAATATATTGTATCTTTGCAGACGTTTCGTAGTGCTACGTTTTATTAAATAAAATATATATGTATTTTATCTTGTTAATTACCGTTTTAGTAACGGCTGTTGTCTTGGTAGTGGCTGCATTTGTCATCGCTAAGTTGATGGGTCCGCGTACGTATAACAAGGTGAAGGGTGAGCCGTTCGAGTGTGGTGTACCTACTCGTGGTTCGTCATGGATACCTGTGCACGTGGGCTATTATCTTTTCGCAATCCTTTTCCTCGTGTTCGACGTGGAGACGGTCTTCCTTTATCCTTGGGCCGTCGTAGTTAAGGATTTCGGAGTGATGGCTATGGTCAGTATCGGATTCTTTTTGTTAGTCTTAGTGTTTGGCCTTGCTTACGCTTGGCGGAAAGGAGCATTGGAATGGAAATGAAAAAACCAGTAATCAAAAGCATTCCTTACTCGGAATTCAAGGACAATGAATCCCTTGAGAAGATCGTTGACGAGCTTCACGAGGGCGGTGTTAACGTTGTGGTAGGCTCGCTTGACAGCGCCATCAACTGGGGACGCAGCAACTCCTTGTGGTCGCTGACGTTCGCCACGAGCTGTTGTGGTATCGAGTTCATGGCCGTAGGTTGCGCCCGTTATGACTTCGCACGCTTCGGCTTCGAGGTGACGCGTAACTCACCACGCCAGGCTGACCTCATCATGTGCGCCGGAACAATCACGCATAAAATGGCTCCGGCCCTGAAGCGCCTTTACGACCAGATGGCCGAACCTAAGTATGTGGTTGCTGTTGGCGGATGCGCAATATCCGGCGGCCCGTTTAAGAGCAGTTACCATGTTGTCAAGGGGATCAGCGAGATTGTGCCGGTGGATGTTTACATTCCGGGCTGTCCTCCGCGTCCCGAGGCCATTCTGTATGGCATGATGCAACTGCAGCGTAAGGTGAAGATTGAGAAGTTCTTCGGCGGGGTGAACCGCAAAGAGAAGAAGCCTATAATCGTCAACGGCAACGACGTTGACGAGGAGAAGCTCAAGCAGGCTGCCGCAGAGCTTGACATGGCTAACGCCTCTAACATTTAAATAAGGAAGCGATGAAATTAGAACACAAAATATTCGAATTGAATGATTTTGCCAAAGAGATGGCAAAACTCAAGAATGAGAAGCATTTTGACTTCCTCGTAACCATCGTTGGTGAAGACTTCGGCGAAGAGGGACTCGGAGCCGTGTACATCCTCGAAAATACGGAAACGCACGAACGCATGAGCGTGAAGGCCGTAAGCAACGACCGTGACAACGCTTATATCCCCACGGTGAGCAACCTGTGGAAGGGTGCCGAGATTCTTGAGCGCGAAGTGTATGACTTCTATGGCATAAAATTCCTCGGCAATAAGGACATGCGCCGCTTGTTCCTCCGCTCTGACTTCAAGGGCTATCCGTTCAGGAAAGACTATGACATGAGTCCGGAGAACAACCGTTACACGCTTGAAGACGATCCGGAACCTGATTATACCGTAGAGTACAACCTTAACGAGGACGGACGTATCGTCGCCACTCAGCATAAGCTTTTCACCGACGACGACTATGTTATAAACATCGGTCCCCAGCACCCTGCGACTCACGGTGTGTTACGTCTTCAGACAATTCTCGACGGCGAGTTCGTTCGCAAGATATATCCCCACTGCGGATACATCCATCGTGGAATTGAAAAGATGTGCGAGAGCTACACTTATCCTCAGACACTTGCCTTGACAGACCGTCTTGATTATCTTTCGGCTATGATGAACCGTCACGCTCTCGTGTCGGTGATAGAGGAAGGTATGGGCATTGAGCTTTCTGACCGCATCAAGTATATCCGCACAATCATGGACGAGCTTCAGCGTCTTGACTCGCACATGCTTTATTTCGGCTGCTGCGCCCAGGACCTTGGAGCGTTGACCGCATTCATCTATGGTATGCGTGACCGTGAGCAGGTTCTCAACGTGATGGAAGAAACAACCGGAGGCCGCCTTATTCAGAACTATTATAGAATAGGTGGCTGCCAGGCCGACATCGATCCTAACTTCGTTAAGAACGTGAAGAAGCTTTGCGAGTATGTGAAGCCTATGTTCAAGGAATATGATGACGTATTCACTGGCAACGTGATCTTACAGAACCGTTTCAAGGGCGTTGGCGTATTGTCTAAGGAAGACGCAATCTCATACGGCTGTACCGGTGGTACGGGACGTGCGTGCGGATGGCACAACGACGTAAGGAAGAACCATCCTTATGACATGTACGGCAAGGTTGATTTCGACGAAATTACTTACACCCACGGCGATTGCTTCGACCGCTATAAGGTTCGTCTTGACGAGATGCGCCAGAGCGTAAGGATACTTGAGCAGCTGATAGATAATATCCCCGAAGGTGAATTCTACATCAAGCAGAAGCCTATCATCAAGGTGCCCGAGGGAACTTGGTATACAAGTTGCGAGGGTAGCCGCGGCGAGATAGGTGTTTACTTGAGAAGCGACGGCGGTAAGAATCCTTGCCGACTGAAGTTCCGCCCGATGGGCTTGCCGCTCGTATCGGCTATGGACACTATCTGTCGTGGCGAGAAGATTGCCGACTTGATTTCAATCGGTGCTACGCTCGACTATGTGATTCCCGATATTGACAGATAATAAAAAGGTGAGAAAGTGAGATGGTGAGAAGGTGAGAAACGGCATGGCATTTGTCTTTATTCCCTTATTCCTTAACTCCTTTACTCCTCTTATTAATAACTTAAACTTTAAAGAAAAGTGTTCGATTTTAGTATAGTAACAACATGGTTTGACAGCCTGCTCAGGGACACCCTCGGGTTGGGTAATTTCTTGTCAATCCTTATTGAGTGCATCATTGTCGGAGTGCTCATTTTGGTGGCTTACGCCATGCTGGCAATCGTACTCATATATATGGAACGTAAGGTCTGCGCTTTCTTCCAATGCCGTCTTGGCCCGATGCGTGTCGGCAAGTGGGGTATCTTCCAAGTGTTCGCCGACGTGCTGAAGATGCTCATCAAGGAAATCTTCCCTGTGGATAAGGCAGACAAGTTGCTCTATGTTATCGCTCCGTTCCTTGTTATCATTGGCAGTGTGGGCGCTTTTGCGTTCATGCCTTGGAACAAGGGTGCAGAGATACTTGATTTCAATGTAGGCGTATTCTTGCTTACTGCCATTTCAAGCATTGGCGTTGTCGGTATCTTCCTTGCCGGATGGAGTTCTAACAACAAATATTCTGTGGTATCTGCTATGCGTGGTGCCGTGCAGATGATTTCGTATGAAATGTCGCTTTGCCTTTGCTTAATCACGGCTGTGGCTCTTACCGGCACGATGAGCCTTTCAGGCATTGTCGAGTCGCAGAATGACGGCTGGCTGATTTTCAAGGGACATATCCCGGCGATTATCGCTTTCTTGGTATTCCTTGTTGCCGGTAATGCTGAGGCTAACCGTGGCCCGTTTGACTTGGCCGAGGCTGAGAGTGAGCTTACGGCCGGTTACCATACGGAGTATTCAGGTATGGGCTTCGGCTTCTTCTATTTGGCCGAGTATCTTAACCTGTTCATTATCGCAGGCGTTGCTGCTACTGTGTTCCTCGGTGGTTGGATGCCGCTTCACATCGCAGGCCTTGACGGGTTTAACGCCGTGATGGATTACATCCCCGGTATTGTGTGGTTCTTGGCTAAGACGTTCTTCCTTATTTGGATACTGCTTTGGATAAAGTGGACGTATCCCCGCTTGCGTATCGACCAGATCCTCAAGCTTGAGTGGAAGTATCTTATGCCGCTGAGCCTGCTCAACCTTGTGATAATGACCATTGTGGTTGCCCTTGGCTGGCATTTCTAATGGGATGAAAATGTTGTTTTAAGACTGAAGACATTTAATTAAATGGAAGAGAATAAGAATTCATATTTTGGCGGAATAAGGGATGGACTGAAGTCTTTGGCTACAGGACTTGGCGTCACTTTCCGTGAATATCTCACGAAGAAAGTCACCGAGCAGTATCCTGAGAACAGGAAGACAACCCTTCACGTATCGCCGCGCCACCGCGGACGCCTTATCATGCCGCAGGACGCTGAAGGCAATAACAAGTGCGTCGCCTGTAAGCTTTGTGAGATGGCTTGTCCCAACGGAACGATTAAGATCGTTTCGAAGATGGTGGAAACCGAGGATGGAAAGAAGAAACGTGTCCTTGAGGATTATATTTACGACTTGGGTGAGTGTATGTTCTGCGAGTTGTGCGTGAACGCGTGCCCGCATGGTGCGATAAAGTTCGTTAACGACTTCGAGAACGCAACGTTCAGCCGTGGTAGCCTTGTGCAACATCTTGACAAGGAGAAGTTTGAAACACCGCTGCCTAATCTTACAGACGGAGGCGCTCCTCTTGAAATCGGCAAATTCAATACTGATATAAAGTAAAAGGAGAACGTGAATATGGCAAATATGGTAATGTTTTTAATTCTTGCCGTAGTCATCCTCGGCTCTGCCGTTATGTGTGTGATGACGAAGCGGATTATGAGAGCGGCCACTTTCCTGTTGTTCGTTCTCTTAGGTGTAGCTGGCTTATATTTCCTGCTTGACTATACTTTCTTGGGCGCAGCCCAGATAAGCGTTTACGCAGGTGGTATAACTATGATTTACATTTTTGCAATACAACTCGTCAGCAAGCGTACCCTTCAGGGACTTGTCGAGCGCTTTAAGGGAAGCCGCGTGGCTTTCGGCGCTTTGATGTCGCTTGTCGGACTTGTTACTGTTGTTGCAATATTCTTCAAGAATAAGTTTATCGATATGTCAATGCAGATGGCTGATACTGAGGTTCCGATGAGCATAATAGGTAAGACTCTTATGGGTTCTGAGAAATACCAGTACGTATTGCCTTTCGAGTTCATCTCGGTATTTTTGCTTGCATGTATCATCGGTGGAATAGTAATTTCGAGAAAGGAGTAAAGTATGGTACCAGTTGAATATTTCTTTGTGCTTTCCGCACTGTTGTTTTTCATTGGCGTGTTCGGTTTCGTCACGAGGCGTAATTTGATTGCCATGCTGATTTCCGTTGAGTTGATACTCAACTCGGTTGATATCAATTTCGCGGCTTTCAACCGTTTGCTCTTCCCCGGACAGTTTGAGGGATTTTTCTTCACGCTGTTCAGCATAGGTGTAAGCGCGGCCGAAACAGCCGTAGCCGTGGCTATTATTATTAATGTTTACCGCAATTTCCACAGTGACCAGGTGAACTGTATTGAAAACATGAAAAATTAATGTGTTATGGATTATAGTTTTGCATTTTTAATACTCTTGCTGCCTGCTATCACGTTTGTGGTGTTAGGATTGGCCGGAATGAAGATGTCCCATAAGGTTGCAGGCCTTATCGGAACATGTTCGCTGGCTGTCGTTACCGTGTTGTGTTATTACACTGCGTTTGAGTATTTTCTTGTACAAGGAAGGGACTTGGCTACGGGCCTTTATCCTACGGTGACAGTGTTTGATTTCACATGGTTGCGCTTTTCAGAGCTGCTGACCTTCAATCTTGGTTTCCGTATAACGCCTATATCTGCCATGATGCTTATCGTAATCTCTACGGTCAGCTTTATGGTTCACATCTATTCGTTCGGCTATATGCACGGAGAGAAAGGCTTCCAGCGTTATTACGCGTTCTTGAGCCTTTTCACAATGTCAATGCTCGGATTGGTTGTTGCTACTAACATTTTCCAGATGTATCTTTTCTGGGAGCTTGTAGGTGTCAGCTCATATCTGCTCATTGGTTTTTACTATCCGTTGCAAGCAGCCGTTGCCGCTTCAAAGAAGGCGTTCATCGTAACGCGTTTTGCCGATTTGTTCTTCCTCATCGGTATTCTGCTTTACAGTTTCTATGTAGGCACGTTCAACTATGACCTTACGGCCATGTCGCCTGCCAACATGACGGCTTTGCAGCAGGCAGGATGGATTATGCCGACAGCATTGTTCTTGATGTTCATCGGTGGTGCCGGTAAGAGTGCGATGTTCCCCTTGCACATCTGGTTGCCCGACGCAATGGAAGGCCCGACACCTGTCAGCGCCCTTATCCATGCGGCAACAATGGTTGTTGCAGGTGTATATCTTGTGGCCAGCCTCTTCCCGCTGTTCATCGAGTTTGCTCCCGAAGCATTGCATTGGGTCGCATACATCGCAGCGTTCACTGCGTTTTATGCAGCAGCAGTTGCCTGCTGCCAGAGTGACATCAAGCGTGTCCTTGCCTTCTCTACAATTTCGCAGATTGGTTTCATGCTCGTTGCCCTCGGCGTGTGCATGCCCGACGCAGAGCTTGGAAAGGTCGCTATGACAGAGGAATATGCCGACGCTAACGGCTTAGGCTATATGGCAGGCATGTACCACCTGTTTACTCATGCAATGTTCAAGGCTTGCCTCTTCCTCGGCGCAGGTTGTATCATCCATGCTGTACATTCTAATGAGAAGATGTACATGGGCGGTTTGCGCAAATATATGCCGATTACCCATTGGACATTCTTGATTTCTTGTCTTGCGATTGCCGGTATTCCGTTCTTCTCGGGCTTCTGCTCTAAGGATGAGATACTTGTTGCTTGCTACAACTTCTCACCTGTGATGGGTGTCATAATGAGCGGCATTGCTGCCATGACGGCGTTCTACATGTTCCGTCTGTATTACTGCATCTTCTGGGGCAAGAGCTATTACGAAACCCATAAGGCCGAAGGCGCACATCAGCCCCACGAGGCTCCGGCTACCATGACGATACCTCTTATCGTCCTGTCGGTTATAACGATGCTTGTCGGAGTATTCGGCACGCTGCACGTGTTCGAGTTCGGCGAGTTCGTTTCAGCCAACGGCATAGGTTTCGGAACACATATAGATTGGGCCATTGCTGGTTCGAGCACGATACTTGCGCTCTGCGGCATAGCTCTTGCGACATATATGTATAAAGGCGAGGAAACTCCCGTTGCCGACATGCTGGCAAAGAAGTTTCCGCGCCTGCACGAGGCAGCTTACCGTCGTTTCTATCTCGACGAGGTTTGGATGTTCGTTACGCACAAGATCATCTTCCGTTGCGTGAGCCGTCCTTTGGCTTGGTTCGACCGTCATGTAGTTGACGGAGCCATGAATTTCATGGCTTGGGGTGCCAACGAGGGAGGAGAGAGCATCCGCGGATGGCAGAGCGGCGATGTCCGTCAGTATGCTGTTTGGTTCCTCACGGGAACTATTGCGTTAGTCCTGATATGTATTTGTCTATAAAAGAAAACAGGTAAAATGAATATATTAAGTTTATTTGTAGTTATTCCCGCGCTTATGTTGCTCGGCCTGTGGCTGGCCCGCAACATCAACCAAGTGCGCGGCGTGATGGTTACGGGAGCCTCGTGCCTGTTGCTCCTGTCCATCTGGCTGACCGTAACGTTCATCCAGATGAGGGCCGGCGGCAATACCGACGAGATGTTGTTCACTGACAGTATTCCTTGGTTCGAGCCTTTGAACATTGAATACGCCATAGGTGTTGACGGCATTTCGGTTGTCATGCTGCTCCTGTCGAGCATTATCGTGTTCACCGGTACGTTTGCCTCATGGCAGCTGAAGCCGTTGACTAAGGAATATTTCCTTTGGTTCACGCTGTTGAGTACGGGTGTTTACGGCTTCTTCATCAGCATTGACATGTTCACCATGTTCATGTTCTACGAGGTAGCCCTCATCCCGATGTACCTGCTGATAGGCGTCTGGGGCAGCGGCCACAAGGAGTATTCGGCCATGAAGCTGACGCTTATGCTTATGGGCGGTTCGGCCTTGCTCATCCTCGGTATCCTCGGCATTTACTTCGGTAGCGGAGCCACAACTATGAACGTGCTTGAGATTGCCCACATGCACAACATCCCGGTTGACCTGCAGAAGGTGTTCTTCCCGTTCGTGTTCATCGGCTTTGGCGTGCTGGGAGCTTTGTTCCCGTTCCACACATGGAGTCCCGACGGTCACGCTTCGGCGCCTACCGCTGTGTCAATGCTCCACGCCGGAGTGCTCATGAAGCTTGGAGGCTACGGCTGTTTCCGTATCGCAATGTTCCTCTTGCCCGAGGCCGCTCACGAGCTGGCTTGGATTTTCCTCATCCTTACCACCATCTCGGTTGTTTACGGAGCTTTGTCGGCATGCGTTCAGACAGACCTTAAGTATATCAACGCATACTCTTCAGTGTCACACTGCGGCCTTGTGCTGTTCGCGCTGCTCATGATGACCAAGACTGCATGCACTGGCGCAATACTCCAGATGCTTTCCCACGGACTTATGACGGCCTTGTTCTTCGCCCTTATCGGTATGATTTACGGCCGTACGCACACCCGTGACGTGCGCCAGCTCGGCGGCTTGATGAAGATCATGCCGTTCCTCAGCGTAGGTTACGTCGTTGCCGGTTTGGCCAACCTGGGCTTGCCCGGCTTCTCTGGCTTCGTTGCCGAGATGACGATATTCGTAGGTTCGTTCGCCAACAACGACACGTTCCACCGCACCGCTACGATAATCGCTTGTACGAGTATCGTCGTGACGGCTGTCTACATCCTGCGCGTTGTCGGCAAGATTCTGTACGGCAAGGTGGCAGATCCGCATTACGAGAAGCTCACCGACGCTACGTGGGACGAGCGCGTGGCCGTGTGCTGCCTCATCTTCTGCGTAGCCGGCTTGGGTATCGCGCCGTTGTGGGCCAGCGAGGTTATCGACAACGCGATAGTTCCGATACTTGACCACATCCATAACGTTTCAGCAATCGCGGCAATATGATGAAAGCTGACAAGCAAACAAGCAACAGGCAGACGAGCTTCATGCGGACAAGGCCTGTGCCTTTGACGCTTGCTTGTTTGTTGACACGGAATAACGCCAAGATGGCTAATACCCTTGTCGCTTGTTTGCTTGTAGACTTGTCACTATAAAAAATATGAACAATGAATTACAGTCAATTTCTTAACATGATACCGGAAGCCACACTGATGGCTATCCTGATAATCGTATTCATCGCCGACTTTGCGTCGTCGCGCAAGGGCGAGCGCAAGTGGTTCAATCCGCTGGCGTGCCTGCTCATGCTGGTGCAGGTGGTTGTTACGCTCGTGCCGCAGGAGCCTACGTCGGCTTTCGGCGGGATGTATGTAACGACGGCTGCGGTCAACGTAATGAAGGCCATACTTGCCGCCGGCACGCTCGTAGTGCTCATCCAGAGCCGCAAGTGGCTCAGCCGCCCCGACACAAGCTTTAAGGAGGGCGAGTTCTACATGCTTGTAGTTTCAACCCTGCTGGGTATGAACATGATGATGAGCTCCGGCCACTTCCTTATGTTCTACCTTGGTCTTGAGATGGCTTCAGTGCCCATGGCATGCCTCGTGGCTCTCGACAAGTACCGCCACAACTCTGCCGAGGCCGCCGCTAAGTTCATCCTTACGGCAACGTTCTCAAGCGGCGTAATGCTCTACGGCATATCGTTCCTTTACGGCGCGGTAGGCACGCTCTACTTCGACGACGTGGCTTCCGTCCTGGCCGCAAGGCAGAACCTCACGATGTGCGTCATGGGCATGGTGTTCTTCTTCAGCGGCTTGGGCTTCAAGATCAGCCTCGTGCCCTTCCACTTCTGGACCGCCGACACTTACCAGGGCGCCCCGACTACCGTCACGGGCTACCTCAGCGTCATCTCAAAGGGTGCCGCAGCCTTCACGCTGATGACCATCCTGATGAAGGTGTTCGCACCCCTTACCGAGTATTGGACGCACGTGCTCTACATCGTAATCGTGCTCAGCATTACCGTGGCCAACCTCTTCGCCATCCGTCAGAAGGAGCTTAAGCGCTTCATGGCTTTCAGCTCGATCTCGCAGGCGGGATATATCATGCTGGCCGTGGTGGGCGACAGCTCTATGGGCGTTGCCGCGCTGATGTACTACGTGCTTGTGTACGTCGTTGCCAACCTTGCCGTCTTCACCGTAATCGGCGTGGTTGAGGAGAACAACGGAGGCACTACCGACATGGACGCCTACAACGGTTTCTATACGACCAACCCCAAGCTGTCGCTACTGATGACGTTCGCGCTGTTCTCGCTGGCCGGTATTCCGCCGTTCGCCGGTATGTTCAGCAAGTTCTTCGTCTTCATGGCCGCAGCCCAGGAAGGCTCCGCCCTGACATATCTGGTTGTCTTCATCGCATTGGTTAACACCGTGGTGAGCCTCTACTACTATCTGCTCATCGTCAAGGCGATGTACATTAAGAACTCTGACAGTCCGCTGCCCGCGTTCAAGAGCGACGGCAACACCAAGCTGGCGCTTGCCCTTTGCACGGCCGGCGTGCTGCTCTTCGGCGTATGCAGCTTCTTCTACGATTGGATTGAGATGGCCGTCTGACGACCGTCCGTCAACCCTATAGCGGGCAGGCGGGGCTTAGGCCCTGCCTGCCCGTTGCCGTTTTACAGCAGGGCGGCGTGCCGCCCGATTACTAAACCTTTATCATAGAGTTATGGAAACGAATATTATCAACGCCGCCGACGTGCCCTTCAACTATGCCCGCTGCATCTCTGCGGCCTGTCCGCTGGCCTCGGCCTGTCTGCGCGCGATAGCCTGGCGGCTGCTGGGCGCCGACGAGCCTACGGCCACCGTGCTGAATCCCGCCGTCACGTCGGATGACGCCGCGTGCGCCTACTACCGCGACAGCAGTCCCGTGGCCTACGCCCGCGGCTTCACGGGCATGCAGCGGCGAATGTACCCCGACCAGTACGCCGCCTTCATGCAGGCTTGCATAAGGCGCTTCGGGCGCAGCGCTTACTTCAAGCGCCGCCGCGGCGAGATTGCCATGCCGCCGTCAGAGCAAGACTTCGTGCTGGCCGCGGTCAGGAACGCCGGCGCCCCGGCCGACGTCGGTTTCGACGCTTACGAGCGGCGCGTCAACTGGAACGGCGACTGACGCCGCGGCCTCCGCCTCATGGCGGGGCGGCGTTCCGCCGGAGTGCGGCCTGCCGGCACTTGAGTGTCAGGCCGTCGGCATCCGAGTGTCAGCTTGTCCGCTCCGGAGTATCCGGCCGCCGGCACCGGCCAAGACGGTTGTCTTGCCGCCGCCGGGCGGTGGCTGCCGGCGGCGGGGTGGGGCGTCCTCGGCTCCCGGGCGGGCGTCCGTACAGGCTGAGGAAGACGGCCGTAATTTGCGTATTTAGTTATTTTTTATATTTTATTTAACAAACGGACGTTATTTGCGGGCTAATTTTAATTATTTTAGGGAATAAGTTTGACAATACCGCCGATTTTTCGTACATTTGCAAAGTAAAATGTTGCAGAGTGAGTAAAATCAGTTGTTTGTTGATATTGACCTTAGCCCTTTTGGCCGGCTGCGACTTCAAGCTGAAGCCGCTCGACGAGGGCGACGGCGGCCACCGCTTAGAGGTGAGCCGCTACGACCGCCTTGAAAGCCAGTATCTCACTACCGGCGACTTCTCGGCGCTGCAGCAGATGAACATGGATTACCCCATCGAAACGCGCACGCTCATTGAGGACGTGCTCCGCCTGGGAGAAGTCAACGACCCGCAGATAAGCCGCCGCTTCCTGTCGTTCTTCCAGGACTCCACGTTGCAGACCATCGTTTCGGACGCCGAGGCGCAGTTCGCCAACATGGAGGACATCAACGCCCAGCTTAACGGGGCTTTCGACTGGCTGCGCGCCAACTTGCCCGACATACCCGTGCCGATGGTTTACGCCCAGATAAGCGCCCTCGACCAGAGCATAGTAATAGGCAACCACACCATCGGAATATCGCTCGACAAGTATCTGGGCCGCGACTACCCGCTTTACAAGAAGTATTACCCCGAGTCGCAGCGGGCCACCATGTCGCGCGAGTACATCGTGCCCGACTGCCTCAGCTTCTATCTGCTCAGCCTTTACCCGATGCACGACTTCGAGTCGCGCAGCCAGCTCGAGCGCGACCTGCACGTAGGCAAGATAATGTGGGTGTGCAACCGCGCCTTGGGCAAGCGCTTCTTCCGCTCGCCCTATATCGACGCCGTTGAGCGCTACATGTGCGCCAACAAGAACGTGGGCATAGAGGCTCTGCTCAGCAACAACGACTATTCTAACATCATAAGGCAGATGAAAGGCCGTTAGGCCGCCTGCTGCCCGTGGCTTAAGGCGCTGGCCCCTCACTCCGGCCCGGCGCCTTTTCCGTTTCCCGACGTTCGGCCGTTCGGCCGCCCCGGGCCTTTCGCCGGGCTTCGCCGAGCGTCTTTTTGTCTCCTTGCGCCCCTCCTTACGCAATATTACGGCCCGCCCGGCGTTATTACTAATGATGGCAAACAAATCATTAATACTATCGGCCGTGCTGGCCGCGGCCATGCTCGCGGCCTGCACCGACGACGACACGTTCACCACGTCGCCGTCAAATCTCCTGACGTTCTCAACCGACACGATACGCATGGACACCGTCTTCTCGACCGTGCCCACGTCCACGCGCACCTTCTGGGTATACAACCGCTCGGGCGACGGCATACGCTGCACCAACGTGCGCCTCGTCAACGGCAACCAGACGGGCTTCCGTGTCAACGTCGACGGCGAGTATCTCAGTCCCACGGCGGGCTACCAGGTGCACGATGTAGAGCTGCGCAACAAGGACAGCCTGCGCGTGTTCGTAGAGCTGACGTCGCCCGTCAACGGCGAGGAAGGCCCCCGGCTGCTCGAGGACGACCTTGAGTTCACCCTCGAGAGCGGCGCCCGCCAGCGTGTCAACCTCAACGCCTACACGTGGGACGCCACGCTGCTGCGCGACATGGTCGTAAGCCGCGACACCACGCTCGGCGGCACGGCCCGCCCCATAGTGGTGTACGGCGGAATTAAGGTTGACAGCCTCGTCACCCTGCGCCTTGCCGCCGGCACGACGCTCTACTTCCACGCCGACGCCGGGCTCGACGTCTACGGCACGCTCGTGGCCGAGGGCGCGCCCGGGGCGGAGGTGGTGCTGCGCGGCGACCGGACCGACCGCATGTTCGACTACCTGCCCTACGACATGGTCAGCGGGCAGTGGCAGGGCATACGCCTGCACAGCTCGTCATACGATAACACCCTCGAATACACCGACGTGCACGGCACGTTCGACGGCATAGTGTGCGACTCTTCCGACGTGACACGCCCCAAGCTCAACCTCTACAGCAGCACCGTGCACAACTGCCAGGGCTACGGCCTGATGGCCGTGGCCAGCCGGGTGGAGGCGCGCAACTGCCAGATAACCAACACGCTGCACGACTGCGTGGCCGTGTTCGGCGGCGACGTGTCGCTCACCCACTGCACGCTCGCGCAGTTTTACCCGTTCGACTCGGCGCGCGGCGCGGCCCTGCGCTTCGCCAACCATAGCGGCGGCTGGCCCTGTCCGCTCGTCCGCATGGACTGCCTCAACAGCATTGTCACCGGCTACGCCGACCACATGATGGCCGGCGAGCGGCTCGACGGCGACGACGCCGCGGCCTTCAACTACCGCTTCGCCGGCACCCTGCTGCGCGACTCGACCGTCGTTGACGACGAACACTTCGTCGACATGATTTGGGAAGACGTGGCCGACGAAGACCGTGACACGTCGATAGTAGAGGGCGAGGAGAACTTCCGCCTCGTCGACATCGACACGCAGCACTACGACTTCCACCTTGCCGAAGGCTCTCCGGCCATCGGCGCGGCCATGAAGGACTACGCCCTGCCCGACGACCGCGACGGGCTGCCGCGCGACGAGGAGCCTGACATGGGCTGCTATGAATACGTTAAGGAAGAATGAAGCTTGTAAAACTGATATTATGGAACATCTTGTAATAAAGTCGGACATCCTCTTTTACCAATACGGCGAACTGCCCGAGGATGTGCGACAGCTGGTTGACGCGGCCAAGGAGGCCACTTACGGCTCTTATTCGCCTTACTCTAACTTCTGCGTGGGCGCGGCCCTCAGGCTTGCCGACGGCGCCGTAGTCAAGGGTGCCAACCAGGAGAACGCCTCGTTTCCCGTGACGATGTGCGCCGAGCGGGCCGCCATATTCAACGCCCAGTCAAACCGTCCTGACCAGGCCGTCACGGCCATAGCCATAGCCGCGCGCAACGCCCGCGGCTTCGTAGTCGAGCCGGTGTCGCCCTGCGGCGTGTGCCGCCAGGCCATGCTTGAGCTTGAGCAGCGCTACGGCCGCAAGATTACGGTCTACCTCTACGGGCAGAAGGGCGTCTACGCCATTGACGGCGCCGGGGCGCTGCTGCCGCTCTCGTTCGTCGACGGCTCAATGCGCTGACGGCGCCGCACTTACGCGCCGCACATGCCGCGGTAGGGGCAGCGGGCGCAGAGCGCCCTGTCCTGCGTGGGGCGGAACGGCTCTTCAGGCTCGAACATCGAGCTTACCGTAGCCTTCAGCCTGTCGGTAAACTCGTCGGCGTATTCCTCTATGTCGGCTACGGGCTCCTTGCCTATGATTATTGTCGGGTCGTAGTCGTCCTGCTGGGTGCGCTGTATGAACATCAGCGCCGGGCTTACCGGCAGGCGGTCGGGGTTGAGCCGCCCGTCGCGGCTGACGGCCATGGCGTAGAGCATTGACTGCAGGTAGTAGTCAGAGTGGCGCCCGTCGTCGGGCGAGTCGGCAAATATGTCGTCTACGGACTTCACGGCCTTGCTCGGCGCGCGGCCCGTCTTATAGTCAATCACACGCATGCGCTCAGTGCCCGTGGCGCGGTCGGTCACGCGGTCAAGCCTGTCAATGCGCCCGCCAATCCTTATCGTGCGTTCGCCCAGGCTCGTCTTTATCGTCATGTCGGCATAGGCCGGCACCTCTATGCCCGCTATCCTGAACGGCGCAAGCTCGCCGTCAATCTCGAGCAGGCGGCTTACGTATCTTATTATCACCTCGCGGTTGATCAGCTGCAGGCCGTTGTATTCGTGGCGCCGCGCCGTGTCCTTGGTCTTGAACACCACCTCGTTGAAGGCCTCGTCTACTATCCTTTCAACCGTTTCCTTGTGTTTCAGGGCGTAAGCAATGCTTTCGCGCGTCACTTCGCCGCCGCTCCGGCATATCTGCCGGTATAGTATCTCCGACGAAGCGTGGAACACGTTGCCGAATATTCGCCCGTCAAACTCGTCAAGCTCGTCGTCCTCTGGCTCCTTTATGCCGGCCACGTTGTTATAGTAGAACTGCAGCGGGCAGCGCATGTAGCGGTTGACGGCCGTCGGCGACACGGCCTTCACGGCGTCGAGGGCCGCCATTATCTTTTCGTCCTTGGGTATTTCCTCTATGCGGGCCGACTTCAGGTGGAGTCCCGTCTGCAGCGACACGCGCCTCACCCGGTAGCCGCCCTCAATCATAAGCTGCAGCATGAAGCGGCTCATCTCTCCCGTGCTGCTGCCGTCGGTGGAGCTGTTGTAGGCAATGGTGACGTCGGCGGCGCGCTGTATCAGGTTGTAGAAGTAGTAAGCGTAGACGGCCACCTTGTTGTCGACGGTGGTCAGGCCGTAGGCCTTGCGTATGGAGTAGGGTATGAACGACGAGTCGTTCACGCCCTTGGGCATGTTCCCCTCGTTGCACGAGAGTATGAGCACGTGGTCGAAGTCGAGGTTTCTCGTTTCCAGTATGCCCATCACCTGCACTCCCTCGGCCGGCTCGCCGTGGAACGGTATGCTGGTGGCGTTGACGAGCTGGACTACGAGTTTCTGCATCGTCGTCAAGTCTACGTCGAGGTCGCCGGCGGCCGTCAGTTCGTTAAGCCTGTTGCACAGGGTGTACATACGGAAGAGCGATTCTTGGGCGAGGGGGGCCTTGTCGCAGCGTTCGGCCACGAGGCGCAGCACGTCGAGCAGCCACTGCGTAAGCTCGTCCTTACCGCCGAGCGCCCTGAAGAGCACCGCCGTGTTGTCGTCGGCAGCCAGCGCGGCGGGCGAGGGGTTGTAGGTGTGTTCCTTTTTCAGCTTCGCGACCAGCGCGGGACACGCCTCTGACACGTACTGGGCGTAAGGGTGGTTGAGCACTTGCATGACGTAGCTCACCCTGAAAGTGCCCTTCGCCGGCGAGTAGCCGTTGGCCTGCATGTCGATTAGCTGCAGCACGAACGACGCCACGGCCGTCTGGAACAGCGGGTAGCCGGTAGTGATGTTAATGCTCTCGGCCTCGTCCGGTATGCAGTGGATTACGGTCGGCAGCAGCGATTCGTCACACATCACGATGGCCGTGTTCTTCCCGTCCTTGTATCTCTCATGCTCCTTCAGCCAGTTGGCAACGTATCTTGCCTGTATGTTCTCGGTCGTAGCGTTTATGTAGGTTATGCTTTTTCCGCTCTTGAAGTTGTCGTATATCTTGGCGTCGCTTACGTCCAGCTCGTTGGAAAATGATTTCAGGTATGCCGAGATATAGTGTCCGGCCTCGTTCTGCTGTGCCGTCGGGTTACCGTCGGGCATGTAGTAACGGTCGAAGTCCCAGTAGAAGCGGGCCTTGCCAGCCTTCTGCAGTCGGGCGAAAAC
Source organism: uncultured Prevotella sp. (assembly GCA_944321295.1). Classification (GTDB taxonomy): domain Bacteria; phylum Bacteroidota; class Bacteroidia; order Bacteroidales; family Bacteroidaceae; genus Prevotella. Next base: position 55,795 of record CALUKU010000001.1, read on the forward strand.
CTGCTGCTCCACCTTCTGCACGACGTTGAAGCCGACGAAGAGGTATGTGTCGTAGTTGAAGTCGATACTCTCGTCGGCGGCCACCTCGCGGTACATCATTCCTTCATAGGCAATCCCCTGATTCTTAAGGCGTTGGCGGAAATTGTTGTAGATGTCCTCTAAGTGACACCATAGCTGCATGAAACGTTTTTTCAGCTCAGTGTTCTCGGCGTTGGTGAAGTTGCTGAAGAAGCGCTTTAGGGCCTCCACCTGCTCTTCGTCCAAATATGAGATGTCGTCAAGCTCGTGCAGGTCCTTGACGTTGGCGAACACCTTCGATGCGTCGGCCATGTTCTTGTCGATGTCGTCGAAGTCGGCCAGCAGCAGTTGGCCCCAGCCGAAAAAGTGGTCAAGGGTTTCGTCCACGCCCGTACATTCGGTAAAGCTCTTGTGCATCTCGCACGTCAGCTTTATCGGGTCGCCTATGCTTAGTTGAGAGTGGCGGCGGAATAAGTCGCTGATGGTGATGTACGCCGGCGACCAGATGGGGCGCCCCGCTAACTTCGCCAAGTGCTCGTTGAGGAACAGCGAGGCGCGCTTGTTGGGAAATACTACTGCTATGCGTGATAAGTCGGTGCCGTGTTTGTTGATGATGTCTTCGGCCACAAACTCCAAGAACTTTTTCATTTAGTTGTGCTTCTGATTATTTCTTGTTATGCGAAAGCTTATTGCAAGCTTTCTACAAAGGTAAGAATATTTGACGTAAAAACCGTCCACCGCCGTTGTTTTTGTGCTGATATGTCGTGAGCCGGGCAATATTCCTATCCGCTCGCGACCGCCTGTCATTTCGCTCGGGGCGTCTTCCCTCAGCTCGGGACGTGAGTTCCGGCTGATGTAGGGGTAAACGAAAAGAGGCCGTGACATGTCGTCACGGCCTCTTCTGGCATATAGCTTATAATGTAATATTATTCGCCTTTTTCCATCTTAGCCTTCAGTTCGGCAAGAGCGTCAATGTCGCCGAGAGTTGTTCCGGCTGCTACATTGTTGATAGCGGGAGTTTCCTCCTTCTTCTGCTTCTTGCTGCGCGGAGCCTTCTTGGGCTCGTCCTTAACGTCTTCGAACGTGCGGCTGTGTGAAAGGATGATGCGCTTCGTTTCCTTAACGAACTCGATAACCTTGAACTGGAGCTCCTCGTTGAGCTGAGCCTGGGTGCCGTCCTCCTTTACCAAGTGCTTCGGAGTAGCAAAGCCTTCACCGCCCTCGTTGAGTGCAATCACAGCTCCCTTGTCCATCATCTCGGTTATCTTGCCAGTGTGGATTGAGCCGGGAGTGTAGATGGTCTCGTAGGTATCCCACGGATTGTCCTCCAGCTGCTTGTGGCCGAGGCTGAGGCGGCGGTTCTCCTTGTCTATTTCAAGCACGATTACGTCGATGTCTGCGCCTACCTGAGTGAACTCTGACGGGTGCTTAACCTTCTTCGTCCATGAGAGGTCGCTGATGTGGATAAGTCCGTCAACGCCTTCCTCGAGTTCTACGAAGATACCGAAGTTTGTGAAGTTGCGTACCTTAGCAGTGTGCTTGCTGCCGATAGGATACTTAACCTCGATAGTTTCCCACGGGTCTTCCTTAAGCTGCTTGATGCCGAGCGACATCTTGCGCTCCTCGCGGTCGAGTGTGAGGATGACTGCTTCAACCTCGTCACCAACGTGCATGAACTCCTGTGCGCTGCGCAGGTGCTGGCTCCAGCTCATCTCTGAAACGTGGATAAGACCTTCAACGCCCGGTGCGATTTCAACGAATGCGCCGTAGTCTGCGATAACGACAACCTTGCCCTTAACGTGGTCGCCAACCTTAAGGTTCGGGTCGAGAGCGTCCCAAGGATGCGGGGTGAGCTGCTTCAGACCGAGGGCGATACGCTTCTTGTCATTGTCGAAGTCAAGGATTACGACGTTGATCTTCTGATCCAAAGAAACAACCTCGTGCGGATCGCTTACGCGGCCCCAAGAGAGGTCAGTGATGTGGATGAGTCCGTCTACGCCGCCGAGGTCAACAAACACACCGTAAGTAGTGATGTTCTTAACCGTACCTTCGAGTATCTGGCCTTTTTCGAGCTTGCTGATGATTTCTTTCTTCTGTGCTTCCAACTCAGCCTCGATGAGTGCCTTGTGAGAAACAACTACGTTGCGGAATTCCTGGTTAATCTTAACGACCTTGAATTCCATTGTCTTGCCTACGAATACGTCGTAGTCGCGTATAGGATGAACGTCAATCTGGCTTCCCGGGAGGAAGGCTTCAATGCCGAATACGTCAACGATCATACCACCCTTAGTGCGGCACTTGATGTATCCCTGGATGACTTCTTCGTTGTCGAGGGCTGCGTTTACGCGCTCCCAGCTCTTGCTCAAACGAGCCTTCTTGTGTGAAAGAAGGAGCTGGCCTTTTTTGTCTTCCTGGTTTTCAACATAAACCTCAACGACATCGCCGATTTTCAAATCGGGATTGTAACGGAATTCGCTTGCGGGAATGATACCGTCGCTCTTGTAACCGATGTTTACGACAACTTCTTTCTTGTCGATAGAGATTACTGTTCCGTCAACAACCTGATGCTCGCTGACTTTGTTCAGTGTTTCATCGTAAGCTTTCTCAAGGTCTTCCTTGCTCACGCTTACATTACTTCCATTTTCAAACTCGTCCCAATTGAAGTCTGCCAATGGCTGTACGTTCTTTAAATCTGACATAAAATAAATTAAGTTTTTAATAATTAATAAAGTTCGACTTTATATTGCTAAAATCGGGCGCAAAGGTACAATCTTTAATTCTTATTAATTTGCGTATTTAAAGTTTTTTTTGCGTTACGGCGGCTATTTATGTTAAATTAACTATTCTGCTTCGTTGGCGGCTCTCAATATTATGCTTGTTGCACCTATTGTAAATAATGTTCCGTCGTAAATAACCCTTCTTTCCTTGTCGCCCAGAATTTCATTGTCAACGAAAGTTCCGGTGTTGCTGGGGCCATCGCGCAACGTATATTTCAAGTTGCCTTTTTTGTCCTTTGACACATTAATGGTGCAATGGTTTATGTCGATACTTGGGTCGTTAGTTTCGATCGGTGCCGTGGTTTTACTACCTTTCATGTACCTTCCGATAGTGTTGTCACCGAATTTTAACGGTATTACTTGTTTGTAATGAAAGACATTTTCAATCACGACAATCGAGCCGTAACCGTTTTCGTCAGCTAATTCGTCAAGTTTTTCTTCTTTCCGCGTATCACGCAATTTTGACTTGCCAATTCTTATGCCGAATTGTTTTCCGCATTGCGGACATACGAAAACTAAAGATTGTCCTTCACTGTAGTTGGTTTCGTCAAATGTGATGAATTCGTCACACTTGGGGCATCTAACTCTTTTCATATCAATGTTTTACTTGGTAAATCCAAGCGTCGTAGAAATATTCTTTACCGCGTAAGTTGTTTAATGCGTTGTATGCTTCGTTGTTTGATTTATAATGTCCGTAAACGACTTTGAGTGCTCTTCCTTTTTCTTTAAGCACTTCAGAATCATCGTATCCGTTTTTAACGAGTTTCGTTACGAATTCTTCGGCGTTTGACGGAGTTACATGGCTGGCAAGAACGATGCAAAAATAGCTTTGGGCCTTTTCTTCTTTCATTTCCTTCTGTGTTGCTACAGGCTCATTTTTTACATTGTCCTTTTTCTTTTGAAGCTTCTTTGATTTTAGTTGTATGTCCTCTTTCTTGCTAATGTTGTCGTATCCGTTGTTTATGAGATTGGATATTATTCCATTGTCTATATTGCTGGTCTTAACCATATTGCGGCTTTCATTCACCGGCGTACCCAATACCATGAAAAGTATTACGGCAATAACGGCTGCCACCAAGTTTCTAATTGCGCTAATTCTGATTTGTATCCTTTTGTCGTTTTCGTTAATGTGCTTATTTTCAGAGTCTTTAGGCTCAATAGTGAATGTTTTGTTGATGTTGCTTGACTCTGAATTTGCGATGGACTTGCTCTTCCGTTCCGGTTCTTCGGAATACAGGCCAACGCTTTTTCTCATCTCAAACGAACTTAAGCTGTATAAATCGGGCGTTAAGATACCTGCTTCACACGGGGCGAATTCAATGTTGCCGTTAGTGTTAAGGTATAATGTACCTATATTATTAAGTTCGTAAGCTCCGCTGTTTGCTATATGCTGTTTAAGTTCATTTACTTCATTTGCAATGCGTTCGCATGCGTCAGGATAGCTTATATCATAAGCTTCGGAATATGATTGTGCCAACAACGAGTCGTTGAGCGTCAGTTTTTGATTGAACCCCAATGTCCTCAACGGCGGTATGAACATGTTGTCGCCTTCGTCATAGCGTGCTGCGACATGGCTGGCAACAAAGCCGCCTAAGTCAGGCACTATGACGCAATCGCTTTTCAAAAGCAATATTTCGATATGTCTGTCAAGTTCAATCACGCTGCAAAATTAATGATTTTTGTCCGAAGAAACAAATCAAAGGCGGTTAATGAGCAAAAAAACATAAGGGAATGTTTATGGTTATGATATTATTTTATATTTTTGCACGGCGCAAAAAGATTGCTTTTGGCAATTGAATGTGCGGCATTTGACTGAATAACAGAATTATAATTGAATATTTTATGAATATCGCTATTGTAGGAACAGGTTATGTCGGCTTGGTTTCGGGAGCATGTTTCGCTGAAACAGGGGCCACCGTTACGTGCATTGACGTAGATGAAAACAAGATAGAGGCTCTTAAAGAGAGTAAAATTCCGATATACGAGCCGGGACTTGATGAATTGGTGGCAAAAAACTTAAAGGCCGGAAGGCTGAAGTTTACTACGTCGTTGCCTGACGTGATAAACGACCAACAGATAATTTTCATTGCGGTGGGAACGCCTCCCGACGAGGATGGAAGCGCTGATCTGAAATATGTGCTGCAGGTGGCGAAGACAATAGGCGAGAACATAAATAAATATATTGTTGTCGTTACAAAAAGCACCGTGCCCGTGGGCACTTCGATAAAAGTGTATGACACGATAAGGACCGAGCTTGACAAGCGTGGAGTGGATGTGGATTTCGACGTGGCGAGCAATCCTGAATTCTTGAAAGAGGGAAATGCCATTAAAGACTTTATGAGTCCCGACCGTGTTGTCATCGGCGTTAATAGCGACAGGGCGCAGAAAATGCTTACCAAATTGTATAAGCCTTTCCTGATTAATAATTTCCGTGTTATATTCATGGACATCCCGAGCGCTGAGATGACAAAATATGCCGCTAATTCTATGTTGGCCACCCGCATAAGTTTTATGAACGATATAGCGAACCTGTGCGAGCTTGTTGGTGCCGACGTGAATAAAGTGCGTGCTGGAATAGGTTCCGACACGCGTATAGGCCGTAAGTTCTTGTATGCAGGTTGCGGTTATGGCGGCTCTTGCTTCCCGAAGGATGTCAAGGCGTTGATAAAGACGGCCGACGACAACGGCTATTCGCTTGAAGTGCTTAAGGCTGTTGAGCGTGTCAACGAAAAACAGAAGGGCATATTGTTTGAGAAACTGAAGAAGGCGTTTGCCGGTGACGACCTTAAGGGTAAGCATGTGGCGTTGTGGGGACTGGCGTTCAAGCCCGAAACCGACGACATGCGCGAGTCAACAGCCTTGGTTATGATGAGGGCATTGTTCAATGCCGGATGCGTTGTAAAGGTGTATGACCCTGAGGCAATGAAAGAGTGCCGCCGCATTATGGGTGACAAGGTTGTGTATTGCGACAATATGTATGCTGCTGCCGACGGTGCCGACGCCTTACTGCTGCTTACCGAATGGAAAGAATTCAGATTACCTGATTGGGAGCGCCTCGGCCGGTCGATGGCTCGTAAGCTTGTTCTTGACGGCAGGAATATTTACGATAAGGATGAGCTTAACGAGCATGGTTTTGAATATCATTGTATAGGAAAGTGATGATAAGGAATTTCTTACATATCATCACAATATTATTAGTGGCTGTGGCCGCGGTTTGTAGCTGTAAGCAACAAGATAAACCTGTGGTCGCGCCCGCTGAGAATTTGGAAGCTAAGAAAATGCTTGCCGGCATATGGGTTGACGCCGACGAAGAAAGCGTTGTCTTTAAGATAAGCGGTGACACCATATATTATCCTGACCCAACGGCCAACCCGGTGGAGTTTAAGATTGTTAAAGATACTATGGTTCTTCAAGGAAATAGTGTTTCAAAGTATCCTATAATTAAGATGGCTGCGCATTTGCTTGAGTTCAAGAACCAAGGAGGCGACATCATAAAGCTTGTGAAGAGCGATAATCCTGTTGACGCATACCAGTTCAAACGTCATGATCAAGTTCCATTAAACCAAGGTAAGGTAGTCAAGACGGATACGGTTGTGTCGTACAACGATAACCGTTACCACAGCTATGTGCAGGTAAACCCGACGACATATAAAGTCTATCGTACGTCTTACAATTCGGAAGGCATGGAAACGGAGAACATTTATTATGACAACATTGTGCATGTAAGTGTTTATCGTGGGGCGGCAAAGGTTTTTTCAAAAGACTTCAGGAAAGACGATTTTGCTGAAACCGTGCCTGCAAACATGCTTAAGCAATGCGTCTTAAGTGATATAAAGTTGATTGAAGCTTCTGATGACGGGTTGCATTATAGGGCGCAGCTTGCAATACCCGATAGTCCGAGTAGTTTCATGGCTGAATTGATAATATCTTATGACGGCAAGACTAAGGTCAGGGTGTTTGAAATGTAAACGTATTATTCCAAATTCTTATGGTTACCTTTCGAGGGCTAAAAGGCGGTTTTTGGCATTGCCATTGGCCGCCTTTTAGCCCTCGAAAGACGGCCTTTTATAACTGCCTGGTTGCCAGTTGTTTATCCCGCTTCTTTGTTCCGGTGCAACTAAGCGTTTTCCTGTGGACTACGTCGCCGTCATTATTCCATTTCATTTAGGTTGGGTGTGATGTTTAGCTTGCAGCTTAATGGTTACAAGTAAAGTATGGAATGTCTGGCCGGCGTTGTTTCTTTGGGGCGGATCTTTCAGCTTGTCAATGTTTTCGTTGGTTGATGTGGTAAGCATTGGGCAACGTAATTTAATATTATTTAGTTCCAAAAATTCGCATGTAAGGGCATAATGTAGTATTTTTGTCGCAAAAATAAGGAAAGAAGAACGTAATAAACGATATTTAAGTTATGGCAGAATCGACAGACATACGCGAACTTAACATTTTAATTGAACAAAAAAGCGAGTTTGTGGGCGCTCTGACAGCCGGCATGAACCGTGTGATAGTAGGTCAGAAACATTTGGTTGAAACATTACTTATCGGCTTATTGAGCGACGGACATATATTGCTTGAAGGTGTGCCCGGACTTGCAAAAACCTTGGCTATAAAGACTTTAGCACAGCTGGTTGACGCAGAATACAGCCGCATACAGTTTACTCCCGACCTTTTGCCGGCCGACGTTACCGGAACGATGATATATTCGCAGAAGGATGAGAAGTTCCAAGCGAAAAAGGGACCTGTGTTCGCCAACTTCGTCTTGGCTGACGAAATCAACCGTGCCCCGGCTAAAGTGCAGAGCGCGCTGCTTGAGGCCATGCAGGAACATCAGGTGACAATAGGCAGCGATACGTTCAGCCTGCCAAAGCCGTTCCTCGTAATGGCTACGCAAAACCCCATTGAGCAGGAGGGAACTTACCCGTTACCCGAGGCTCAGGTCGACCGTTTCATGCTTAAGGTGGTGATAGATTATCCGTCGATAGAGGAGGAGAAACTCATCATCCGTGAGAACCTGCATGGAGCGCTGCCTAAGGTTACGCCCGTAATATCTGCCGACGACATAATCAACGCGCGCGACGTGGTAAGGCAAGTGTATATCGACGAGAAAATAGAGCAATATATCGCCGACATCGTTTTTGCGACGAGATATCCCGATAGGTACGGTTTGCCGCAGCTGAAAGGACTGATAACGTTCGGCGGTAGTCCGCGTGCGAGCATCAACCTTGCCAAGGCCTCGCGTGCATACGCGTTCATAAAGAGGCGTGGTTATGTTATACCCGAAGACGTGCGTGCCGTGGCCCATGACGTGTTGCGCCACCGTATCGGATTGTCTTACGAGGCCGAAGCTACGAACGTTACGAGTGAGGAAATCGTAAGCGACATTATAAATAAGGTGGAGGTGCCTTGATGGATACCCAAGAAATACTGAAAAGGGTAAGGAAAATCGAGATAAAGGCTCGCGGACTGAGCAACAACATCTTTGCCGGACAATACCATTCCGCTTTTAAGGGTAGGGGAATGGCGTTCAGCGAGGTGCGTGAATATCAGTACGGCGACGACATTCGCGACATTGACTGGAACGTTTCCGCGCGTTTTCATAAACCTTATGTCAAGGTGTATGAGGAGGAAAGGGAGCTTACGGTCATGTTGCTTATTGACGTTAGCGGTTCGCTCGACATCGGTACGCAGAACGCCACGAAACGCGAAGTGGTTACCGAGATAGCCGCTACGCTTGCTTTCAGCGCAATACAGAACAACGACAAGATAGGGGTTATCTTCTTTTCGGACAAGATAGAGAAATACATACCTCCGAAGAAGGGACGCAAGCATATTCTTTTCATCATACGTGAAATGCTTGATTTCCATCCCGAGAGCCGTAAGACTGATGTGAAGACGGCCGTAGAGTTCTTGACAAGCGTACTGAAACGTAGGTGTACGGCGTTCCTGATGAGCGACTTCTACGTTAAGAACGACTTTGAAAACGCCTTGACCGTATGCAACCGTAAGCATGACGTCGTAGCCGTACAGGTTTACGACCCCAGTGCCGAATGGCTGCCGAACGTAGGGTTGATGAAAGTCGTAGACGCAGAAACCGGTCATGAGATGTATATTGACACGAGTGACAAGAGGCTTCGTAACGCCCATCACACGTATTGGTTGAACAGGCAAAAAACGTTGAATGAAGTGTTCAATAAGAGCAACGTCGATAAGGTGTCAATAGCTACTAATCATGATTATGTTAAAGCCTTGATGCAGCTGTTTGCAATGAGAAGCTGAGGTTGGCCTGTGCTGGGCTACGGCGGTCGGTTGCTTGACAGCGAGCCTTTGAATGGTTACTGGCGTGATTTAAGACTTGCGTCGGATACATGAACTTTTGGTAGAAAGAAATGAACCGTATAATTTACATTATATTACTGATTACTTGTGCCTTACAGACCTCTGCCCAAGTTTTTGTCGAGTCAAAGATTGATTCGATAGAAATATTGATAGGCGAGCAGACCGACCTGACCTTAAGTGTTACGGCCGACAAGGGGGCTAAGGTAAAGTTGCCGGTTTATAAACCCAATCAGTATATTACTCCCGGTGTTGAAGTGTTGGATAATTCGGTTTCCGACACTTCCCAACTTGATAACGGCCTTGTTAAGATAAGTCGTAAATATACGCTGACGTCGTTTGACGAAAACTTGTATTATCTTCCTCCGATGAAAGTCGTTGTTGACGGTAAGACGTACAAGAGTAAAAGTCTGGCACTGAAGGTGTTGACGGTTCCTGTAGATACTTTGCATCCCGAAAAGTTTTATCCGCCCAAAGGCGTACAGGATAATCCTTTCTTGTGGAGTGAATGGGAACCGACTTTCTGGTTGAGCGTATTGTTTGTAATCATGTGCGTGCTGACATATTATTTATGGACGCGCCTGAAGGAGAACAAACCGGTGATAGCCCGTGTTAGGTTGGTTAAGAAAATACCGCCGCATCAGCGTGCGCTGAAAGAGATTGAAGGCATTAGGGAAAAGAAGATGTCAATGCAGGAAGACCAGAAGGCATATTATACGATGCTTACTGATGTGTTGAGAAAATATATTAGGGAAAGGTTCGGCTTTAACGCTTTAGAGATGACAAGCTCTGAAATCATTGCACGTTTGCAGCAGGATGGCGACAAGAAAATGATTGACGAGTTGAAAGAGCTGTTCACTACGGCCGATTTGGTGAAGTTTGCCAAGTATTCAACGTTGATCAATGAAAATGACGCCAATCTGGTTAATGCCGTTGAGTTTATCAATACCACGAAACTTGAAAACCAGCCTGCCATAGAGCGTGTTGAGCCGAAATTGACTGAAACCGACAAGCGGAAGATGCGTTCGCGTATAACCTTGAAGGCTGCGATATATGTGCTTTTAGTCATGTCCGCAGCGCTTTTGGCTTACGTAGTGTACAGGGCAAGTATGTTGGTATAGGGAGGAAACGAGTAATATGGAATTTGTCAATAAAGAATATTTCCTGCTTTTGTTGCTGCTGATACCATATTTGATGTGGTGTCTGCTTTATAGGAAGAAAAGCGAACCAACGATGATGATGAGCGACACGTTCGCTTATCAGTATGCGCCTAAAAGTTGGCGTGTGCGCCTTATGTGGCTGCCGATGTTTCTGCGCATTGTCACTTTTGTTTTGGTTGTAATCGTGCTTGCGCGTCCACAGACTCATAACAGCTGGGGCAGCCGGACCGTTGAGGGCATTGACATAATGCTTGCGATGGACGTATCTACCAGTATGCTGGCTGAGGACTTGAAACCCAACCGTATCGAAGCTGCTAAGGACGTTGCGGCTGAATTTATTTCTGGAAGGCCTGACGATAATATTGGCTTGACGATATTTGCTGGAGAGGCTTTTACGCAGTGCCCGATGACAACCGACCATACGTCGTTGATAAACTTGCTTCAGAATGTAAGGACTGACATTGCGGCCAGGGGACTTATAGCCGATGGTACGGCCATCGGCATGGGATTGGCTAACGCCGTAGGCCGTCTGAAAGACAGTAAGACAAAGAGTAAGGTCGTTATATTGTTGACGGACGGAAGCAACAATATGGGTGACATATCTCCGCTTACCGCGGCAAACATCGCTAAGAGCTTTGGAATACGTGTCTACACGATTGCGATAGGAAGTAAGACAATGGCGCCTTATCCATTACAAGTAGGAGGGACGACCCAATACATCAACATGCGTGCCGACGTAGACGTTGAAACGCTGGCCGAGATAGCCTCGACGGCTGACGGTCATTTCTATCGTGCCACGAATACCGCAGAATTGAAGAAAATATACGAGGATATCGACAAACTTGAAAAGACCAAGATGGATGTCAAGAAATTCTCAAAACGTTACGAGGCTTATATGCCATTTGCGTTTGCGGCATTGATGACGATGTTGCTTGAGATTTTGTTGCGTCTTGTCGTTTTCCGCCGTATACCGTAAATATTTTGAGTAATGGTGAACGAGGGCGTTGCAATGTATGTCCAGCGTACTTTTCAATCGCCTTTTCGCCCTAAATAAAAGTAATATATGTTCAGATTTGAAAATCCTGATTATTTATATCTTCTGATACTTGTGCCGGTTCTCGTGCTTGTCCGATTATACGGTTTGCGCAAGCGCAAGGCTCAGTTGAAGAAGTTTGGCGACCCAAAGTTGCTTAAGGCCCTTATGCCGGATGTTTCGAGAATGAGGCGCGAGCTTAAGTTCTGGCTCATGATGGCGGCCGTTGTGTTGTTGGTGGTAATGCTTGCCCGTCCGCAAATGGGAACTAAAATCAGCCAGGAACAGCGACGCGGAATAGAGGTTCTCATAGCATTGGACATAAGCAACTCGATGAAGGCCGAAGATGTGGTGCCGTCGCGTTTGGATAAAAGTAAGATGTTGATTGAGAATCTGGTCGATAATTTTACCAATGACAAGGTTGGTCTTGTAGTCTTTGCCGGTGATGCATTCGTGCAGTTGCCTATAACAAGTGATTATGTTTCGGCCAAAATGTTTTTGCAGAACATTGAACCGTCATTGATAGCTATGCAGGGCACAAATTTAGGCGAGGCTATCGCCATGTGCTCGAGAAGCTTCACTAAGCAGGACAAGGTCGGTCGGGCCATTATTGTAATTACTGATGGTGAAGATCATGAAGGAGGCGCCGTTGAGGCAGCCCGTAAGGCCAAAAAGGATGGTATGCGTGTGTTCGTACTCGGTATAGGTTCGCCCAAAGGCTCGCCTGTGCCCGACGGCTCTGGAGGATACATGAAAGATAGGAGCGGACAGGAAGTCATGTCGGCGTTGAATGAAGATATGTGTAAGCAAATTGCCGAAGCTGGCGGGGGTGCATATATTCACGTTGAAAATAACAATATGGCACAGAAACAGCTTGACAACGAGATTGCCAAACTGCAGAAAGGTGACATAATGAGCGTTACATATAGTGAATATGACGAGCAGTTTCAAGCTGTCGGGATATTGTTGCTTATCGTTTTGATCATTGAAATGTTAATCCTCGAAAGCAAGAACCCGTTGTTGAAGAAGGTCAAGCTTTTTAAGTAAATAGCAAGAAGATGGCAAGGTTTTATATTATATTTGCGATATTGTTGGGATTTGTTACGGTTGCCGATGCGCAGACGGACAGGCAGTTCGTGCGTGAAGGCAACAAGCTGTTTAACAAGCAGCAATATGACAAGGCTGAAATTCAATACCGGAAGGCCGTGTCAAAGAATCCTTCAAATCCTCAAGCCGTGTATAACTTGGGCTGTGCCCTTATGATGCAAAACAAAGATTCTGCTGCCGTTGCGCAATACCAAAGGGCCGCTAAGCTTGAGAAGAATAAGATGCGCTTGGCGAGCGTTTACCATAATATCGGCGTAATCTGTCAGAACCATAAGATGTTCGGCGAGGCGATAACGGCGTATGAACAGTCGTTGAGGAATAATCCCCATGATAATGAAACGAGATACAACCTTGCTCTTTGCAAGAAACTTCAGAAGAACAAGAAAAACGAAGATAAGAAGCAACAGAAGAAGCAAGAGAACAATAAACAGCAGAACAACAAAGACAGAAATAACGATAAGGATAAAGATAAACAGAAGCAACCGCAACCTAAAGAGCAGATGAGCAAGGACAATGCCGAACAGCTCTTAAATGCGGCGATACAAAATGAAAAGGCTACCCAGCAACGGTTGAAGAAAGCCATGCAGAAGCAGGGACCGTGTAAGAGTAGTGACAAGAACTGGTAATTTTGTAGAACACATCAGTATGAAAAGATATATTTTTCTTTTACAGCTAATATTTGCCGGCGTTATGTTTGCTAACGCCCAGACGTTTGTAGCCAATGCGCCGGCCAATGTTTCGGTAGGCGAAAACTTCAGGCTCACATACACCGTAAGCACGAGAAATGCTTCAGACTTCCATATTGGGACTGTTCCTGAGCAATTGGAGGTTATAACCGGCCCTTATGTGTCCGAACAGTCAAGTTATCAAATGGCAAACGGACACACAAGCAGCTCTTCGTCAAAGACATATACTTTCATACTATGTGCTTCGAAAAACGGTACTTACACGATATCGCCGGCCAGCATTACTGCCAATGGCAAGCGTATGACCTCAAAACCGGTAAGGGTAAAAGTATCAGGCAGCGCCCAAGCCTCCAACGGAGCGCCGAGGATGCACGATGACGCAAGCGGACAGCCGCGATTGCGTGAAGCCGGCACTCCAATAAGCGGGAAAGACCTTTTCATTAAGGTAAGCGCTAACAAACGCCGTGTGCACGAGCAGGAGCCTGTTTTGCTGACGTATAAGGTTTACACTCTGGTGGACTTGACACAGCTTGAGGGAAAAATGCCCGACTTGACCGGTTTCCATACTCAGGAAATTCCGCTGCCGCAGCAAAAGTCATTCCACGTTGAGCGCATTAACGGCAGGCCCTATCGTTGCGTAACGTGGAGCCAGTACGTAATGTATCCGCAGATGACCGGCAAGCTTGAAATACCGAGTATCACGTTCAACGGAACGGTAATCCAACAGAACCGTAACGTCGACCCGTTTGAAGCCTTCTTCAACGGCGGCTCAGGTTATATCGAGGTTAAGCGCGCAATTAAGGCTCCGGGATTGACCATCCAGGTAGACCCGCTGCCGCAGCGTCCGGCAAACTTTTCGGGTGGTGTGGGTAAGTTCAATATAAGCGCGCAGATAAACAAGAGCGAGGTAAAGGCCAACGACCCGATAACGATACGTGTCGTTGTGGGTGGTGTAGGCAACCTTAAGCTCATCAAGCAGCCTGTCGTCAATTTTCCGAAGGACTTCGATAAGTATGACGCAAAGGTCACCGACAAGACCAAACTCACGCAAAACGGTGTTGAGGGCAATATGATTTACGATTTCCTCGCCGTTCCGCGCAACCAAGGACGCTATGTCATTCCGGCCATTGAGTTTGTTTATTACGACGTTGAAGCCAACGCTTATAAGACTATCAAGACCCAGTCCTTCACGCTCGACGTAGCAAAAGGTGACGGCAACGTCAACTCATCGGTTGATTACAGCGAGTTAAAGGATAAGGATATCCATCCCATAAAAGACGGCGAGTATGAAGTCCAGGACATAAAAAACATCTTCTATGGCTCTGCGGCCTATTGGGTTGTCCTGTCAATACTGTTCCTCGTCTTTGTCGGTGTGCTGATTATCTTCCGCAAGCGGGCTATTGACAATGCCGACGTGACACGCCTTAAGATTAAGAAAGCCAACCGTGTTGCCACGAAGCGCCTGCGTTACGCCAACAAGCTGATGTTGAATAACGAGCACGATAAGTTCTACGACGAGGTGCTCAGGACGCTTTGGGGATATGTCGGTGATAAGCTCAACATGCCGGTAGAGCAGCTCTCTAAAGACAACATATCGGAGAAACTGGCGCAGCGGAGCGTCGACGGCGACACGATAGACATGTTCCTGCGCGCCGTGGACGAGTGTGAGTTCAACCGTTACGCACCCGGAGATACCAAAGGAAATATGAACCAGACATTCGAGGCGGCCATGACCGCTATTATAAAGATTGAAGACGTGTTGAGCGGAATGAAGCGCAAGGGCGTGCGCATGCACCTTCTTGTGCTCGTGATAGCCTTTGCCGTGCCGTTGTCGGCCGGCGCCATAACAAAGAAGAACGCTGATGACGAGTATAAGAAAGGCAATTATCAGCAGGCCATCAAGGACTACGAGGAGCTGCTGAAGAAAGGTCCGAGCGTAGAATTATACTATAATCTCGGTAACGCTTATTACCGCACTGACAACATGACGCGTGCCGTGCTTAACTACGAGCGTGCCCTGCTGTTGTCGCCCGGTGACGATGACATTCGCTTCAACCTGCAGATGGCCCGCTCAAAGACAATCGACAAGATTGCGCCGAAGTCCGAGATGTTTTTCGTAACGTGGTATAAGACGTTGGTAAACTTCACCAGCGTTGACGGCTGGGCCCGCTCCGCCATAGTGTGCCTCTCGCTGGCCCTTGTGCTTGCGCTGTGCTACCTGTTCGGCGGCAAGCCGCAGGTGCGTAAGATAGGCTTTTTCGGGGCGGTGGTGTTCATTGCCGTTTTCATATTGTCGAACGTCTTCGCTTACGAGCAGAAGCAAATTCTTACGAAGCGCACAGGTGCCGTAGTCACTGCGCCCTCGGCCCCGTTGAAGAAGACCCCCGTAGCCAGCAGCGAGCATGACGCCATCATCCACGAGGGCAGCCGTGTTGAGATTATCGACGACACGATGAAGGACTGGAAGCAAGTAGAGCTTGAAGACGGTCGTGAGGGCTGGATATTGTCTTCGCAGATGGAACGGATTTAAGTAATAGGGCTAAGACGCGTCAGATGCAGACATTGATTGAATTAGATAGAAACATCCTTTCGTTTTTTAATGGGAGCGATTCGTTGTTCCTGGACAACCTGGTTGTCTTTCTCACATCCGGGCTGACTTGGATTCCGTTATACATGGCCTTGCTGTACGTAGTGATAAAGAACAGCGAAACGATGAAGCAGATTATGCTTGTCATGGGCTGCGTCTTCCTCTGCATGCTCTTGTCCGACGGCATGGCCGACTTCATCGTAAAGCCTCTGGTGGGCCGTCCGCGCCCGTCGCACGACCCGCTTATCAAGTATGCGGTAGACATCGTTGGCGGCATGCGGGGCGGCCAACACGGTTTCTTCTCAGCCCACGCGTCCAATACGTTCAGTGTCGCCGTGTTCTTTTCGCTGCTCGTGCGCAACCGCACCTTCGTCACGGCCATGTTGACGTGGTCGTTTGTCAACTGCTGGACGAGGATGTATCTCGGCCTCCACTATCCCAGCGACATTCTCGTGGGGCTGCTTTGGGGAGGCCTGTCGGGCGCTTTCGCCTATTACGTCTACATCAAGGCTTACCTGCGGATGTATCCCGACTTCAACTATATCTCGTCCCAGTACACGTCGACGGGCTACAACCGCGTCGACATAGGCATAGTCATGGCCGTGCTTTCGCTGACCTTGGTTTTCGGCATAATCAAGTCATTGTTTTTTTAGAAATAAGCCATTATGGACACAAAACATATCCACATAAAAGATTACAGCTATGATTTGCCCGACGGGCGCATAGCAAAGTTTCCCGTCGCGCAGCGCGACCACAGCAAGCTCCTTGTCTACCGCAAGGGCGAAGTGACCGACGACGTTTTCTACAACATAGCCCATTACCTGCCAAAGGGAGCGCTGATGATATTCAACAACACGCGCGTCATACAGGCTCGCATGCACTTCCGCAAAGACACGGGCGCCCTCATCGAGGTGTTCCTGCTCGAGCCGGCCGAGCCTGCAGATTACGAGCTGATGTTCCAGGCTAAGGGCAAGTGCTCGTGGCTCTGCATGGTCGGCAACCTGAAGAAGTGGAAGGAAGGCGTGCTGCGCCGCACTTTCCCCGTAGGCGGGCACGACGTCGAGCTGAGGGCGGAGCGCGTGCGCGAGCAGGGCACCAGCCATTGGGTCGACTTCACGTGGGACGACACCGACGTAACCTTTGCCGACATACTCGAGGCGGCCGGCGAGCTGCCCATTCCGCCGTATCTCAACCGTGAGTCGCAGGAGAGCGACAAGGTTACTTACCAGACCGTCTATTCAAAGATAAAAGGAAGCGTAGCCGCGCCTACGGCCGGCCTGCATTTCACCGACGACGTGCTGCGCTCAATCGACGAGGCGGGCGTCGAGCGCGACGAGCTTACCCTGCACGTCGGCGCGGGCACCTTCAAGCCCATCAAGAGCGACGAGATTGCCGGCCACGAGATGCACTCGGAGTACATCTGCGTCAGCCGCGCCACGCTTGAGCGCCTCATAGCCCACGGCGCCGAGGCCATAGCCGTGGGCACGACGAGCGTGCGCACGCTTGAGAGCCTGTATTACGTCGGCGCGCGCCTGGCAGCCAATCCTGACGCCACCGAGGAGCAGCTCCACATAAACCAGTGGGAGCCTTACGACACTAAACCGACCCTCACGCCCGTCGAAGCCCTGCGCAACATCGTCGATTACCTTGACCGCAACGGTATAGGGGCGCTCCACTGCAGCACGCAGATTATCATCGCGCCCGGCTACGACTATAAGATTGTGAAAATGCTGGTCACCAATTTCCACCAGCCGCAGAGCACGCTGCTGCTGCTCGTCAGCGCTTTCGTCCACGGCGACTGGCGCCGCATATACGATTACGCCCTCGGCCACGACTTCCGCTTCTTAAGTTACGGCGACAGCTCGCTGCTCATACCCTAAGCGCCGGCCGTCACTGTCGTAAACAAAAAATACATGCAATTATGAAAATAGGAGATAAAGTAAGATTTCTGAGCGAAACCGGCGGCGGCGTCGTGGCCGGTTTCCAAGGCAAGAACATCGTCCTCGTGGAAGACGAGGACGGCTTCCAGATACCCGTAAGGGTCAACGATGTCGTCGTTATTGACAGCGACGACTACAACATTAAGCCGGCTGCCGCAAGCAAGCCGGCCGCCGTGCCCGACGACGACGTTGACTACGACCCCGCCGACCGCGAAGTGACCTTCCGCCCCGAGCCCGAGGAGCGCAAGGGCGGCGACCTGCTCTCGGTCTACCTGGCCTTCGTGCCCGTTGACAGCCGCGAGCTTACCAAGACGCGCTTCGAGGCCTACCTCGTCAACGACAGCAACTATTACGTAAGCTACGCGTACATGTCGGCCGAGGGCGCGAGCTATGTTTTGCGCTCGGCGGGCGAGATAGAGCCTAACACCAAGCTCTTCATCGAAGAGTTCGGCAGCGACGACCTCAACTCGCTGGAGCGCGTGGCCGTTCAGCTGCTGGCCTACAAGCGCGGCAAGGGCTTTATCGCCAAGCCCGTCGTCGACGCGCGCCTGCGCATAGACACGGTTAAGTTTTACAAGCTGCACACCTTCCGCGAGAACGACTTCTTTGAAGAGCCTGCGCTGATATACACCGTCGTAGAGAACGACCAGCCCGTGCGCCCGCTCGTAGTAGACCCGAAGAAGCTGAAGCAGGAGATGGCCCGCAAGGCGGCCGCCGACGAGCGCAAGCCTGCCGTGCAGCCGGCCCGCCGCCGCGGTAAGGACGAGCCCGTAGTAGTTGACCTGCACGCCTCTGAGCTGCTCGAAACAACCGCCGGACTCTCTGCGGCCGACATACTCAACCATCAGCTTGACGTTTTCCGCAAGACGATGGACGAGTACAAGAACCGCCACGGCGTCAAGCTCGTCTTCATCCACGGCAAGGGCGAGGGCGTGCTGCGCCATGCCATCGTTCACGAGCTTAACTACCGCTACAAGAACTGCCCCTACCAGGACGCCTCGTTCCAAGAGTACGGCTACGGCGCCACGCAAGTAACCATCAAGTAAGGCCGCCGCGCCGACAGCGCGCGCCGTGCCTTGTCACATCAACACCACAGCATGCAATACGGATTCATTAAGGTTGCAGCCGCCGTGCCCTCGGTGAGGGTGGCCGACTGCGAGTACAATCTGCAACAGATAGAGAACATTATCGCCATGGCCGAGGGGCGTGGCGTAGAGGTGGCGGTGTTCCCCGAGCTTTGCGTCACGGGCTACACCTGCCAGGACCTCTTCCGCCAGTCGCTCCTGCTGGAGCGCGCCGAGGAGTCGCTGCTTAAGCTGCTCGACTTCACGCGCAACCTCGACATCATCAGCATAGTAGGCCTGCCCGTTGCGGTGGGCGACGTCCTGCTCAACTGCGCGGCCGTTGTACAGCGCGGCAGCTTGCTCGGCCTCGTGCCTAAGACCTACCTGCCCAATTACAGCGAGTTCTACGAGAAGCGCTGGTTCGCCTCGGCCCACGACATACGGCCAACCGAGGTGCACTATGCGGGCGGCTCCGTCATGGTGACGCCGCAGCCCACGCTCTTCCGCACGTGCGACGGCGTGCTCTTCGGGGTTGAGATTTGCGAGGACGTCTGGGCCCCCGTGCCCCCCAGCAGCAATCTTGCCCTGGCCGGCGCCGACGTCGTGTTCAACCTGTCGGCCAGCGACGAGCTGATAGGCAAGCATGCCTACCTTACCGACCTGCTGTCGCAGCAGAGCGCG
This sequence comes from uncultured Prevotella sp., assembly GCA_944321295.1. Classification (GTDB taxonomy): domain Bacteria; phylum Bacteroidota; class Bacteroidia; order Bacteroidales; family Bacteroidaceae; genus Prevotella. The sequence continues at coordinate 75,178 of CALUKU010000001.1, forward strand.
CGCACCATAGCGGGCTACGTCTACAGCGGCTGCGGCTTCGGCGAAAGCTCGCAGGACATGGTTTACGCCGGCAACGCCCTCATCTACGAGAACGGCCGCAAGCTGGCCGAGGGCCGGCGCTTCAGTCTTGAGCCGCAGTTTGTCGAGGCGCAGATAGACGTCGAGCGGCTGCGCGCCGAGCGGCGTTCCAACAGCACATACGTCAACGCCCGCCACGGCCACGAGGCGCGCCTCGTTGACGCGGAGGTAACCACGGGCGCCCGCGACTTCGAGCTTGAGCGCGACGTCGACCCGCATCCCTTCATACCCAAGACGGCCGACATGGCCGCCAGCTGCGAGGAGATACTCTCCATACAGGCGGCCGGACTGGCCAAGCGCCTTGTCCACACGGGCTGCAAGACCGTCGTCATCGGCGTCAGCGGAGGACTCGACAGCACGCTGGCCCTGCTCGTGTGCGTCAGGGCCTTCGACCTGCTGCAGCTGCCGCGCAAGGGTGTCGTAGGCGTTACGATGCCCGGCTTCGGCACGACGGGCCGCACCCACCGCAACGCCACGGCACTGATGGAGAGCCTGGGCGTAAGCGTGCGCGAGGTGAACATAGGCGCCGCCGTTGAGCAGCACTTCCGCGACATTGGCCACGACATGGCCGTTCACGACGTGACCTACGAGAACAGTCAGGCGCGCGAGCGCACGCAGATACTGATGGACATAGCCAACCAGGCGGGCGGCATTGTCGTCGGCACGGGCGATCTGTCAGAGCTTGCGCTCGGATGGGCCACCTATAACGGCGACCACATGAGCATGTACGGCGTGAACGCAGGCGTGCCGAAGACGCTGATACGGCACCTCGTGAAGCACGCGGCAACCACGGTCGACGAGGACTCGCGCCTCACGCTGCTCGACATCATCGACACGCCCGTCAGCCCGGAGCTTATACCGGCCGACGACGACGGCAACATCAGCCAGAAGACCGAAGAGCTTGTAGGCCCATACGAGCTTCACGACTTCTTTATGTATTACCTGCTGAGGTTCGGTTTCCGTCCTGCCAAGATATTCATGCTGGCCCGCAAGGCCTTCAGCGGCGGTCGCGACGGCGCGGCGAGCTATGACGACGACACGATAAAGCACTGGCTGCGCACGTTCATACGCCGCTTCTTCGCCCAGCAGTTCAAGCGTTCGTGCCTGCCCGACGGGCCTAAAGTGGGCAGCGTGAGCCTCAGTCCGCGCGGCGACTGGCGCATGCCGAGCGACGCCTCGGCCGCCATGTGGCTTGCCGAGTGCGACCGGTTGTAGGGCTGCGGGCGGCCCTGCCGTGCCTGCGGTGTTGCTTTAACATGTTAGGATAACGGCCTGCTTGTCAGGCGTTTATATATTGCGGCCTCCCGGCTGCTGCGGTCTTGCGACGCGGCGGCGGGGAGGCCGCTTTGCGTAGAGCCGCCTGGCGGAGGCAGGGGCGCAGTCGTGTGCCGGCGGCGGGGCGTGGCCGCGACGGCGCAAAGTGTAAGCCTTGTGAGACGGTTGCTTGCCAAAGTGTCAATTCGGGAAAATCCGCCCGGCGGCGCAAAGTAGGTTTTGTTAACACGCCGATTGTCATCCCTACATTGCAAAACACGGCTCGCTGACAGCTGCCGGCAGCCGTGATGAAACGGAAAGGTAAGCCCCCGGCCACCGGGAGCTTACCTTTTGCATGCCGAAAGCTTACCCCTCGGCAACCGAAAGCTTAGCTCCCTGAAGCCGAAAGCTTAGCTCCCGACGCATGAAAGCTTACCTCTGTGATGATGAAAGATGTGCTGTTGGTGTAACGCATTGGTTTACATCGAGTTACGTTAAGTGCTTAAATCGTGGCTTAAAACGGCCCGGCGGACGTTTTGCGGCGGGCGCGGCCCTTTAGCGGGCTTAACGAAAATCACGGCGTAAGCAAACCGCGCGGTTTGCTTACGCCGTGACACTTATGCCGTGCACCCCTCAGCGGCAGCGGCGGCGGAACTCGGCGCAGGTGACGGCGGTGGCTATCGCCACGTTAAGACTGTCTATCGCGCCCGTCGGGCTGTAAGACGGAATGTAGACGGAGCGGCCCGCGCGCGCCGCCACCTCTGGCGACACGCCGTTGCCCTCGTTGCCCATCACGATGAGCCCGTTGGCCGACAGCTCCTGCTCGTATATGTTGCGGCCGTCGAGCGAGGTGGCGTAGACGGGCACCGAGGGCGGCAGGGCGTCGATGAGGGCGCACAGGTCGGTGTACACCACGCTGACGCGCGCTATGCTGCCCATCGTCGCCTGCACGGCCTTGGGACTGAAGGCGTCGGCCGTGCCCTTGGCGCAGAATATGGTCGAAATGCCGAACCAGTCGGCCACGCGTATTATCGTGCCCAGGTTCCCGGGGTCCTGCACCTTGTCTAAGGCCAGGCACAGCCCGCGCCCGCACGCCTCGGCGCCCACGGCGGGGCGGGGCAGGGGGAAGAGGGCCATGACCTGCTGCGGGTGCTGCAGGAAGCTGGCGCGGCGCAGCTCGTCGTCGGTCACTACGGCGTCGGCCGGCCCCGGCTCTGCCCCGCGCGAGGCGAACCATTCCTCAGTGCCTACCGTCATCACGGGCCGGGCCACGGCCATGAGGTCTGCCACCACCTTCGGCCCTTCGGCCACGAAAACTCCCTCATGTTCGCGGTTCTTCCTCAGCTCCAGCGAACGTATGTATTTGATCTTATTCTTGCCTATCATGTCGTTTTATTCGCTTATTGCTGACAAAACTACTAAAAAATTATTACTTTTGCACGGTAAAGCTCGATTAAGTGGTCAAACAAGCCCTACATATGCTCAGGCGGTGCCTCGCGCTGCTGCCGGCCGTTGCGCTCCTGGCGGGGTGCTCGGCCTCAAGGTTCGTGCCCGACGGCAGCTGGATGCTCGACGACGTGTCCGTAGAGTCTGACACGAAAGAGCTGCACCCCGGCCAGTTTGAGCCTTACGTCAGGCAGAAGGGCAACGCCAAGTGGTTCTCGCTGCTTAAGCTGCCCCTGGGCGTCTACTCGCTCGCCGGCAGCGACACCACCAAGTGGCTCAACCGCACGCTGCGCAACATCGGCGAGGCGCCCGTGCTGTTCGACTCGGCACAGGCCGAGCGCACCTGCGCCGACCTGGCCGAGGTGATGCACGGCATGGGCTACGTCAAGGGCACGGCCGACTATGCCGTGGAGCACGGCCGCAAGAAGAAGGTGGACGTGGTCTACACCCTGCACCCCGGCCCCCGCTACCACGTAGACAGCATAGCCTGCGACATACAGGACGAGGCCATAGCCGCGCTGCTCGACAGCCTTGGCTACAGCCCGCAGCGCATAAGGCCGGGCAGGCCGTTCGTCGTCAGCGAGCTTGACGCCGAGCGCGAGCACGTCACCGACTTGCTCAACAACAACGGATACTTCAACTTCCACAAGGACTTCATCACCTTCTCGGCCGACACGCTAAGCGGCAGCACGGGCGTGGACCTTACCCTCAGCCTGCACAAATACCTGCGCGGCGGCGACACCGAGGAGTCGCCACACAGGCGCTACACCATCGGCGACGTGACCTTCAGCGCCAGCGGCGGCGACGAGAAGATACCCCTGCGCCGCGGCGTGCTGTGGGAGAACACGCTGATAGAGCCCGGGCGGCCTTACGACGCCGAGGCCCTGCAGAAGACGTACAACCGTTTCGGACGCCTGCAGATAGTCAAATACACTAACATAAAGTTCTCCGAGCGGCCCGACAGCAACGTGCTCGACTGCAACATAGGTATCAGCACAAACAAGATTAACAGCATTAGCTTCCAGCCCGAGGGCACCAACACGGCCGGCGACCTTGGCGCCGCCGCCTCGCTGACTTACGAGAACCGCAACATTTTCCGTGGCGCCGAAACGTTCAGCGTAAAGCTGCGCGGAGCGTTCGAGGCCATCACGGGGCTGGAGGGATACCAGAACCAGGACTACGAGGAGTACAGCCTCGAGGCGCGCCTGACGTTCCCGCGCTTCCTCGTGCCGTTCCTCTCGCGCGAATACCGCCGCCGCTCCACTGCCGTGTCAGAGCTGTCGGCCAGCTACAACATGCAGAACCGGCCCGAGTTCCACCGCCGCGTGTTCACCGCGGCTTGGCGCTACCGATGGAACGACACTTCGGGCCGCCGCAGCTACAAGTTCGACCTGCTTGACCTGAACTACATTTACATGCCGTGGATATCCTCCACGTTCCGCGAGAACTATCTCGACGACGTCAGCAACCGCAACTCCATATTGCGCTACAACTACGAGGACCTGTTCATAATGAAGCTCGGCTTCGGCATGTCGTTCAACAATGGGAACGACGCCTTTAAGCTCAATGTGGAAACGGCGGGTAATCTTCTTAACGGAGTGTCGCACGCAATGAAGGGCAAACGCAACTCCCTGGGGCAGTACACCTTGTTTAATATAGCCTTCGCGCAGTACGTTAAGGGCGACTTCGACTACACCCACGTGTTCAATATCGACCGCAACAACAACGTGGCGTTCCACTTCGGCCTCGGCATAGCTTACCCCTACGGCAACAGCAGCATACTGCCCTTCGAGAAGCGCTACTTCTCGGGCGGCGCCAACTCAGTGCGCGGGTGGAGCGTAAGGGGGCTCGGCCCCGGCAGCTTCAAGGGCACCGACGGCGCGATAGACTTCATCAACCAGACCGGCGACCTGAAGCTCGACCTCAGCCTGGAGCTTCGCTCGTTCCTCTTCTGGAAGGTTTACGGCGCCGTGTTCATAGACGCCGGCAACATATGGACGCTCCGCGCCTATGACGAACAGCCCGGCGGGCAGTTCAAGTTCGATGAGTTCTACAAGCAGATTGCCGTGGCTTACGGCTTGGGCATTAGGTTTAATTTCGACTTCTTCATACTGCGCTTCGACTTCGGGATGAAGGCCGTCAATCCGGCCTACGACTCCAAAGAGGAGCATTACCCAGTGTTCCATCCCGATTTCAGCCGCGATTTCGCTTTCCACTTTGCGGTAGGCCTTCCATTCTGACAAGCCACCGCCCCGAGCGACGCACCAGCTTGACGGTGAAGACGGCCTCGTCGACAATCCGGCCGGGCCGCCCCAGCGTGTCCGTCAGCATAACGTTAGTCACCTTGAGTACGGCCTCGGCAGTGGTGTCGGCGGTCAGCTCTATGTCGTCGGCCTCGCACTCGGCTCCCTCGCGCTGCGTCTTCAGCACGTCGAGGTCGGTCTGCGTTACGTTGCTGGCCGCGAAGCTGAGCCATTTAAGCGAGCTTTCGGTGCAGTAGGGGCGTGCGCCAGCGAAGTCGTAGTTGAAGTAACACGAGGCGAAAGCTTCGGCCGCGGCCGCAACAGCCTCCTCCTCTTTGTCGGCGGCACCGTCGGCGCACGACGTCGCCACGGCCGCGCAAAACGTTGCGGCCAAGCCCGTGGCAAGCGTGCGACATGCTCCCGCAAAGCGTGAAATTACTGATTGAAACATTACGGATAGTTAAAATTTGCATACAAAGATATTAAAATTTTTTGTCCAGAGCCCTTTTCTTTATAATTTTGCAGCCAAAAACAGTTCAGGATGTTTGGTTTCATATCTTTAGGCAGCGGCAGCTGCGGAAACTGCTACTATATTTTCACGAAGGAAGGAGGCTTCCTTATCGACGCCGGAGTAGGCATAAGGAAGCTGAAGAAATACTTTAGCGACTACGGACTCAGCCTCGGCAAGGTGAGGCAAATCATCGTAACACACGACCACGCCGACCACGTGAAGGCCGTGGGCGTGATAAGCGACACCTACGGCCTGCCCGTCTACGCCACCGAGAGGGTGCACGAGGGCATAGCGCACAACTATTGCGTGCGTAAGAAGGTTAATCCCGCCAACATGAGGATTATCGAGCCGGGAGCCGAAATCAACCTCGACGGCTTCAGCGTGACGCCCTTCCGCGTGCCGCACGACAGCCATGAGAACATGGGCTACATCATCAGGCGCGACGGCGTGACGTTCACCCTGATGACCGACATAGGCCACGTGACCGACGAGATGGCTGCCGTCATCGGTATGAGCGACTATCTCGTGATAGAGTCTAACTATGACGAGGACATGCTCTGGACGGGCGTCTATCCCGAATATCTTAAGAAGCGTGTGTCGGGAGGTAACGGCCACCTGTCTAACAGGCTGTGCGCCAAGGCCATAGTAGATAACGCCGGCGAACGCCTGCGCCGCGTGTGGCTGTGCCACTTGAGCGAGGAAAACAACCACCCGGAGCTGGCGCGCAAGACTGTGGAGCAGGAGCTGAGCGACGCAGGCAAGCCATGGGCCGGCAGCGTGCAGGTGGACGTGTTGCGGAGAAACGTGCCGAGCCTCGTTTTCGAGATAGGCGGATGAAAACGTGGAGAAGCATGCCGCATCATAAAAAACATTCAACAATTTAACAGCTCTTCACGGTAGAATTGCCGGAGCTTATTGTCCGCATGGCGGAAAAGTTGTAATTTTGCAACGTGAAAATAGATCATGACAATGAAAAAGTTATTAGTAAAAGGTGTGCTGGTAGCCGCTGCGTTGGCGTTCGGCACACAGGCTCATGCCCAGTTCAATCTCGGTAACGTATTGAAGAACGTTGTGTCAAAAGGCAAGGAAGCCGCTGAAACGACGAAGCAGTCGACGGAAGGGAAGTCAAACGGTATCCTGTCAGCCTTGACGAACGTTTTCTCAAACAGCCTTGTGGCAACCAAGGACAAGATTATAGGCACTTGGGTGTATGAGAAACCTGCCGTCGTGCTCTCAAGCGACAACGCCCTGAAGAACATCGGAGGCCACTTGGCCTCGTCGACCGTTGAGAGCAAGCTCCAGGAGAAGCTCGAGGGCCTCGGCATAAAGGAAGGCTGCGTGACTATGACCTTCGACAAGGACGGCAACTTTACGCAAACCCTTCTCGGCAAGACGGTAAAGGGCACGTACACGGTGGAAGACAAGAACATCGTGCTGAAGTATGGCGGCAAGATTTCGCAGATTGTCGGCACCACGCAGCTTGACGGCAACAACCTGCTCATAGTGATGGACGCCTCAAAGCTGTTGCAGTATGTCAACGTATTGGGCAGCCTCTCGAGCAACTCGACGCTGCAGACCGCCACGTCGCTGCTCAGCAGCATGGACGGTCTGGAGTGTGGCCTGAAACTGGTAAAGCAGTAAGCCTGCTGACACGGAAAACTTACATCTCGATAAAAGCGCGGCGGGAGCGTAAACCTTCGGCGGAAGGCATGCTCCCGCCGCAATCCGTCTTACCGTCGGCTGAAAAATAGTTAAATGTTGTAATTTTAACGGCCGATAGTGCTGAATGTCAGATTAAAACGTTACCTTTGCAGCCGCTATTACGAGTTGATAGCATAATTCAAACCTAATTAATAAGTAATAATGGCAACAAAAATCAGATTGCAGCGTGGCGGACGTAAAGGCTATGCCTTCTACAGAATAGTCATCGCTGATGTAAGAGCACCACGTGATGGTAAGTTTACAGAGAAAATTGGTACTTATAACCCGAACACCAATCCTGCTACGGTAGATTTGAATTTCGACCGTGCACTCTATTGGGTAGAGGTAGGTGCACAGCCTACTGACACCGTGCGCAACATCCTTAAGCGCGAGGGCGTTTACCTCATGAAGCACTTGCGCGGAGGCGTTAAGAAGGGCGCGTTCGACGAGGCTACTGCTCAGGCTAAGTTTGAGGCTTGGAAAGCCGACAAGCAGAAGGGCCTGCTGCAAATCCGTGAGAACGAAGAGAAGAGCAAGAAGGAAGCTTACGCTAAGAACCTTGACGCAGAAAAGAAGACCAACGAGGCTATTGCAAAGAAGGTGGCCGACAAGAAAGCCGCCCTCGCAGCCGAGAAGGCCGCAGCTGAAGCTGCTGAAACTGCAGCCGAGGCTCCTGCAGAGGAAGCTCCCGCTGAAGCTTAATTCATTTGATAACTAATTGGAAAGAGGTCTTGACGAGCAACTCGTCAAGACCTCTTTCTTTTTATGCGCAGTGCTGAATGTTTTTAAGGAGTAAGCAAACTGCAACTTAGTGCTATGTTGGCACAGGTTGTTTACTTGCTTTTGCGCTTGAAGCCGAACAGCTCCATCAGCGAGTTGAAGTCTTTCTTGAGTATCAGGCCGATACCCTGCGTGTTGAGCGACGACTTCGTGAAGTATCTGTCGTTAGTCAGATTGTACACTTTGAGGGCAATGTTGCCGTTTGGCAGAAGCAGGTAGTTGATGTCGAAATCGCCTATGAACGACGTGGTGGCGTTCTCGTTGTCCCTGTAACCGAACTGTCCGTTGATGATGAGCCTGTTGTTTAGCAGGCGGCCGGAGAGCAGTCCCTCGTACTCCGCGTTGTTGAATCCTTCGTCGCCGGTGCTTATGTTTGCGCCGAAAGTCCAGTTGTTGTTCTTTACGAGGCTGCCCAATATGGTATTGATTTGCTGGCTTATGGTGCCGCTGAGCAGGCTCTGCATGGCAAGGCTGGTTTGGTTTGGCTGTCCTTGGTTTGACGAGTTGTTATTGCCTTGAATGTAGAAGCGCCCGACGCCGAGCAGGTAAACGACCTGCTGGTTCATCTCCTCCTCGCTGTTTATCACGGTGCGCACCATTTGTTCGGCGTCGTCGCTCACCGTCGGCATGTCTATGTTGAAGTCGACGTGGGGTGATTGCGGAGTGCCGCTGATGTTCATAAGGCAGTCGACCCTTACGTTGTTGCTTGAGAAGCTGTTGCCGAGCTGAAGGTCGGACAGCGGCACGCCGTTGACCGTATATATGGCCTGCAGGTCGAGTAGGGCGTCATACGGGTCGCCGCCGAACACTATAGTGCCGCCCTGCTGGAACTGGAACACCTTCTTAATGATGTTCTGTATTGTCAGCGTGTACACTCCGTGGTCGATAAGGAACGTCCCGAACATGTCGAACGAGCCTTTGTTGAAGTACGAAGCACGTAGTGTGCCGTTGCCGTTGAGCGCTATGTAGTCATTGGTGTTCTTGTCCATCAGTACACGCAGCGTGGCTTTCGGCGTCATGTTCACAAGGAAATTTATTCTCATGTCCGACGGAATGTCGGCCGGCAGGACGTCTTCTTCAGCCGTTGTTGCCGTGCCAGCGTTGCCGGTCGTATCGTCAGCCGCCTCAGCGAGCCCGCCTTTGTCGCGCCATGTGATGAACTGCTGGTCGGATATGGCTTCGGGGCTGGCGGCGTTGTACTCTATGAACGAGTTTTCTTCGGGGGTTATGTCGATGTCGATGTCAACCCTGCCGTTGCCTCCTTGTATGTTGCACGTGCCGGTACCGTATGCCGTGCCGTAGAATGAGTCTTCGCCGTATCCATGCGTGTCGTAGCATAGCAGGTTGTTCGTGCTTATGCTTATGTCGTAGGTCAGGTTGCTGAGGTTTTTGTGGTGCAGTGCGCCGTTGACGATGCCGATGTTGCCGTTGCGGTCGCGTATTGTGTCCGCACGGAATACAATGTTGTCGGGCAGGAAGCGTATGGTGTCGTTCACCAGATTGTATGTCACGTTCGTCGGGGTAATCAGTGCGCTTCCATCAGCTACGAGCTGGCCAGTCATGTTTATGGCGTTTAACGGGCCGTGCACCCTTACCTTGCCGTTAGCCGTGCCCTTTATGTCGTTCATGAAGGCACCGCAGAAGCTTTCCAGGAACTCGATGTTCGTGTTCTCGGCCGTGATACCGAGGTCTATATGGTTGTGGGCAGGCGACACGTAGCCCGTGATGATGGTGCGTGCGTCTTTGTCGTCGGCATGCGCATTGATGTCTATTTGCTTCTCTTCCTTGTTCCAACGCACGTTTGCGAACAGCTTGCCGAGCCGCCCTTGCTCGAAACGGAAGTTGTTCACCGTGAGGTCGGCATAGGCGTCAGGTTCGTAGAACACCGACTTGACATGCGCCTTTCCTGTCATGTGGCCGCTGAACTCAACGGAGTGGAAGTTTACAAGGTTGAGCACGTAGCTGACGTCAACGTCTTGCAAGTCAACGGTTATGGAATCGGTTGAATGTTTGGTAGCCTTGCCGTCAATCCTGATGTGCTGGCGGTTGTGTTCTATCGAGAAATGGTCAATCGCCAGGTCGCCGTTGCTATACAGGATGTTTGCCGGCAAGACGTTCCACGCCGTGTCGTTAACCAGTATCTGAGATGGTTTCACGTTGATGTCGACGTCCGTCTTTCCGTTTTCGTGCCTGTGGAATTTTGTTTCGGCGTTAAGTGTTCCCGTCATAGGCTTGCGCCGGTTGTTGTCCCAATGTATTGACGTGGCGAGAATGTCGTCGTATGCGTCGGCAAGCAAGTCAAGGTCAAGCTTGTGGCCGTTGCCCATCACCTTTTTCACTTTGCCGTTTACCGACAGTGTGTCGCCGAACGTTCCCGCCGTAACCGATATGTCTTCATAGGGGTTACCGTCATAAGTCATCTTGCCTGCGCTGCATGCCAGCCTAAGCATGCCTTGTGTGTCGTCTAAATGTGCGGTGACGTTCAGCGGCGACTTTATGTCGAGCGGTATGCCGAAAATCCTGTTAAGCCAGTCGCTTTTGTTTATTTGCGCTTTAAGGTTGAACATGTTGGCAGAACGGGGTGCTGCGTCGAAGAACGATGGTAATTTAGAGTGCAGCAGGTTCGCAAAGCTTTGCGCCACGGTTCTTAGTCTGTAGTGTCCCGTAAGTTCGGCCGTTCCGAAATCACTGAGCATTATAAGTCGGTCGGGGCTTGCCGTTAAGGTCAAGCTGTCAAGCTGGTATTCCTCTTCGGCTGAAACCATCCGGAAATTTCTTATACCTATGTCGCCCCTGAACAAGTTGGCCTCGGCGTCGGATATTTTAGTGTCGGCGCTTATGTCAAGGTCGAATTTCGCGTCTTTCCATTTATCTGTTATTTTCAGCGCGGCCAGGTCAAGATTTTTTATCGTGGCATGTATGTCGGTTGATTGCACGGCTTTGCTTATGTCGGCCGTGCCGCTGATGCTGATTTGTCCGTTGGGGTCGTCAACGCTGAGCGAACCGTCAAGAACGTTGTTGTGGTAACCGCCGTGTGCCTTTATGTTGGTGTATGAGTATCCCTTGAAGTCGATACGCGGGAAATCGCCGTTAACATTGATGTTCGTTAATCCTTTCTGCGTCCTGTCGGCCGACACGTTAGCGTTAGCGGCAATTATTCCGATTTCTTCATTGTCGGCAAGCTTGCCCACGTCCACACCGTCCGTGCTTACGTAAGCGCTCATGTGGTTGTCGGTCATGTTCAGTCTAATGTCCGCATTGCCTATACCGCTGGCAAGTTCACCGTCAGTTTCTAAAGAGTTGCCTCTGCCTGCTACGTAACCCGAAAACCTTATGTCACCCAGCCGTTTCAACGTTTCAGGCATGGCACCTTTAGCTCCCAGTTCATAGGCTACGGTTTTAATGCCTTCCTCTGAGCAACGCAGGCTCCTTATATTAGTGCGCCATCTTAAGTCGGGTGCTTTCCACGTAGCGTTTCCGTCGGCGCTCAGTGCTATTCCGCCGTCGTAAGCCGATATGTTTAGGACGCTTACGTTAACTGAACGTCCTGTTCCGTTGAACGATGACGATATAGACATCCCGGTGGTGACGTTTTTCAGTTGGGGTATGGCCCACGATAAGTCCCTTGGCGACAGCTTCATGCACTTCAACCGTCCGCCATATCTTAGCGTGTTAAGGTCTGCTTTGCCGTCGGTTACGTCACATTCGGCATGCAGGTCCTCTATTTCCATGTCACTGGCGGGCAGCTCCGCGTTGAGGTTTGTCAGCAGGCATTGTGCCTGCCCGCCGTTTTTCGCTATTTTCAGATTGAAGGCCAGCCTGCGCAGGTCTAATCCTGATTTTTCCCTTAGCGACAGTTTCTTTACCGCAACCGACAGGCTGTCGGGCGTGTAGTATGGCAACACGACGTGCGCACTGATGTCTTCTATACCCAAGTGGGCCGGGTCGAAGGTTCCAGTGCCGGCAGCCTTGCGGCCGTAGTCGTCATAGCTGACGGCGCCGTGCCTAATTATCAGTGAGTTGACGCTTAGTTGCAGGTCTGATTTCTTGGTTTTATCATTAGAAGCCAATGAGTCAAGCACGAACTTGAAGTTGGGCTCGGTCTTGCCGCGTTCCTTGTAAAATACGGCTTTCATGCTGAAAAGTTGTGCCGATGACACGCATATGCGCCCGTTGCGCACCATCTCGCCGTAGTCAACCTTGGCGGCCGCCCGGCCCGCCCTTATCATCAGCCGTCCCTGTTTGTCGTACAGTCTTAGGTCGTCAATGACGATCCTGTTTGGTAGTCCAAGATATATCCTGCCAATTTGGACTTTTGTGTCGAGTTTTTGCATGACGGCCTTCGCCACTCGTGAGCCGATCCACTCTTGTACGGCAGGCAAATGGACTATCGCCACGGCTGCGATATATGCGGTGATGACGGTCCATATCGCCCATTTGATTATACGTTTGGCGGTTCTCATCAGTCAGTGTCTTGGCAGGTTTACTTGATTTTATAATATGGTTCATGCGTTGCGGCGCAAGGCGCGCACGTTGATGCATGTGCGTATTGCGCAAAGGTAACTAAAATATGTGGAATAAATGTATGAACGGCTGTTTTTTACGGCAAAACATGCCGGTTAAAACGATTTAAATTAGCATATTGCCATTTTGAGGTATGTAAAGAACACGACAGACGGTCTTTCGTCCGTCTGTGCATTTTCCGAAAGGTTGCTTCTTGTCTTTCAATAGGTAACCTTTTATCGTATAAAAGCATGCCTTTCATGCGGTAAAAGATAAGCTTTTACCGCATGGCGGGAAGTTGCTTAAAATTACGTGATTATTGAGGTGTGAATATGTCACTTGGTAGACCTTAATCCTTCCATGTTGACATATCTTCGCTTCATATAGCGCAAATAAATGTTTCTTATCCACAGCTTGTTTGTAATAATGACAACAATGCCGGCAACGGTCATCAAGACCGATGTGGCCGTTTCGCCAAGCAGACTGTAGGCCGACGGCATGACGACAGCGGGGAGCGAGAGCGCCGACAGCCCGACGACGGTCTGGAGATAATTGGTGCCGGCATGCGACTTGTCTGTGAACTTGGCGTTTAGCGGCATTGCCTGCCGATTATAAACGGCCATTTGCATTAAAAGGCAATAAACGGGGCCGGCCGTGAAGCACAGGACGGAAAATAATTCGATGAGCCTGTACTTACCGATAACAGCAGCGGGGAGCATGAGGATTAACGGTATTGATAACATCAGGCAATAAAAATAGTATTTCGCTCGAAGAAGCTGCATGATGTTTTCCTTACGCACCGCAAGGCAGTCAATGTAATTGCCTTCGGCACTCATGACCTTTATTAATGAAACGGCCCCGTAAACGACGAAGCCATACACCAGCCAGAAAAGCCTCATGAATTCGCCCAAGTAAATGTCGGAAAGCGTAGAATAAAGGCTTATGATGATTATGGCGGACGTGCCTATGACGAATGGCTTGCGTACGTTCTTGTTGCGCATCAGGCTTATTATTTCCAATCTAATGTATTCGCCAGTTTCTCCGTAACGTCCGAGGAAGCCGAGTGACGGCCGGTTCTTGTATTTGAAATCTTGGGCGCCGACATTCTCGTCGTAAGTCAACCGGTATTGCAGATGTTTGTTTGCTTCAAATAATGCAAGAAAAATTATTATCACCGGGAGGTAGACTGAAGGGTGCCATGAGGCCATGCCTTGGCCTATATGGGAATAAAAGGCAAATACGTTGCCGATTCCACCGTACAAAACGGGGATTAGTACTGCCAAGGCATACATGGATACTGGCAAAAGCCACCAAAGTATGTTCTTGTTGACCAAGGCCCTTACCAGCATATACCACAGGCAATTGACGGAAACCATAAGCTGGAATGAAATGATTATGCCCGCCGAGGGGCTTGGCTCTACGGTGAACAACGTTGTCATTAATGTGTAGGGAATGGTTACTGCCAACCATATGAGGTTGTAGGGCGCAACGACGCTTGAGATTATGAACGCCTTAACGCATGCGTATTTCGGGATGGGCAGCAGGGAGTAAGGCCTTGTCAGTTGTGCTGGCGTGTGCTGAAAGGCAAACCTGAACATGAAATCAAGAAACAGCAGTAGCGGTGCTGCTATGCCGAAGAATTCACACGCGGTAAACGTATCCGACTCGTTTGCCGCCAACGCCAGTGTTATTGCTACGGATATGAGATATATCACAGCAAATGCGGCCATAAGGTATATGATAAGGCGTGCGGCCTTATTTTGCCTGTAGGTTACGCTCCGGCTTTCGGCCAGCCTTATGTGGTGGCGTAAAGTCTTAAGCAGCCAGATAGTGTTTATACGCAAAATCGTTAATCGGATTATCTGTCGGTTGAATAGTTTCTCGGTATGTTCATCTCAAGTCAATGACTTCTGCATGTGGATAGTCTTTCGCATTGAAACGGAACATGGAGTCACTGAGGTTCTTTGGCTTGAAATTAGAAACATTAATCGTAGTCCATCCGTTGCTTTGGCGCATTTTTATTGTTTTCGGGTAATAATTCTTACCGATGGTGACATACATCTCTTTTATCGTCCTCTTCTGGTTCGTCGCATAAAGATGCACCTGCCATCCGCCAGAAACATTCTTCACTCCCAACTTGAATCCGTTCTTATATATGTTGATGAACTTATATGGGTTCATCGATTGCTGTTGGGCCTCGGTCGGTGTGCTGATGTTCACTTCCTGGCTCTTCTTCATGTATGTCCATTGTGTCTTTCCGTCATACCATACGACGGCTTGCGGTGTTCGGGCGTTGAATTTGTTGCCTTTTATTGATATAGTACCCGACGAGTTGCCGTATTTTCCGCTGACGGTGAAGTTGGCGCTCGCGCCGCCCTTACGCCCAATTACGGCTGCGGTCTTATCAAGAATCTTGCGTGCTTGTGCTGCGTTTTGCGCATATATGCTTATGGACATCAGCATAAGCATGAAAACAAGTGAAAGCTTTTTCATAATTTATTGTCGTTTTTTATTTATGTTACAAATTCATTTACGCAATTGCGACAAGAGGTTTTCAAGACTATTCTCATCTTGAATCAACACTTCGCGTGGTTTGCTGCCTTGTGCCGCACCGACGATACCAGCTTTTTCCAGTTGGTCCATCAGTCTGCCGGCCCTGTTGTATCCTATTGAGAAGCGGCGTTGTATCATGCTGGTGGAGCCTTGCTGGCTAAGGACGATGGCCTTGGCTGCCTCTTCGAACAGGGGGTCAAGGTTATGGCCGTCAAGGCCGCCTTTAATGTTGTCCGTTCCCTCGTCCGTAGTCGGTTCGGGCAAAGCCTGCGGCTCAAGCGGTCCAGGCTGGTTGGCAATGTATTGGTTTATCCTTTCAATCTCATGCGTGTCGACAAAGGCGCATTGCACGCGAACGGGCTCATTGCCGTTAAGGAACAGCAAGTCGCCGCGGCCGATGAGCTGGTTGGCTCCGGGGCGGTCGAGAATTGTTCTTGAGTCAATCATAGAGCTTACCCTAAAAGCCATGCGTCCGGGGAAGTTTGCCTTAATGTTTCCAGTAATGATTGTCGTCGTGGGACGCTGTGTGGCGATAACCATGTGTATGCCGACGGCACGTGCCAACTGGGCGATACGTGCGATAGGTAGTTCGATCTCCTTGCCTGCGGTCATGATAAGGTCGCCAAACTCGTCGATTATGACAACGATGTATGGCATATAGTCATGACCGTCAGTAAGTTTCAGCTGATGGTTGATGTATTTCTTGTTGTATTCCTTGATGTTCCTTGCTCCGGCAAGTTTAAGCAGGTCGTATCTCGTATCCATCAACTTGCATAAACTGTTTAGTGTGCGGATGACCTTTGTCACGTCCGTGATGATAGGTTCTTCGTTGTCGTCAGGAACTTTGGCCATGAAATGTTGGGCAATCGGCGCATATACGCTGAACTCCACTTTCTTCGGGTCGATCAGTACGAGCTTTAGTTCGTTGGGATGTTTCTTGTATAGCAGCGATGTAATTATGGCGTTAAGTCCTACCGATTTACCTTGGCCCGTAGCACCGGCCACAAGCAGGTGGGGCAGCTTAGTCAGGTCAACCATGAATATTTCGTTTGTGATGGTCTTGCCGATGGCGATAGGCAAATCCATGGTTGTTTCCTGGAAGCGTTTGGAATTAAGGATACTTTCCATCGACACGATGTTTTGTTTCTTGTTAGGCACTTCGATACCTATCGTGCCTTTGCCTGGTATCGGCGCGATGATACGTATCCCTAAGGCAGCAAGGCTGAGCGCGATGTCGTCCTCAAGATTTCTTATCTTAGATATTTTTACGCCTTCGGCCGGCGTTATTTCATAAAGTGTTATGGTAGGTCCGACGGTCGCCATTATTGTCTTAATCTGCACGCCGAAGCTGTTGAGCACTTCGACGATGCGGTTTTTGTTGGCAGTCTGCTCCTTCATGTCAATGTAAGGCTTCCCGTCGTTTTCATATTTCTTAAGCAAATCCAGTGTCGGGTATTTGTATTTCGTCCATGGCTCTCTCGGATCTATGGGTACGGACAGGTCTTTCTGTCCCGACACGTCGTTAGAATTGGCTTTGGTTTCGTCGTTCGGCTTGTTGATTATTATCTCTTCCTTTACTCCGGTCGCCTCTTTATCTTCGTCAACGTTGTTGTTTGTATTGTCCTCGGGTTTATTGTCGTTTGCGGTATTATCGTCAAAGACAACAGTTTGGGTTTCAGGGTCGTCGAACACTTCGGGGTCGTCCAGCGTCGTTATTCCTTCATACGCAGGTGTGTCTTTTTCGGGTACGTTCTTAATTCCGAATTTCACTTTCCTCGTCAATGTTCCTATCGGATTAAGAATGTTCCTGACAACGTTTATCGTTTCCTTGCTTAAATATGTCAGGAATACAATGGCGGTCAGCAACAAAACGGCTGTTAATCCATAAACACCAATTACGTTCTCAAGCCATTGACTGCAGAATAAGCCGTGGTCACCGCCGGGATTGAATATCCGGCTTCCCATAATAGGAGTTAAAATCTTGGCGGCCGCAACAGAAAACCACTCCATGGCAATCATCAGGCAAATGAACCATTTGAGCAGATTAACCTTATATGCCCTGGTTAAGTGTAATCCCGCCAATCCCATGAAAAAAGGTATGATGAAAGCGGCCAGTCCGAAACAACGGGAAATCATGAAATATGAAATGAATGCGCCCATTGAGCCGCAACTGTTCTTAAACTCCCCGTGCTTGTTTAAAATCTCTTGTGGACTATGGTCTAATATGAGACTTTGGTCGTAGTGTCCCGTCGCAAAATATGAAATGAAAGCTATTATCATATAAATTGACAAGAACAATAAGAGTATGCCTAAAATGAAATTAAGAATGTCGTTCTGTAATATGTTCTTAAGCCCGATAACCTCGCTAAAGGATTTGTCGGTTCGCTTATTTTTCTTCTTGGCCATCAGTGTATTTGAATGTTTTATTTGCAAAAGTAATTGAAAAATGTCAGAACGAGCTATAAAAGTCGCCTTTTTTTTTTATTTTTGCACACCGTTTAAGAAGCCTCTCCGGCTTCCTTTCATCATAGGCAATGGAAAAAGTCATTTATAGTAAATTCAACAAAAAGGACATCCAAGCGCTGCCGCGGGCCGTTTTTGAGGGTAGGATATTCGTAATAACGACCGCCGCGGAAGCTGAGAAGGCCGTTGATTATTTGTTGACGCAAGATATTTTAGGTATCGACACTGAAACAAGACCGTCGTTCAAGAAAGGCCATTCGAACGAGGTGGCTTTGCTGCAGGTATCCACGCGCGACACTTGTTTCCTTTTCAGGCTTAATCATATAGGGATGACGCAGCCTATAATAAGATTACTTGAGGACGTTCACGTCCCGAAAATAGGCCTCTCTCTGCGTGACGATATACACTCGTTGCACAAAAGGGCCGACTTTATTCCCGGCAATTTCATTGATTTGCAAAAGCATGTATGCGAGGTAGGGGTGGAGGATTTGAGCCTGCAAAAGCTGTATGCTAACTTTTTCCATAAGAAAATAAGCAAGAGTGTGCGCCTTAGCAACTGGGAATGTGATGTTCTCAGCGAAAGTCAAAAGCTTTATGCGGCCACCGATGCTTGGGCCTGCATAAGGCTGTATGAAGAGTTGCGTCACCTTGAGGATACGGGCGAATACGAACTGATAAAAACAGACGATGATAAAATAGATGCAAATGTATAAAAACATATACCTGAAAAAAGGTAAGGATGAGAGTTTAAGGCGTTTCCACCCGTGGGTGTTCTCCGGTGCGATAAGCCATGCAGACGACGGTTTGGAAGAAGGCGACATTGTGCGTGTGATTGCGGCTAATGGTGAATTCATGGCGCTCGGTCACTTCCAGATAGGCAGTATCGCAGTTCGGGTGTTGTCGTTTGATGATATAGAGATTGATGATACTTATTGGTGTGGACGCTTGTCGTCCGCATTGGAAATGCGCCGTAGCATAGGTATAGCCGACAATCCTGATAATGATACGTTCAGGCTTGTGCATGGAGAGGGCGACAACCTGCCGGGACTTGTCATCGACTGCTACGGCAAGACTGCCGTCATGCAGGCTCATAGCGTAGGTATGCACTTAAGCCGCAACACGATTGCTAAGTGTCTTGTTGACGTCATGGGTGGTAGGATTGAAAATGTTTTTTATAAAAGTGAAACGACATTACCTTTCAAGGCCGGGCTTGGTCAAGAAAATGGTTTCATAATCGGCGGAAGCAATGACAACGTCGCTGTGGAGAACGGGTTAAGGTTTCATGTTGACTGGCTGAAGGGGCAGAAGACTGGATTCTTTGTCGACCAACGTGAGAACCGCTTGCTTTTGGAGCGCTACGCACGCAATCGGAATGTGCTCAATATGTTTTGCTACACGGGCGGTTTTTCGTTTTATGCAATGCGCGGGCATGCCAAGTCTGTAGATTCGGTAGATAGTAGCGCAAAAGCCGTTGAGTTAACTGACGCCAACGTTGCACTGAACTTTCCTGGTGACGCACGCCATCATGCGTATTGTGAAGACGCTTTCAAGTTTCTTGATTCGGCAGGAGGTAAGTACGACCTCGTAATATTGGATCCTCCTGCCTTCGCAAAGCATCGTGCGGCTCTGCACAACGCACTGAAGGGGTACACAAGGCTTAACGCTAAGGCCCTTGAACGCATAAAGCCGGGTGGAATATTGTTCACCTTTAGTTGCAGCCAAGTAGTGACAAAGGACAACTTCCGCAACGCTGTTTTTACTGCGGCCGCTGTAGCCAAGCGTAATGTGCGCATACTGCACCAGCTGCACCAGCCGGCAGACCACCCCGTAAACATTTATCATCCCGAGGGCGAATATCTTAAAGGCCTTGTGTTGTATGTTGAATAAACGGTTCGTCGACAAGGTTGCTAAGTTTGCCGCTGATAACGGACTACTGGTTAAAAGTGGCGGAAAGTATATTGTTGCGCTGTCTGGTGGTGCTGACAGCGTAGCATTGGCGTTAACCTTGCTCGAACTCAGATATGACGTTGAGGCCGCTCACTGCAATTTCCGTTTGCGCGGGGCCGAATCAGACAGAGACGAGGCTTTCTGTACTGCTTTTTGTAAGAACAACGGCATACCATTGCATGTTGCTCATTTTGATACACGTGAGTTTGCCGCCCTGCGTAAGGTCAGCATAGAGATGGCTGCCCGCAGTCTGCGTTATGCGTGGTTTGCCCGGCTGAGGACCGACGTAGGTGCCGAGGCCATATGTGTGGCCCATCATAAGGACGACTCTGTTGAAACCGTTCTGATGAACCTTATAAGAGGTACTGGCATACACGGACTCACTGGTATAAAGCCACGTAACGGCTACGTGGAGCGTCCGCTATTGTGTGTTGGCCGCTGTGACATAGAGAATGTATTGGCTGAAATCGGTCAAACGTTCGTCACCGATAGCACTAACCTCGAAACAGAAGCCGTAAGAAATAAGATTCGCCTTGAGCTGCTCCCGATGATGAGGCGAATCAACCCTTCCGTTAGCGACGCTGTAGCTGCGACGGCCGGTCGGCTGGCAGAGGTTTCGTCGGTTGTCGATACGATGATGTCAGATTCTATCACAAGGATATTGGGCCAATGCCATGGTGACAGGCTTGTATTTACAGCAAAGCAGATTGAAGAGTTGCCTGCACCAGGCACAACGCTTTTCACCCTTTTAAGTAAGTTCTCGTTCACCTCGGCGCAGATTGGACAGATACGTCGTGCCGCGAATGGCGCCACGGGTAAGACGTTTTATTCGTCCACACATCGTCTGCTTGCCGATCGCGGCACTATTATAATAGAACCACTCGACGATGACTATACGCGTCCGATGGCGATGCCCGAGGATGGTCTTTATGTTTATGGTGGCGAAACCAGGTTGAGGGTTGAAACCATTAGACGCGACGAACAGTTCAAGCTGCTTAAGTCAAAAAACATATTTTACGCCGATGCGTCAACAGTAAGTTTTCCCCTTACTGTCAGGAGAACGGAACGTGGCGACCGCTTTATTCCTTTCGGCATGAAAGGCTCAAAACTTGTAAGCGATTATCTGACAGATATTAAAATGAATCTTTTTGACAAACGGCGTCAACTGGTTGTCACATCTGCCGACGGCAGGATCATATGGCTCGTCAACCAGCGTCCAGACAATCGTTGCCGACTGACTTCCGAAACAAAGTTTGTCTTGAAAATCACTTATGAGCCATGCAGGGAAATGAACGTTTTCAAGAAGTGAGGCTTTCTTCGGAAAAAAGGCTACGAATAAGCTTGTAAAAAGCCATCATTCATAAGATAAAAGGCGACCTTTAAGATTAATAAAGGTCGCCTTTTGTAATATAAGGCATTAGCGTTTTTAATTCCTAAGTTTTATGTTGTACGTATCAACATCCGCAACAAATGTTAAACGTCTAACAGTCTGCTTCAAGCAAATGCTTGAAATCGTTGTAATCAGCTCTCATTGGTATTGAAAGCTTCTGGCGTGTAGAGAAGGCGGCGAGGCGCTGGGGGATGTCTATACGCACGTTTGTGGCACGTTCCACTATGGTGGCGAATTTTGCGGGATGGGCTGTTTCGAGGAATAGTCCTACTTCTCCGGGCTTTATGCCGTCGATCAGCGCCTGCCAGGCGCAAGCGCCATGAGGGTCGGGCAGGTAATCATTGCGTTTTAGGCAGCAGGCCATGGCTTGCATAATTTGCTTATCAGAATATGCAGCTCCGCTTATGTCGCTACATATGGCGTCATGGCTTCCGCCGTAGAGGTCAATCACACGTGCGAAATTGCTTGGTGCTCCTACGTCCATGGCGTTAGCTACGGTTTGTATGCTTGGGCGTGGTTCGTACTTAGACGTGTTGAGATAGTTGAGGAATACGTCGTTTGCGTTGTTTGCTGCTATAAAGCGTTTTATTGGCAGCCCCATGCGCTTGGCTATAAGTCCGGCCGTGATGTTGCCGAAATTGCCGCTCGGCACGCTGATTACAAGTTCATCGGCCAGTCCTTTCTTTTTCATGAGGGCGTATGCGTTGAAGTAGTAAAATGCTTGCGGCAGGAGGCGGGCCACGTTAATGGAGTTGGCCGATGTTAACATCAGTTTACTGTTAAGTCCGGTGTCTGCAAAAGCTTCTTTCACCAACGACTGGCAGTCGTCGAAGGTGCCGTCCACTTCGATGGCTGTGATGTTTCGGCCGAGGGTGGCAAATTGGCTTTCTTGCATCGGACTGACCTTTCCCTTGGGATAGAGCACATACACGTGGACGCCATCTACGTCAAGGAAACCATTGGCGACGGCTGAGCCTGTGTCGCCGCTTGTAGCCACGAGTACGTTGATTTTTCCCGCCCCTGTATATGAGCCGTTTTTAACGAAATGGCCCAACATGCGGGCCATAAACCGAGCACCGACGTCCTTAAAGGCGAGGGTGGGGCCATGGAATAGTTCGAGGCTCCAAATATCTTTTCCTACCTCGACGACGGGACAATCAAACGTCAGTGCGTCCGCGACAATAGCTTTTAATTCGCTGACTTTTATGTCTTCTGCAAAGAATGTTTTTGCTACCTCGAAGGCAATTTCTTGGAATGTCATGTCTTGTATTTCCGCGAAAAAGCTATCTGGCATTTTCGCAATCCTCTCGGGCATGTACAATCCTCTGTCTGGCGCCAGGGAATGTGTTACTGCTTCCTCAAGCGCGGCGAGTGGGGCTTTGTGGTTTGTGCTGTAGTATTTCATTGTTCTTGATTTTAGTTGTACATAATGTTTTGACGACGGTGCGTCACTTGCCATATTCATTCTCCACCATCCATGAACACCTGCATGAATTCGTCAGGCTTCAGCAGTCCGTATCCGCCTGCTACACAGCTCGCTTCGTCAAAGTTAATGACGTCGTCTGGCATTATGTGCGGATGCCAGATGGCAAATGGTACGGGTTCGTTGACGTGTGTGCGCACTTCTACGGGAGTTGGATGGTCGGGGAGTACGGCTATGCTTACATTGGTATTCCATCTCCTAACCTCGTTGTATATTGGTCCGACGATACGCTTGTCGAAATTCTCGATAGTCCTGAGCTTCAATTCCAAGTCGCCGTCGTGTCCGGCCTCATCGCTTGCCTCGACATGCAGGAATACGAAGTCGCCCTCTGTCAAGGCTTCTAAGGCCGCTTTCGCTTTGCCTTCATAGTTTGTGTCAGCCAGTCCCGTGGCTCCGTCGACTTTTATTATTTTCAAGCCGGCATAATGTCCTATGCCTTTAATCAGGTCTACCGCCGATATCACGTATCCATTTCTAATATCACGGTAAGTGTCGCAAAGTTTTCGCATGGCAGGTCTGTAGCCACCGCCCCATGGCCAAATACTCCATTGTCCGTCGTTTTGCCTGCGTAATGAATCAGGACTATTTAGTATGTCTTGCGATTTCAGTATCAGTTCGTTAATGAGGTCAGCGGTTTGCCTTGCCGTCATTCTGCCGGCCTCTTCCTTGTTTTCCCATTCAGGCTCAGGTTTCACCATAAGCTCTTTCCATACTTCGTCCGGATGATCGTGCGGTGGGGCGCATACGATGTGTTTGCTGCCTTTACGGATAATAAGCAGGTGGCGATACTGGGTGCCCGTGATGAAGCGTATGTTATCATTCCCAAGTCGTTCGTCAAGAAGCTTTATCAGCACACTGCCTTCGTCTGTTGTCAGGTGTCCGCCGTGGTGGTTCTTTATTTTTCCGTCTTTTAATGATACGATATTGCATCTCAAGGCAAGGTCGTCGGCTCTCATCTCGTATCCTATGCTTGCGGCTTCGAGTGGTCCGCGTCCTTCGTACACCTTGTTCAAATCGTAACCCAATATGGCCGTGTTGGCAACTTCGCTGCCAGGGTGGAACCCGTCGGGGATGGTAATCAGTCGCCCAGTGCGTCCGTTACGCGCCAATAAGTCCATGTTAGGCGTGTCAGCATGCTGCAACGGCGTTTTGCCGTGCAACCGCGCTATTGCATGGTCTGCCATGCCGTCGCCTAATATTATAATGTGTTTCATCTTCAAGTCGGTTAAATAAGATATATTGTCTTGTTTCTTTATCGGCAAGGCTTTCTTGCATTGCGCCTCGTAAACATATTAATCTTTGCCGGATATTAGATGTTGGCAATACTCATTATGTTTGCGAAAACGCCTGCGGCTGTTACGCTTGCTCCGGCTCCGTATCCTTGTATCAGCATAGGGTATTCCTTGTAACGCTCAGTGGTCAACATCACAATATTGTTAGACCCTTCAAGATTGTAGAAAGGATGTCCCTTTTCTACGGCTTCGAGCGAAACGCTCGTCTTGCCTGATTCCATTTTTGCTACGAACCTCCATCGCTTGTTTTCACTATATAGTTTCTTGCGGCGCTTTTCAAAGTCGTCGTCAAGTGACGGCAGGTTCTGCCAGAAATCATCCAACGAACCATTGAACAACGATTCCGGAATGAAGAGGTGCTTCTCAACGTCTTCCTGCTCCGCTTTGTATCCGGCCTCACGTGTAAGTATTATCAGTTTGCGAATGACGTCTGTTCCGCTGAGGTCGATGCGTGGATCAGGCTCACTATAGCCCTGTTTCGCTGCGCGCTTTACAGCTTCAGAAAAAGAAACCTTGTCCGACAACTCGTTGAAGATGAAATTTAACGTACCGCTGAGCACGGCCTCTATCTTCAAGATGCGGTCGCCGGAATTACGCAAGTCATTTATCGTGCCGATTATTGGCAGGCCGGCACCAACGTTTGTTTCGAAACGGAATTTTACACCTCTTGCCAAAGCTGTTTTCTTAAGGCGCAGATAACTGTCGTAATCAGAAGATGCGGCAATCTTGTTAGCGGCAATGACCGATATGTTATGTTCCAAAAACTCCTGATATAGTGACGCAACTTCTTTGCTCGCCGTGCAATCAACGAAAACGCTGTTGAAGATGTTCATACTGACGACTTCATTGCGCAATCGCTCAGTATCGCTGCTATCTGCACTGTCAAGCAGCTCGCGATAATTGTCAAGATCAATGCCATCGCGGTTGAACACGGCCTTTGTGCTGCTTGCGATGCCGACAACATTCAGTTTAAGCCTTCTGTTGTGTTTCAATTCTTCATACTGCAGACGGATTTGTTCTATCAACTTGCTGCCGACTGTGCCGACACCGCAAATGAATAAGTTCAACACGTTGTATTCCGAAAGGAAGAACGAATCATGAAGGACATTGAGCGATTTACGCAGATATGCACCATCAACGACAAATGAAATGTTTGTTTCAAAAGCGCCCTGTGCGCAAGCAATAACGTTAATGCCGCTCCTTCCGAGTGTTCCGAACAGCTTTCCTGCAATACCGGGTGTATGTTTCATGTTTTCACCTACTATGGCGATAGTCGCCAATCCGCTTTCGGCGTGCATCGGGAACATTGCTCCGGTTTCTATTTCTTTGGCAAATTCATCGTTAAGAACTTCTACGGCTTTTTCTGCGTCGGAATCCTTTACGGCAATTGAAGTCGAATTTTCAGACGAAGCCTGGCTGACGAGGAATACGGATATCCCGTTATTTGCAAGAGCCGTAAATATTCGGCGGTTTACACCAATCACTCCAACCATTGAAAGTCCTGTGACAGTTATTAGCGTAGTTCCGCTAATGCTCGATATGCCTTTTATGACCTTCTGGTCGTTATTTATTTTCTCCTTGATTATTGTTCCTGGTCCGTCTGGGTTGAACGTATTCTTTACTTTGATGGGAATGTCTTTCATGCAGACAGGGTAAATCGTCGGCGGATATATGACCTTTGCTCCAAAGTTGCAAAGCTCCATTGCTTCCTTGTAGCTCAGTTCGTTTATTGTATACGCCGAACGGATAACCCTCGGGTCGGCAGTCATGAAACCGTCAACGTCTGTCCAGATTTCAAGAACTTCGGCATTTAGCGCGGCCGCAATGATTGCCGCGGTGTAATCACTGCCGCCGCGACCAAGGTTTGTCGTTTCACCAGTGTTTTTATCACGGCTTATGAAGCCCGGAACAACAGATATTCTTGGAATATCCTCAAACGTCTTGCGTACAAGTGTGTTTGTTAGTTCGCTGTCCAACATGTGCCGGTGATTCTTATATTCTGTTTGGATAAACTCCCGTGAGTCGAACAATTGGGCGTTTTTCACTAAGGCCGCGGTTATATTCGAGCTTAATCGCTCTCCATAACTTACAATTGCGTTTTGTGTCTTTTCACTTAAGTCATGAATAAGGTAAACACCGTAATAAATGCTTTTCAGCTGGTCGAACATCACGTCAACGATGTTGAACAAGTTCTCACGTTTGGCATTGTCTGTTATGATGGTGTCAATCATCTGATGATGGCGTTTTACCATCAAATCATATTCATCTTTATATCTTTCGTCGCCGTTAAGAGCAAGTTGTGCCGTTGTAAGCAATTTATCAGTTATTCCACCCAACGCACTAACCACTACGACGATTGGTTGCTTTTTAGCTTCCTTCTCCACTATTTTTTTCAAGCACAAAATGCTTTTAACGGAACCTACGGATGTTCCTCCAAACTTTAAGACTTTCATTTATTCTGTAATTTTTGAGAACCCTGAAACAAACAGGGCTTGTTCTCTGTTAAAATTGCTGACAAATTTAGCAAGATTTCTTATGTTTGCAATACTTTTCCACAATTAATTGCTAAATTTGCAAAAATTTATTGCAATATGTTACGATTTAGCGAAAAACTATCATGTTTTAACACCTTAAGTAAAAAGATAGAATTAAGATTTATTGTAAGCATAATGTTATTGCTTGCGCCGATTCTTGTTTCAAAAGCGCAAAAAAGAGAACGTTATGAGTTTTACAAAGACTTTCCAGCATATGCTGACAAGCTTTTATCCCAGCTGACATACCCTTTAGCGTGGGGAAACAGTGATATAAAAGATTTCAACCAGTGGAAAGCTGCTGCGCGCAGTAAAGTGCTTGAATGTATGATGACACCGCCGCCGGCGCCTAAGAGTTATGACATGAAAGTCATAGGAGAGGAAAAGCGAAGTGGCTATACTGCACGGAAAATAGAATTTAACTTGTCAGACTTTTACCGAGTACGTGCTTATTTGCTTGTACCCGACGGTAAAGGTCCGTTCCCTGCCGTAAACGTATTGCACGACCATGGTGCGCATTTATATATAGGTAAGGAAAAGGTTATACGTCCGTTCGATGACGACTCTCTTGTTATTGCTGACGCAGACGCATGGGTGGATAACATTTACGGAGGCCAATATTTCGGTGATTACCTTGCAAAACATGGATATGTCGTTTTCTCAATAGATGCGCCCATGTGGGGCGAACGAGGCCGAAAAGAAGGCGTCGACCGTAAGAAATATGACATTATCGCCGGAAATATGATGATGTACGGACGTGATTTGAGCGCCTTTATGACTTACGACGACATGGCGTCGACGGAATTTCTTGCGTCATTGTCAGAAGTTGACCCTACAAGAATAGGGTGCACAGGGTGTTCGATGGGAGCATACAGGGCTTGGATGTTGTCGGCCTTGTCGGATAGGATTTCAGCATGTGCAGCCGTGTGTTGGATGGTTACCACCGACGTACAAATGACTTGGAAATACGGACGTAAAGAGTCAGGAGGATTTGCCAATTGTATTCCGGCCTTACGCCAATACCTTGATTATCCGCACATTGCGAGCATAGCATGTCCAAAGCCGACATTGTTCATCAATGGCGAACAAGACAAGCTATTCAAGATACCGGGCGTAAAAAAAGCTTTTAAGATAATGCATGAAGTGTGGGACAGCCAAAATGCCGGTGGCAATTTAGAAACGGAATTATGGCCAATACCACATTCGTGTGGCGTGGAAGCACAACAGAGGGTGCTTGAGTTTTTTGAACGTCGTTTGAAAAAACAATAAGCATGCGTGAAAAAACGAAAACCATCCATACTTATCATATAAATAATTAAACAAATACATGACCTACGAATACCAACTACGCATGCTGCCTCATCAGACCGCAAGCGAGTCGACAATAAAGGATTATATTTCTCGTGAAAAGGGGATTGATGTACGCACGATAACCCACGTCCGTGTGCTTAAACGCAGTATAGACGCACGTCAACGCACGATATACGTGAATTTAAAGGTCAGGGTTTATGTTAATGAAGAGCCTTGTGACGATGAATATGAACGAACCGAATACAAGGATGTTTCAACGTCAAAACCTGTCATCGTTGTCGGTGCCGGTCCCGGCGGGCTTTTTGCAGCGTTACGCCTTATAGAACTGGGCTTGCGTCCGATAATAGTAGAGCGTGGCAAAGACGTTCGTGAACGAAAAAAAGACATTGCCTTTATTACTAAGAGCCATAAGGTAGATCCTGAAAGTAATTATTGTTTTGGCGAGGGGGGTGCCGGCGCATATTCGGACGGAAAGCTCTATACAAGAAGTAAGAAGCGCGGCAATATCCGTAAGATATTAAACGTGTTTTGCCAACATGGGGCTTCAACGGCTATTTTGGCCGATGCGCATCCGCATATCGGCACGGATAAACTGCCACGTGTTATTGAAAACATGCGCAATACAATTATAAATTGCGGCGGAGAGGTTCATTTCCAAACGAAAATGACAGGCTTCTTGTATGGCCGCAATTGTGTGGAAGGTATAACGGCAGTCGACATGAAATCGGGTAGGGATATTGAGTTCCGTGGCCCTGTAATACTTGCGACGGGACATTCAGCCCGCGACGTATATGAATATCTTTACGGAGAAAGAATTGAAATTGAAGCGAAGTCGTTGGCAGTAGGCGTGCGCCTTGAACATCCAGCTGAACTAATTGATCAGATACAATATCACAGTAAAACGGGACGGGGACGTTGGCTTCCTGCTGCAGAGTATAGTTTCGTCACGCAGGTTGACGGTCGTGGTGTGTATTCATTTTGCATGTGTCCCGGAGGATTTGTAATTCCTGCAGCTACAGGACCCTCCCAGATTGTCGTCAACGGCATGAGTCCGAGCAATAGAGGTTCAAAATGGTCGAATAGCGGAATGGTTGTTGAGGTACACCCTGAAGACACTGGAAATCCTGATGACGCATTGTGCATGATGCGTTTCCAGGAAGAATTAGAGCGTTCATGTTGGCAGCAGGGCAACATGAGGCAGACGGCTCCCGCCCAACGTATGGTCGATTTCACACGCTCCCGCTTAAGTTACGACCTGCCTAAAAGCTCATATGCTCCGGGACTGATTTCAAGTCCGTTGCATTTTTGGCTTCCGCCATTTGTCGGTAAACGCCTGCAAACGGCTTTCGGCGTGTTCGGAAAGACAAGTCATGGATTCCTGACAAACGAAGCAGTGCTTATCGCGGCAGAAACAAGGACGTCGTCACCTGTTAGAATTCTTCGTGATAATTCTTCTTTGCAGCATATCCGTTTACATGGATTGTTTCCCTGTGGTGAAGGTGCAGGCTATGCCGGAGGCATTGTTTCGGCAGGTGTTGACGGTGAGCGTTGCGCCGACGCTGCTTTTGAATATGTCAGTTCGCAGCACTGAGCACAGAGTAATAAATAAACGATAATAATGATTGTTTTTGCAAGATGCGGCGTTTTACATTATAAAATGCCGCATCTTGCCATTCAATAGGCCATGTTTTATAAGGTAAAACATGACATATGTTCAAACGGTTGATTATCAAGTGGATACGAAGCTTTGTCAGACTGGAGCCTGACATGTATTTTACTTATGACATTTTAGTCGGATAACGTTGACGACTGTGTTTTCCCTTAATGCACCAGTCACTTAACTTGTGAACAAATTCTTAATATCGCCAAGAGTAAACGGGGTCAGTTTTTATTACAAACGCTTGTACGGATGAGTAAAATTTAGTACTTTTGCGGTCGGTTAAGAAAATCCGGCAAATCAGTCGGTCGTTAACGATTATGGGCGATGCGGTTATTGTAAAAACGGTTAAACTCGGATATTTGTATGAAGACAAATCATGGCTGATATAAGCTTTGATTAAATGTTTATAATAACAATGTTACAAATCATACCGCATGCGCCATAACTTTGTTTATTGAACTTGTCAATTTAAATATAAAAAAATGAACATATCTTATAAATGGCTTAAGGAATACGTAGACTTCAATCTTACTCCGCAGGAAGTTTGCGACGCCTTGACGTCAACAGGACTTGAGGTTGATGCCTTAGAGGAAGTGCAAAGCGTAAAAGGCGGACTGAAAGGATTATTCGTGGGCAAAGTGTTGACATGCGAACCACATCCGAATTCTGACCACTTGCACGTAACGACCGTTGACCTTGGACGTAATGAGCCATCCCAAATAGTATGCGGCGCTCCCAATGTAGCTGCCGGACAGAAAGTGATAGTGGCTGATTTGGGCTGCGTATTGTATGACGGTGACAAGGAATTCGTGATAAAGAAGTCAAAACTGCGCGGCGTTGACAGCTTCGGCATGATTTGCGCAGAAGACGAAATAGGAGTAGGCACAAGTCATGACGGTATTATAGTTCTGCCGGATGACGCCCCCATAGGTCAGCCGGCGGCCGATTATTACCATTTGGAAAGCGACTGGCTTATCGAGATTGACATAACAGCCAACCGTGCGGACGCGTTGTCGCATTGGGGCGTAGCACGCGACCTCTATGCATGGCTCATGCGCAATGGTTATGAAACTTCGCTTCATCGTCCTGACTGTTCAAAATTCAATGTGGACGATAATTCCCTGCCGATTGAGGTTACGATTGAAAACAACGATGCCTGCAAGCGCTATGCGTGTGTAAGTATAACAGGATGTGACGTTAAGGAAAGTCCTGAATGGCTGCAGGAAAAATTACGTGTCATAGGACTTCGACCGATCAACAACATTGTCGACATAACAAACTATATTATGATGGCTTACGGACAACCGTTGCATTGTTTTGACGCTGACATGGTAGAGGGCCATCATATAATTGTAAAGACAATGCCTGAAGGCACGCCGTTCGTTACGCTTGACGGCGTGGAGCATAAGCTTGGCACACACGACCTTGCCATATGCAATGAGAAGGAAGCGATGTGTATAGCCGGCGTATTCGGAGGAAAGGGCAGCGGAACGTATGAAACAACTACGAACGTAGTGCTTGAGAGCGCTTATTTTCATCCCACATGGATTCGTAAAAGCGCGCGCAGGCATGGATTGAGTACGGATGCTTCGTTCAGATTCGAGCGCGGTATCGACCCCAACGGTGTAATTTACGCCTTGCAGCAGGCGGCTATAATGTGTAAGGAACTTGCCGGAGGAAAGATATCCATGGAAATAAAGGATGTATATCCTGAACCAATGGATGATTTTAAGGTTTCTCTGAAATACGACTATGTAAACCAATTGATAGGCAAGGATATTCCTGAAGACATGGTGAAGTCAATAGTCAGAAGCCTTGATATGCGTATTGATGCGGAATCTGAGGATGGATTGGAGTTGAGTGTTCCGCCTTACCGTGTGGACGTTCAGCGCCCCTGTGATGTTGTTGAAGACATCCTCCGCATATACGGATACAACAATGTTGAGATACCTACACAGCTTAAAAGTTCGCTTGTAATAAAGGGCGACGAAGACAATAAGCATAAGTTGGAAAACATTATAGGTGAGCAACTTGTGGGCTATGGCTTCAACGAGATATTGAACAACTCTCTTACGAAGGCTGCCTATTATGAAGGTTTGAACCATTGTCCGTCAGAAAATTTGGTTAGGATAATGAATCCGTTGAGCTCTGACCTAAATGTGATGCGTGGTACGCTTCTGTTCGGCGGACTTGAAAGCATTGCGTATAACGCCAATAGGAAAAATCCCGACTTGAGGTTTTTCGAGGTTGGCAACGTTTACAAGTTCTCACCTGAGAAGCAAAACCACGACAATCCGATGCAGGCCTATAAGGAAGAAACACATATTGGATTGTGGGTTACCGGTAAGCGTGTGTCTGGCAACTGGGCACATCCCGATGAGGACTCGTCGTTCTATGAACTGAAAGCGTACGTAGACAATATTTTTGCCCGCGTAGGCGTGGCAAAAGGCGCCATGAAAGTTGAAACAAGCGACAATGACATGTTTGCGAGTGCCCTTGTCATGGAAGACAGAAACGGTAAGGTATATGCCGAAATAGGCATAATCAGCAAAAAACTGCTGAAGAAATTCGACATAAACAATCCCGTTTATTATGCCGACATACATTGGAGCACCGTTGTGAAAGCCATACGCAAGAAGTCGGTAAGTTTCCATGATCTTAGCAAGTATCCGGCCGTAAGCCGCGATTTGGCACTTTTGATAGATAAGGGCGTTAAATTTGCCGATATTGAGCGTATAGCCCGCCAAACTGAAAAGAAATATCTTAAGAGCGTTGAGCTGTTTGACGTATATGAAGGCAAGAACCTGCCTGAAGGCAAAAAGAGCTATGCTGTCAACTTCATTCTGCAGGATGAGGAAAAGACCTTGAACGACAAGCAGATAGACACTATGATGAACAAGCTCATCACTAATCTGAAGAAAGAGCTGAAAGCAGAGTTAAGATAAGGAGTGAGAATAACTTATTGACGGAAACAATAATATAAAAAGTAAATAATATCTTATGGGAAGAGCATTTGAATACCGCAAAGCTACAAAACTGAAGAGATGGGGCCACATGGCCAGGACGTTTACAAAAATCGGAAAACAGATAGCCATTGCCGTTAAGGCCGGCGGTCCGGACCCTGACAACAACCCGCATTTGCGTTCAATCATCTTGAACGCTAAGCGTGAGAATATGCCTTTGGAAAACGTGAAGCGCGCCATTAAAAACGCGATGGGAAAAGACCAGAGTGACTATAAGGAAGTAACATACGAAGGATATGGCCCTCACGGAATAGCAATATTTGTTGATGCGGCAACAGACAACACAACGCGAACGGTTGGTAATGTGCGTGCTATATTCAATAAGTTTAACGGCAACCTGGGAACCATGGGCAGCCTGTCGTTCCTGTTTGATCATAAATGCGTGTTCACGTTTAAGATGAAAGATGGCCTTGATATGGACGAACTCATTCTTGACCTTATAGATTATGGCGTGGAAGAGGATTATGATTTCGACGAAGAGAACAACGAAGTTACCATCTACGGTGACCCGAAGAGTTTTGGCGAAATACAAAAACATCTTGAAGAAAACGGCTTTGAAGTTACAGGTGCAGAGTTTACGAGAATACCTAATGATCTCAAGGATGTAACTCCTGAAGAGCGTGAAACTATCGACAAGATGGTAGATCTGCTCGAAGACGACGATGACGTGCAGAATGTTTATACGAATATGAAGCCGGAATAATATCCCAATAAAATAATGAATTGAAGTTGAGGCAGTATTTTTTCATTATTGCCTCAACTTTTTATTAATATGATACATTATTATATTTATGAAGAAAATAACCTACGTAACGTCAGGAACATGCAGCAAGCTTATTGAACTTGAAGTAGATGACGACAACAGAATAAGCAACGTAAGTTTTGTTGGCGGGTGTAACGGCAATTTACAAGGAATCTGTTCGCTTGTGAAAGGAATGAGAATCGAGGACGTGAAATCAAAACTTAACGGAATACGCTGCGGCAGCAAGACCACAAGTTGCCCAGACCAGCTTTGCCGTGCCATCGACCAACTTGAGGAATAACGTTAATAGTACACATCTTTATAAGTGATAAACCATTTTGGTGATTTATCACTTATAATTATTTCAGATACATGTGCCACTATTTATAATCTTTAGGAGTGACTTTGACGTCAATTAAAACCTTTCCCTTGTTCTTGGCCGAATAATATGTGTACGCAAAGTTAAAATCATGCTCTTTGTAAATCCTCAACGACGTAGCGTCCTTAACGCCTTTTACTAATTCTTCTTTTGTCTGCGGCGTACTTACGGCAGATGTGTCGGCCACGCCGCTTATTGTGTAAAAATAATGTATTGTGCGCGTTTCCTTTTCATAAGTCATACTGTCGTTCACAATATATTCGGAAATTGCTATTGGACAATTCTTACGGGTAAAATCTTCAGCTTCGCGGGCGGCCTTTTCCTCCAAACTTTCATGGCATGCCGTTAGCAATAGCAGACAAAGTGATAAAGGCAAATACTTTTTCATATAAATGATTATTTTCTGTTGCAAAAATAATTAATTCCCTTTTCAAAAGATTGCATGGTGTGCAGTTTTTTCGATTTATTCATAAAAATAGCCAATTAGTTAGGAACAGTAAGCATTTTTTTGTATATTTGCGTTCCAAAAAACGTGAATTAATGGACGAGATAAGAAATTTTTGTATAATAGCGCACATCGACCACGGTAAGTCAACCATTGCCGACCGCTTATTGGAATATACAAAGACCATCCAGATAACAGAGGGGCAAATGCTTGATGACATGGATCTTGAACGTGAACGAGGTATCACGATAAAAAGCCATGCCATCCAGATGGAATATGAGCTTAAAGGTAAAAAATACATCCTCAATTTGATTGACACCCCGGGACACGTTGACTTCTCATATGAAGTGTCGCGAAGTATTGCCGCATGCGAAGGCGCCTTGCTTGTGGTGGATGCCACACAAGGCGTACAAGCTCAAACAATCAGTAACTTATACATGGCATTGGAGCATGATTTGGAGATAATTCCCGTAATCAATAAGATTGACATGCCTTCAGCAATGCCTGACGAGGTGGAAGATGAAATCATCGATTTGTTGGGGTGTGACCGTAAGGAAATAATTCGTGCATCAGGAAAGACCGGTGATGGTATTTCTGACATCCTTGAAGCTGTAGTAGAAAGGGTTCCATGTCCTAAGGGCGACCCCAATGCGCCTTTGCAGGCTTTGATTTTCGATTCTGTATTCAACTCATTCCGCGGTATAATAGCATACTTTAAGATTGAAAACGGAAGCATAGCCAAGGGTGATAAGGTAAAGTTCTTTAATACGGGAATGGAATATGTTGCCGACGAAGTCGGTGTCTTGAAAATGGACATGATACCACGTAGCAGCCTTGGAACAGGCGACGTCGGTTATATAATCAGCGGCATAAAAGACAGTAAAGAGGTAAAAGTAGGTGATACTATAACACACATCGCACGCCCATGTGAAAAGGCCATTTCCGGTTTCCAGGAGGTTAAGCCGATGGTTTTCGCTGGCGTGTATCCCATAGATCCTGCAGATTATGAAAATCTGAGAGCCTCGCTTGAAAAGCTTCAGCTGAATGATGCGTCGTTGACGTTTTTACCGGAATCGTCTGTAGCATTAGGCTTCGGTTTCCGTTGCGGCTTCTTGGGATTGTTGCACATGGAAATCGTACAGGAACGCCTTGACAGAGAATTCAACATGGACGTTATAACTACGGTTCCTAACGTATCATACATGGTTTATGACAAGCAGGGCGGGGTTAAGGAAGTCCATAACCCTTCGGGGCTGCCTGACGCTACAATGATAGATCATATAGAGGAACCTTACATCCGAGCCTCTATCATAACGGCCACTAACTATATTGGTCCGATAATGAAGCTCTGCCTTGATAAGCGTGGAGAATTGGTAAAGCAGGAATATATTAGCGGAAACCGCGTTGAGCTTTATTTCATGTTGCCTCTTGGCGAGATAGTCATAGACTTTTACGATAAGTTGAAAAGTATTTCCAAAGGATACGCTTCGTTTGACTATCATGTGGATTGTTTCCGCCCGTCAAAATTGGCTAAGCTTGACATTCTGCTTAACGGAGAACCTGTTGATGCGCTATCGACGCTTACACACCAAGACAATGCGGTTGTATTAGGACGCCGTATGTGTGAGAAACTGAAAGAGCTTATTCCGCGCCAACAATTCGATATTGCCATACAAGCTGCCATCGGCTCAAAAATAATAGCACGCGAAACTATAAAATGTGTTCGCAAGGATGTTACTGCGAAATGTTACGGAGGCGACGTAAGCCGTAAGCGTAAGTTGCTTGAGAAGCAAAAGCGTGGTAAAAAGCGCATGAAACAAATCGGTAACGTGGAGGTTCCTCAAAAAGCATTCCTCGCAGTATTGAAGCTTGATTGACAGGACAAAATGAGAGAATTATAAGGTGGTAATGGTATTTTGTGAATTTTGCTAAGATAACTTAGGTCGCATTATCCCCAACTCCTTATATTCTCGAAAAAGTTAAGGAGGGAAACCATGAAAGAGATGTTGAAAACCAAGCGTGACATTGCGCGCGAGCTTGCCCGTAGGTATAGCACGATGACGCATGACGAACTTGACATACTTGAAAGCGTGCTCGTGCAAATGAAGTTCGCTAAAGGCGAAATGATTTTACGTGAGGGCGAGGTTTGCAGAAACCTATATTATGTAGATAAGGGATTAGTGCGCCAGTTTTATTTCAAGAAAGGCAAGGAAATGACTGAATATATGGGCACGGAAGGCAGTGTAATCATGTGCATAGAAAGCCTTTTTAAAGAAGAGCCTACGCATCTGCAGGTTGAAGCATTGGAGCCGGTGCTGATATATGCGCTGCCTAAAGCCAGGCTTGAGGAGGTGGCGATGCACAATGTAAATATACAGATATTATATAGGAAGATACTTGAAGAATCATTAATTAATTCACAAATACATGCGGATTTGGTACGTTTTGAAACAGCTCAAGACCGTTACCAAAAGCTTTGTAAGATTTCACCTCAGTTGGCTTTACGTGCGCCGTTGGTATATATTGCAAGTTATTTGCAGATGACACCGGAAACACTTAGTCGCGTACGCTCAAATATAACGCTGGGTTAGAATTGTTAAAACGTGTGTGGATGAATTTATCCAAATCATCTACACACGTTTTTATTTATAAGGATGCTTTATACATATGCATTATTTATTGGTTTAATTCATGACTTTTTATATTATTTTTTCAATTTTATTTGTCAATTGAAAATATCGTATTACTTTTGCATTTGCAAACTCGAGTTTGCAAACCTTATACTAAAATGAATACTGACATTAAACATTGTGGGGTAATAGACGACATTGTTGACGGGTGTGCGAAAGTCCGTATCATCCAATCGTCGGCTTGCGCGTCATGCAAGGTTGCAGGACATTGTAACGCAGCCGAGAGTAAAGAGAAAATTGTCGAAATTTATGATTTTGACAAAACATGTTTTACTGTCGGAGATGAAGTGATTGTAGTAGCGAGTCAGCGGATGGGGACATATGCGGTTATGCTAAGTTCTGTGATTCCATTGTTCGTAATTATTATTGCTTTGGTTATAGCAATGGCACTGACAGGAAATGAGGTTGTTGCGGCTTTGTCTTGTTTAGGTGCGTTGATTCCGTATTACGCTATACTATACCTGTGCAGAAATAGGATCAAGCAACGCCTGTCATTCAGGATGGAACGTGGATGAAGCCATGGCACGAAATATAAAAAACGAATATTAACAACTAAAACAAATACAAAACTTATGAACTTTATTTTAATTGCAGTAATTGTTCTTGGATGTATAGCGCTGATTTCGGCAGTAGTGCTATATGTGTGTTCCAAGAAATTCGCTGTCTATGAAGACCCGCGCATAGCGCAGGTTACCGCTCTTTTACCAGGAGCCAATTGTGGAGGCTGCGGTTATCCGGGCTGTTCTGGTATGGCGGCAGCTTTGGTTAAAGGCGCAGACGCTGGATCGATAGACGGTTTGTTATGTCCTGTAGGCGGAGCCGACGTTATGGGACAAGTTGCCGATTTATTAGGCATGGCTGTTGCAAACACGGAACCTAAAGTAGCTGTGGTACGTTGCAACGGAACTTGTGAACTGCGTCCACGTACTGCTGTGTATGACGGTTTGCGTACATGTACGGCCATGAATTCGTGCGGAGCAGGTGAAACAGGATGTGGCTATGGCTGTCTTGGATGTGGCGATTGTGTTAAGGCTTGCCAATTCGGAGCAATTACAATGAACGAAGAAACAGGCCTTCCTGAAGTTGACGAAGAGAAGTGTACAGCATGCGGAGCATGTGTTAAAGCTTGTCCGCGCCATATTATAGAATTACGTAAGAAGGGCATTAAGAATCGCAGAGTTTACGTAAGGTGCGTAAACAAAGACAAAGGCGCAGCAGCGATGAAAGCATGCAAAGCAGCATGTATCGGTTGCGGAAAGTGTGAAAAGGAATGTAAATTTGATGCGATAACAATTGTCAATAACGTATCTTACATAGATCCTGACAAGTGTAGGTTGTGTCGTAAGTGTGTAGATGTTTGTCCTACGCACGCAATAGTTGCTGTTAACTTTCCCGCACCAAGACCTAAAACTGAGGAAACTGAAACTAAAGGAATGAATTCAGATGTTCCGACTAACGCTGATGTAGAACTAAAACAAGAGGAGGTAAAAGCATGAAACTCAGGACTTTCAGAATAGGTGGCGTACATCCGGATGAAAATAAGCTTTCAGCTGAAGCTGCCACACAAGTAGCTAAGCTCCCACAACAAGCTATCTTCCCCTTATCCCAACATATCGGTGCGCCGGCTAAACCTGTTGTCAAAAAAGGTGACAAAGTTAAAGTCGGCACATTATTGGCCGAGGCTGGAGGTTTTGTGTCTGCACCAATTTATTCGTCGGTTTC
This sequence comes from uncultured Prevotella sp., assembly GCA_944321295.1. GTDB lineage: Bacteria > Bacteroidota > Bacteroidia > Bacteroidales > Bacteroidaceae > Prevotella. The sequence continues at coordinate 113,325 of CALUKU010000001.1, forward strand.
AGGAACAGTTGTAAAAATTGACGAAGCAATAGATGCAACGGGCTATCGTAAGCCGGTGATTATAGTAAAAGTTGAAGGCGACGAATGGGAGGAATGTATAGATCGTTCAGACAAGCTTGAAACGCTTGAGGCTCATCCTGAATTGACGTCAGAGGAAATAGTTGAATGTATTAAAAAGGCTGGTGTCACAGGTATGGGCGGAGCAGGTTTCCCTACATTCATTAAATTATGTCCTCCTCCAACGGCTAAGGCTGAATGTGTGATACTTAACGGTGTTGAATGTGAACCGTACATTACGTCTGACTACAGGCTGATGATGGAGCATGCCGACGAAATCCTTGTAGGCCTTGACCTGCTGATGAAAGCCGTGAAAGTGACAAAAGGATATATCGGTATAGAGGAAAACAAGCCCAAGGCGATTGAATTGTTTGAGGAAAAGACTATAAACAATCCCAACGTTGAGATTGTTCCATTAGCAAAGAAATATCCGCAAGGAGGTGAAAAACAACTTGTCGACGCTGTTATACGCCGTCAGGTTCCTGCACCGCCGGCCATACCTGTAAACGTAGGTGCTGTTGTGCAGAACGTCGGTACGGCGTTTGCCGTTTACCAAGCGGTGATGAAAAACAAGCCGTTGTTTGAACGTTATACGACGGTTACAGGAAAGAAGCTTGAAAAGCCAAGTAATTTCCTTGTACGCATGGGTACGCCTATGATTGACCTCATTAATGAGTGCGGTGGCATGCCCGAGGGTGATAACAAGCTTTTAGCCGGTGGCCCTATGATGGGTAAGGCATTGACCTCCGTTGAAGTTCCAATATGTAAGGGTACTAATAGTGTGACTATTCTCAGCGGCGACGATGCAAAGCGTAAACCTGCTCAGCCTTGCATAAGGTGCGCTAAATGTGTAAGTGCATGTCCGATGGGACTAGAGCCTTATCTCTTAGCTACAGCAAGTGCGCTGCATGATTGGGAAAAGGTTGAAGCGGCAGGTATAACCTCATGCATAGAATGTGGCTCGTGCCAGTTTACGTGTCCTGCGCATCGTCCCATGCTCGATAATATTAGATTGGGTAAGAGTACCGTTATGGGTATTATAAAAGCTCGTAACGCGAAAAAATAATCTTGCTTAGTCAAAACCATTGAATTTAAATCATCAAATGGCTTTATGCCACTAAATTAAATCAAAAAATGAGTAAATTGATAGTTTCATTATCACCGCACGCGCATGGCACTGACAGCGTTGAGCGCAATATGTACGGCGTGATAATAGCATTGGTGCCGGCATTAATCGTGTCGTTCCTGTATTTCGGTATAGGCTCGGTACTTGTTTGCGCATCAAGCGTTGCCGCATGCGTGTTTTTCGAGTGGGCAATTACAAAATATATTTTAAAGAAAGAGCCTACAATTTCGGATGGTTCAGCAATCTTGACCGGCTTGCTGTTAGGTTTCAATCTTCCGTCAAACCTTCCCGTGTGGATTGTTATCATCGGTGCTTTGGTTGCTATAGGCATTGGTAAAATGACGTTTGGCGGTTTAGGTTGCAATCCGTTCAATCCCGCTTTGGTTGGACGTTGTTTCCTCTTGGCCTCGTTCCCGGCCCAGATGACATCTTGGCCGATAGCCGGTCAGCTTACGTCGTATGTGGATGCACAAACCGGCGCTACGCCTTTGAGTATCATGAAAACGGCAATAAAGACTGGTGATGCATCGGTGCTCGAACAGTTGCCTGACTCGCTGTCGTTGTTACTTGGCAATCCGGGGCTTAACAACGGAGCCGGAACAATCGGCGAGGTATGTGCTTTAGCTCTTCTTATAGGTCTGGCTTATATGTTATGGAAAAAGATAATAACATGGCATATCCCTGTAAGTATTCTTGCCACGGTGTTCGTATTCAGCGGATTGCTGCATTTGGCTAACCCCATCTATGCAAACCCTGTTGCAACGTTGTTGAGCGGCGGATTAATGTTGGGTGCCATATTTATGGCTACCGACTATGTTACGTCGCCCATGACGCATAAGGGTCAGTTGATATACGGCGTGGCGATAGGTTTCCTCACAATTGTAATAAGAAACTGGGGCTCATATCCCGAGGGCATGTCGTTCGCCATTCTGATAATGAATGCGTTGACTCCGTTGATTAACACTTATGTAAAACCAAAACGTTTCGGCGAAACAACAGGAAAGGAGGGCGGAAAATGAAGAAACTTGAATCTACAATAACCAATATGGTCGTTGTGTTGGTCGGTGTAGCCTTAATTACAGGTGGAATCTTGGCTTATGTCAACGATGTCACTGCGGGCCCCATTAGCGTGCAAGCAAAGAAAAGCTTGGCAGACGGTATAAAGGCAGTTATGGGCGGCGTTGACTTAACCGTTTCAAAGGAAGACACAATACGTCAAAACATTTCAGGCAAGGAAGTCACATTCGTCGTTCATGAAACATTAGGCTCTGACGGCAAGCCTTTAGGTGCTGCCGTAGAAAGCACGACGGGCGGCTTCGGTGGTGACTTGAAAGTATTGGTCGGTTTCAACAACGACGGCGAAATATTAGGTTATACAATCCTGCAACATTCAGAAACTCCCGGACTCGGCGCAAAAGCCGACAAATGGTTTCAGAAAGACGGAAAGGGTAGCGTGATCGGAAGAAATCCCGGTGAGGCGCCGCTGACGGTAAACAAGGACGGCGGCGACATTGACGCCATAACAGCCTCTACCATCACGAGCCGTGCTTTCCTGCTCGCCGTCAATCAGGCATACCAGGCTTATAAGTCGTTGCCGGTAGACGCAAATACGGGAGCTACTTCAAGCCATAGTAAATAACGTAAACTCTTAAATTTGTTAATGATGAATTACATTAAAATATTATTCAACGGCATAATCAAGGAGAACCCGACATTCGTGCTTCTGCTTGGCATGTGTCCGACTTTGGCCACAACGACTTCGGCCATGAACGGCTTGTCGATGGGCTTAGCCACAATGTTCGTGTTGATGTGCTCCAACCTCGTCATTTCGCTTATTAAGAATCTTACTCCTGACATGGTGCGCATCCCTGTGTTCGTCGTCGTGATAGCGTCGTTCGTAACCATACTGCAAATGCTCATGCAGGCTTATGTGTCCGCCATCTACGCTACGCTGGGATTATACATTCCCCTGATTGTAGTAAACTGTATAATTCTCGGCCGCGCAGAAGCCTTTGCCTGTTGCCATGGCCCTGTTGAAAGCTTGTTCGACGGAATAGGCATGGGCTTGGGATTCAGCATAGCATTGACGCTGCTGGGTGCTGTTAGGGAGCTGCTGGGCGCAGGCTCAATATTCGGTATTACGCTGTTACCTGAGACTTGTAACATGCTTCTCTTCATCCTTCCTCCCGGAGCGTTCATTACTTTGGGATACTTAATAGCAATAGTCAATAAATTCAAGAAAGCTTAACATCATGGAATACTTATTGATTTTCATTTCCGCTATATTCGTGAACAACATTGTGTTGTCACAATTCTTGGGTATTTGCCCCTTCCTTGGTGTGTCACAGAAGATATCCACCTCTTTGGGCATGGGCGCAGCCGTTACTTTCGTACTGACGTTGTCAACCATTGTTACGTATCTCGTACAGATTTACGTGCTTAACCCGATGGAACTGCAGTATCTGCAGACTATAGCCTTCATCCTGGTTATTGCCGCATTGGTGCAAATGGTGGAGATTATACTGAAAAAAGTTTCACCATCGCTTTACCAGGCTTTGGGTATATACCTTCCGCTTATTACCACAAACTGTGCCGTCTTGGGCGTGGCCATATTGGTTATCCAGAAGGATTTCTCGCTTGTGCAAAGTGTGGTTTACGCTTTCTCTACGGCAGTTGGCTTTGCCGTGGCGCTGACGATATTCGCCGGCATACGTGAACAGTTGTCAATGGTAAGCATACCCAAGGGCATGCGCGGCATGGCCATCGTGCTGGTGACGGCAGGCCTGCTTAGTTTGGCATTCATGGGATTCTCGGGCGTTGACGGCGGTTTGAGAACTCTATTCGGCCTTGAATAAACTATTATAATTTGCCGACGTATCGGCTGGTGACAAGTTTTTGTAAAGCGTTTGCTTTACTGAAATAAAGATAAATATTCTTTATTAGACTGCATCATCACCTGCCGATACGTCGGCATTTTCCATATCAGTTAGACAGATGAAAAACATCCTCGAAAACCTTATGTTTTTGATTTGTAAAACGCCGCTTTCTGCATTGCAAAAGGCCGCTTTTTGCCGTCTAATTCATCGCTTTTCATCTCCTAATTAACGGCCTATTGTCATAACAATCAATAAAGCGGGTACAATGTATCCAAATATCAGTAGTTTTATTTTGCCGATTGGGCAAATTTGGTTAGCTTTGCACATAATCAATTAAAGTAACAACACATCATGAAACAGACAATTCTTGTTACGGGCGGAACGGGCTTCATCGGTTCGCACACCGTCGTGGAGCTGCAGCAGGCAGGTTACAACGTCGTAATTGTAGACAATCTTTCAAACTCAAGAGCCGACGTGGTTGACGGAATAGAAAGCATAACGGGAGTGCGCCCGGCTTTCGAACAGGTAGACTGCCAAGACCTTGCCGCCTTAGCAAACGTTTTCGACAAGTACTCCGACATTAGCGGCGTGATACACTTTGCCGCCAGTAAGGCCGTGGGCGAAAGCGTGCAGAAACCGCTCACATATTACCGGAACAACATAACAAGCCTTATAAATATCCTCGAGTTGATGCAGCGTCACGAAGTAAAAGGCATTATATTCTCGTCCAGTTGTACCGTTTACGGACAGCCTTCGGCCGAGCACCTGCCTGTAACTGAGGACGCGCCGATACAGAAAGCCTTAAGCCCCTATGGCAACACGAAACAAATTAACGAGGAAATCATACAGGATTTCATCCATAGCGGCGCAGCGGTAAAGGCTGTCATTTTGAGATATTTCAATCCTATAGGCGCCCATCCGTCAGCATTGATCGGCGAATTGCCAATAGGCGTGCCTATGAATCTTATACCTTTCGTCACGCAGACGGCTGCCGGCATACGTAAGCAGCTTAAGATTTTCGGCAACGACTATGGCACTCCTGACGGTACGTGCATACGTGACTATATTTATGTGTGTGATTTGGCTAAGGCTCATGTCAAAGCCATGGAGCGTGTTCTCGGCAACGAAAATACTGACGCGGTAGAAGTGTTTAACATAGGCACAGGCCGTGGTGTAAGTACGCTTGAGGTTGTCGAAGGTTTCGAGAGAGCCACAGGCGTAAAGGTAAACTGGGAATATGCGCCACGCCGTGAGGGCGATATAGAGAAGGTCTGGGCCGACCCGGCAAAGGCTAATACCGTGTTGGGATGGAAGGCTGAAACAAGTCTTGACGATACTCTACGCTCGGCGTGGAAATGGCAGCTAAGACTGAAGGATATGAACATCGGCTGACGGCCATTCCCTGATTTTTACATGTAATTAGTCAAAAATGTAAAAGCTTCGTCCGTAGACTTACAAATCTGCGAATGAGGCTTTTCATTTCAATCATATGGTTAATTCAGCTTTGAATTATCTCGTTTTTCGGCGTATCATTGTAAAACCAAGACGATGGGCTATGCCTTTGGAAGCAAGTGAATATACGGCATAAAAACCTTCTGCCATGCGGCTTACGTCTATATCCGCTCCTTTGTACGGCCTTGTTGCAACTATCGTGCCGGTAAGGCTTTTCAGAACTATAAACTCTGCGTCAAGTTCGTTAGACACATCCGGCAGCTTCAGCGTTCTGCCGTCGCAAGCCAGCAAAAAATTAAATCCCTCCGATTGTTCACTGTCATGCGGCAAAAATGCCGGAGCGCTTTCTCTTCCGTAGCGGTCAACGGCAGTAACCGCAAAATACAATTGGCCGCAATCGTCAAGCGTGATTCTATTCGCCGTCGTCCTAACAGCTACGAGGTTACGTGCATCGTCAATGTCGACAGGCACTGTGCGCGAGGCGTAAATATTATACAAGACACCTCCGTGCAGTGTGTCGTTTTTCAGCCAAGACAATGTTACATGCTTTCCCTGCGTTGTCACTGTCAAGCCTGACGGCGCATTAGGTTCGGCGCCGGTGACGTTATGCATGGGAGGCACCATGGCGGGGTAGGGATTCAGTTCGTTCTTGACGTAGGCGTAAACGCCTTTTACGTCATCAACCAAGAATTTTTCCCTGAACATCGCATATCCCATACCTAACTTGCGGGCAACATTCGTCTGCCTTATTATCTCGTCGAGCGGCCATCCTCCTTCGGCAGGCGAAAGGAAATAAGTGCCTATGCCTGCAGCAACGGCTGTGCCATATTTGTTTTCAGCCCAGTCAACGGCGAAAGGATAAAAATGGTTGCCACGGAAGTACATCATTGGGTACAGCTGATCAACCAATCCTCTTTCCATCCACAGCTGAGCGTCCTGACATCCCTTAGTAAACGCATTCCATCCACGGCTTGAGTGACTCGTAAGATCCGAATATTTGCCTATGGCCGCACAACTCAGTTTAACCCACGGCTTAATGCTCTTTATGCTCCGGCCGACGGCTGCCACTATATCAGTAATTGCACGTCTTTCGGCTTCGCCTCCTTTACGTCTTTGTTTGGGCCACCATGTTTCCGGATAACGGATATAATCCAGATGTATGCCGTCTATGTCATACTTTTTGGTAATCTCAGTACAAATACTTGATATGTAAGCCGCGGCAACAGGATTGGCTGGGTTGATATATCCTTCGGCTCCACGCTTTACAATCAGGTTGGGATACCTTTTTCTTAGTTTCAAACAGCCATGCGACGTCCATTTGCCCACAGGCATGGCCACCACCCACGCCTGGATTTCCATGCCACGCTTATGACATTCGTTTACGGCGAAGGCCAATGGGTCATATCCCGGGGCGCATCCGGGCTTTCCTGTAAGGCATGCGTCCCAAGGTTCTATTGCCGAAGGATATAATGTCGTTGCACGCACTCGGGTTTGAAAGAGTATGGTATTGATATTAGATTTCTTCAGACTGTCGAGAATGTCGACAAGCTCTTTCTTCTGCTGCATGACAGAAGCTTCGTTTACGGCCTTTGTGTGTGGCCAATCCAGTCCGGCGAACGTTGTCAGCCATACGGCACGCACCTCGTGCTTGGGATATCTGCATGCTGCAGAGGTCCGTCCCGTAACGGCTAACATAAACAAGACAACGATAATATATAATGCGCGACGGATTTTCATTTGCCTATTTGTCTTCATTTCCGTGCAAAGTTAAACCATAATTTTGGTAATCTCAAAACTTTATATTACTTTTGCATTTAGCTGCGTGTCCGTCATACGGCGGTAAAACCGTGGTTATCCATGAATTTCAAACATAACACATAACGTAACATGAACAAAAAGTTTTACATGCTCATCATGGCGTTACTTATTTCGATAACGGCAAACGCCCAATTTGAGCAAAGCAAGTGGTACCTTGGCGCTTCCATGTCAGGGCTTGACATAAGTTACAGCGGTGCCGAGAATTTCAACATTGGGCTTGACGCGAAAGCCGGTTACCTGATTGCCGACGACTGGATGTTGCTCGGTCAGCTGGGATGGCAGCATAACGGCCATGCCGGTGAGTCTGACGCCGTAACGCTTGGCATAGGCGGACGTTATTATATCATTCAGAACGGATTATACCTCGGAGTTAACGCAAAGTTGGTGCATGCATATCATAACTACAACGACTTTTTGCCTGGAATAGAGGTCGGTTACGCCTTCTTCCTGAATAAGACGTTAACCATAGAACCGGCAATTTATTACGACCAATCGTTCAAAAGACATTCAGACTATTCAAAGATTGGCTTTAGGATTGGTTTGGGTGTTTATCTGTGATGTTAAAGCATAAATCATTAAACTTCATATAGATTTTAACATGTATTCTGTAGACGAATTGGAAGACAGGCTCATTGACCTTGCCTTCGCCGAAGACATTGGTGACGGTGATCATACAACGTTGTGCTGCATACCTGAAGACGCAATGGGCAAGTCGCACTTGTTGATTAAAGAAGACGGCATACTTGCCGGTATTGAGGTTGCAAAACGTGTATTCGCACGCTTTGACCCTTCGCTTAAGGTCGAAGTGCTCATGAATGACGGTTCTGAAGTAAAACGCGGCGACATCGCCATGATTGTTTCGGGCAAGACCCGTTCGCTGCTCCAGACCGAAAGACTCATGCTGAACATTCTGCAGAGAATGAGCGGAATCGCTACCACGACGAACAAATATGTAAAACTGCTTGAAGGCACGCATACGCATGTGTTGGATACAAGAAAGACAACTCCCGGCATGCGCATGCTTGAAAAGCAGGCAGTCAAAATAGGCGGCGGCGTAAACCATAGAATAGGCCTTTTCGATATGATTTTGCTTAAGGACAATCATGTTGATTTTGCCGGTGGTATAACAAATGCCATTGACAGGTGCCATAAATATCTTGAAGAAAAATCTCTCAACTTAAAGATAGAGATAGAGGTTCGTAATTTCGACGAGCTTAGCCAAGTGTTGGCTCACGGTGGGGTAGACCGCATAATGCTTGACAACTTTACCGTTGAGGATACGAAAAAAGCTGTAGAAATGATTGCCGGCAGATATGAAACCGAATCCAGCGGTGGCATAACATTTGAAACAATTCGCAAATATGCCGAATGTGGAGTTGACTTCGTATCGGTTGGCGCATTGACCCACTCGGTTAAGTGCCTTGACATGAGTTTCAAGGCTTGTTGATTTAGCTTACTACAGCCATAAAGAAGTCAAGACCATGCAAAGCCGCAACGTCGGTGAGGGCATGGCCTTGACTTTTTTAACATCACAAACTTAACGTTCCGTCATAGATTAATATAAATGTCAACTTTCCTAACATCACTATTCCTTTCAGCCGTCATGACTTTCGGCTCGCCGGTGAATTATCCGATATCTCTTGCGGGTAACTTTGGCGAACCACGTCCTAATCATTTCCACGGCGGAATTGACATTAGGACAGGCATGGCTGAAGGTAAACCTATATTCTCAGTTGCCGATGGTTATGTCAGCCGTATAACTATAGGCCTTTATGGCTATGGTAACGCAGTGTTCATTAGTCATCCCGGGGGAAGGACTACGGTGTATTGCCATCTGAAAAAGTTTGTTCCGCAGCTTGCGGCTATTGCTCATAAATGGCAATATCAACACCAGACAAGTTTTGCAGACGTTCGTTTACGTCCCACTGACTATCCTGTGGCGCGCGGACAAATCATCGCAGTCAGTGGAAATTCAGGTGCGAGCCATGCCCCGCATCTTCATCTCGAGTTCCGTGACACAAGGACATGGAGTCTTATCGATCCTCTTATATATCTTAAGGACTTTGTAACAGACACCACACAACCGATAGCCCACTCGTTCATGGCATATCCGGTTGATGGCGAGGGACTATTTTGCGGTTCTACACGCAAGCAAAGCTATGGTTTCACGTCACCAAATCTTACACGTCAGTTTACCGCATGGGGAAAGGTCGGCTTTGGATTATGGGCAAACGACTACATGGATGGAAGTTTTGGAATACTTGGCATACATAAGACAACGTTAAGCGTCGACGGTAGTATTGTGTTTGAAAGTGTTGTAGACAGTATTCCGGAGAAATGCAACCGCATGGTTAATTCATGGGGCGATTATGAGCATTATTGCCGCACACATGTATGGTATATGAAGTCATTTATTGAACCTGGCAATACGCTTCCCATAATACATAGCCACACGCAGAATCAAGGAATTATAGATTTTAACGAGGAACGCGATTACGTCATAACATACATGATTAGTGACATATTTGGAAATTCGCGCAAATATACTTTTACAGTAAAAGGACGCCGCCAAGAATTTCCTCAATCAAAAAAACGTGACGCCGCATACACCTTATTATATAATAGGCTTAACTCATTCCAACGTCCTGGTTTGTCCTTAACTTTACGCCCGGGACTGTTGCCGTATGATGTTAATATCATGCCGAAAGCAAAACGTAAGGCAAACTCCCTTTCAAACGAGTGGAGCTTTTACCCTAAGTCATTCCCGTTGTTTGACTGGGCTAAAATCAGCATAAAACTTGACAAGGCTGTTAAAGACCCAAGCAAGTTATATATCGTTAGCCATTATGGTGTGGATAGATACATGGGTGGAACATACGCAGACGGGTGGGTAAGTGGCCGTATACGTGAGCTTGGCGCAAGGTATGAGATTGCCTATGATGACGAAGCTCCTGCCATTACTTCATTCGGCTCTTATAATGGAAAACTGCGCGTGGCTGCTTACGACAAGAAAAGCGGCTTACGTGACATAAAATGTTATGCCGACGGAAAATTTATTTTATTTGAACATCAAGACAAATCAAATATGTATGTATGCAAACTTGAATATTCACCGATAAAAAGATCTCATACCATGCATAGTCTTAAGATAGTTGCAACAGACAACCGCAACAACAAGCGTACATACACAACGCAATTTTTATATTAAATAACACTAAATCAAATACTTACCGATATGAAGAAGAGCATTTTGACAATTGTAATGCTTGCCATATTTATTTCGTCGCAAGCATGTACAAGTTTTATCGTAGGGAAAGACGCAAGCGTAGACGGCTCTGTTTTCTGCACTTACAACGCTGACGATTTCGGATTATTCATAGGTCTTTGTCATTATCCTGCCGCAAAGCATGAGAAAGGGGAGATGCGTTTCATATATGATTGGGATACAAAAGAGTATCACGGGAAAATACCTGAGGCTGCTGAAACTTATAATGTTATCGGTAATATTAACGAATACCAGGTAACAATAGCGGAAACTACATTCGGCGGACGTGAAGAAATGATTGATACTACGGGTATTCTTGATTACGGTTCACTCATCTATATTGCCCTTCAACGCTCAAAAAGCGCACGTGAAGCAATTAAGGTAATGACGTCGCTGGCAGAAACTTACGGATATTGTTCTGCAGGTGAAACATTCTCAATATGTGATACCAATGAGGCATGGATAATGGAAATGCTGGGTAAAGGTCCGGGAAGTAAAGGCGTAGTATGGGTGGCTGTGCGTATACCGGACAATGCCATATGCGCCCATGCGAACCAAAGCCGCATAAGAACGTTTAATCAAAAAGACAAGAAGAATGTCATGTTCTCAAAAGATTGCATTGCTTTCGCACGTAGTAAGGGATGGTATGGCGGCAGGGACGAAGATTTCAGTTTTTGTGATATCTACGCAAGTCCTGACTTTTCCGCACGCCGCTTTTGTGAGGCCCGTGTTTGGAGCTTTTTCAATCATTTTTCCGACGAAATGGATAGATATTTGCATTATGCGGAAGGAAAGATTAAATCAGCAGAGCCAATGCCACTTTGGATTATTCCGAATAAGAAAGTAAGCCTTCAGGATGTGCGTGATTGCATGCGTGACCATTATGAGGGTACGCCTTTTGCGCTTGACAACGACCCAGGGAAAGGCTTATGGGAAATGCCATATCGCCCGTCACCGCTTACATATAAGGTTGACGGCAAAGAATATTTTAACGAGCGCCCCATATCAACACAGCAATCCGGCTTTTCTTACATAGCCCAACTTCGCTCATGGTTGCCTCGTCAAGTGGGAGGCATATTGTGGTTTGGCAACGATGACGGCAACATGGTTGCTTATACTCCGATATATTGCGGAAATACGGTTCAGCCAGAGTGTTACAATACACCAGGTGCCGACGCCGTAACATTCAGTGATAAAAATGCCTTTTGGGTGTGCAATTGGGTTAGCAATATGGTTTATCCGCGATATTCAATGATGTTCGGTTCGCTAAGGCAAGTAAGGGACTCGCTTGAAGTTAGTTATGACTTGGCGCAACCAGCAATTGAAACAAAAGCTTGTGAATTATACAAAGACAATCCCGCAGAAGCTGTAAAATTCTTAAATGGTTACAGTAATAAAAAGGCTGCAGAGATGTTGGAAAGATGGAAACAGTTGGCAATTTATTTAATAGTCAAATATAATGACATGACAATAAAGCCTGAAGAGAATGGCCGTTTTAAGCGTACGACAACAGGTAATGGCGCAAGGGTCATGAGGCCGGGTATGCCGGAAAAGGCTGCACGTGAGATAATTCGTTTGACAGGTGATAAGTATGCAGTTCCAACAGATAACTGATAAGTAAGACAAATTGACTTAATAAAAATAAAAGCAGACATCTGATGATGTCTGCTTTTTTAATTATTGATGATGATGAATTTCTATTGTTGTTAATTCGAGCGGTAAACGAGGCTCGAACTCGCGACCCCCAGCTTGGGAAGCTAGTGCTCTACCAACTGAGCTATTACCGCAAAAAACTTATCTCTTATGAGCCGATACCGGGACTCGAACCCGGGACCTATTCATTACGAATGAATTGCTCTACCAACTGAGCCATATCGGCTTTGTTTTTTGACGGTGCAAAGGTAGTAATTTTTATCAACTTAAGTGAAAGACTTGTTATTAAAATGTCGTATTTTAACTTATTTTTTCAATTAGGGGCGTCAGTGTTTCACATTTTCTTTTTCAAATACTCACCGGTAACACTTTCTTTGCATTTCACGATATCTTCTGGCGTTCCAGTGAAAACAAGATGTCCGCCTTTATCTCCGCCGCCAGGACCGAGGTCGATAATGTAGTCAGCGCACTTTGCAACGTCAAGATTATGTTCGATTACTATCACAGAATGGCCATGCATTATGAGTGCGTCAAATGCCTTCAAGAGTTTCTTTATGTCATGGAAATGCAATCCGGTTGTAGGTTCGTCAAAGATAAATAGGGTAGGGTCGCATTTTTCTTGTCCCAAGAAGTAGGCTAATTTCACACGTTGATTTTCGCCTCCCGACAGTGTCGACGAACTTTGTCCTAATTTTACGTAACCCAATCCGACATCATCAAGCGACTTTAATTTACGTGCTATTGTTTCCTGTCCGTTTTGCGCGAAAAAGTCAATGGCTTCTTTTACAGTCATTTCCAATACGTCATATATGTTCTTTCCGCAAAAACGGACGTCAAGAACGTCAGACTTGAACCTCTTTCCATGACATGCGTCACACTGGAGTTCCAAATCTGCCATAAATTGCATCTCAACCGTAATCACACCTGTGCCCTTGCATGTTTCGCAACGTCCGCCGTCAGTATTGAATGAGAAATATTGTGCGGTAAATCCCATTTGTTGTGCCAATGGCTGCTCTGCAAATAGTTGTCTGATTTCGTCAAAAGCTTTCACATAAGTAACCGGATTAGAGCGCGAACTCTTACCGATGGGGTTTTGGTTTACCATCTCTACATGGCTGATGTCAGCCCAATCTCCCTCAAGCGATGCATATTCGCCGGGTAATTCGGCCACCTCGTCAAGCTTTCTCTTTAGTGCAGGATATAGAATTCCCCTTACCAACGACGACTTACCAGAACCGCTCACGCCCGTAACGACGTTCAATACATTCAAAGGGAATGTGACGTCAATCCCTTTAAGGTTGTTCATTCGTGCGCCTTTTACTATTATGCTTTTGTTCCAATGACGACGTTTGGCTGGTATAGGTATCTTGTCAATGTCAAACAAGTATTTTACAGTGTAACTCTTATCATATTTGTCGATTTCGTCGTTTTTTATTTCCGACGGAACACCTTGGTAAACCACTTCGCCGCCGTGAGTTCCTGCGTCAGGCCCAAGGTCAATTAAGTAATCAGCCGCCCTGATGATGTCCTCGTCATGTTCTACCACTATGACGGTGTTGCCGAGCGACTGCAATTCCTTCAATACATGAATGAGCTTATACGTGTCTTTGCTATGCAGCCCAATGCTCGGTTCATCCAGAATATACAAAGAACCGATAAGACTGCTGCCCAATGCAGTGGTGAGGTTGATGCGCTGGCTTTCGCCGCCGCTAAGACTGTTTGAGGGACGGTTCAACGTAAGATAGCCAAGACCAACGTCAACCAAAAAGCGCAGCCTGTTTTTTATTTCAGTCATCAGCCTCTTGCTTATTTCAGCTTCGTGCGGCTCCAACACCAAATCGTCAAACCATTTCTTCAAACTTACGACAGGCATTTCTACAAGGTTGCTTATGCTCTTGCCGTTGATTTTTACGTAGTTGGATTCTTTCTTCAGCCTCGTTCCCTTGCATGCAGGACATTTTGTGCGACCGCGATAACGGCTCATCATCACCCTGTATTGGATTTTGTATTGATTGTCCTTAAGCATTTGGAAGAACGAATCTATGCAAACCCTTTCCGTCGGTTGCAGGTGTTCTTGGCAAGGCAAGCCATGCCAAAGCCATTCCTTGTGCTTTGACGAAAGGTTATAATAAGGCTCAAAGATCGGAAATTCGTCTTTTGCTGCCTGCAGACAAAACTCATCTTTCCACTTTTCCATTTTTTCCCCATGCCAGCATTGTACGCATCCGTCATACACACTCAGTGAAGGATTGGGCACAACAAGCTTTTCGTCAATACCGATAATATTGCCGAAACCTTCGCAAACAGGGCATGCGCCGATAGGGGAGTTGAACGAAAACATGTTGTCGTTAGGCTCTTCAAAACGTATTCCGTCAGCCTCAAACTTATCTGAGAAATCGTAGGTGATGTTCGATGGTACAAATACGACTCTGCAAGAACCGTCACCCTCAAAAAATGCAGTTTCAACAGAATCATTTATACGCGAAATCGTATCCGACGAATCATCAACCGAAAGCCTGTCGATCAATATATAAACATCCTCCGGGCGGATCTTATCCGCCATGGCTATTGCGTCTTCAATATTTACGAATTCGCCATTATGATAAATACGTGAAAATCCCTGCTGCAAATAAATCTGCAACTGTCGTTCAAGCGTGTTGTTTTCGTTGACATGCAAGCGTGACAATATAACAAATTTAGTGCCTCGTGAAAAGGAGAATATACATTTAAGAATGTCTTCGGACGTGTGACGCTTCACTTCAACGCCGCTGACTGGTGAATACGTCCGGCCAATCCTTGCGTATAACATTCGCAGGTAATCGTAGATTTCAGTGCTCGTGCCTACGGTTGAGCGAGGATTGCGTGTGTTAACTTTTTGCTCAACTGCAATAGCGGGCGGCAATCCTTTTATATAGTCAAAGTCAGGTTTGTTCATTCGTCCTAAGAACTGCCTGGCGTATGCCGATAGGCTTTCGACATATCTGCGTTGTCCTTCAGCGTAGAGGGTGTTGAAAGCCAAAGACGATTTGCCCGAACCTGACACGCCGGTAACGACGATGAACTTATTGTGTGGGATATTAATCGAAATATTTTTAAGGTTGTTAACCCTGACGTTTTTTATTTCAATGAAATCTGCCATTTCTTAATCATTTATGCTTATATTTGCGCCGCAGCTTTGTCGGGTGAGGTAGTACAAGCCAATGTTAAATGTTTGAAACCGCTATTTATCATAATGCCCGTTAGTTGATAAATAGGCGCTTATAAACACCTATATCAACGTTGGCAGTTTATTAGAATCAATATTAGTCCAAATCATCTTACACGCAACAGGTCGCCGACCTTAATTGAGTAATCAGGATCCAAGTCGTTCATCTTATAAAGACTTGACAACCTTATTCCATAATATTGCGCAATCGAATACATACTTTCACCGGCTTTAACCCTGTGAGGACGCTTCTTGTAAACTTTCTCAGCTTTTTTCTGTTTCTTTTTCAGGTAGATAATCTCTCCGGGCACGAGTTCGTCGTCCCGGTCACGCTCGTTATACTTGGCAAGTTTCTTGTATGAAATGCCAACTTCGTTGGCTATCGACCTGAACGTATCGCCTTGCCTTGCTTTTAGGTAATAATTCTTATTATAGATATGTATCGGATGCAGCCCCATGCCGCCGGCTATGCCTTTGACCGACGAACGTTCCACCATAAACCTGTCATACCTGCTGGCCTTGTCATAACGATGCAGCTTGTATAGCTCAATTATGCCGATAAGCTGCTTGGCGTATGCCGGATTAGTGGCATATCCGCAACGCTTAAGCCCGCGTGCCCAGCCCTTATAATCAGTCCTTTTCAACTTAAACAGGCTTCTGTATCTCGGCTGGCGTGACAGGAACCGGCTATGGTCTTCATAGCTTTCGTGCACGTCACGATAAACCCTGAAACATTCATTCTTGGCGTCATCGTCATGCCGTGTAGTGGCTCCATCCCAATCATGACACTTTATCCCGAAATGGTTATTGCTTTTAAGTGCCAGCTTGCTCATTCCCGCACCGCTCTCGAGCAGGCCCTGCGCCAACGTGATGCTTGCGGGAATGTCGTATTTCAGCATTTCCGCAATGGCTAAATCCTTATATTGGTCAATGTAGGCTTGGTAGCGCGAGTTCCATCTCATTTGGGCACATAAAGACGTGCTAACCAACAAAACTAAACCTATTATCAATAACCTTTTCATGTGTCACGTTCAAATTTATGCAAAATTAAGGCAAATCTGTATGTTTACAAAATTTTAGTTGATAAAATTCCCTAATGTCGCCCACATTATATATTTTTGCATGAAAATGCTAAATTATGGAAATAGGAATAAAAAACACTTTGGAAATAACCGTAACCGGCAACCTTACTGCGGCTGCCGTAGGCAGCGGTACGCTTAACGTTTACGCCACTCCGGCAATGATTGCGCTTATTGAGGAAACAGCCTGGAAGAGCGTTGCGCCTTACCTGGAAGAAGGACAATCGACTGTTGGCACAAGACTCGACGTAAGCCACGTCGCCCCTACCCCTTTGGGCATGACTGTCAGATGTGAAACAGAGTTGACGGAAGTTGACGGCCGCAGGTTGGTTTTTGCCGTAAACGTGTACGACGAAGCAGGACTTATCGGCAAGGGAACGCACGAACGGTTTATCATAATGTCGGAAAAATTTCAAGCAAAAGCCGATTCAAAAAAGTCGTAACCGAGCCTCCGTTTGTTTAAAATCACGTTGATTGTCGGACGTTTCATGCCGCCGTCGTAACATCATGATAACCAATGAAATACAAAAGGCCGCTTTTCGTGTCGTAAAAGGCTGCTTTTCATCGTGTAAACGGCCGCTTTTCGCATGATAAACGGTTGCCTTTCACGAATGGAAGACGGACATGCCGCAAAACATGTAAAAACAAATTACCTTGACGGAGAAAATGCCGTAATCATCAAACAATAGAATTATGTTAGCATACACATATGTTGGTCATAATAATTTCGCAATGACCGAAAAGCCTAAGCCGCAACTTAAAGACGAACGCGACGCCATAGTGCGTGTGACGCTCGGCAGTATTTGCACAAGCGACCTTCACATAAAGCACGGCAGCGTGCCGAGGGCTGTTCCCGGAATAACCGTCGGCCATGAGATGGTGGGCGTTGTGGAGCAAACGGGAAGTGCCGTGAAAAGCGTAAAGCCTGGCGACAGGGTTACCGTAAACGTTGAAACATTCTGCGGTGAATGTTTTTTCTGTAAGCACGGATACGTCAACAACTGCACTGACGCTGACGGCGGTTGGGCCATCGGTTGCCGTATTGACGGTGGACAGGCCGAGTATGTACGCGTGCCGCATGCCGACCAAGGCCTTAACCGCATACCTGACAATGTCAGCGACGAACAAGCGTTGTTCGTTGGCGACATTCTCGCCACGGGATTTTGGGCTGCCCGCATATCCGATATTTCAGAACAAGACACCGTGCTGATACTCGGCGCCGGTCCTACAGGCATTTGTACGCTGTTATGCGTAATGCTGAAACATCCGAAAAACATAATTGTCTGCGAAAAATCCGAAGAACGCATCCGCTTTGTTCGTGAACATTATCCCGAAGTCTTGGTGACTACACCCGACTCATGCCGTGAGTTCACTCTGGAAAACAGCAGCCACGGTGGTGCCGACGTCGTAATTGAGGCGGCAGGAGGCGATGATACGTTCAGCATGGCATGGCAATGCGCCCGCCCTAACGCAACGGTGACGATTGTTGCGCTCTACGACAAGGCGCAGACACTTCCGCTACCTGACATGTATGGTAAAAATCTGACGTTCAAGACCGGAGGTGTTGACGGTTGCGATTGTGCTGAAATATTACGACTCATCGAGCAGGGAAAGATTGACACGACACCGCTGATAACCCATCGCTTCGCGCTTAACGATATAGAAGAAGCTTACAGGATTTTCGAAAACAAACTTGACGGCGTCATTAAGATCGCAATCAGTGAAAAACGATGATATGGCGCTGAATTAGTCCCGTTTTTTCAGATGAATTCATTAAAAAACTTGCTTGACAATGCTGCAAAAAGCTAATATCTGCAAGTGTCATTGTCAAGCAAGTTTTAAGCTATAATAAATTGATGTTAGCAGATCAGTTATTCTTCACGTAATTAACAATCCACTCTCCCACTTCTTTCGTACCGTAATGTTCACCGCCTTCAACCTGGATTTCAGGCGTGCGCACATTGGCTTCAAGCGACGCATCGACGGCTTTTCTTATTAAAGAGCCTTCTTCCTTCAGGTCGAAATGTTCGAAAAGCATTGCCACGGAGAGTATTTGCGCCAACGGGTTTGCAATATTCTTTCCTGCCGCTTGCGGCCAAGAGCCGTGCACGGGTTCGAATACTGGAGTGCTTTCGCCTGTCGAGGCGGAAGGAAGCAGGCCCATGCTGCCTGATATGCAGCTGCCTTCGTCGGTAAGTATGTCGCCAAACGTATTCTCGGTCACCATAACGTCAAAGAACGTCGGCTCTATCAACATTCTCATAGAGGCATTGTCTACGAACATGTAATCGGTCTTAACGTCAGGATATTCCGGTTCAAGCTCTTTGGCTATCTGCCGCCATAACCTGCTGGAAGCCAAGACATTGGCCTTATCTACAACCGTAAGGTGGCGTTTGCGCTTGCGTGCGTATTCATAAGCCACACGCAAGATTCGCTCAATCTCTGGCCTGGTATAATAGTTCGTGTCGTAGGCTTTGTCGTTATCTTGGTATTTCTCACCGAAATACATTCCGCCAGTAAGCTCTCGGATACAAATAAAGTCGGCACCTGCTATCAGCTCGTCTTTCAGCGGCGACTTGTGAAGAAGGCACTTGAATGTCTGCACGGGACGTATGTTGGCGAACAAGCCAAGCTTTTTACGCATGGCCAAAAGTCCCTGTTCCGGACGGACTTTTGCCGTCGGGTCATTGTCGAAACGAGGGTCGCCAACGGCGGCAAAGAGCACGGCGTCAGCCCATTTACATGTTTCAAACGTTTCATCGGGAAACGGGTTGCCGACCCTATCGATGGCCGCAGCACCGCAAATGGCTTCCTTATATTCAATCGTGTGACCGAATTTTTCCGCAATGGCGTCTGCCACGGCTATGCCTTGGCTCATGATTTCCGGGCCGATACCGTCGCCGGGAAGCACTGCTATTTTCAAATTCATTGTTAAGTATCTATTTTAAGTTTATACGTTTTGATTTCAATCCTTTGCAAGCATTAACTAAAGTCTAACTCCTAATCGTCGTCAAACTCAATGCGAATAGCATTATTTGTTTTTTAGTTCCCACTCTTCTATTTTCTGCTTATTTTGCAACAAATAATCGATGTCGTCAAGACCGTTGATTAAGCAGTGTTTCTTATATCCGTTAATTTCGAAGTGTTCGCTTTTACCTGTCGCCTTATTGGTCACCGTTTGGTTGGGCAAATCTACCTCCACTTCCGTCTTCGGGTCTTTGTTAATGCTATCGAACAGCTCTGCGAGGAAGTCGTCGCTGACAACCACGGGCAATACAAAATTGTTCAGTTCGTTGTTCTTGTGTATGTCTGCAAAGAAACTGCTTATCACAACCCTGAAGCCATACCCGGCAATGGCCCATGCCGCATGTTCACGGCTTGAACCACAACCGAAATTCTTGCCCGCAACGAGAATGACACCGCCGTATTTCGGGTCGTTGAGTACAAAATCCTTTTTTAAGGAACCGTCCTTGTTGTATCTCCAATCCCTGAACAGATTTTCGCCGAAACCTTTTTTGTCGGTTGCTTTCAGAAAACGTGCCGGAATGATCTGGTCTGTATCGACGTTTTCCAAAGGCAGTGGAACGCAGGTGCTCGTTATAATATTAAACTTCTGTTTCATCTTCAACAAATTTTGAGCCTTAAAACATTTTCTACATAAAGTCACGCGGGTCAGAGATCATGCCTGTAACGGCTGCTGCGGCCGCAACGAGCGGACTTGCAAGTATCGTACGTGCACCGGGGCCTTGGCGTCCTTCAAAATTGCGGTTGCTTGTAGAAACGCAATACTTACCTGAAGGCACCTTGTCGTCGTTCATGGCGAGGCATGCCGAGCAACCAGGCTGGCGCACCTCGAAACCTGCAGCATGTAAAACCTTGTCAAGTCCTTCTTTTCTTATCTGTCTGTCTACCGCCCACGAACCTGGAACAAGCCATGCGACAACGTTATCCGCCTTATGTTTGCCCTTTACGACGGAGGCAAATGCCCTGAAATCTTCAATGCGTCCATTGGTACATGCCCCCAAGAAGACATAATCAATCTTATGACCGAGAAGTTTTTCGCCGGGCTTAAATCCCATATAGTCTAATGACTTCATAAATGAAGCCATGCTCTTTTCGTCAATCATGTCAATTGCCGGTACTGATTCGGTTATGCCAATACCCATGCCGGGATTGGTTCCGTAAGTAATGCGTGGTTCTATCTCTGCCGCATCAAAAGTCAATTCCTTGTCAAATACGGCGTCGACGTCGCTTTTCAGCGTCCGCCAATAGGCAACGGCTTTGTCCCAATCAGCGCCTTTAGGTGCGTAATCCTTATCCCGAAGGTACTCGAATGTTGTTTCGTCAGGAGCGACAAAACCACCCCTCGCTCCCATCTCTATTGACAGGTTGCAAAGGGTAAGACGACCTTCCATCGACATGTTTTCAACCACCGTGCCTGAATATTCAACGAAATGCCCCGTCGCACCTGATGTGGTAATCTTCGACATCAAGTACAATGCTACGTCCTTGGCCGTCACGCCGTTGCCGAGTTTCCCGTTGATGGTTATCCTCATCGACTTGGGCTTTTGCTGCAAGATGCATTGTGAGGCCATTACCATTTCCACTTCGCTTGTACCAATGCCAAAGGCTACCGCTCCGACGGCGCCATGCGTGCTTGTGTGTGAATCTCCGCATACAATCGTCATGCCCGGAAGTGATAATCCCTTCTCCGGCCCGACAACATGGATTATGCCGTTGTTTTCGTCCATCAAGCCATAATATTTCAACCCGAAATATTCGGCATTGGTCTTCAATGTTTCCACTTGTTTACGCGAAACAGGGTCTTCTATCGGCTTATCCTGGTCGTGTGTGGGCGTATTATGGTCCGGCATGCAGGATATCTGCTTAGGCCTGAAGCATTTTAAGCCACGTTCACGCAACCCGGCAAATGCCTGAGGCGAGGTCACCTCATGGCAATATAGGCGGTCTATGTAAAGCTGGGTGGGGCCGTCTTCAATGGCCTGCACCACATGCTTGTCCCAAATTTTATCGAAAAGCGTATTCATAATCTTACTTGAATTTATTAATACAGTCAATATACGCTTCCACCGAAGCCGTCACAATATCCGTATTTGCGCCGAAACCGTAATACAATGCGCCGTTATACTCTACTTGCATGTGCACCTTTCCGACGTCGTCTGAGCCTTTGCTGATTGCCTGTATGGTGAACTCCTTGAGCGTCATCTGTTTCTGTATAATCTTCTTCAGCGCCCTTATTGCCGCGTCAACAGGACCATTGCCTGTGGAGGCTTCCTCAAACTTCTGTCCTGAGATGTCTATTCCTATGCTTGCAACACTCTTGACGCCCATGCCTGTAGTTACTTGCAGGAAGTCGAGCTTTACGGAATGAGCTTCGGCGCGGTCTGCTCCGGCTAACATTAAGATGTCGTCATCGTTTATTTCCTTCTTCTTGTCGGCAAGCTGCAAGAAGTTCTTGTAAATTTTATCAAGTTTTTCCTCATCGTCAATATTAACTCCCAATACGCCGAGGCGGAACTTCAGCGCCGCCCTGCCGCTACGTGCCGTAAGTACGATTGAGTTGTCGTCAAGGCCGACATCCTTCGGATTCATTATCTCATAAGTGTCCGTATTCTTCAATACTCCGTCCTGATGGATACCGCTTGAATGGGCGAAAGCATTCCTGCCTACGATGGCCTTGTTAGGCTGTACGGGCATGTTCATAAGGCTGCTGACCATCCTGCTGGTAGGATAAATCTTCACAGTGTTGATATTTGTGTCGACGCCGAGTTGTTTGTGGCATTTCAGAATCATTGCTATTTCCTCAAGCGAGGTGTTACCGGCCCTCTCGCCTATTCCGTTCACGGTGACTTCCACTTGTCGCGCACCGTTCACAATACCGCTGAATGTGTTGGCCGTAGCCATGCCAAGGTCGTTATGGCAGTGGGTTGAGATTATAGCCTTGTCTATGTTATCGACATGTTCTACAAGATACTTGATTTTTTCGCCGTATTCGCTCGGAAGGCAATATCCCGTCGTGTCAGGTATGTTGACTACCGTTGCGCCGGCCTTTATCACGGCCTCAATCACGCGTGCCAAGTATTCGTTGTCTGTGCGGCCTGCGTCTTCAGCGTAAAACTCAACGTCTTCAACATACTTCTTAGCGTATTTCACCGCGGCAACGGCACGCTCTATAATCTCCTCACGATTGCTGTTGAACTTATATTTTATGTGAGAATCACTTGTTCCGATACCTGTATGAATACGCTTGTGCTTGGCATATTGCAGAGATTCGGCAGCAACGTCTATGTCTTTCTCGACGGCACGGGTAAGCGCGCATATCGTAGGCCATGTAACGGCTTTTGATATCTCGATTACAGAGTTGAAGTCACCAGGACTGGAAATGGGAAATCCTGCTTCGATAACGTCAACGCCCAATTGTTCCAATTGCTTGGCAACCTGGATTTTCTCAACAGTATTAAGCTGGCAGCCCGGCACTTGCTCTCCATCCCTCAATGTAGTGTCAAAAATAAATAACCTGTCACTCATATCTTTTGTTTTTAATTTATCAAAAAAACCTTTCACACCATAAAAGGTGGAAAGGTTCATTGCCATTCACTTGTCAACAACACACCCCACCCTTGTCGCCTTCGTTTTGAAGTCGTAGGATGACACAATGCAATATGTTGACATTCTTTATCATAGATTTATGTTTTATTGTGCAAAGATACGATAAATATCCAATTAAACAAATAATTTGTTATCAATTTACCTGAATATCTTTTAATTTATTATTCTTACAGGGTAAAATAATTGTTATCAAGAACTTTGCCATCAGTCTTTTTCATAATCATTTTACAATCACGTTAATCGTGTCAACACCCAGTCTTGTCTTCAACCATTCGGCCATTTTCACGCGTTCGCCAGCCGTTAAGCTTGACTTGGGCTTGATACCGACCACGGCCATGACATATTTCTTTACTACGGCAGTGTCAGGCTTTGCTTCATTTGCTATCGACAAGCTTACGTTGTCAGTTTGCGGGAACAACGTTCCTATCTCCTTGGCGATTTCGGGCGCCATGCCTTCGTAGCGGGTGTATTCGTTAAGTGCTTCTTGCAGGTAAGTCGCCCTGTTGGATTCCTTATGGAACATTGCGGCGTAATTGTCTGACGACGTGCGCATATTGTCAAGCCTGCTGTTAAGCAACATTACCGAATCCGACTCGTATCCCTGTATTACTTGTAACTTATAGTGCCCGAGGCTATAGTCCTTCATCGCATTCTCTGCGTCCTTTATTGCGCTGTCAGACAATTCCCTGCCAACGGCCACTATGCGCAACGCCATACTGTCCTTATTGACATCGTATGAAACAACCCGCGTGCCGGCACTGTCAAGACAATCGTTAACAAAGCTGTTGACGTTGGTCTTGAATATGCTTTCCTTAACGATGTTGTATGTCATGAAGGCTGCCGGCAACATCGTGGCGACGACGGCGATTATTATATAGCGCCGCACTTTGGCGTAACGCTCGCCGCGGGTGAACTGCTTTTGGCTGAACTTCAACATCCTGACGCCCAAATACGTAGACAAGCTGATAAACACCGTATTGATGAAAAACAGGTAGAACGCGCCAAGGAAATAATATATGTTGCCCATGGCAATACCGAAGCCGGCCGTACACAATGGCGGCATAAGGGCCGTTGCAATAGCCACACCCGGCAAGACGTTACCTTTGCCTTTTGTTGCCAATGCCACGAAACCGGCCGCACCGCCGAACAGGGCTATCAATACGTCATAAAGTGTAGGTGAAGTGCGGGCCAGCAGTTCTGACTGGGCCTCGTCAAGAGGCGTCAAAAGGAAATACACCGTAGCCGTTACCACGCTTATCACCGTTGCCACAAGATAGTTTTTGGCAGAGCGTTTAAGCAGGTCGAAGTCGTTTATGCCTACAGCCAGGCCCATGCCGATTATCGGCCCCATCAGCGGCGATATGAGCATGGCGCCGATTATGACGGCCGTTGAGTTTACGTTTAAGCCCAACGAGGCAATGAATATGGCAAACACGAGCACCCACAAAGTAGCTCCGTGGAATGACACGCCTGCACTGATGTTACGAATAACGTCTTCCTCATTCTCTTTGTCGGGCATTGCGTTGAAATATTTTTTCAACACAGCGACAAACGTATTCCATACATTTTTCGCTAAATAGTTTTCCGTGTTTGGTTTTTCCATGGGATAAAAGTTTTAATTACATGAAAAGGCAACGTATGAAAGAGCAATAAAAAATCTCTTTCTGATTGCTGAAAATTCTTTATTACTGGCAAAGATAAGACAAAAAATCAACAATATCACTAATTTGCGTGACTTTTATCAGATAATCAAAACCAATTGAAAATAAGCCAGTCATGTACGAAGCATACGGCTATTTAGGCCTTAAAATAATTAATTGTAAATGGGACTAAAATTCTAATGAAACCAAACGATTCATTAAACCAAACTGCATATAAATGTCAACGGTTACCTTTCATCTTATAAAAGGTAACCGTTGACATCGCAATAGGCTGCCTTTTGCAGCCTAAAACGTGGCATTTCGTAAAGGCCTGACATAGAGTCGATTATAACGACAATCCTTATGGTAAAATCAAAAGCGTGTCAGAACGGCAGCGGACCGTCTTCAGGCAGCGGAGCACCGTAAGGTGGCATGTCGTCACCGCCGTTAATCCTTGAGCCAACAATCTCGCCGCCAAGAGGGACGTTTGCTGTATCTGTAGGATTGTCAAAACGCGTAAACTCGCCCCTGAAGTTCAGCAGTACGTCGCCAGTGGCACCCTTACGGTGCTTTGCTATGATGATTTGCGCCTTGCCGTGAAGGTCGTTGCCTTTCTCGTCAGTGAAAATCCTGTAATATTCAGGACGGTGCACAAACAGCACCATGTCGGCGTCCTGCTCTATGGCACCAGATTCACGCAGGTCACTCAACTGTGGGCGTTTGCCTTCAATGCCTTCACGGCCTTCAACTGTGCGGTTAAGCTGCGACAAGGCCAGAATAGGAATGTCAAGCTCTTTGGCTAAACCTTTCAGAGAGCGGCTTATCGTTGACACTTCTTCTTGGCGGCTGCCGAAACGTGCACCGCTGGCGTTCATAAGCTGGAGATAGTCAACCATTATCAGTTCTACCCCTTTTTCCCTGACAAGCCTGCGCGCCTTGGTGCGCAACTCGAAAATCGACATGCCCGGGGTGTCGTCAATATAAATAGGTGAAGACTGCAGCTTGCGGACGTTCTTGTCAAGTCTGCTCCACTCTTCGTCGTCAAGCTGTCCGTTGAGTATCTTGCGTCCCTCTATCTCACACACGTTAGATATAAGACGGTTGACAAGCTGCACATTGTTCATTTCCAATGAGAAAAAGGCTATCGGCCGGCCGTAGTCTACGGCTATGTTCTTAGCTAGTGACAAGGCGAACGATGTTTTACCCATGGCCGGACGGCCTGCGATGATAACAAGGTCGCTTCGCTGCCATCCGGCTGTATAGTCGTCAAGCTTAGTATAGCCGGTAGGTATGCCCGTAAGGCCGCCCTTGTTGGCCGCAGCTTTCTGCAATATCTCTATCGCCTGCTTTACTACGGGGTCAATTTGGGTGTAATCCTGGCGCATGTTTTTCTGCGAAAGCTCGAAAAGTGAACCTTCGGCCTCCTGCATAAGCTCGTCAACATCTATGGTTTCGTCGAAAGCCTTGGTTTCAATCACGCTTGCGAACGAAATCAACTGACGTGCAAGGAATTTCTGAGCCAATATCTTAGCGTGATACTCGATGTGCGCCGATGAAGCCACGCGCGAACTTAATTCCAGGATGTAGGCCGCACCGCCAACGTCTTCAAGGGTTCCTTCGCGTTTCAGTTCTTCGGTCACGGTCATTATGTCAACAGGGTTTTCATCGATGTTGAGCGTCTGTATGGCTTTGTACACCTTTTGGTTGCGAGGCTCGTAAAACGTTTCGGGACGCAGCAGTTCGCTTATTACCGAGAAAGCGTCTTTGTCAATCATCAACGCACCGAGCACAATGCGCTCTATGTCAACAGCTTGCGGCTGCAAGTGGGCGTATTTATTATCAAGGGGTTGGGTCTTTTTATTATCAGGCATAATCTTAATTCGTGAAATTAACGCGGCAAAATTACAATAATTTTTATTCATGGGCAATTTAAACGGATTTATGTAGTTATATTTGCAGACAAAATCTTTTATTCAATGATAGACTATCCGTGCGCGAAAATTAATCTCGGGCTGAACATCGTAAGTAAACGTCCCGATGGCTACCACAACCTTGAAACGGTGTTTTACCCGATAAACCTGTGTGATAAACTTGAAATCAACGAATTGCAAGGTGAACCATTCCAAGAGCATTGCCGTCTTATCTTAGACGGCATGGAGCTTGAAGGCGACGCGCGTGACAATCTTGTCGTGAAGGCATATAATATAATGAGGGAAATGCATCCGCAAATACCGGATGTCACGATTAGGTTGACTAAGAACATTCCCTCGCAAGCCGGTATGGGCGGCGGCTCTTCCGATTGCGCCTACACGATAAGGTTGCTTAATAAGATGTTTAATATAGGTTTGTCGACGGCGGAAATGCGGAGCATAGCTTTAAGACTAGGTGCTGATTGCCCTTTTTTCATAGATCCCGTGCCGTCGTTCGCAACTGGTGTAGGCGAAACGCTTTCTACCATCGACTTGGATTTAAGCCATTATAAAATAGGTGTAGTAAAACCATCATTGAAAATAAGTACTAAAGAGGCATTCTCTAACATAAAACCACGCGACGTTGAGAAACATTGTTCTGATATTGTAGGGCAACCGATTGCCACATGGAAGAGCGAACTTATCAATGATTTCGAGGAAAGCATAGCTGCAAACCACGATGTGATATATGAGATTAAGCGCAAATTATACGAGATTGGCGCAATATACGCATCAATGAGCGGAAGCGGCAGCGCAATGTTCGGCATATTCAATCATGTGCCAGACAATTTTGAGAAAACATTCAGTGATTGTTTTACGGCCGTAGTGTAATTACGGAGCAGATAAAATTATTATTGTTCACCAAGTAAAATACATGCGGTAAGTTTGCTTATAACTGTGCATGACCATATTAAAAGAACGGATTTGATGCAGGTCAAGACTTTATTATGAACGCATATCAGGCGTATGTGTATTCATCTTTTTTAACCATTATGCCGCAACAACGTATTGAATATTTTTGTAACTTTGCACCACTTTTATTGCGAAAATAGGCTATCAAGCTAATAATCAGGTACTTACAACATTTTTCAAGGTAAATAGATGAGACAATTAAAAATTCAAAAGAGTATTACCAACCGCTCAAGCGAGGCATTGGACAAATATCTTGTCGAAATCGGACGTGCTCCGTTGATCTCGATTGACGAAGAAATCGAATTGGCACAAAAGATAAAAAAAGGAGGTCCTGAGGGCGAAAGGGCAAAAAATAAGTTGGTGACAGCCAACCTGCGTTTTGTCGTTTCGGTAGCTAAGCAATACCAGCACCAAGGACTAACCTTGACCGATTTGATAGACGAAGGTAATATTGGTCTTATCAAGGCTGCTCAGAAGTTTGACGAAACACGAGGATTTAAGTTCATATCTTATGCCGTGTGGTGGATTCGTCAAAGCATACTTCAGGCTATTGCCGAGCAAAGCCGCATAGTACGTTTGCCTTTAAACCAGGTAGGTTCTCTTAATAAGATTAACCACGAAATCAATAAGTTCGAGCAAGAGAACCAGCGTCATCCGTCTGTGTCTGAGCTTTCAGAGGTTACGAAGCTTGACGAGGAGAAGATAGGTCAGTCATTGGCTGCCGACGGACATCATGTAAGTATTGACGCTCCGTTCCAGGACGGTGAGGACAACTGCATGCTTGACGTAATGCCGAGCGGTGACGACAGCCGCACCGACCGTGCTGTTGACCATGAATCAATGGCTCTTGAGCTGAACACAGTGTTAAGCAAAGTCCTCAAGGAGCGTGAGATAACAATCATACGCGAATGTTTTGGCATTGGCTGCCACGAGAAAGGACTTGAGGAAATCGGCGATCAGCTCGGACTTACTCGAGAGCGCGTGCGACAGATACGTGAGAAGAGTATCGCGAAATTACGCGAAAGCGGAAACGCAAAAATATTGATGAAATATCTTGGATGATAAAAATATAGATGTCCGCCGCAATTTATTTGCCGGCGGACATTTGTTTTTCTTAATTAGCTATATTTTGACTTTTAATTGTATTTCAAGGTCGGTCACGACACTACCGTCTATTTCCTGGTAACTGCTTCCTACTTTATCACGATCAAAATATTTTGTAGTGCCTATTTTTGCAGTTAATGAAAACTTTTTCGAGAACTTGGTTTCAGCCAATACCGCACATCGCATCCCGTTCCCATAATATGACGGAAACGATTGAGAATAACGCATTCCGCGCTCATAAGCGTACACGCGACTGTCATAATCATCCGTGTCGAAATACCCCAACATTAACATGACATCAAACAATTTATTTAATCTCAGACTGACGTTTTGAGTGAGCATCCATCCGAAACTTGACTTTTTATATTTAGTATAACTTACGTCGGCCTGCGTTTTCATACTCCAAATCTTATCATTGTAAGCCATCGAAATACGTCCCCGATGTTCATTTTTAAATATCAGGCTGGTTTTATCCGCATTGTCTTTTTCTCTCAATTTCAGTCTGTAGCGTGAAGTGTAAGTCCATTTCCCTTTCGTGTACACAACTTGTACAAGGTTGTCAAAGGCTTTAGAACTATTAGCTGCTTGGTATTTAGGCCATGCAAAATAAGCAAAATCACTATAAGCCATAAGACTTAAACCAGGAAAAGGCCTCCAGTTAAAGCCAAGATAAATTCCACTTTCATTCTGCACTGCGCCTCCTTCGCTAAAACTTTCGGCAAACAACGAGTAATACCTATATGAATAAAAGCGTTGCAGGGCAAGCAAGTCCATGTTGTCAGTAAGGCTGTAACTCAGTGAATTGATTGTCGCAACTGCGTTGCAGCCACCTGTTGCTGTTTCGCCGCTAAAGGATAGTCGGTGCCCAGTGTATCCGTAATTTATGCCAATATTGTAAAATGATTGTCCGTTTGCATAATATTTTCTATAAATAGCTTCGGTCTTGGGAACAAGTTTCTTGTCCAATGCAGAATAAAGCCCCGTAACTCCGGCATAAAAACCGCCGAATCTATAATCGACATTAAAGCCTAAAACAAATTGCGATGAATTATTCTTTTTTGACATCTCCGTTTCCGTTCGATGATAGCCTGATGATAAAATCGTCGCAATGGTACTGTCGCCTTTATTCAAAGTCGCATCAATTTGTCTGTATGACACAAAACCGCTGACATCAAGTCCCTTGGCAACATTAACGGTTGCGGCTGCTCCTTGCAAGTAATTACCTGCCGAACGTGACGAATGGGCGCGTATGTTGCTGCCTCCTCGCCCTAAAGATGACAGCGTTGACAACTTTCCAAAACCATAATTGTTATTAATTACAAGTCCCATACCGAACCTTAACCTGTATCTTCCAAGCGCAAGCGTCTTTATCCATCCGAGTTTTTTCACTACAAGATAGAATGAATAAAAATCATATCCCATATTGTTTTTACCGGCAAAAAAAGGTTCTCCCGCATCTTGGGCGCCGATCAATCCGAACCTAAGGTAATCACCATAAGTAAAATCATACCTTACGTCATGTTTATACTGATAACCTAAATAACCTTTTTTATCCCCCTTTCGCGTGTAGAATGGAATCTTCATCGTCCCCATTATATCATGCTCACCATATTTAAATATGTTTTTCAATGATGGATATCCAGACTTCTTTACTTCACCGGCATAAGTAAAAAAGAACAAAAGCCTTCGTTTGAAATAATCCAACTCTTTTATCATCGCCAACTCTCCCAACGATTTCATAGGACCATAATCGTATAGGAAGGCGCTTATGGCTTCAACGTCTTTTGCCGTTAGAAAAGGCATTTGTTCCAATTGCTCACGGGTTGCAGTATTTATATTGATAGGATTTTCCTCCAAGTCACACAGCATCTCAAAAGAAGATTCCCATGCCTCTGACTCAATGTCTTCAAGTTCTCCAAGATGGTATAGATATTGTTCCCATTCATGCTGCTGTGAATAAACGGGCGACAATACGGCCAGTAGTAACGCTGTTACTAAAAATTTCTTCATGGTATAAACATTAGGGTTATAATTTTCCACTCACACAATCTACGTACATTTTTGCATTTACAACTTAAACCTGTGTTTCTTTTTAGCTCTCCTTGGCGTAAACGGACTTGAAGATGTTGGTGCCCCTACGTTGCTGGGCCCTTCTTTAATTGTCGCTCCGCTGTATGGAACACCTCTGTATTGGGCGTAACGCTTACGTATGCCGTCTACATAGCCCACCGTTTCAGAGCCGCGCATATATCCATGAGCCACAACCGGGTCATTATAATAACTCGGATTTTCAAGAGCCAGAATGTAATACGCAACATCACGCCAACGATGTGGATTCTTACCATACTTGCGAGCCAATGCCATTGCATCCTGAACATGAAAATATCCACCGTTATAAGCGGCAAGCACAAACAGCCTGCGTTCTTCCGCTGTCGGTACAGCCCTGAAATAGGCAGACAATTCGCGTAGATATGAAGCGGCTGCTTTAACGTTTTGTTCCGGATCATAAATAGCAGAACGAGGCAATGAAAGATGATCTGCTGTTGAAGGCATTATTTGCATCAGTCCGCAAGCACCCGCCCATGATCTGGCTCGAGGGTCAAAGCACGATTCTTGGTAACACTGCGCCGCCATAAGACGCCAATCCCAACGTGCGACGGGAGCGTATTTTTTAAACAAATGATCATAATGAGAGATAATGCCGCTCTGTCTGTCAAGAAACGGTGCATACACATGCCTTGTTACACTGCGTGTCGAGAAAATATAATTCTGTTCCTTTTTGATTTCCGCATACATCTCCGGTTTAAACCACATATTCAGACTATCGGCAAGTTCGTTGTTTCCACGGGCTACAGCCCATTTAACTCCCAAGGAGTCCACTCCCGCCCCACAAAATATCAATTTCCCGGCGCCGACAACATTACGTGGAAGAGGAAACGCTATTAAGTCCGCTTCGCCTCCACACAAACGTGTGATCATTTCTGACGTATCCTTACATAGTTCAACCCGAAGCGAAACGCCAAGCTTTTCAGCGAATTTTTCACATAAAAGGTATTGCGTACCCATGCCGCGACCTCTGTAATCATAATAGGTTTCAGGTCCGGACATGGTTAACATTATCAGTTCACCGTTGCTTATTATGTCGTCAATGGTAAAAGCCGTTGCTTGCGGCATGCTGTCAGTCTTTACTTCGCCCCACGGGGTGACAATCTTTTCAGACTTGCCATCCGAGCACGAAACATGTGACATTGCCATCAATATTAATGACATGCACGTGAAAGCACTTAAGCGTTTTATCTTTCCTTTTGAAAACATCAAAGTTTTATTTAATAACTAAACGCATTAAAATAACGTTCATATCTTGACAAAAGCCAAAGTTATCACCCAAATTGGATACAAAAATACAACAATTCTTGCAAATATGCTTAAAAAAACGTACATTTGCCCAATGTTTTTTAATAAAATTATAAATTATGCTGCGTATAGCCATACAATCGAAAGGACGTCTTTATGAAGACACAATGAACTTGCTTGACGAAGCAGACATAAAAGTAAGTTCAAGCAAGCGCACTTTGCTTGTACAGTCATCAAACTTTCCGCTCGAAGTGATTTACCTGCGTGACGACGATATACCACAAAGCGTGGCAACAGGAGTGGCCGATCTGGGAATTGTAGGTGAGAACGAATTTGTTGAGAAGGAAAAGCCTGCCGACATTGCATTAAGGCTCGGCTTCAGCAAATGCCGATTGTCGTTAGCCATACCTAAAGCCGAAAAATATGAAGGTCCCCAATGGTTCAACGGCAAAAAAATCGCCACGTCATATCCCGTAATACTTCAGGACTATCTTGATAAAAACAATATTAACGCAGAAATCCATGTCATAACGGGTAGCGTTGAAATCAGTCCCGGCATAGGTTTGGCCGACGGAATTTTTGACATAGTAAGCAGTGGCTCCACGCTTATAAGCAACAATCTGAAAGAAGTTGAAGTGGTGATGAGAAGCGAGGCCGTACTCATAGCCAACAGAAACCTTGACGACGAAAAAAAAGAAACGCTATCACAAATAAAGTTCAGAATAGAGGCAGTAAGAAATGCGGAAGACAAAAAATACGTAAGGATGAACGCACCCAAAGCCCGTTTGAACGATATCATTAATGTATTGCCCGGTCTGAAAAGCCCAACGGTAATACCACTCGCGGACGAAGACTGGTGCTCGGTACACACCGTGTTGGACGAGAAGCGTTTTTGGAGCATTATTGGCAAGCTTAAAGAGATGGGTGCGCAAGGCATATTAGTAACTCCCATTGAGAAGATGATATTATAGAATACGCCCCACCCTGCCGAAAACGTAAAGCTGAAGCGCTGCGACAACTTTCCGCTTATAATTAAATATGTTTGTTCACAGCAAAGAAACTTAAGAACCTGAATTAGTTGGAAAAATGAAGACGTACAAATACCCTCAACGGAACGAATGGAAATCCATCACCGCCCGTCCGCATATCGAAACGGAAAGGCTTAACGCTTCGGTTAAAAAAATCCTTGATGACGTTAAGGCTAATGGCGACGAGGCGGTAAAGGCGTATGAAAAAGAATTTGACAAGGTTGTTTTAGATACGATGGCCGTAAGCCAGGATGAGTTTGACGAAGCGATAAAGCTAATTCCCGACGACTTGCATGAGGCATTGGTTTTAGCCCATGACAACATATTCAAGTTCCACAAGTCGCAACAAAGCAAAGTAAACAAGGTTGAAACCTGCAAAGGGGTCACTTGCTGGCAGAGAAGCGTCGGAATAGAGAAAGTCGGCTTGTATATTCCCGGTGGAACGGCTCCTTTATTCAGCACGGTATTAATGTTGGCAACACCGGCAAAGATTGCCGGCTGCAACGAAATCGTCCTATGCACGCCACCGTCGTCCGACGGTAGCGTAAACCCTGCCATCTTGGCGGCTGCAAAAATCGCCGGAGTGGATAAAATCTTCAAAATAGGCGGTGTACAGGCTATCGGCGCAATGGCATACGGAACCGAAAGCGTACCTAAAGTATATAAGATTTTCGGTCCTGGAAACCAGTATGTCATGGCCGCAAAACAGATGGTTTCACTGCATGATGTGGCAATAGACATGCCTGCCGGGCCGTCGGAAGTATGTGTTGTTGCCGATGAAACAAGCAATCCTGCATACGTAGCCGCCGACTTGCTGTCACAGGCAGAGCACGGAACTGACTCACAAGTCATTCTGATTACGACAAGCGAAACGCTTCTGAACGATGTCACTGCCGAAATAAGCAATCAGTTGGACAAACTGCCGCGTAGGGACATCGCCTTGAAGACATTGGGAAACAGTAAGCTTGTGCTGTTAAGGGATATGGACGAAGCCATGAGCCTGAGCAACATGTATGCCCCGGAGCACTTGATAATATCAACGTCGGATTACGAAGAACTTGCTAATAAGGTAGTTAATGCCGGAAGTGTATTCCTCGGTAAGTATGCGTGTGAAAGCGCAGGCGATTACGCAAGCGGCACAAACCACACTCTGCCGACGCACGGATACGCAACGGCATACAATGGTGTCAATCTTGACAGCTTCACACGTAAAATAACTTTCCAGCATATCACGAAGGACGGCATAAAGAGTATAGGCCGCGCAGTCGAGGTGATGGCTGAGCACGAGCACCTCTTCGCTCATAAGAACGCTATGACATTAAGGTTGAACGACTGTGCCGGAAAGCTGTAAGCATAAGGACGTTAACCGAAATGGAACAACCTGCGATGTCAGCCATTCGGACGCAGGCAAGTAATTATGTATAATTTTCATTAGAAGGATATGAAACCATTAAAAGAACTAACGCGCCCTAACATCTGGACGCTCAAACCATACAGCAGCGCACGCGACGAATATAGCGGATGTGAGGCAAAGGTTTTTCTCGACGCAAACGAGAATCCGTACAATACGCCTTACAACCGTTATCCGGACCCGTTGCAGAAAGAGCTCAAAGCAAAGCTTGCAAAAGTGAAAGGCGTAAGGGAGGAACAGATTTTCTTAGGCAATGGTTCTGATGAGGCCATCGACCTGTGCTACCGTTGCTTTACACGGCCCGGCATTGACAATGTAGTAGCCATTGAGCCTACTTACGGGATGTATAAAGTGTGCGCCGACATCAACGACGTAGAATACAGAACGGTTTCACTTGACGGCGACTTCCAGATTAATGCCGGAAAAATGCTTGACGCCTGCGATGCAGATACTAAGCTTATATGGATATGTTCACCCAATAACCCGACGGGAAATAATCTC
Source organism: uncultured Prevotella sp. (assembly GCA_944321295.1). Classification (GTDB taxonomy): domain Bacteria; phylum Bacteroidota; class Bacteroidia; order Bacteroidales; family Bacteroidaceae; genus Prevotella. The sequence continues at coordinate 148,406 of CALUKU010000001.1, forward strand.
AACCGCGACGAACTGATAAAGATCGTCACAGGGTTTGACGGCCTTGTCGTAGTAGACGAGGCTTATTCAGACTTTTCGTCGGAAAAGCCATTTCGCCTTGAACTTGACAATTATCCCAACCTGATAGTGCTCAATACGTTCAGTAAGGCGTGGGGATGCGCTGCGATAAGGCTCGGCATGGCGTTCGCGCAAAAGGATGTGATTGACATATTCAACAAGGTAAAGTATCCTTACAACGTCAACGAACTGACACAGAAGCAGGCAATCGAAGCGCTTAAAGAACCTTACGACGTAGACAAATGGGTGAAGATAATATTACTCGAACGCAGCCGTATGGCTGATGCGTTCATGATGTTGCCTTTTTGCGAGAAGGTTTACGACAGCGACGCTAACTTCCTGCTTGTCAAGGTTGACAACGCACAGGCAATTTATGATTACCTGAAAGCAAACAGAATAATAGTAAGAAACCGCACGCGCGTAACACTTTGTAACGACTGCCTTCGTATAACGATAGGCAGCAAGGGCGAAAACAACGAACTGCTTTCCGCGCTCAGGCAATATAAGCGGTGATGAGTTGTCTTCAGCAACATGGCAAATGCCGGTTGTCAGAATGACATTGAAACAGACGCTAAGCTTGACATACGTCATTGCGGCCGTGTCATGATTTCACGATGAAATAGGATTGCGAAACAGCCCATATGAGCAATTTCCTGATTATAAAAACGCATATTACACCATTAAAAGCCGTCCTTACGTTTCGTTTGGACGGCTTTTAGTATGCGTAAAGCTACGTTTTGCATGGCAAATAACGGCTGTTTACAATGCGAAAAGCGCCCTTTTACCTACAGAGAACGCTTGCTTTTATTGCACAGATTTCACTTAACGCCTCCAACTTGTTAAGTTTCACGGCATTAGCCATGCACACAAAAACAGCGCATTTTTCGGCCGTTCTTCAATCTTTTTTCAACGAACGCCGCTCTCGTGATTTACCGAAAATCATTTTGAAAGCAAACTGCGGCGAAATGTTGACATTGCGGCAAGCGTAAGCCCGCAGCGTTGCCTCGCCAAAATCCTTATTTGTTGTTATTATATGATTTGGTTTATCAAATAAAATGTTGTAATTTTGCACCGCAATTTTAAATTAAGGTAAATAACGGAATGATAACAGTCAGCAATCTTGCAATCCAATTCGGTAAGAGAGTTCTTTACAAGGACGTAAACATCAAGTTTACAAGCGGTAACATCTACGGCGTGATAGGAGCCAACGGCGCAGGTAAGTCCACCCTGCTGAAGGCGATAAGCGGCGAACTTGAGCCTAACAAGGGGAGCGTTGAGCTTGGCCCGGGAGAACGCCTCTCCGTGTTGGATCAGGACCACTTTAAATATGACGAGTACAGCGTGATGGACACGGTACTCATGGGACACCAGCCTTTATGGCAAAACATGAAAGAGCGTGAGGCCCTTTACATGAAGGCCGACTTCAGCGACGAGGATGGAAACCGCGTAGCCGAGCTTGAAGAGAAGTTTGCCGAAATGGGCGGATGGAACGCTGAGAGCGACGCAGCGCAGATGTTGTCGAACCTCGGAGTGAAGGATGACTTGCACCAAAAGCAGATGAGCGAACTCTCAAACAACGAGAAAGTGCGCGTGATGTTGGCGAAAGCCCTCTTCGGTAATCCCGACAACCTGTTGCTCGACGAGCCTACCAACGACTTGGATCTTGACACTGTACAGTGGCTGGAGGAATATCTCAGCAACGTAGAGCAGACTGTTTTGGTTGTCAGCCACGACCGTCACTTCCTTGACGCGGTAAGTACGCAAACCGTCGACATCGACTTCGGCAAGGTGACGGTATTTGCCGGTAACTATTCTTTCTGGTATGAAAGTTCGCAGCTGGCTCTGCGCCAGGCCCAAAACCAGAGGCAGAAGGCTGAAGAGAAAAGGAAGGAACTTGAGGAATTCATACGCCGCTTCTCTGCCAATGTGGCAAAAAGCAAGCAGACCACGAGCCGTAAGAAAATGCTCGCAAAGCTTACGGTCGACGAAATTCGCCCGTCGTCACGTAAATATCCTGGAATTATTTTCCAGATGGAGCGCGAACCTGGCAACCAGATTTTGGAGGTTGAAGGACTTAAGGCGGTCGACACGGACGGCACCGTGCTGTTTGACAACGTAAACTTTAATATAGAAAAAGGTGAAAAGGTGGTGTTCCTCAGTCACAACCCGAAGGCCATGACCGCCCTGTTCGAGATAATCAACGGCAATCGTCAGGCCGATGCAGGAACATACAAATGGGGTGTAACCATCACAACGGCGTATCTGCCACTTGACAATACCGAATTCTTTAAGAGCGACCTCAACCTGGTTGACTGGTTGAGCCAGTTCGGCACAGGCAACGAGGTGGCAATGAAGGGCTATCTTGGCAGAATGTTGTTCAGCGGCGAAGAGGTGCTGAAGAAAGTCAACGTATTGAGCGGTGGCGAAAAGATGCGATGCATGATAGCAAGAATGCAGCTCAAGAACGCCAACTGCCTGATATTGGACACGCCTACCAACCATCTTGACCTTGAGAGCATACAGGCATTCAACAACAACTTGATAACGTTCAAGGGCAACATTCTGTTCAGCAGCCACGACCATGAGTTCATACAGACCGTGGCCAACCGTATCATAGAGCTGACTCCTAAGGGCACCATAGACAAGCTGATGCAATATGACGATTACATCTACGACGAGCAGCTGAAAGAACAGCGCGCCAAGATGTATGAATAAATGTCAGACGTATGCGTGTTGGCAAGATTTTTGCTAAGTACTTCAATAAAAACATTAGCACTATGGAAGAAAAGGATAAGAATATAAACGAAAACGGATGTGCCGACAGCACGGTTGAAGGAAACGACGTAGACACAAATACGGAAAATGCGGCCGGCGAAAAAGCCGCAGAGGCCTGTCCGGACGATAAGAAGGAAACACCTGAAAGCGAAAACGCCGAAAAGGAGGAGAAAGACCCGTTGACGGCCGCTAAAGAGGAAATAGAAGCTCTAAAGGATAAGTATCTGCGTTCGGTAGCGGAATTCGACAATTACCGCAAGCGGACGATGAAGGAAAAGGCCGAACTGATATTAAACGGTTCGGAAAAAGCCGTACAGGCCATCCTTCCTGTCATCGACGACATGGAACGCGCCCTTGCCAACGCCGAAAAGACCGATGACACCGAGGTGCTGAAAGAAGGCATGAAGCTAATTTACCATAAGACGAACAAGATAATGGAAAGTCTTGGGGTAAAGAAGATTGAAACTGACAATGCCGACTTCGACACTAATTTCCACGAGGCTGTGGCTATGGTGCCTGGCATGGGTGACGAAAAAAAAGGCAAGGTGCTTGATTGCGTGCAAACGGGTTACACCTTGAACGACAAGGTAATTAGGCATGCAAAAGTTGCCGTGGGACAATAAATGTAAATGAAAGACTAAGGATAAGAATAAGTAAAAACGGCTCAACCAAGTTGTGTCGTTTTACTTATTTGATTGCATCTGACGTTCCTAACGACTTTAACTATTAGCAAATATGGCAAAGAGAGATTATTATGAGGTTCTCGGCGTGAGCAAAGACGCCTCAGAAGACGATATAAAAAAGGCTTACAGGAAAATAGCCATCAAATACCACCCTGACCGTAATCCCGGCAATAAAGAGGCTGAAGAGAAATTCAAGGAAGCCGCCGAGGCGTATGATGTGCTGCACGATCCGCAGAAAAGGCAGCAATATGATCGTTTCGGATTTAACGGGCCGGGCGGTGAAAGTGGCTTTGGAGGCTTCAGCAGCGCAGGAGGCTTCAGTATGGACGATATATTCTCTATGTTTGGCGACGTGTTCGGCGGACGTGGGGGATTCGGAGGCTTTGGCGGAAGCGGTTTCAGCAACGGCGGCCAAAGACGCCCCGCCCAACATCGTGGGTCTGACTTGCGCCTTAAGGTGAGATTGTCGCTTCAGGAAATATCTACAGGCGTCACAAAGAAATTCAAGGTTAAGAAGGATGTTGTCTGCAACCATTGTCACGGCAGCGGCGCAGAAGGCAACAGCGCAAAGGAAACCTGTCCTACTTGCCACGGAAGCGGCGTAGTGACGCATACGACGCAGAGCATATTCGGTATGATGCAAACGCAAAACGTATGTCCTACGTGCGGTGGTGAAGGTGTCGTAATTAAGAATAAATGTCGCGCATGCGGCGGCAGTGGCGTTGTAAGAGGCGAAGAGGTCGTAGAGATAAACATTCCTGCCGGAGTGTCGGAAGGTATGATCGTCAATGTTCCCGGAAAGGGTAACGCCGGAAAACATAACGGCATACCCGGCAACATTCAGGTATATATCGAAGAAGAGCCGAACGACACTTTCATACGCGACGACAATGACGTGATATACAACCTGTTGCTTGACTTCCCGACAGCGGCATTGGGCGGAAGCGTCGAGATACCGACAATAGACGGCAGCAAGGTGCGCGTCAAGATAGAACCGGGTACGCAGCCAGGTAAGGCTTTACGCCTTAGAGGCAAAGGACTGCCGGCCGTACAAGGATACGGCAGGGGCACGGGAGACATGGTGGTAAACATAAGCGTTTACGTGCCCAAGACCCTTAGCAGCAGAGAGAAAGACGCTTTGGAGGAAATGCGCCAGAGTGACAACTTTAAAGGTGACAGCGCTACAAAACGCACAATATTCCAGAAGTTTAAGAATTACTTCAACTAAAAGGAAAGCTTAAGCCGCACAATATGACATACGAAGAAACTATTGAATATTTATACAACAGCGTCCCTATGTTTCAAAAAGTGGGCGCTGTTGCTTATAAAGAGGGGTTGTATAATACGATAAAATTAGACGAACACTTTTGCCATCCGCATAAAAACTTCAAGTCAATACATATTGCGGGCACCAACGGCAAAGGTTCTTGTTCGCATACGCTTGCCTCAATCCTGCAAGCCGCGGGCTATAAGGTCGGTTTATACACGTCGCCGCATCTTAAAGACTTCCGCGAAAGGATAAAAGTAAACGGAGAATGTGTCAGCGAAGAGTATGTCATAGATTTCGTTGAGAACGAACGGCATTTCTTTGAACCTTTGCATCCAAGCTTTTTCGAACTGACAACAGCTATGGCTTTTAAATACTTTGCCGAAAGTAATATTGATATTGCAGTTATTGAGGTAGGCTTGGGTGGAAGGCTTGACTGCACAAACATTATAACCCCTGTTCTTTCAATAATTACGAATATAAGCTTTGACCATACTCAGTTCTTAGGCGATACGCTTGCTAAAATCGCAACAGAAAAGGCGGGCATTATAAAAAATAATATACCCGTCATAATAGGTGAAGCTGTGGATGAAACACGCCCCGTATTCCTTGAAAAAGCAGCCGAAAACGGCAGTGAAATAATCTTTGCCGAGGATGATAACGAAATCTTAAGCGCCGAGCTTAGGCCGCAAGGCGGAATCGCATACGAAACAAAAGATTACGGTAAGATAATAGGTGAGTTAGGCGGATTGTACCAAACAAAAAACGCATCAACAATATTGTGCGCTTTGAAAAAGCTGTCGGAAATCGGCTTAAGAATTGATAATGAAGCCATTACCGCAGGTTTTGCTAATGTTTGCGAAACAACAGGTCTGCTCGGAAGATGGCAAAAGATAAAAGAAACTCCTACTGTCATATGCGACACTGGTCACAATGTCGGAGGATGGAAATATATCAGCAGGCAGCTGAGCATGCAAAAATGTGAGCAGATGAGAATCGTTTTCGGTATGGTTGACGACAAAGACGTCAGCACCGTGATGAGCCTTTTGCCTAAAAACGCAATATATTATTTTACAAAACCGGATAATAAACGCGCTCTGGATGTAAACACTATTATGGAAATAGGAAAAAAGTATGGCCTTACGGCAAAATGTTTTCCTGATGTAAAGTGTGCATATCAACAAGCTTTGAGTGAATCATCGCCGGCAGATTTCATATTCGTCGGTGGTAGTAGTTATATTGTAGCCGACTTCCTTAGTTGTTGCGTTTAATCGTTTTTAACATTAAAATGAAATTTTTGAATGTGTTAAATTTGCGTTTCCCAACTTTTTTGACTTACTTTGCAATAAGTAATCATTAAAAAGTTAATATTATGGACACAGCAAATGAAACACAATGTCTGTGTGGCCTGAAAAGGGAAGATTTTCAGGCCACGATAAACGGAAAACAAACAGACTTATACATACTGAAAAACAAGTGTGGTAACGAAGTTGCCATAACAAATTATGGTGGAGCGATTATTGCGATAATGGTTCCGGATAAAGATGGCAACTACGCAAACGTAATACAGAGTCATGCCAACATTAACGATGCGGTAAATGGTCCGGCTTCACACCTTTCGACACTCATCGGCAGATACAGCAACAGAATTAATAAAGGTAAGTTCCAACTGAACGGGAAGGAATACCAACTGCCTATCAATAGCGGAATTCATTCAATCCACGGAGGTAAGTCCGGATTTAACGCAAAAGTATGGGACGCATTGAGAATGAATGACGAAACGTTGATACTAAATTACGTTTCATCATACGGCGAAGAAGGATTTACCGGTGAGCTGAAAGTTACCGTTGCTTATACATTTAATGACGATAACGAGCTTATAATAGAATATATGGCTACGACTAATAAGAAAACCGTTATAAGCTTGACTAATCATGGATATTTCAGCCTTGCCGGAACAGCAAATCCCACACCGGGAATTGATGATATAATCTGTGAGATTAACGCTGACTATTACCTTCCTATTGATGAAACTAAAATACCTACCGGCGAAATCAGATTTGTAAAAGGCACTCCGTTTGACTTCAAAACACCAAAAGCGATAGGTAAAGACATTAATGCTGATAACGAGCAAATAAAGATTGCAGGAGGTTATGATCATTGTTATGTTTTGAATAAAAAGGAAGAGGGCGAACTCAGCTTCTCGGCACGTATTAAAGACCCTGTAAGCGGACGCACAATGGAAGTGTACACCACAGAACCCGGCATGCAGCTATACACAGACAATAGTAAGAAGGCCGTTGTAGGGCCTAACGGAGCGACATATCCGCAACGAAGTGCAGTATGCCTTGAAGCGCAACATTTCCCTGACTCTCCCAATCATCCTTATTTCCCTTCGGTAATATTAACACCTGGAGAACAGTATAAACAAAAAACAATTTACAAGTTCGGCATTGAGAAATAAGCGGAAATAATTCATGGTTACGGGATTAGGTGTTTAGAACTTTTCCCGTAACCATGATTAAAACTATTGACAACTTAAAACCCAACCTTATCATATTTGAAGAATTTATACATCATTTATTCAATAAGCAAGGATGTTTTAAAAGTTTAAACAACTTTCCTTTTATTTTTCCAATAAATAAGCTATCTTTGCAAATATTAAGAAAACACTTTGAAAGTTTTACATTAACATATAATATCATTATTATTAATGAACGACAAAAATCTAATGAACAAAGCAGCGGACAACATCCGAATTCTCGCTGCGTCAATGGTTGAAAAAGCTAAGTCAGGTCACCCGGGGGGAGCTATGGGTGGTGCTGATTTTATTAACGTACTATTCTCTGAATATTTGGTTTATGATCCTGAAAATCCGTCATGGGAAGGTAGGGACAGATTCTTCCTTGACCCTGGACACATGTCACCTATGCTATATAGTGCTCTTTGTCTTCAGGGAAAATTCACTCTTGACGAATTGGCTGAATTCCGTCAGTGGGGCTCTCCCACTCCGGGACATCCCGAACGCGACATTGCAAGGGGAATAGAAAATACATCCGGCCCGTTAGGACAAGGACACACTTTCGCTGCAGGAGCTGCGGTTGCTGAGAAATTTCTCGAAGCACGCCTTGGCAAGGAGGTGATGAAACATAAAATATATGCTTATATTTCTGACGGAGGGATTGAAGAAGAAATCTCACAAGGCGCCGGACGTATTGCAGGTCTTCTCGGTTTGAACAATCTGATAATGTTCTACGACTCTAATGACATACAGTTGTCAACCGAATGTAAGGTCGTAATGAACGAAGACACTGAGGCCAAATATAAAGCATGGGGATGGAATGTCATAAAAATTAACGGTAATGACGTAGATGAAATACGTCAAGCCTTAGACAAGGCCATCAAAGAAGAACAGCGCCCCACCCTAATCATCGGCAAAACCATAATGGGTAAAGGCGCATTGAAAGATGACGGCTCAAGCTATGAGAACAGCATAAAGACACATGGAGCCCCTCTTGGAGGTGATGCGTATGTAAATACTATTAAGAATCTTGGTGGCGACTTGGACAATCCGTTCCAGATATTTTCAGAAGTTAAGGAATTGTATGCTAAGCGCAACGAGGAACTTAAAGGTATAGTAGCTAAGCGTCATGCCGAAGAAGAGGAATGGGCTAAAGCTAATCCTGAAAAAGCGGAGCTGATGAAATCTTGGTTCAGCGGAAACGCGCCGAAGATTGACTGGAGTTCTTTAGTCCAGAAAGAAGGCTCGGCAACACGTGCCGCTTCTGCTGCCTGCCTTGGAGTTCTTGCAGAACAGATTCCCAATATGATATGTGCATCTGCCGACTTGTCAAATAGCGACAAGACCGACGGTTTCTTGAAAAAGACGAAGTCTTTGGAAAAAGATGACTTCTCTGGAGCATTCTTCCAGGCTGGCGTCAGCGAACTCACAATGGCCTGCATGTGTATAGGCATGTACCTGCATGGTGGCGTTATTCCTGCATGCGGTACGTTCTTCGTGTTCTCTGATTACATGAAGCCAGCCGTACGTATGGCCGCATTGATGGAAGTTCCTATAAAATTCATTTGGACTCACGATGCATTCCGTGTCGGTGAAGACGGTCCGACACACGAGCCAGTAGAACAGGAAGCACAGATAAGATTGATGGAAAAGCTCAAGAACCATCACGGCAAAGACAGCGTTAGAGTGTTCAGACCTGCAGACGCCGACGAAACTACCGTATGCTGGAAGATGGCAATGGAGAATACTGAAACGCCTACCGCACTTATTTTCTCACGTCAGAATATCGCTAAGCTTCCAGCTGGCAACGATTATGAGCAGGCCCGTAAAGGCGCATATATCGTAGCAGGCTCTGATGAAGATTATGACGTTATACTTCTTGCAGACGGTTCTGAGGTTTCAACCCTCGTATCCGGAGCAGAATTGTTACGTAAGGATGGTGTCAAGGTACGAATTGTAAGTGTACCGAGCGAAGGACTCTTCAGAAGCCAAAGCAAGGAATACCGAGAAAGCATACTGCCTAAAGGCGCTAAGATATTCGGCATGACGGCAGGTCTGCCAGTAACACTTGAAGGGCTTGTAGGCGCTAACGGCAAAGTGTTCGGTATGCCGAGCTTCGGCTATTCTGCACCATATAAAGTTTTGGATGAAAAACTCGGATACACAGCCGAGAACGTATACAACCAAGTTAAATCATTCATGGAGGAATAATCATGGAAATAAAGACTGTTGGAATTGCCTGCGACCACGCAGGGTTTCCGTTAAAGAAATTTGTAATCGAGTATCTTGAACAGCACGGCTATCCGTATAAGGACTACGGAACTTATAGCGACATCAGCTGTGACTATCCTGATTTTGCCCACGCATTGGCAGAAGGTATCGAAAGCGGAGAAGTTTATCCAGGTATCGCAATCTGCGGAAGCGGTGAAGGTATGGCAATTACACTTAACAAGCACCAAGGTGTGCGTGCGGGTTTGGCATGGTCTGCCGAAATCGGCGAGCTCATCAGACAGCACAATGATGCAAACGTAATAGCCTTGCCGGGACGTTTCATTGACAACAAAACCGCTGAAAAGATTCTTGACGTATTCTTCAAGACTTCATTTGAAGGTGGTCGCCACCAGCGCCGTGTTGAGAAAATACCCGTAAAATAAGGATTAACGCCATTAATAAAAAAGCCGCATATAAGAGAATATGCGGCTTTTTATTTTTCCATCAATCATTATCTGATGGTGTTCGGTAAATGGAATTCGTTAAATCTGTTGAACACCTCACTTACTTTATTTACTTCCAAGAAAGTCGTCGCTCCGTTCTTTCCGAAACTGCCACTTAAGTAAGCAACTTTATCTTCCATACTTAAATAACCTTTCTGCCTCAACATGCGCAACGCTGCCAAGAATTGCTCCTGGGGGCCAATCTGCTCGTGTTGAGCAACAGCTATCACACCATAACTCAAGGCCAACCAACGCTGAGTCTTTTCCTTATAACATATTGCAAGCACAGGATTAGGGCCACGGAAGGCGGCGAGATTGCGGGCGGTAAGACCAGTCTTACTATCGGTGATAATGCCTTTAACCCCAAGTATCTCAGTAGCCTCGATGGCATTACGGGCAAGAAACTCCCTAACGTCACAATCCTTGCTTAATTTAAAGTCGAAATCATGGTCGTACATCTTGTCCTGTTCAGCCTGTTCGGCTATTGAGGCCATGGTCTTTACGGCTTCAACCGGATATTTTCCCGTAGCCGTTTCGCCGCTAAGCATTAAGGCGTCTGTACGATAATATATTGCGTTGGCGATATCCGTTACCTCTGCACGTGTGGGGCGCGGGTTGTTAATCATCGTATGTAACATCTGAGTAGCCACGATGACAGGCTTCTTGGCCAAACGACACTTACGGATAATCATTCGCTGTATGCCAGGTATCTTCTCTATCGGAACCTCGATACCCAAGTCGCCTCGGGCTATCATTATACCATACGACGCGTCTATAATCTCGTCGATGTTGTCAACACCTTCCTGATTTTCAATTTTCGAAATAATCTTGATGTCGCTTCCATGCTCGTCAAGTATCTTCTGCACAGCCAATACGTCCTCCTTACTACGCACGAATGAGTGAGCAATGAAGTCAATATCCTCATCTATCGCCAGTAAGATATTCATTTTGTCTTTATCCGTAAGTGCCGGTAGATCAATGTGTACACCGGGAACGTTAACGCTTTTATGCGAGCCGAGAACACCATCGTTCTGAACCTGTGCGACAACGGCCGGACCGTTTATGCCGATTACCTTCATGTCAATGGCTCCGTCGTCGAACAGGATGTCGTCGCCTACATGAACGTCATTGGCAAAATTCTCGTATGACAGGTTTAATATGTCATGCTCGGACTTCATCTCCGGGCGTCCGAATATTTTCACGACGTCGCCCGTCTTATACTCTATCGGCGCGTCGTTTCCCGTAGTCCTTACTTCAGGACCTTTTGTATCGATAAGAATACCGATGTGCTTACTTACGGCACGTGTGTTTTTTATTATCCTGCGTATACCTTCAGGCGTGGCATGAGCCGTGTTCATTCTGACGACATTCATTCCTGCGTCGAACAACTGTCGGATAAAGCTTTCGTCACACCTTTGGTCGCTTATCGAAGCTACAATCTTTGTTTGTTTCATCTTATTTTGTTTTAGTTGTACGCCATAGTGTCCGGCCATATACTACATTTCAGTCATCACATGGCCGCAAACTATTTTAATTGTTGCAAATTTACGAAACAAATTCAACAAATGCAAACTATATCGTCTAAAACATGTCAATCCTTAAAATCCAGCATGCCTTCAACCCATTCTCTACGGCGGAGTTCGTCTTGGGGATTAGACACTGAAAGTCCCATAAGTCTGATGGGTTTCGTTTCCGTGTCGACCTGCCCTATCAGCTTCTTCGCAACAGGAAGTATATCATCCTTACGCTGAAAGGCTTTTGATTGGGTGTAACTGCGTGTTACTTGCACAAAATCGTTATATTTCACTTTCAGCGTAAGCGTACATCCGCTGAAACCGCTTTTGTCCAAGCGTCTTACCAATTCCGTTACGATGTGATAAAGTTCAATCAGTATTGCCGACTTTTTATGAATGTCGTCAAGGAATGTCTGCTCGCAACCGACTGACTTGCGCAGCCTTATTGTTTCTACGGGCCTGTCGTCAATTCCCCGGGCAAAGTCGTAATACACCTGCCCTATCTTTCCGAACACCTCGATTAGATGTCCCAATGAGCACTGCCTTAATTGCGCTCCGTTGAATATTCCCATCTTGTGCATTATCTGCGCCGTCTTCTCGCCGACACCCCAGAACTTACCGATGGGCAGGGTAGATATGAAATCTTCAGCCTGCTCATATGTAACGACGAACAGTCCGTCAGGCTTGTTGTAATCAGACGCTATCTTAGCTAAAAACTTGTTGTACGACACTCCAGCCGACGCCGTAAGATGCAGTTCCTCACGTATGCTGCGCCTTATTTCCTGAGCTATGTATTCAGCCGTGACGTCACCAATCTTACTTTCTGTAACATCCAGAAACGCCTCGTCAATAGACAGAGGCTCAATGACGTCGGTATATCTCCTGAATATTTCATGAACTTGGATTGACACTTCCTTATAATGGGCATGGTCTGAGCCGATGACAACCAACTCCGGACAAAGCCTTTTCGCCTTAGCCATCGCCATGGCAGAATGTACACCATACCGCCGCGCCTCGTAACTTGCAGTAGCCACAACGCCTCGCGGACCGTCAAATCCCACTGCTACGGGTTTGCCACGCAGGTCAGGATTGTCCCTTTGCTCAACAGCGGCAAAGAAAGCATCCATGTCAATATGTATTATTTTACGCAGCATAAACTACATGCAAAAATAACAAATCTTATTGTAAGAGCATGGCTATGAACTGATAAAATAAAAATTCCCGACACGTAAAAATCAGTAACTTTGTAAAAAGGCTATGTTTTACATGACAAAAAGCGGCCTTTTAGCATGTGAAAAGCGGCCTTTTACAAGCTAAAAAGCGACATATTAAAATCTAAATGAAGAATGAAAAGCCTGACAATAGCCATTGTGCTTTTCATTCTTCATAACCGTTTATTATTCTTTACTTTAATATATTATGAGTAAAAGCCTGTATTGTAAATAGTTATGTAATCAGTAGAAATCTTTAATATACGTGTTTCATTCCTCCATACGGATAGGCGACAAACTTTATCTGTCAGTTATCCGGCATATCGAAATTATGGTTTCAGTATGCCCGAGGCTGCTCCCTTATTAATGTTGACGGATTCACGCTTTACCTTGCGTCCGAAGTCAAAGCTGTATGACACGTTTACGAAAACCGCCTGTCCGCTCGTGCGCGACAGTGTGTGGCGGTTGAATGAATAGTCGGCATAGCCGTAATAGCTTCTCACGTCGTCCTTGCCTCCGAATATGCGCCGGCAGCCAATCTGCACGAACAGTCCCTTGTTGCCCCACGCCGCAGTCAGACCGTAGTCGCATTTCGTCTTTAAGTATCCCGTCTGTGGGTCGAGGCCCTTGCGTGGGGTGTTGTAATATCCTGAGAAGCTGAAATGTCCCGTTGAGTAGTAAACCGCTGTCTGCAGCACCGGCGTATGAAGGCTGTGGCGCAGGCTGCCCGTCATGTCGATGTTGTTAAGACCGGCGTCGACTTTCAGCTGCAGCGAGTTGCCTAAAAGCATGAACACGCCGCTTAAGCCCAGCGTGTATGAATGATAGTCGCCGTCGGTAATGTATGTCCTTACGAGCTTGCCGCCCTCTGCCATGTACCAATTGCGGGCCTGGTCTATGACGCCTTTGTAAAACACGTATGCCCCGAGCCTTACGTTTCGCATGTACTTGCCGTAAGACACGTTGCCCTGGATGAGCTTGCCCGTGGCAAGGCCAGGGTTGCCGCGCATCACCTCGTATGACGATATGTACTGCTCGGCTCCGTTAAGCATTGACAGCTGCGGCGAAACGGTGCCCATCATCACGTTGAACGCAATGTTGCTGCTGCCGCTCGTCTGTATGTTGCCGTTGAGCCTCGGCCTCGGCCATAACTTGGTGACACGCTTCTCGTCGTTCACCTTGTACGTGTTTACGTCAAATCCCAATTGCAGGCTCATCATGAATTTCCTGCCGAAATAGTGGGTGTACGTAGGGTATATAAGAAGGTCATAAGTGTCAAGGCGCTGACGGCTGCCCGTCGTTCCGTAATAGTCGGTGCGGCTGTTCGTGTAACCGTTCCATACAAGGAGGCTGAACCTGTCGCTTTTCCCGACGGTGATAGCGTAATTAAAGCTTTAGGTCCAGCATGTGGTAATTCTCCTTTGCGTTGCTCGTTACCGGCTGCAAGGCGCTTTCGGCATAGCTGCGCCTGTAAACGTTGCGGGCATAGTCGTATGTCAAGTTCCAGTAGAAGTTCTGCCTGTCGTTCAAGCGTATGTTGTGGTAAAGGTAAAGCTGCGGCGCTATGGCGCGCTGGTAAATGTCTGTAACGGCATTTGACGCCGGGTAGACGGAGGGCGAATACTTGACGGTTTCCTCCGTTACTCCCTTGGGCGTTTCGTTCCATGCCAATTGCGCGCGTGCCGTGAACGTTGAGCGTTTGCCGCGCACGGTCGCCTGCAGCAGGCCGAAGTCTGCAAGGCTCCGGCTTTCAGTCTTATCGGTGACGGATGTCTTGGTGAAGGCGGGCGTCAGGTTGTAGCTCTCGGTTGAGCCGGAGCCGGCGGTGTCGTCGCCGCCGAATGAAGAGCCGGCGACAGCGAGCAGGTTAACGTTGCCCTTATCGAAACTTCCCTGTACTGAGTAGTCGCCCTGTCCGAAAAGCACGTGCGTATTAGTCCTGGCGTCAACGTATCCGCCGCTGTCATATTTTCTCGTAACATAGTTTACGACCTTGTCCCTGCCGGCGAAAAGACCCGTGGGATGGTCGTCATACTCTACATAAGCCACGTCTTTAGGCCTCAGGCGGTTGAGTTCCTGAAGTCCAACCTCCCTGCCGTCGATGCAGAAGGTAAGCGCCGTCCTGTCGACGGCTTTCACTTCACCAGTAACGGGGTTGACGTCGATTTGCGGTATCATCAGGTTGTACAGCAGGCTTATGCCGTTCATAGCCCCGTCTTTCTGCCTCTTTGTAGGTATGAACTTTACGTTCCCTTTTTCTACGGAAACGGTTTGCTGGCTGACTTCCACCTCGTCGAGCATAATGCTCTTTCGCCGCAATGTCACATCTCTTTTTATGTGGCCGTCACCGGGCAGTGTGGCAGAGTATTCGCCGTAACCGACATAGCTGAACGTGGCCGTTATCGTATCGGTCTTGGCAAATCCGATTTCGTAAAGTCCGTTCCTGCCCGATGTGGCTCCGAATGTCTGATTGCCGGATTTCACGATGATGTTGACGCCCTGCATGCCCTTACCGCTTTCGTTGCTGACGCGGCCGGTCATTGTGGCCGTCTTAACTTGAGCGGATATATGCAGAGGAAAGGCAAATGTGAATATTGCCGTGATTAATGGTATGAATGTATTTTTCATAATCATATATTTTTATTCGTGAGTTTTTTCAATTACTTTGCTTTTACTTACGTTACGTATGATAGTCATAATTGTGACATAATTAAATGTTAAATAATCTGTAATATCAAGCGAATTACTTTTTTCGCAAAAGTATTGAAAATGCTGATTGCGTGCAAAATTTATGAACATTAAAACTTCACAAAAACTTCACAATGCATATAAAGTGTTGATAATAAGTAACTTGTACAACAAGTAAATTAAAAACAAAGTATTGTTTACATCATAAGAGATATAAAATTTAATCATTATATAAACAAGAGTAAACTTCAATACATCGTTTTGCAACCTGCCAGATGTACGTAAACTGCAAAACTATAGATAAACCTTTATTTATGCTTATCTATAAAAACAAAAATGGCTGTACCCCAAAAAGGTACAGCCATCAAACACAATTTCATAATGGTAAGGTTTCTTATCCTTATACCTAATTGTTCACAGTGCCACCCACAATATCGAGCAACTCGTTTGTGATAGCCTGCTGACGTCCCTTGTTATATTGGAGATTCAACTCTCTGAGAAGTTCATCTGCATTATCCGTTGCTGTCTGCATAGCTACCATTCTGGCCGCATGTTCACTTGCATTACTATCTAATAATGCCGTGTAAATCATCAAATGCAATAATTTAGGAATTAATTGTGACAAAACCGTTTCCATATCCGGTTCGACAATAAAATTGTCGTTCAATGGTTTTGCTTCCTCTTTCTCGCTTGATGATTGTTTGCGTCCCTTTTTCCTCAGATATTCTTGAGCTTCAAGTGTCGCAATGTTTGAAGATAAATCACGCTCGTCATCAAAATCCAATTCATCTTTTACGTCAATCGGTAAGAATGTCTTACGTGTCAAAATCTGCGAGCCTGCGCTCTTGAAGTGGTGATATATCATCTCAACACGGTCAATTTCGCCACTGATGAATTTTTCCGCAAGAGATTCAGCCAAATCAATACACGGATGGATATTAGGCTTATCAGCGATTTCTGAGAAATCGCCTCCGCACTTCAAGCCGAGCTTTGTCACCTTTTCTGCAACCTTTCTGCCAATAGGATAGATGATAATATTATCCTTACCCAAATGCTGGTATTCATTAACTACCTGCTGCATCATTTTAATGATGTTGGCGTTAAATCCACCACAAAGACTGCTATTTGATGAATATACAATCAAAGCGACCTTCTTCACTGGCCTGACTTCACTATATATTGTAGTTGCGTCAATCTCGGAAGCAAGGAAACTTTTTAGTATATGTTCAAGCATCGACTCATATGGAAGCATATTTTCAATCATCACCTGTGCGTGATGCAATTTTGAAGATGCAACCATTTTCATAGCACTCGTAATCTTACGGGTACTATTCACTGATGTTATACGGTTCTTAATCTCTTTTAGTGACGGCATATATCAATCAGTTTTTATACTGGCCTGCAATATCAGCCATGACAGATTCAATTACTTGAGTCTGTTCATCACCGATTTTTCCGCTTGACAATGTTTCAATGACATCTGCATGTGAAGTGCGCATCTTGTCAAGGAATGTGTCTTGACATTCACGAACGTTCTCCACTGGCACATCATGCATCAAGCCATGTGTTCCACAATAAAGAATTGCGACTTGCTCTCCTACGGGCATCGGGCTATACTGTGGCTGTATAAGAAGTTGGTTATTCTTACGACCACGGTCAAGAGTCATAGCAGTTACTGCATCCATGTCGCTTGAGAACTTTGAGAATGACTCAAGCTCACGATATTGTGCCTGGTCGATTTTCAATGTACCTGCGACTTTCTTCATACTCTTGATTTGAGCAGAACCACCCACACGGCTAACCGAAATACCTACGTTAATTGCGGGACGGAAACCTTGGTTGAACAAGTCGGTTTCAAGATATATCTGTCCGTCGGTAATAGATATCACGTTCGTCGGGATATACGCAGAAACGTCACCAGCCTGTGTTTCAATGATAGGTAACGCCGTAAGTGAACCGCCGCCCTTAACGTGTCCTTTCATACATTCGGGCAGGTCATTCATCTGTTCAGCAACTTCCTGCTGGTCATTGATCCTTGCCGCACGCTCGAGAAGACGGCTATGCAAGTAGAATACATCACCAGGATATGCCTCACGGCCTGAAGGACGCCTCAATATAAGTGAAACCTCACGATAAGCGACTGCCTGCTTTGACAGGTCATCATATACTACTAATGCAGAATATCCCCTATCCCTAAAATATTCACCGATTGCGGCACCTGCAAAAGGAGCATAATATTGCATAGCTGCAGGGTCAGCAGCCGTAGCCGAAACGATGATCGTATAAGGCATTGCACCATGCTCTTTCAGATTTGCCACCAATGCAGCTACAGTTGAAGCTTTCTGACCGATAGCAACATATATGCAATATACAGGATTGCCAGCTTCGTAAAAGCTTTTCTGGTTGATGATGGTATCAACAGCAATAGCAGTCTTACCTGTTTGACGGTCGCCAATTATAAGCTCTCGCTGGCCTCGTCCGATAGGAATCATCGAGTCGACTGCCTTCAAGCCTGTCTGCAGAGGTTCTTTAACAGGCTGACGATATATCACACCAGGAGCCTTACGGTCGAGCGGCATTTCATAAGAGTCTGTAAGGTCTATATCGCCCTTACCGTCTATCGCTTGGCCAAGAGGGTTTATAACTCGACCAAGCATATTGTCATTCACCTTGATGCTGGCAATGCGCTTTGTACGTTTGACATGCATTCCTTCCTTAATTCCTGATGTCGGACCTAAAAGCACACAACCAACATTATCCTCCTCAAGGTTCATCACAATGGCCATAGTTCCATTCTCGAACTCAAGAAGCTCATTTGCCTCAGCATTACGCAGACCGTATATTCGGGCCACACCGTCGCTGACCTGCAAAACCGAACCTACCTCGTCGAACTTGGCGCTATCACTTATACCCTTGAGTTGGTCAAGAAGAACTTGAGATACTTCGCTTGGTTTAATTTTATCTGACATATTACGTGTTTTTTATTACTTAAGCTGTGACAAAATAGAATTGAGCTTTGACTTTACGCTTAAATCCAATCTGTAAGTATCATACTCCAATATGAAACCACCAATCAAATTCGGATTAATCTCAGTTTCAAACTCAACATCACCCTTTGTCTGACTTTCTACCAATTTCCGTAACTTTTGTTCAGTAATTGACGATACGGGCATGGCAGTCAAAAGTTTAGCACGGATTAGTTTTTTCTGACTCCGATATAAAGTAATATATGAATTCGCAATGAATTGCATCATGCTCTCCCTATCTTCTTTCAATACAAGCTTGAAAAAAGTTTTTGTCAGTTGGCAAGGATCATCACCTGAAGCCGTCAAAAACAGCTTTCCCTTTTTCTCCTTTGAGAGCATAGGATTATCTATGGTAAACTTTAATTCCGGAACATTCAAATAACTTTCCGACAAAGTCATCATTTCCTGATAAACTTTGTCCTCAAGATTTGTTTCCGTGCCAGCTTTTAGCAAAGCGCGTGCGTATCTTACCGATATTAATCCGATGTCCATAACTATTATTTTTTATCAGAAGAAGAAACTTCATCCAGCATACGGTCAATCAATTCCATCTGTGCCTTATCATTACCGAGCTTCTCACGCAGGATTTTCTCGGCAATCTCAACACTAAGTGTAGCTACTTCTTTACGAATATCGCTGATGGCTGCCCTCTTTTGGTTCTCTATCTCAACTTTTGCCTCGGAAAGCAGCCTGTTGCCTTCTTCGCGAGCTTTGTCTTGAGCCTTTTCTACGATAGCGTCCCGTGTAGCTGCAGCTTCTTTTAATAATAGAGCCTGCTTTTCACGAGCATCCTGTAACAGGGCTTCGCTTTCGGCTTTGATGTTGGCAAGTTTTTCATTGGCCTCGTGTGCCTTGCGTAGACTTTCGTCTATCATGGCCTTGCGGTTGTTGACCATATTGACAATCACTGGGAAACCGAATTTCCACAGTATGCCAAGGACAACGAGGAAAACAATCGCCATCCAAAAAAGCAGACCAAAATCAGGGGTTATTAATGACATAAGCTGTTAAGATTTCTGTTACTTATTCTCCCTAAAATTACACGAAAAGTGCAAGCAAAGCGACGATGACAGCAAAGAAGGCTACACCCTCAACAAGCGCAGCTGCGATAATCATTGAGGAACGCAAGTCACCCATCTTCTCCGGCTGACGTGCCATAGCATCCATTGCTTGTCCACCGATTCGTCCGATACCAATACCTGCACCAATAGCGGCCAAACCACCACCAATTGCGGCACCTAACTTTGCAATCTCTGCTGCTAATAATAATGAAATCATAGTCGTAAATTTTTTAATTGTTATTTATTAAATTAATTTTATTGTCACTCTAAATTTATTCTTTTGCATGTTCATGGACATGTGCCAAAGAGATGAACGCCGCACTAAGCATTGTAAATACAAGTGCCTGAATGAAGCAAACAAGCAACTCAAGCAACATCATGAATATACTCATCGCAACGCTTACAACCGTCATTGTCGTTCCGGCTATCGCATTGATTCCAAACATGATGAAAATAATACAAGCCAAGGATATGGCTATAGCATGTCCTGCCATCATATTTGCGAAAAGTCGAATCATCAGAGCCAAAGGCTTAGTAAATATACTGAAGAACTCGATGAACGGCATTAATGGCACTGGAACTTTCAGCCACGTCGGCACTTCCGGCCAAAAAATGTCCTTCCAATATGCTTTTGTTCCTGTAACATTGGTCACAATGAACGTACATAATGCTAAAAAGAGCGTTATCGTGATGTTACCGGTAAGGTTACCTCCTCCCGGCGGGAATGGAACAACACCCATGACGTTTGCCAGGAAGATGAAAAAGAAGCATGTCAATAAGTATGGAGCATATTTATCGGCTTCCTTTCCCAATGACGCTTTTACAACATCATTATAAATGTACATTATAAACATGTGCATCAAACCGACAAACCCTTTAGGAGCAGGGTCGTCCGGCTTGTGCTTCTTACACCATCGTGCAGGTATGAGCACACATATCAAAAGGAGAATGGCGTCTATGAAGAGAACTACCACAGACTTTGTTATTGATATGTCAAACGGGCGGACTTCCGTACCCGCAACATTTTCACATACCTTATTCTCATTCTCCCCACTTCCTGATATGTATAAGCCATGAGGTCCGGGACGATTGCCTTGTGCATCTTTTTCTTCTGAAAATTCACTGCTGCAGAAAACATGCCATCCCGTTGAGCTTTTCACAATTATGGGAAGATGCAATGTCACATGGTGCCCGTTTACAGTTGTGATATGCCAATCATAAGAATCTTGGATATGGCCGAACAATACTTCTTGCAGGTCGATACCCTTTTTCTCTTCTGACTGCTCAGCTGCATTAATAGGTGCAATGAAAGTCATCGACATCACAATGCAAAGCAAAAGTCTGATATATTTCATTTTTCAGTCTTTAGATTATTATTCTTTTCAGTGCGAGCAAAAAACACACTGTCAAATACAAGCATTACCAAATAAAAAACAAAAAACAACAATATGAAATTGCGTATGTCTGTCTTATTTTGGCTCAGCATGCAGAATGAAAAGATTACTATAGCCGCAATTATCAATCTTACCGTTGAAGCAGCCATATAAAACTTTGCCAAAGTATTTGGAGCTGATTTCGCTACACGTTTCCACAATCCGCCGTATGCAAAATTTACAACGACCGTGTATATCACGCTAACAGCCAAGGCGATCGTTATATCAGTGGTAATCAAATTGAGGCTTATTGACATTAAGACTATTAACGTTAATCCCGCCGTCAGCCAAAGACTATACTTATTATATTGTTTCGCCGTCTTGTCAATCAGCTTATCTTCCATGACATTGTTTTAATCCAGTTCGACACAAAGGCTAACTACGTTTTTTTGTACTTCTACAAAACCGCCGCTTACCATCAAACTGTTTCGTCCTTCATCTGTTACATATTCGACAACTCCAGGTTGAAGTGAAGAGATTATCGGTGCATGATCCTTAAGGATTTCAAAACAACCTTTAGTTCCCGGAACCGTTACGCTTGTAACGGCTCCGTCAAACTCAACCTTCACTGGAGATATGATTTTAAGCTTTAATCCCATGTGATAAGAATTTATCAATTACCCGCCTTTGCGGCCTCAAGCAGCTTCTTGCCTTTAGCCTTGGCGTCATCAATAGTTCCGACATTCAAGAATGCCTGTTCGGGTAAGTCGTCAACCTCACCGTCAAGTATTGCGTTGAATCCTCTAATCGTTTCCTCAATCGGAACCATTACACCGGGCAGTCCGGTGAATTGTTCAGCAACCGTAAACGGCTGTGACAGGAAACGCTGCACTCGACGAGCTCTATTTACAGTTAACTTGTCTTCATCAGAGAGCTCATCCATACCAAGAATAGCAATAATGTCTTGCAACTCTTTATAGTGCTGGAGAATCTGCTTCACTCTTTGTGCGCACTCATAATGTTCTTTTCCGACAATCAGCGGATCAAGAATTCGTGACGTACTACCTAACGGGTCAACAGCAGGATAGATACCAAGCTCGGCAATCTTACGGCTTAACTCCGTTGTTGCGTCAAGGTGAGTAAATGTCGTTGCCGGAGCAGGGTCGGTCAAGTCGTCGGCAGGCACATATACAGCCTGTACGGAAGTAATACTACCATTTTTAGTTGAAGTAATACGCTCTTGCATCGTACCCATCTCACTGGCAAGCGTAGGTTGGTAACCTACAGCTGAAGGCATTCGTCCCAGCAAGGCCGAAACCTCTGAACCAGCCTGCGTAAAACGGAATATGTTATCAATGAAGAACATAATATCAGTTGCCTCGCCATCCTTACCTCCGTGATCACGGAACTCCTCGGCGACGGTCAATCCCGACAATGCGACTGACGCACGTGCTCCAGGCGGCTCGTTCATCTGTCCGTATACAAGCGTTGCTTGTGATTTCTTCAATTCTTCGGGGTCAACTAAAGACAAATCCCATTTGCCTTCATCCATTGCCTTCCTGAATTTCTCGCCGTAACGGATAACTCCTGATTCCAACATATCTCGAATCAAATCGTTACCCTCGCGCGTACGTTCGCCTACACCTGCAAAAACCGAATATCCGTTGTGTCCTTTAGCAATGTTGTTGATAAGCTCCATAATCAATACGGTCTTACCTACACCTGCACCACCAAACAGACCGATTTTACCACCTTTCATATAAGGCTCCAAAAGGTCGATAACCTTAATACCGGTAGACAACATTTCCTTATGCGTAGACAACTCTTCGAACTTCGGAGCTTCACGGTGAATGGGATAAGCACCCTTCATGTCAAGCTCTTTCATTCCGTCGATAGGCTGTCCGATGACGTTCATCATACGTCCCTTGATTTGTTCTCCCGTAGGCATTTCAATAGGGTGACCTAAAGCGTCAACCTCTAATCCGCGCTGAAGACCGTCCGTATTATCCATAGCAACGCACCTTACCGTATCTTCGCCTATATGCTGCTGGACTTCAATGATAAGATCACGACCGTCAGGACGTTTTACTGAAAGCGCGTCGTAAATTTTAGGCAACACTTTCTCAGGATCAACGCCGTTAGTGTCAAAATAGACATCAATAACGGGACCGATTATCTGGGAAATATGTCCTTTAATTTGTTCCATAAATATTTATTTTTAAGGTATATCGTTTCAATACGCAAAAGTAATAAAATGTTTTTCAACCGCAAAGAAAATGTATAAAACTTTTCAGTTGTAAACATTTATTTACATTATGCATTTATTTTTTCTCGACGTATATTAAATTACATTAACATGTACTATGGTGTGTTTATATGCTAAGTTCATCAAGCACGGTAATAAGCTTCTTGTCAAAAGGCTTATCTGAACGTATTGCTTCGCTTAACGGAACATACACCACTTCATTATTACGCACGCCCACCATTACGTTGCGCTGTCCTTGAAGTATAGCCTCGATTGCGCCAACACCAGTACGGCTTGCCAAAATCCTATCGTGAGCCGTGGGCCTTCCTCCACGCTGTAGATGGCCGAGTATTGAAACCCTCACGTCATAATCAGGGAATTCGTTGCGCACTCGGTCGGCATAATACAGCGCACCGCACTTGGGACTTTCGGAAACGATAACTATACAACTTTTTTTACTCTTTCTGATACCGCGCTCCATAAACCTCGCCAACTGGTCGACATCTGTTGAGTCTTCAGGTATTATGGCAGCTTCGGCTCCAGAAGCGATGGCACTATTCTGCGCCAGGAAACCGGCGTCACGCCCCATAACTTCAACGAAGAATATCCGCTCATGGCTTTGGGCCGTGTCGCGTATTCGGTCAACACACTCTACAATTGTGTTAAGCGTAGTGTCATAACCTATAGTCGAATCAGTGCCATACAAATCGTTGTCAATAGTTCCGGGCAATCCGATGCAGCAAACATCATATTCCTGTGCGAATTTCATAGCACCCGTCAGCGAGCCGTTGCCGCCTATGACAACAAGTGCGTCAATACTATTGGCAACCATCGTGTCGTAAGCCTTCTTACGTCCTTCCTCGGTCTTAAACTCATCACTACGTGCTGTCTTAAGTATCGTTCCGCCGGACATAATGATTCCGCTGACATTCTCAGTAGTAAAATCCGCTATCTCGTTGTTGATAAGTCCGTCATATCCACGGTAAATGCCTTTGATATTAAAACCTTTGCATATTCCCGCCCTCGTCACGGCACGTATGGCAGCGTTCATTCCAGGAGCGTCACCTCCTGACGTCATAATTCCTATCGTCTTAATCTTGCCCATAATATATTAATTGTTTTAGTTTGATTCAATTGAACATCCACATTACAGCCAGGCCTAACAACCAGCCAATCAAAGCTACAAATCCTACGTTCTTAAAATACCAACCGACGTGGATTCTCTCCATCTTCATCAACGCCAACCCGCTGATGGAGCCAATCAAAAGAACGTTGCCTCCCATGGCCGAACAATATGCGATTATCTTCCAGTAAATACCATTCTGAACAAATGACGACAAATAAGCATTGTCTGCCAATTGTGTAATGTGTTCGATGTCTATTAGCGGATAAACCGATAAAAAGCTCATACACGTGGCAAACGAGTCTAGCACAAAACTAACACATCCTGTCAGAATACCCATTATCCAAACATTGTGTATGTTGGTGTCACAGAAGCTTGTGAAATGAGATATCATTCCAGTTTCACGCACAGCGCCCATCGCAAGCATGATGCCCATAACGAACAACATTAACTGAATGATTCCGTATTGCAACACTCGCGGAATTGCCCTTTGAATCATCTGGTCGACGTTCATTAGCTTATGATTGAATATCTCATTGACAATCCACAAGAATGACAGCACGCAAAGCGCGCCAAGGAATGGACTCAACTTTGTAATATTGTGGAATGTCGGTATGAACCACAAACCACCTATTCCTAATATAAGCATTACGACACGCTGCCACTTATTAAGATTCGTGTCATCTCCGCGGTAAGGCATTGTCGTGCATTGCAAGTCAATGTGCTCAGGCAGGCTGCGTCCCAACCAATATGTGGGCAGCCCGCACGCTATGATGCATGGCAGCGCCAACGTTGTTGAAAAGTCTGTAGCCGTGACGGCTCCTGTACTCCACAACACAAGTCCGTTGGGGTCGCCTATCACGGTCAACGCTCCGCCGCAATTTGCAGCCAACACGATCGCACAACCGTAAATTATGCGTTGCCTCCTGTTTGGCAACAACTTGTGCATGATGACCAACATCATCGTCGTCGTTGTAAGATTATCCAAGTTGGCCGAAATAAGGAATGTCATAACAGACATTATCCACAGCAACTTCTTGCTGTTACGCGTTTTAAGCAACTCTTGCAAGAAGTCGAAACATTCGTTATTGTGCAATATTTCGACTATAGTCATTGTTGCAAGCAAGAACAATACGATTTCCGCCCCCTTGCCTACATACTTGATAAAAATATCCTGTGCGATGTATTGCTTGACGTTAACGCTCGACGGAGCCGCCCCGGCAAGGAAATCGGCATACGCCTCGGGATGTTGGCTCATCACGAAATCGGTGCCGTAGCAGATGTATAGCACCCATCCGGCTGTTCCAACGAACATGGCAATGGCAGCCCGGTTTACGTTTGTTACGTATCCCGTGGCAATAAGGACATAGCCTATCAGGAGAATGGAAACAATTACGAGTGCCATAGAATTTATAATATCCAGCCACAAAATTACGAAATATTATTAACAACTGAAACACAAAGAGATGAAAAAATTACGTTTAACACGATTTTAACCCCAAATAGGTCGTTAGGCTTTTTGGTTAAACGTAATAGCATGATGATGGAATAAACCTTTATTCGCAACCCCAATCAAATTGCAGATGAAACAAATATCCCCGGAAACCGCTTGCTCGGTTTCCGGGGATACCATATAGAATTTAAAATTCCACATCTTTATATAAGTATCGCTTAATGCTTTTCTTAGGCGTTTTCTCGAATTCCTCGTCTTGCAGCTTGAATGTGGACACCTTGCTGTACGCTGGAATTATTTGGTTGAGGGCTAAGATGTTCTGCTCCATGACATGCTTCAGGTCTTCTTTTGAGAATCCGAGAACTCTAGCCTCCTCGTAGTCGGGATATATAAGAGCTGCGAGTTTTTCGCCTTTCTGAACGATAAGGCTTTCTACCACTAAGGTCATGCTGTTAAGCTTGTCCTCAATCTCCTCTGGATATATATTCTGGCCGTTTGCGCCCAAAAGCATATTCTTGCTTCTTCCTTTTATGAACACATAACCATTGTCGTCCATCAGTGCGAGGTCGCCCGTATGATACCACCCCTCGTCATCGAGCGCGGCGCGCGTAGCCTCTTCGTTCTTATAATATCCTAACATCGTATTGGTTCCACGTGCAAGTATTTCGCCAGGAACGTTCTTCGGGTCAGGACTGTCAATCTTCACCTCCATGTGCATGACGGCTTTGCCGCATGATGTTGGAACAAACTCGCTCCAATCCGTGTATGTGATTATCGGCGCACACTCGGTAGCTCCGTAGCCGACTGTTACCGGAAAATCGATACTTTTAAGGAAAGCCTCTACCTCCTGATTGAAAGGTGCTCCACCGACAACAACCTCGTAAAGGTTGCCGCCAAATGCCTCGTAGACTTCCTCGCAAATTTTCTGTTTTACTTTTTTGCTTATTACGGGCATGTTCATCAGCAGGCGCATCTTATGGTTCTGTATTTTCGGGAACACCTTTTTCCTTATAATCTTCTCAACAACAAGGGGCACAGCGATTATGATGGCCGGCTTAATGTCGGTAAAAGCCTGCGCAATGATTGCCGGACTTGGCACGCGCGTCAGGAAAAAGATGTGGCAACCATGGCAGAACTCAAACAAGAATTCGAACGACATGCCGTACATATGCGCCATCGGCAAAATGCTGACCGTGTTTGAGCCTCTTTCTATGTGCGGACCGATTTTGTGCATCGTGAAATCAAGATTCCCCCACAACGCACGATAAGGCAGCATAACGCCCTTTGAGAACCCCGTAGTACCGCTCGTATAATTAATGAGCGCCAGCTCGTCGGGATTTTCCTCTTTATAATAATTCACATGGTTGGAACGGAAAGCCTTCGGAAACTTTTTTCCGAACATCTCGTTAAGGTGCTCGCGTGCATAGGTAAGCTTGTCTGTTCGCGACACGAGCAACGAATAATCAGGAATGTATATGACACCCTCAAGTCCGGGCATTTTCGTAGCGTCAATCGTTTTGGCCACAACGTCTCCCACAAACAACAACTTAGCTTCGCTATGGTTGACGACATTATAAATCTGATCGGGCGTGAACTCGTGCAATACCGGCACCGCCACAGCCCCGTAAGTCAGCGTGGCAAGGAAGGCAACGGCCCAATTGGCACTATTGCGGCCGCAGATGGCAATCTTGTCACCACGCTCTACCCCGCTGTTCTCGAAAATAATATGCAGCTTTTCTATCTTGCGGGCTACGTCTTTATATTGCAGCGTTACTCCTTTATAGTCAGTCAAAGCATCGAGATCCCAATTATCAATAATGCTTCTCTCGATGTACGAATTGAAACTTGGTATTGATTCCATTGCACAAAAAACTAAAATTTGTGCAAAGGTATGTCTTTTCTTGCACATTCGCAAATTATTTGTGCAATATTTTTAGTCATATTTATACCGTCGACAGCTGTAATAACAAAAATCAACCCAACCGCTGACACTTAATAAATCGCAATGAGGCTTACTGACACAAATCTAAATAATGCCATAAAACTCTTACATTTTGATTTTAGATAACGCGTTGAGAGCGCGATATTCTAAAACAAACAAGCAATAATACGGAAATACCGGCAATATTCGTGTGCAAACGTATCTACCTTTAATTCAAGACTTTAGTTTACATCTGCCTTTCCGTGTGCATATATTTCACATCGTAAATGTTCCTAAACACGGCCTTTAAGCTTGTAAAAGGCCGTATTTAGGCGTCGAAAACGCCTGTTTTGAAATGTCAATTCACCGAGTTTTAGCGATTAAATCGGCCATTTTAGCAAAATCAATGATGCAAAAGCAGTCAATACACCCTTAAATACGACGTCATTTTCAACATAATATGCCTAATGAAAACCTAATCGAAGAATTTAAACCGACGTGATTGAATTGACACATTGTCGCGTATAACGCTTGACTGCTTACATTTAAACAAAAACAGGACGCATTTGTTTATGGCAATAATTATCACGCCTAACAGCTCTAAATGAGAAAAATACTCGTATATTTGCAGTGTGAAAATGGTTTTAAGCATATTCCTGCTGTTGGCGATGACATTCATAATGCCGTCTACGCAGGTATGCGCCAAATCTGAATCAGACTCGTTGGTGCTACAGCGCGTATTGGAGTACAAGAAGAATGTGTACAATGCTGACACCGAACTGCACACGAACGTCTATCTAAGGTATTATTTCAAGACCGAGAAGCGCAACTTCATGCTTATGGCCATACCGTCGATGTATGCCATATCGCGCGGGCGGCGAGAGTATGCGGGAGAAAGTTACAGCACGCTGACTATGAAAGACGGCTCCGTAACCAAAGCCGTGCGGCAACTGAACACGGGCACCATACCACATCACCGCAACGTAATGGAAACGATGATGAAGTATCTTTCGCCGGGTATTTACGACGTGACGATGTTTGACAATCAGGTGCTCTCGCCGTTTAATAAATACAATATTCGCCTGTACCGCTATGCGATAACCCACCTCACTGACAACAGGACGGAAATAGTGTTCCGCCCCAAGCGCTACAACACACAGCTGATCAGCGGCCTTGCCATCGTTGACAGAAACACGGGAAGGATTATCAGAATGAGGTTCAGCGGAGAATACGACATGGTGAACTTCCACGTCGTTGCCATAATGGGCAACGACGGCGTGTATTCGCTAATGCCTAAGACATGCGACATTGACGCAAAGTTTCACTTTATCGGAAATAAGATAAGAGCCACATATCATGCAGTTTATGATAATCCGACGTTCCTTCCCGACTCCATCGTCGATTCGCACGACAGCAAGCTGATGTCATACGTCCGCCCGGACACTCTGCCTGCGTATATCGCCAAAGTTTACGCAGACATGGAGCAAGCAAGAAGCAAGCCCGACTCTGCAAAGACGAAGCGACGCGAGAATAAATGGAAAAAAGTGTTGTGGGACTCGTTCGGCGATTACGTGGTGAACAGGACGAAAGGCAATTTCGGAACAAACGACCAAGGGGCGTTCAGAATATCGCCGATACTTAACCCGTTATACTTAAGCTACAGCGGAAGGCGCGGCATTACGTATAAGTTCAAGATTAACGGCAGCTATAAGTTCTCAATGAACAGGGACATTTACATGGCCTTCAATGCCGGCTACTCATTCAAGCAACACCAGTTTTATTTCAACATTCCGATAAATTTCAATTTCAACAAAAAAAGAAACGGTTTCATCGGCGTAGAAATAGGCAACGGTAACAGGATAACCAATTCGAGCATTGTAGATCAAGTTAAAAATGAATCGCTCGACTCGATAAATTGGGACAAAATGAACCTTGACTACTTCAAGGACTTGTATGTTAAGTTTGCCTGCAACTATGATTTTTCCGACAAGTGGAACGTTCAGCCGGGCATGATTTTCCATAGACGCTCAGCCGTTAACAAGTCAGGGTTTGAGATGGCTGACCGTCCCACGGAGTATTATTCGTTTGCGCCGTCATTGCAACTGCAATACAGGCCCGCGGGTTGGAGCGGCCCCATCATAACCGCCGACTACGAACGCGGAGTACGTCTGGGCAAGGCCGATATGGACTATGAGCGCATAGAGCTTGACGTATCATGGAAAAAACAATTCCACTCGCTGAGAAGCTTGTCGCTGAGGTTCGGCAACGGTTTTTACACATCGAAGAGCAAGAATTCATATTTCCTTGACTACACCAACTTCAGGGAAGAAAACATACCCGGAGGATGGAACGACGACTGGACGGGAGATTTCCAATTGCTGAACAGCAACTGGTATAACGCGTCGGAGTATTACGTGCGCACAAACATCACTTACGAGTCGCCCTTGATGATATTGTCACGCATCCCGTACTTAGGCCGGCTGATGGAGATGGAACGAATATACGTGAACATGCTATTCGTAGACCATCTTCACCCGTACATTGAATATGGTTACGGGTTTACGAACCGCTTTTTCTCAATGGGTGTTTTCATGGCAACGCGCAACACAAGTTTTGAAGGCGTAGGCTGCCGTTTCGGGTTCGAACTGTTCAGGGACTGGTGACAAGCGACTTATGGCATTGCAGGAAACAACATTTGAAGGAACTCTACACGACAAACAATAAACATCTGGAAAATGAAACCACTGACAGTATATAAAGCAAGCGCCGGTAGCGGAAAAACGTTTACCCTCGCCGTTGAATACATAAAACTTCTGATTGAAAACCCGCTGGGGTTCAAGAATATCCTGGCCGTGACCTTCACCAACAAGGCCACGGAAGAGATGAAACTGAGAATATTGAGCCAGCTATATGGCATTTGGAAGCTCCTGCCTGAATCTGAAACTTATCTGAAAACGGTGTGCGGCAGCCTAGGCATAGACGAACGCCTGGCCAGCCGGCGCGCAGGAATGGCCCTTGCTTACCTTATTCATAATTACCATTACTTTAGGGTTGAAACTATCGACTCCTTCTTTCAGTCGATATTACGTAATTTGGCAAGAGAGTTAGACCTTACGGCAAATCTTAGGGTCGGCCTTAATGACATACAGGTGGAAGAAGAAGCTGTCGACAGGCTTATAGATTCACTCGGACCGACGAGCGTAATGCTCAAATGGCTAATGAGTTATATCTTTTCGAGCATTGACGAGAACAAGAACTGGAACGTAATCGGGAAAATAAAGCAGTTCGGCACGACTATATTCCGCGACTTTTACAAGAACATCAATAAGGAACTGAGCGAAACAGTTTCACGGCCTGACTTTTTCGTCGCATACACTAAAGAGATAAAAGCGATTAGGGACAACGCTAAAAAGCGCATGGCCGAATTCTCGGAAACATTTGAACGGGAAACCGAAAAGGCCGGCCTGACCACAACATCGTATGCCGGAAAAAACAACGGAATATGCAGTTATTTCAAGAAACTGAGAAGTAATGATTTCAGTGACAAGAAATGTATAAATAAAACACTTGAAGGCTGTCTGGCGTCGGCCGAGAAATGGACAACGAAAACGAGCCCTGACCGCGACGTCATAATTTCACTTGCTAACGGCAAACTAATGCAGCTGCTGAACGACGCTGAAACCGAACGCCCCGAGATGTGGGAAGCGTATTCTACAGCGGAAGCGACGTTAGCACACCTTGACAAGCTTAGGTTGCTTAACAGTATCGAGGAAGAAGTAAACAGGCTCAACAAGGAAGCTAACCGTTTCTTGCTAAGCGATACGCAGCATTTATTGCATACGTTGATTAACGACAGCGACTCGCCTTTCATATTTGAGAAGACAGGCTGCCGTCTTAACCATATAATGATTGACGAGTTTCAAGACACAGGCTCGGTGCAATGGCTGAATTTCAAGGTGTTGCTTAATGAATGTATGAGCCATGGCGGAGAGTCTGATCGTGTGAACGTCTTATCGAATGAACGTGCTGAAACAGCTGACAATCTGCCTGCACGTCTGCCCGATAAATCGTCATTAATAAACAACTTGATTGTAGGTGACGTAAAGCAAAGCATTTACCGATGGCGTTCGGGCGACTGGAGGTTGCTGAATAACATTGAGGGACAATTCCGTTCACCAAAGGACAACGTTGAAATCAAGAACCTGCAGACAAATTACCGTTCCGAACGTAACATCATAGAATTCAATAACCGCTTTTTTGAGATTGCCGCAAAGCTTGAATATGAGCACGAACTTGACGTGAACGATGAGCATAATGCGCAAGAACTACTAACGGCATACGCTGATGTCCGTCAAGATTGCAAAAGCGGAATGTCGGCAAAGGGATTAGTGAGAATTGAATTGTTTGAAGACGACGACTACGAAAACAA
Organism: uncultured Prevotella sp.; assembly: GCA_944321295.1. GTDB lineage: Bacteria > Bacteroidota > Bacteroidia > Bacteroidales > Bacteroidaceae > Prevotella. Next base: position 180,467 of record CALUKU010000001.1, read on the forward strand.
TACGCTCGGACGTATTGACGAAACGATTGAAGAACTTCTGAAAGCCAATGTTGTTGTCAACGACATTGCGATATTAGTCAGATATAACTGGTACATTCCAACCATAGCAAATTATCTGATGGATAAACATCCTGGCCTGAAGGTTGTCAGCGACGAAGCCTTCAGGCTGGATTCGTCGTTGGCCGTTAACACGATAGTGCAGGCACTGCGCCTAATTGTAAATCCTGACGATGTGTTGACAAAGGCAAACCTTGCGATAACATACCAGAAAAAAATCTTAAATACCGGACTTAACGTTTCAGAAATACTTGACGGCTATAACGATTCAAACGGAAAGCTGAACACGCTTTTGCCCTCAGACTTCATAAAAAAGACGGAAAGGCTTTCAAAAATGCCGCTTATCGATGTGATAGAGCGCATCTATTCGCTATTTAACTTGAACGTTCTCGACAATCAGAACGCTTATGTATGCGCATTTTACGATGAAGTGGCCGATTTTGTAGGCAATAACTCAGGCAACATCAGGAAGTTCCTGAAAACTTGGGACGATGAAATATGTAAATCAACCATACAAAGCGACAACATTGACGGCATAAGATTAATAAGTATCCACAAAAGCAAGGGCCTTGAATTTGACAATGTCATCATACCTTACTGCGATTGGTCTTTAGAAAAGGTCAACGGCACGATACTGTGGTGCAATCCTAAGAAACAGCCGTTTAACAAATTGCCGATCGTGCCTGTTGACTATAGGCAAAAGCTGCTGGAAACCATTTACGCGGACGATTATCGTAACGAACATATCCAGAATAGGGTTGACAACTTGAACTTGCTTTATGTAGCTTTTACACGCGCAGGTAAGAATTTGTTTGTTTTCGGTAGAAGTAAAGCCAAACGGCCGACAACCTGTCGCTCCGAACTTATTTTGCAATGTCTGCCGTTACTCAAAGACAGTCTTGAAGGTTCAAAACTCGTTGAGACCGACAATTCTGACGCAACGTCAATAACATTTGAATACGGAAACCTTGCTGTAGATAATAAGGAACAGAGGAGCAACCAAAGCAACAATGTATTCTTGAGTAACGTAATCCAGGAAAAAGTTGACTTTCAAACTTCTAACCATATCGTAAATTTCAAACAAAGTAATAAAAGTCGCGATTTTATCGGTGGTGAAGACTTGGATGAGCAGCAAGACAGATATATCGACACCGGTAAGATATTGCACAAATTATTTTCAACAATACATACAACCGCCGATATTGACAAGGCTTTAAAGCAATTCGAATTTGACGGAATATTGTATGATGATAACCTGACGGTCGAGAAAATGCGCAAACTTTTATCCGAAAGACTTAGTGACAACCGTATTGCCGACTGGTTTAGCAAGCGATGGAAAGTATATAATGAGTGTGCCATCATATCTTATGACAAGCTGACGACTAAAACCATCGAGCGCCGTCCTGACAGGGTTATATCAGATGGAAAAGAGACCAAAGTAATAGACTTCAAATTCGGTAAGCCGCATCCCGAATATGAGCAACAGGTCCGGCAATACATGGAACTGCTTAAAAGTATGGGACATGAGAACGTGAAAGGATACTTGTGGTTTGTCTATTCCAACGAGATAAAAGAAATTATATAGTCAAGATGAAACGTCAGGATTGCAAAACCGCAGGGATTTATAACGCCGTGATATTCAACATGTATGATAATACAGGTCTATTTGTAAAATTAGAATTCTTTATCATCGTTTTATTTTGTAGTTCGGCTTACTTGCACTATCTTTGCAGCAATCTTTATTAAAATATAATAGTATGAAAATTTCACGAATTGAACATTTGGGCATAGCAGTACCGAGCATAGAAGAGGCTCTGCCCTATTTCGAGAATGTTTTGGGACTGAAGTGTTACGCAGTAGAAGAAGTGGCCGACCAAAAGGTAAAGACCGCTTTTCTGAAATGCGGCGAGGTGAAACTCGAGTTACTCGAGCCGACTTCTCCCGAAAGTACAATCCAGAAATGGCTTGATAAAGGAAACCATGGCGTTCACCATGTTGCATTCTGCATCGAAGACGGCGTAAGCAACGCTCTTGCCGAGTGTGACGGAAAAGGCGTTCGCTTAATTGACAAGGCACCAAGAAAGGGAGCCGAAAATCTCAATATAGCTTTCCTCCATCCCAAATCGACATGCGGTGTCCTCACGGAATTGTGTGAGCAATAAACAAGCCGCTGTCCGTAATTAAGAATAATGCTTTAAGCAATATTAATAATAGGTTAGAAACACCCGTTTGTGTCACTAACCTTTAATCATTCAACAACAAAAGAACAGAAATGAGCAAACAAGTAGAAAAAATCAAGGAGCTTATCGCCAAACGCGAAAAAGCTCGTCTTGGCGGTGGCGAAAAAGCCATAGAAAAACAACATGCACGCGGCAAATATACTGCCCGCGAACGCATAGATATGCTTCTTGATGAAGGCAGCTTTGAAGAGTTCGACATGTTCAAGCTTCATCGTTGCACTAACTTCGGTATGGAGAAGAAACAATATCTTGGTGACGGCGTCGTTACAGGATGTGGTACGATAGATGGCAGACTGGTATATATTTTCGCTCAAGACTTTACCGTAAACGGCGGTTCATTGTCTGAAACAATGGCCCAGAAGATATGTAAGGTTATGGATATGGCGATGAAGATGGGTGCTCCGGTTATCGGCATCAATGACTCTGGCGGCGCACGTATCCAGGAAGGTATCTGCGCATTGTCAGGATATGCAGAAATCTTTGAGCGCAACATTCTCGCTTCAGGTGTTATTCCTCAAATAAGCGGTATCTTCGGTCCGTGTGCCGGTGGTGCAGTTTACTCACCTGCATTGACAGACTTCACGCTTATGATGGAAAACACATCATACATGTTCCTTACCGGTCCTAAGGTTGTAAAGACCGTAACAGGCGAAGACATCGATCAGGAACATCTTGGCGGTGCAAGTGTTCACTCAACGAAGAGCGGTGTAACCCACTTTACCGCAGCAACAGAGGAAGAGGCCATGCAGATGATTAAGACTTTGCTCAGCTATATTCCGTCTAACAATATGGAAGAGGCTCCCCGCGTTGAGTGTACAGACCCGATCAACAGGATGGAAGACTCTTTGAACGAGATTATACCTGAAGACCCCAACCAGGCTTACGATATGTATAAGGTAATCGGAGCTATTACGGATAACGGCGAATTCTTCGAGGTACAGCCTAAGTTCGCACGTAACATAATCGTAGGTTTCGCACGCTTTAACGGCCAAAGCGTTGGTATCGTCGCCAACCAGCCTTCATGCTATGCCGGCGTACTCGACGTAAACGCAAGCCGTAAGGGCGCACGCTTTGTACGTTTCTGCGACGCGTTCAACATACCTATCGTCAGCCTTGTTGATGTGCCCGGATTCCTTCCCGGTACAGGTCAGGAATACAACGCAGTAATCCTCCACGGAGCACAGTTGCTTTACGCATACGGTGAGGCAACAGTTCCCAAGGTAACGGTAACGCTGCGTAAGAGCTACGGCGGTAGCCACATCGTAATGGGCTGCAAGCAGTTGCGTACCGACATCAATTACGCATGGCCTTCTGCAGAAATCGCAGTTATGGGCGCAAGCGGCGCCGTAGCTGTGCTCTGCGCTAAAGAAGCTAAAGAACAAGAAGACCCGAAGGCGTTCCTCGCAGAGAAAGAAGAAGAATACACCGAAATGTTCGCTAATCCTTACCAGGCAGCTAAATATGGTTACATTGACGATGTAATCGAACCGCGCAATACACGTTTCCGCATTTGCAGGGCTTTGGCTCAGCTGGCTACCAAGCGTGACGGTCTGCCCGCTAAGAAGCACGGCAACATTCCGATGTAATGTTATTCATTACAAAAAACATTTACAATGGAGAATAAAGAGGTTTATGCAGCTATTGCATTGGCATTGCACGAGTTCAATGGCAACAACGTGCATGACAAGGAGGCGGGTATAATAACCATTAAGAGCAAACACACTGAATGGGAATTACATTCGCTCAGCATGCGCAACATCAATAAATAATCTGGTGTCATAAAGTGGTGCGGTTGTCAGAACCGAAGAAATCCGTTTTTGTGCAGCCGACACCTCTTAGCATAAAATTAAACATGATATGAAAGAATATAAATATACAATTAACGGTAACAAGTATGAGGTTACCATCGCCGGAATTGAAGACAATATCGCAAACGTAGTTGTCAACGGCGAGGAATATAAGGTTGAAATGGAGAAGGAACCGGAACCCGTAAAGAAGAAGGTTGTCGTAAAACCTGCTCCCCAGCCTGCCGCAGCACCCGCATCTTCATCATCAGCCAGCAGCAAAGTAAATGTTAACAACGCTGTCAAGGCTCCGCTTCCCGGCGTTATAACCGAGATAAAGGTTGCCGTCGGTGACGAGGTTAAGGCCGGTGACACGGTGGTTGTTCTTGAGGCCATGAAGATGGCTAACAATCTTGACGCAGAAAAGGGCGGTAAGGTAACAGCCATTCTCGTAAGCGAAGGTGAAAGTGTAATGGAAGACACACCGTTGGTTGTTATTGAATAAAGAATAACACATTGACATAAACAAAGAGGGTGTATCAAGAATATTTGAACACCCTCTTGCATTTGCCGTTATTAATATCTTGGAAAAACTAAAACTAACATCCATGAAAAGAACGATTTTTATCTTATGTGCACTTTTCACGACATTTACTATCATGGCACAGACCTTAGATGGTAACTGGACTGGTAAACTGAACGTGATGGGAACACAGCTTAACATCATATTCAACATTACGAAAGTAGACGGCAACGCTCTTGTTTGTACAATGGACTGCCCTGACCAAGGCGTAAAAAACATACCTGCTGATATAATAGTAACAGATGGTGTAAATGTAAAAATTAATGTAAATGCCATCAATGCATCATATGAAGGCAAACTGAAAGACGATCTTATAGAAGGAACTTTCAGCCAAAGCGGAATGTCTTTTCCACTTAACCTAAAGATGGAGGCAATGGAAATAAGGCGTCCTCAAACACCGAAAGAGCCTTATCCGTATAAGACAGAAGAAGTTTCGTTCACAAATACAACCGACAACGTAACCTTAAGTGGAACACTTACTTATCCGTTAGGTTACGAAAAAGGGGCAAGTCGCAGCGTACCATTAGTCGTAATGGTGACAGGAAGCGGCCAACAGAACCGTGATGAGGAATTATTAGAACACAAGCCTTTTCTTGTATTGGCCGACTATCTGGCACGCAACGGCATAGCTTCACTTCGTTATGACGACCGCGGAACTGGCAAATCAACGGGTGATGTAACTAATACGACTACCGAGAATTTTATGAAGGATGCGCTGGCAGCCGTTGACTTCGCACGCAATACGAAAAATTTCGGTCACGTGGGTGTACTTGGCCACAGCGAGGGCGGCACCATTGCATTCATGATAGGGGCGCAAGGCAAAGCGGATTTCATTGTCAGTCTTGCAGGACTTGGCGTAAAAGGAGCCGACATCCTATTAGCGCAAAATCAATTCGGACTGCTTCAAAACGGAACACCAGTACAAGTTGTTACTGATTTCCGTAAAGTGTTAGTAAAAGTGTTAAGGGTAATGTCTTCGTCGGAAAGGGTGCCAAACCCTGCTGCTAAAGTACAAAAGATTGCTGAAGAAGCCGATGTCACCATTCCTGCACCTCTAATGCAAGACCTTGCACAATCAATAGATTTATGTACGCCGTGGTTGAGATACTTTATCAACTATGATCCGGCTGCGGACATCCGTGCCGTAAAATGTCCTGTGATGGCAATAAATGGTTCAAAAGACACACAGGTTTTTGCCGAAGAAAATCTGCCTGCCATACGTCGACTACTACCTGAAAGCAACTTAAACATAGTGAAAGAATATCCCGGACTGAACCATCTTTTTCAGCATTGTACAACAGGTTTGCCCATTGAATATTTCCAGATAGAGGAAACAATGTCGCCTGAGGTGATGCAAGACATCACTATTTGGATAAAGAAAGTAACTGAAAAGTAAAAATTTAAATCATGAAAGTTTGTGCCATATTTACTTCTTAATATGAAAAAGAGTGTGCTTCAGAAAATCTGGAGCACACTCTTTTTCATATAGTTTCCATTATGAAATAAATCATTTGTTTCCTTGGCTTGAGTCATGTTTACGCACATGCTTGGGAACATGCTTTTTCTTACGTAACCATTCAGCCTTCCGTTTCTCATACTCTAACTGATGTCGTTCAAGAAAATTGTCGGCCATGATTTCAAGTTAATGTCTGAATTTACTATACACAACATCAAGTTTAATCGGTGCGTTAGGATTTTTACTGCCTCCGACGAGTCGCGTACTTGTTAAACTCATATCGTGAACAACCTTTACAACTTGTCCTGACGAATTGGTTGTAACCGTAACAGGTATGACGACAACCTTGTTCCAATTCTCATTCTCCGGTTCATTAAGCCAATTGGGATTTGCTGCCAAACCGGCTTCCTTGATGTTATACATATACGTAACTAGGTTCGAGATATTGTTGAAAACATAATTGTTCAATCTCGTATCAGTGTCATAACTTGCCAAGAAAGACTTTTGATAGTCAACAATATCCTCATTCTCAAAGAAACTATACAGGCTGTCCCTTGGTATCATCAATAAAGTCTGAGGTATGTCAAGCGAATATTCGCCCTCGTTTACGTTGTTTATGCGCGTAAGTGTAAGCTTGGCAGTATTGATGGTATCATTCTCATGTCCAGCCTTAACTTCGTCAACGGGCAATGTCAGCTCGGTGAATATTCCTGCGGGAGTTTTCAAGTAAGTGCAGCTTTCATCGGCAACCAAAGCGTTTATCGCTTCATCGTCGTTGACGATATTCGTTGTCTGCAATACTTCTTCTGTTCCTGAGAACGTTGCCGAACCGACATAAGTTGAATCCGACTTATACCTGAAATAGACATTCAGCTGGCTTACAGAAATATAAGCCATCGAACCTAAACCGTCGTTAATCTCGAAATAAAAACCAGGACATACATTGTGTATGAAATTATATGAGTTTCTGAAGTTATCAGGATTCTCATAATACTTCTTCATTATGTACGTACCATAATTATTATACTTGTTTCCTTGATTGTCTGTATATTCCTTATTCAAGTCGATACGTATGTTTGGCGAATAAGAGTCACCTTCGCGTTCTTCGTCGCTGACGCTTAAGTCTGAAAGCGTATAAGTCTTGTTTACCTTCATTCTTTCATCAGTAACATAGCCCTCAGCCTTAGGATTAAAGTCAGAATAATATCTCAACTTCACACCATCTTCCATCGGCTTCGCCATTTCATGGGCAGTAAGGTTCATTGTCGCAAGAGAATCACCATAAAAGTCTGTGTAGAAAAGCCTGATATGGCATGAGTCCGCAATAATATCCTTGTTGACGTCAAGACTTGCTATGCTGTCCCTTTCAGGGAAAGTGTAATCCTCAAGCGTTCCGAATTGCGTCATGAAATTACTGGCAATATAGTTGCCTGTTTCCGGGTCGCGGATTTCGCCCAAATATCCCATCGTGTTACGCGACAACACCGAACCGGCCGCTATTGATTTTGACGAAACGTTAAACGACGCCGTAGCGACATCCAACAAATCGGAAGTATCAGTAAGTGAAGTTCCTATTGTGTCCGTCGTGTCATCACATGCAGCAAACGACAATACCGCCGCTGTAGCCACGATTGCAAAAAACTTTATTTTCATAATAATAAATGCCGAACTATTTGACAATTAAGAAACGTGATTGTTATTCAGAGCCACCTTCAAAAACCTTGTCATAAAATTCTTCGTATTTAGAACAAATCTCATCGTCGGCAGGATTGTCCATGAACGGCAGACCGCTTTCCTTGGCATACGCTATCAGCTCCGGATTAACACTCTTGCCGGCGTTCACGATACCATCTGAATAATCAATCGCAAGTTTCTGTAAATCCTGAAAACCGAAAACATCACTATTATTATACTTATCAAGGATATCTGCCTTAACGTCCCTGAACTCTATGCTTTGCCTGAAATTAGCGCCAAGGTCGTCGTGCAATTCCTCTGAAAATAACGATGTTACGACCTTAGTGTTGGCAAACGACGGCTCGTCTTGGTAAGCCTTTTTTATATAAAGAGGTATTATCGAGCACATCCATCCCTGACAATGAATTATGTCGGGAGTCCAGCGCAGCTTCTTTACGGTTTCAAGCACGCCGCGCGCAAAGAAAATGGCCCTTTCGCCGTTATCGTCGTATTCCTTGCCGTTTTCGTCAAAGCCCATGAGGCGCTTTGTGAAATAATCTTCGTTGTCGATGAAATACACTTGTATCCTTGTTGAAGGTATCGAGGCGACCTTAATAATCAAAGGATGGTCGGTTTCGTCTATTATAAGCATCATCCTTGACAGACGGATGACCTCGTGCAACTGGCCGCGCCTTTCGTTAATGTTACCCCATTTGGGCATGAACGTCCTTATCTCGTAACCTTTTTCTTGGATTGTTTGCGGAATCAGGCGTCCCAAGTGTGACATTTCGCTTTCAGGAACATACGGAATAATTTCTTGGTTTATGTATAATACCTTCTTTGCCATCATGATGTTTCTTTAATCTTTGCAAAGGTACGAAAAAACTTCGTAAAACGAGTATTTTTTTTCGTTTATTAGACAAATGCCCCGCTTTAACGGCATATTTTCTTAATTATTCTTTTTTGTTTAAGAAATTTGTTGTTATTTTGCACGCCGGTTTTACAGGGCGTAAGTCAGCGCCCCTCAACAACCATAAATTATAAACAAGTCATGAAAGTTTTTCATAAGATTGTAGAACTGCAAAACACGTTGTTCGACGACAGGAAAAAGGGTAAAAGCGTAGGACTCGTTCCTACGATGGGCGCGCTGCACGAAGGCCACGCGTCATTGGTTAAGAGAAGCGTCGGCGAAAACGGAGTCACCGTAGTGTCGGTGTTCGTAAATCCGACCCAATTCAACGATCCTAAGGATCTCAGTTCGTATCCACGGGATGTTGAGGCAGACTGCAAACTGCTTGAAAGCATTGGAGCAGACTACGTATTTGTTCCGTCCGTAGAAGAGATGTACCCTACCCCGGACACACGTCATTTCGAATTTCCTCCTATATCAACAGTCATGGAAGGCGCCCATCGTCCCGGGCATTTCAATGGCGTATGCCAAGTAGTAAGCCGCTTGTTTTATATAGTACGTCCTGACAGGGCTTATTTCGGAGAAAAAGATTGGCAGCAGATTGCCGTCGTAAAAGCCATGGTTAAGTCATTGGGATTGGGCGTAGAGATTGTTGAATGTCCTATCGTCCGCGATGCGGACGGACTTGCGCGCTCGTCACGCAACGCACTGCTTTCGCCGGACGAGCGAAAGATTGCCCCTAACATCTTCAAGGCTTTGAAAGAAAGCGTCGAATATTCGCGCAGCCACGGCGTAAGCGAAACCCACGACCACGTAGTCAACAGCATTAACGCCGTTGACGGACTTGACGTTGAGTATTTCGAGATTGTTGACGGCAATACGTTGCAGCCTGTCGGAGATTGGAACGACACGGACTACGTAGTAGGATGTATCACAGTTTATTGCGGAGCACGGCCCGTAAGGCTTATCGACCACATCAAATATAAAAGTTAACGATATGATGATTGAAGTATTAAAGAGCAAGCTGCATTGCGTCCAGGTGACCGAGGCCAACCTCAACTACATGGGCAGCATCACAATAGACGAAGACTTGATGGACGCTGCCGGACTGATTGCCGGCGAGAAGGTGCAAATCGTCAACAATAATAATGGCGAACGCTTTGAAACATACATCATCAAGGGTGAGCGCGGCAGCGGTTGCATTTGCCTCAACGGGGCGGCGGCCCGCAAATGCCAGGTAGGCGACACTGTAATAATAATAGCTTACGCCCTGATGGACTTTGAAGAAGCTAAGAGTTACAAGCCAACCGTTGTATTCCCTGAGCACAATAAGGTCGTGAAACATTAACGATGCGTGACCGTCACGCCCGATTAATAGTAAAGCCGTTAACCATTATTACATGGGTTAACGGCTTTTTTATTACAAATATAAGAAAAACGCGATGTAAGACAAACCGCACGAACGGCTTGCAAAATGTCAAAATGCCGTTCAATGAGAATAGGATTGTTATAACCAAGAAAATAAGAGTAATGCCGTTTCATATCACGCAAAACATGACAAGTCAGTGGCTTTATAAAAGTATTTCAGCGATTTTATAGCGAAAAAGCGGCGGTTTTGAATACTAAAAGCGGCGATCGGGAAGGCAAAAGGCGGCGAATAAGCATACAAGAAGCCACCTTTTACAACATCTAAGCTATGTTATTCGTTGCACAATTACGTTCAAATATTATGTAATGTCTTGACATAAAGGCATTTAACATTACACACTTAACATCGTAATATTTCCTCAACAATGGCGGACTTTACATCAAGAAAGCAGAAAAACACACTTCTTAAAAATCAGGAAGAAGCGTTTTCGGCCATTTTATAAACATTATGTCAAGTCGTGCGTACCTGTTGAATGTGAACAGAGCCAAACGTTAAACCAACGTGTTGCTACATACGTGCGGCAATATCCAAAGCCTTCGCGCGCGCCGGCTTACCTGTAGCCGTAAGTGGAAGTTTTTCGATGAAAATGTAATATTTAGGACGCCAATACTTTGGCAGGACGTTTTCACATATTCGACGGATATCGTCAGCCGACTCCTCGTCACACTCGGCAAGCATGGTGACAGCCTCGCCAAGGCGTTTGTCGCAACGCTTGGTTATCATGAACGGGAACGCCAGATGAGGGTGCAGAGCCTCCTCGATCTCTTCCATGCGTATTTTAATGCCGCCGCTGTCAATTACGTTGTCCTTACGGCCAAGTATGCGGAAGCGGCACCCGTCAGAAGCAATCTCGGCCAAATCGTGCGTGTGTAAAGTCGCAGCGCAAACCATAGGAGCTTTGATAACCAGACAGCCATCGGAACCTATACTTACGTCAACCCCGCCAAACGGAGTGTACCAATCGTCAGCCGTATCACCATTCAACCGACGTAAGGCGATGTGCGACAGGGTTTCGGTCATTCCGTATGTGCTCCACACATTTCCGGGCATACTGCGCAACTCGGCCTCGAGCGCTTTGTCCACCGCCCCGCCGCCTATTATCAAATGCTTTATTCTTGCAAGGATTTCACGCTCATGATGTGTCTGCAAGCTGTTATAAACCTGCATCGGCACCATTGCCGCAAAAACAGGCGGTTGGCTGAGCGATTTCAACGGATGGCCTGACGGGGCGACATTGATTAAACGTAACCCCCGCACCAACGAACGCACCACAACCATTTTGCCCGCGATGTAATCAAGCGGCATGCACAACAGGGCCGTATCACCGGGCTGCAGACCGAGAAAATCGCACGTAAGTCGTGCGCTGGCCTCCATCCTACGCTTCTCAACCCATAATGGCTTAGGCTCGCCCGTAGAACCGCTGGTGTGAACAAGCACTTTGTCAGATGCGTTGTTCCATTCTGCAAGAAATTCGGCTAAGTCCATATTCAATTAAATTAATAATGAGAAAATGAATAATGAAAAATTTAGCAGACGTCGCATAAACTTTATCCGATTATTCATTTCCTCATCATTCATTTAACAACGTATCTCAATTCATCGCCTTTGATTTCAATAGGCATGTCAATGTTATCGGTAAACAGCCGACCTGTGCCAAGCCCTTGCGGCATACGTATGTCAGGGCCATAAGAACGGGCGGCCAACTGGGCTATCGCGTTAAGTCCGACGTTGCTTTCAAGCGCGCTTGTAATCCATGTCTTTACGCCGTTGTTGCGTGCTGCCTCAATCCATTGCTCCGTACCACGCATGCCGCCGTGCAGCGACGGCTTAATTACTATATACGCAGGGCGCACAACGTTCAGCATATACTCCATCATGTCTGGCGTGTTAATACCGATAAGCTCTTCGTCAAGCGCTATCGGCAAGGGCGCCTCACGGCACAGCTGTGCCATGTAGCTCCATTGATGAGGCTTTATCGGCTGCTCAATGGAATGAACAGAATACTGCGACAGCAGTTCAAGCTTATACAATGCTTCGTCAGGCTTAAATCCTCCGTTGGCGTCAAGCCGCAGCTCAACCTCCGACGGACTGAATCGCTCGCGTATGCGCTTTACGAGGTCAAGTTCACGATCGAAATCGATTGCTCCCACTTTCAGTTTTACGCAACGGAACCCCATCCGTAGTTTCTCTTCCATGCGGGTGAGCATTTCATCATATGTACCCATCCAAACGAGTCCGTTGATTGGAATTCCTTCAAGTCCGCGGCTGAAAGGCGTATCAAAGAAAGCCGTCGTGCCGGCACTGAAATGAGCCAAGGCCGTTTCCAAACCGAAAAGCATTGAAGGGTAGTCACGCATGGCAGCATAATCTATCTCGCCGTTGCGCTCGAAAGAGTCGCAAAACTCCCTTAACTTATCCGCATAGCCTGGACGGAAATCGCAGCTCAAGTCTGGCAGAGGCGCACACTCTCCCACTCCTTTGCGTCCGGGAATATCTTCGGAGGTCAGTTCTACAAACCATGATTGCCTCGTTGTGTAAACACCTCGCGACGTTCCGGCCGGTTGCTTGAAGTGGAAAGTACGCGGAACTATGTCTATCTTATAATGCATTGAACAAGAAATTTATATAAATCAGGTTCCAATTACAGCCTATTCATCGAGAATACATTAAGGCAGTTTGGGATATTTCTTAAAGTCAGGCTTGCGTTTCTCAAGAAACGCCTTGCCTCCTTCCTGCGCCTCGTCAAGAAAATAGTAGAGCATTGTTGCGTCGCCGGCAAGTTCCTGTATTCCGGCCTGACCGTCAAGTTCGGCGTTGAGTCCGGCCTTAATCATACGCAAAGCCAACGGACTGCGCTCCATCATCGTTTCGGCCCATTCAACACAAGTGTCCTCAAGCTTATCAAATGGCACAACGCAGTTAACCATTCCCATTTGCTCTGCCTCCCTTGCTGAATATTGCCTGCACATGAACCATATCTCACGTGCTTTCTTCTGTCCTACGATGCGTGCCAGATACGACGCACCGAAGCCTGCGTCGAACGAGCCTACTTTAGGTCCAGTCTGGCCGAATATGGCGTTCTCGCTCGCTATGGTTATGTCGCACACGACGTGAAGCACATGTCCGCCGCCGATGGCATAACCATTAACCATCGCAATAACAGGCTTTGGCAGCGAACGTATTTGCTTCTGCACGTCAAGTACGTTAAGACGCGGAACACCGTCCTCGCCCACATATCCGCCGCGACCTTTTACATGCATGTCGCCTCCGGAACAGAACGCCTTGTCACCGGCTCCGGTCAATATCACAACACTGATGCGTTGGGCCTCGCGACAATAAGCGAACGCTTGGCTCATCTCCCACGTAGTTCTCGGGGTAAAGGCATTGCGATAACGCGGACGGTTGATGGTTATCTTGGCTATGCCGTTGTACTCTTCGAACAATATTTCCTTAAAATCAAAACCCTCGATGGGTTTCCATTCTCTCTTTTCCATATATCTTATTCTTTAATGTATTTCATGAAATCAGCCATTACTCGCTTATCCTCCTCGGCGTCGGTAAACACTTCAAGCAGTATCGGTCTGGCACAGTCTGCCGTCATCAGCACGGACAAGCCGTCACGCAGTTCGTCAAGATTACGCGCCGAATGATAGTCGACTCCGTTCTGCACGCAAATACCTTGGGCCGTAACATCGTGCCTCGCAGTCACAAGACGGTCAAAAGCTCCACTATCCTGCAAACCTTGTAAACTGTAAAATATTCCGCCGCAGTTATTATTAAGCAGGATTATCCTTAAATTGCCTTTAAGGTCAACGTTCCACAAGGCGTTCTGATCGTAAAAGAAACTGAGGTCGCCAGTGACACAAAAGACGACATCATCCGTCGCCAACGAAAATCCGGCAGCGGTTGACACGCTGCCCTCAATACCGTTTACGCCACGGTTACACCACACATAATGGCGTGAATATATGCATGCAAGACGCACAGCATTGCTGTTGGCATAATGCACATGCCGGCGATAGCCTATGTTTTGTAAAGAGCGTTCGAACATCCTTACGGCAGCCATCTGTGAATATGCCGGCTTATAGCCATTGATTAGCCGCTTAACAACCTCCATACGTCCGTTCCACAATTCGGCGAAACGACATGCTTCAGCGTTTTCTGATTTTCCATGTTCATTACGCGCATCAAGCTCCTTTGCCAAAACCTGCAAAGCTTCCATCGTGTCGCCTTCAACAACGCCAGACATGTGCATGAACGTGTCGTGCACATCTCCGTCTTCAGTCACAGCCCATATTTCGGTGCATGCAGACTTACGGATGAAGTTTTTCAAACGCTTGCTTACAATGGTGTCACCTACATACAATAAGAAGTCAGGCCTGAGGCTTTCGTCTTCATCTAATGACGCAAGTACAAGGTCGAACGGTCTTAACGTGCCATCAGATAAAGGCTCTGACAGCACAGCAACACTGGTTGAAACTCTCCTTAAGGCGTCCTCTATTGCTTGCGACGGTTTGCCGAGCTGTCCGACAACGAGCATTGGTCTTGACGCAGACAACAGCTTCCCGCACACAATTTGCCTGAAAGATTCAACATCAAGCCTTGCACTTAGTTTATTTATGACGCGCTCCACCGGCAAACGTTCAACGTTAAAACGGAACAGAGGCTCACTTATCGGAACGTTGATGTGCACAGACCCACGACCGGCCGACCTTACGGCAAGCAACGCCTCGTTGACAAGTCGATTGCAATGCCAATACTCCACGTCGTCATGAGGTTCAGGCAGGTTGACGCTTTTACAAACTAAACATCCAAAGGCGTCAGGCTGGTGCAATGTTTGGCCGTCAAGCTGGCCTATCCACGCCGACGGACGGTCGGCAGATATTATTACTAGTCCATGATGGCGGTAAGTGGCCTCGGCAACAGCCGGCGCAAGATTGAGCAACGCCGTACCTGACGTGACGCAGAGAGCAACGGGATTATCGTCGGCCAGCGACATGCCTAAAGCGTAAAACCCGGCACTGCGCTCATCGGTCACGGGGTAACATGTCATTCCGTCACACTCGTTAAGGCTGTGCAATATGGGCGCGTTACGTGAACCGGGGCATACAACTGCCTTCCTCACTCCATGGGCAATAAGCAGCGACGTCAGTATGTTTATATTCTTTTTATCGCCAAACATCTTCTCATCGTTTCCATTTTGGCTTCGGTTTCAAGCCATTCATTCTCCTCAACGCTGTCGCTAAGCAGTCCTCCGCCGGCATAAAGCCTGCAATAACCGTCGCCTATCTCCATACATCTCAACGTTACATAAAGATGGGTGCCTTCATCGCAATTCAACGGACCGGCAAAGCCGCTGTAATATGCGCGCTTGCTGCTCTCGTTCGCCAGTATGAAGTCATACGTTTCAGCCTTTGGCATACCGCAGATGGCTGGTGTAGGATGCAACGTGCTTATCACGTCGCCAATGTTGCACCCGGGCTTAAGGCTGAAGAAGAAGTCGCTTGCCAGATGTTTCACCATGCCAGCGCGCAGCGTGTAAGGTCCTTCGACGCTTACGTCGAACGATAATCCTTGCAGGCAGTCGGTTATGTATCGTGAAACGTATTGCTGTTCTTTGATATTCTTGCGGCTCCATTCCGAAATGTCCGACGCACACTTGCGCTCCATAAGGCTGTCATCAGTATCTTCTGCTCCGATTTCCATCGTTCCCGCAACGGACATTGTATGCAGACGGCCGTCTTTACTCTCAACCAAAATCTCAGGAGTCGACATCAGCCATGTTCCACCGCGGCGCGTTGAAACCAACGCGATGAACATGCGGGGATAGAGCCGGCACGCACGGACGAAAAGCCGCTCAACGTCCAACGCTGACAACTGCCGCTCTTCCGAACGGCGCGAAAGCACAATCTTACCGAAAGCGCCACTGCTTAGACGTGAATGAAACTTTGCGAAATCATCACCGTATCTACGGCGTTCGGCCTTGATATCGCGACTGACGAACGGCGTTTCTACGAAATCAACGTCGGCAGGCACCGGCCTGTGCTCAACGACATCAGGTGACAGCAATAACAATGGACACTCACCTGTAATGCTGAACGGAGCAAAAACGAAACCATGCTTGCCGTCCAAGTCTGAATAAGACTCAAGCGAACACGGCTCTCCGTCACGTTGGCGCATGACTACATACTCGTCAGCATACGGATATCTGTAAAAAGCGAAGCTTTCTTCATTCATTGCGACTTCCTCGGCGTTATGATATTGTTGTGACATACATGTTGCTTACCACAAAATTAAAAGCGCATGTCCTTAATTGCACAAACGCTTTACCAAACCGGGAAATAACAGCCGACTTACGGCCTACCCCTTGAAATATAAAAAATATATAGCTAAAAGCACGGCTACGATTACGGCCAAAAATATTGTCTTCATCAAACAGCCGGCCACTTTCTTCAACACAAAGACAGCCACGATGGCCGCTATCACTAAAAAAACGTAATATGCAAAATTCTCCATTTCTTCTTTAATAGTATTCCCAAACACGCAGCAATACAACTCAGCGGCGCATTGCGTCTTTATTTGAACAGCTGCTTAAACGCAGGAGGAATTATCGTTTCAAACTCCATCGGCTCACCCGTCACGGGATGATAAAAGCACAGCACGTAGGCATGCAGGCAAAGCCGTCCCAAGGGATTGTCGCCGTTGCCGTATTTCACATCGCCGCACACTGGATGGCCCATGTCAGCCGAATGTACGCGTATCTGGTTCTTGCGTCCTGTTTCAAGGCGGTATTCCACAAGGCTATGCTCGGTTGTGCGCGCCAAGGTGTGGAAATGCGTTACCGCATACTTGCCGCCGTTGTCTACGGGCGACGAAAAAGTCATATACGCCTTGTTGTCCTTAAGCCAGCTGCTTATCGTGCCGCCCTCCTCTACCACCTCGCCGCTTACCACGGCTACGTATCGGCGGTCATATACTATCTCGTGCCAATTGTGCTCAAGTATCTGCTCCGTTTCCATGTCTTTGGCGTAAACCATAAGTCCGCTTGTGTCGCGGTCAAGCCTGTGCACAACGTGAGCCCTGCAACGTTGGTGGCTCTTATGGAAATAATCGTCAAGCACAGACTTGACGTTCAGCGAGCTGTGGCCGGCAGCCATCGATAGTATGCCGACGTTCTTCTCTATCACGACAAGGTATTTGTCTTCATACACAAGCTTAACGTAGCGGCTCTTCAGCTGCATGTCGTCACGCTTGCTTTTGCTTACCGTCACCTTCATGCCCGGCTTCAGCTGATAGTCGAACTGCGTGACAAACTTGCCGTCCACCTTGATTCCGCGTCCGCGCAACGTAGCCTTAACCTTGTTGCGGCTTTCCTTCACGTTTTCGAGGAGAAACTCCAGCAGGGGCTTTTCTTCAACAACGTCAAAACAATAACAATCATTCGGCCTTCCGGCATTATATCTTTTATGCATATTTTCGATGTAAACGTCTAATCAACAGCAACTTATTTGCACCATACACATTATGAACCTTTTGTGTAAGGAACAACGGTTATGTCGAGTTTTATTCCCCGCAGTGATGTTCAGGCACGATTGCCAGATAACGTAAGTCAACGTCCGAGTTGTTCTCCATAAAGTGCGAATGTCCTTCAGGGCAATAGTGCACTTGGCCAGCCGTGACAGTTTCAACGTTCCCGTCATAATTGAACGTGGCCGTTCCGCTAATCACATACACAATCTCACAATTGCCTTCATGCATATGTAATCCGCTTGACGCTCCCGGGCGCAGGCAACTCATCATTATCTTACATTTACCGTCAACATAATTTCGGGTGAGCAGCTCGCCGTGCCCACCCTTAAAGTTCATTATGCTTTCTTCAGCTATCTTGTCAAAATCTATTACCATAACCAATTCAGTTTGTTTATTCCTTATCAAACAATGTGTCAATTTCCTTTATCTCGTCCTCGTCAAACCATTTGCCGAGCTTGGCTTTGGCCTTTTCCTTTATTTCGTCTGACACGTTGCCCCACACCTTGTTCAGCACATACACCAGCACGGCCAAGTCGTCACCGAGTCCCGCTATGGGTATGGCGTCAGGTATTACGTCAAGCGGACTAATCAGATATCCCAGCGCACCTACGATTATCGCCTTGTCTTTCACTGAGATTTTGTCGCTCTGGAGCGTATAATACAATATGAGCGCAGCATATACAAGCTTTGCCCCCGCCCTCTTTGCAATCCTCGATATTTTCTCAATAAAGCCACTTGTTGTGAACTTATTGGAATATGACATAAAATCAGGTAAATCCATATTCACATTGTTTTTAACAGTATCACAATTAATTTGGTACAAAAGTAACAATTATTTTCATTCCGTCCAAATTTATTCCGCATTTAGCCTTTTTGTGTTTTCTTAAACCCCAAGCCGTCATTCGCTTTTGACTAATTTATTATTTTATCAGTCGCATATTACACTTGCATTTTTACAAATCAGGAAACACTTTTTTATTTATAAATATAAAGCCAACCAAAATGGAAGCGATACTACTCAAAACCACGAGCACTCCTATAAACTTTCTTTTTTTCAACGAATACTCCAAATATTTTTCTTCTAAATATGCAACATCATTAATATGATAAAACCACAAATAATTTAACACTAATGCAAAAAGGGGAAATACGGTCATATAGATTTTTAACATCGCATTTGTTATACCATTTAACAGAGCTCTATTGAAAATAATGCAGAAAATGATGAATAAATACATTAAAATCAAGTATGAGAACATACTTGCATATAATAATGCACTGAACTTCGCATCACTAGTATTCTTATGCAATGTTGCATGTAAGAATCTATATATCACAATGAAATACAAATTAAAAAAATTCATAACTTAATAATTAAATATTGAATAATATTGATAGTCACCTAAAGTTGGATTATATTGGCCATACCATTGTATAAAAATCGGTTACCGTCAAGACTTATATTAAGGTTTTAATTTATCATACGCCTTAATTGCCGCACGGTCACCTTTCATTGCTCCATATTTGAGATATTGCATTGCGAGGCGCCGTGTTTCCTCATCAAAATCCCCAAGTTTGTTTCTTGAAAAGAAACTGTCCAAGGCTTTATAGACATCATAATTAGCTGGCGTGTAATCATATTTACCTGCCATCAACATTGAATAAAACAAAATCTCTTCCGGATTGGCCGTTCCGGCATACAAATCTTTCAGAACCAAATAGTCATCCACGGAGCCTTTAAACAATACATTCCCTTTAACCTGATTTACAGAAACAGGAATATATAAAATCTGCGTAGGGTTATGCTTATCTACATTTGTATTCTTGTTCTCACCAAACCCTAAAATCAACAGACATGCCACAAAACTTAGTGACATGCTAACTAATAATATTATGAAAGACTTAACCTTACGTTTCATTTTTCCTTTACTTTCAAACATTCCAATTCCGTTTTTGCTTGCGAATCATTCAATAATGCTCCTCGCCGTAAATAATGCAGAGCAACATTTCTTGTTCGTTCATCTATCATTATCGGATCATAAAACGCCTTAACATGATCGACATTTGTCAGATAATGATAAACATAATAATTTGCTTGTGCAATATTAAACTTGTTTGCTGCTATCAAAGCGTACAAAACCGCCTCTATTTCAACATCTGCATATATATATCTTATCGATAAACTACTGAAACTTTCATAATTCCTTTCTTTTAGGAATTCATCTTTATCTTCATCTTTAGGCGGATCATACAATGGTATTACACCTTCAGGTGTTTTCCGTTCAGGCCACTTGTATATTATTCTTTTTTCATATGCAACATTGGGTTTTCCATTTGAATCCAATTTTAATCTGCATACCATAAAATACACGCCTACGCCTATTGCAAGCCCAAGTGTAGCACTTACAACATACCCGATTATTTTTCTTCTTTTTTCATCCATCTTCATGACACTTCTATTCATTAGTGCACGCGGCATAATCTGTCTTCGCTATCCCACGGTCGGCGTCGTCCTTCAAGCCGCCATCGGTAAAACTATTGTTGCCGTACCCACGGCGGTTGCAAAAATACGCATACAAACATGACAACTGCAAGACACCATTTATCTAATTTAAATTCTTTTTTCATGGCCATAATGAATAACTTCAAAACGATTGCTTTAAATTTAATCCAAGGTGTATTATTCAAATTTGCCTTACATCGCAAAATTATAAAAAAATGACAATAAAGCAAAATATCTGTAGACATTTCTGTATTTGTCAAAGTGCACAAAAATAACTGTTTCGCACGTAAAAGATTAAACCTTGCAGCAAGTGATCATTTTAACGTTGAGTTCGATATAAGAACACACCCATAGTAAGGACATAATTTATTATATTAAGTGTCCAAGGAAAATCTTCAACAATTCACATAAGTACTTAAATATGTATCTATCAAGCCATTTACCATTTGTGGCATTTTGGCATGTGAAAGGCAGCCTTTCATTATATGATTTGCGGTCTTTTAAACCGCAATAGGCCATATATTATAGTTCAACAGTTTTGGATGTCCAGTGTTCATCTTTTATAAGAATGTTCCCTTGATTACGGCCACATCCTCTTCCAAATGAGGCGCTCGGTAACTAGTCATCCCAAACTTGATTTGGGAACCATAACGAAAGCACCCACTGACCGCCAACGTTGCTGAATATGACTGGTCCTGAATCAAGTTCAGGATGACAAATCAAGTTTGGGATGACTAGTTACCAAGCACCTCACTTTAACAAGGATGACTTGTATTGATTAATGTCATAATATCATCCAAACAAGCTGCGGATGAACCAACCATATAGGCAAGCCATGTTTTTGTATTTAAATCGATAATCTTTTCCCAATACGTTGTTCTGCTTAAGTCCCCGCCGCTGGAAACGCTTTGAAAGCTTATAAGTTTATGTCGATAAATTCCACATATGGATACAAACATCCTTCAATATTTAGAAAAGAAAATAAAATCTTAAAAACAACATATAGCATTACAACCATCCAAATTGTTAATGCAAATGGTATCAGTATACATGTGACTAACATGGGAAAGAAACGATCATATTTTGATGTGTCAAGCCTTTCATACTCTTTCAATATTTTCTTCCCATTACGTTTATAATATTTACCGACATAATACGTTTCAACAGAAATCAACAAAACAGATACTAATGTTAATGGGGTCTGATTACCACCTCTAAATAAAGAGGAAACAAATGCATTAAAAGGACATAATAATAAAAGACATATGCTAAACTGCATATAAATTATGCTTCTAAAAAGAGCCGGCTCTTTGTATTTCTTAAAAACATTATAAGACCTATAAAATACATAATTGAATAAGTTCATAATTCTTAATTATTTTTTAGTCATTAAAATCAAATAATGCCCCATCTTCTAATCCCAAATAATTTTCACTGAAAGTATCCAAGTATTTGTCAATGTCTTTACCGATAGCACAAAATGTTACCCAAATCCACAAATGCATATCTCGGTTAAGTCTGCACTCAGCGTTTCACCACCCGTCAGCTCACGCGTCATGCCGAAGGCAACGCTTATGCCACCGTTGCAAATCTTATTATTTTCCATGGAAGTAGTTTAAAACCCTGCCGTCCTTTTTCTGTATCAGAATAAAAGCCGTTCCTCCTACTGCATATGGAGGCAAACTCCCTTTAACACTCCAAAACAAGTCATTTATAAGCACAACTTTAAATGGCTTTTGACGCTCAATGTTCTCTTTCCCGTATATACTGGATAATATCGCAATTCCAACATTAGCAGCATTTTCTGCATCTTCAATCACATCGTATTTTGAAAGGTTGATTTTATCCAAAGGAACAAAACCATATTCAGCCGAACGCTTATAATTCAATCCCTCATACTTTTCACCTACATAAACATAAGTTTTGACAGCTTGTTGTTTCACTTTATCATGTTTAGTTCCGAATAAACAATAACCTAAGCCCAAACCTACTATTACGCAGATTAAATACGACAATAAGAACAAGATACTAAAATGCTTAATATTTTAAGGAAATTAATCTCTTTTTCATAAAATAAATCTTAAAATTCATTATACATAAATTTCCTTAAAATATTAAGCATTTTAGTATCATCCAACACATTATTTTCTTTATGGCTTGGAACAGAGTTTACACGCGTCGGATCTTTTGGGTCGCTTGGCATATCCTCACTTATTGTCGATATCTTTCCTGACTTATGGTCATATTTCTTCAATGAACCATTCGGCGTAGCAAGATAGGAATCTATACCTAAAATATTAGCGCTTCCTATATCTTTATTCTTTTTTTTAATTTTTAACCTACTTTATGAAGATAATATTCTATTTTCATCGTCTCTCATACCGGAGAATTCATTATCCCTATATTTGTGCTCATCATAATGCGTACTTGCTCCATGGGTATGAACGTCCGCCACTTTCAAGTGTCCCCAATAACCGCTTTCTATTTTAACTCCATTATTTGTCCCCGTTACTGGAACCGTATAAGTGTAACCCCATTCGCCATTCATATTCCTGACCTTAATTATATAAGAACCATATTCCCTTTTCTCTCTTATTGAGTTATCATTATAAAATAGTCCGAAGTCTATGGCCGCTTCCTCCACCGTCGGGAAAAAATCCCCCGGCGCACAACCGTCTTTGTCATAAAACCTTACGGGATTATTCAAACAGTACGCATACGGGCTTACATGGTAATACTTCTCGCACAGCGGGTCCATCCTGTCCCACGTCGGCAGCAACGGGTCGTAGAACCTCGCGCCGTAGTCGTAAGCGTTGCGGCCGTGCATCGACTCGAACTCCTTGCCGTTGTACTTGTACGGCTGGTAGTCGGGATTCATCGCGGTGTTGTCGCTGAAGGGAGTGCCGAAGGGATAGTAGTTCATTATCTGCTCTACGGTTCCGTCGGAATTGACAACGGCGCGGATGTTGCCCTGGTGGTCGCGGTCGTAGTAATGGTAGCTGATTCCGTCACTATCGAACGAGCAATAGCCTCCCCCGAAAAGATATTTCGACGGCTCGCCGTCCTCAAGGATGAGGTTGCCAAGGTAGTCGGTCGAGTCCGCGCTCAGCGTTTCGCCCTCCGTCAGCTCGCGCGTCTGCCCGAAGGCCACGCTTATGCCCGGCACTGCCGTGCGGTGCACCGTGCGCAATTTCACGCCCGTAACCGTATAGACGTACTCCGTCACGCTGCCGTCCATGAACTGCACACGCCGTGGATAGCCACACGCGTCGTAGTCTATCTTCGCTATCCCGCGGTTGGCGTCGCCCGTCAAGGCACCGTCAGCGTTATAGGTGTATTCAGTCTGGCGCTCACTGCTGTCGGTGAAGTCGACCGCTCCCTTGCGCGCTACGGGCAGGGCGTCGTCGTCGACGTGCACCACGCGGTTGCCGTCAAGGCTTATGTGGAGGTTGTCTATCTTGCCGTAGACATTGTTCTGCTTGAGTCCACGCCGCTGGAAACGCTTTATCGCTCCGTTCTCCGTGTACTCGAGCACGGTTTCGTTATAGCGGTTGGGATTGGTCGCCAGGCCCTCGTTCTCGCCGTAGACGGCAGACTCGAGCCGTCCCAAGGCGTCATAGTAGTACATGTAGCAGCTTATGCTCCAACCATAGCAAATCTTATTATTTTCCATGGAAGAAGTTTAAAACCCTGCCGTCCTTTTTCTGTATTAGAATAAAAGCCGTACCTCCTACTGCATAAGGAGGCAAACTCCCTTTAACACTCCAAAACAAGTCATTTATAAGCTCCACCTTAAATGGTTTTTGACTTTCAATGTTCTCTTTACCATACATACCGGATAACATCGCAATCCCAACATTTGCAGCACTTTCTGCATCTTCAATCACACCGTATTTTGAAAGGCTGATTTCATCCAAAGGAACAAAACCATATTCAGCCGAACGCTTAAAGTTCAATCCCTCATACTTTTCACCTACATAAACATAAGTTTTGACAGCTTGTTGTTTCACTTTATCATGCTTATTTCCAAATATGCAATAACCTAAGCCCAAACCTGCTATTACGCAGATTAAATACGACAATAAAAACAATAATCTCTTTCTCATAAAATAAATTTTAAAATTCATTATACATAAGTTTGTTTATTATAGTCAAAAGTAAATGAAATGCGAATATTCGCTCAAAAGTATTATCTTTGCAGCATGGGAATACAATTGTCGCCA
>CALUKU010000002.1 GCA_944321295.1 uncultured Prevotella sp.
ACGAACAGACGGAAATCGTAAGGAACGGCGAGAGAAAGACTATTGAAACGGCGCGCGAGTTCCTGAAGCCGTGGCCGACGTTCACCACAGACATGGAGAAAGCCCTGTGCGACATCGTCGTGAGCTTCAAGCAGAACCTGAGGATAATCAACAAGACCACGAACGCATACCAGCGCTACGTCGACGGAAAGAAAACCACCGTACACCAGGTGAAAGGCGACAGCTGGGCCGTGCGCAAGCCGCTGCACAAGGAAACGGTCTACGGCGAGGTGAACCTCAGGAGAATACGCGAAGTGTCGCTCAAGGAAGCCATGAGGCAGCGTAAGGCCATAGTGGACAAGGACATGAAGCGCAAAATAACCGACTTCGTTAAGCTCGGCTACGACGAGAAGCTCATAAAGACATACTTCGCCGGCCACAAGGACGCATGGCCCGACTTCAACCCGTCGAAGATAAAAATCTACTACTTCACGCAGGACGTCCTTGGCAAGGACGGCAGCGTGAAAGACCGTTACTTCGCAACGCGAAAGCCACTTGACACGAGCTTCAACCGCAAGCGCATTGAAGACTCTGTGACCGACACGGGCATACAGAAGATACTGCTGCGCCACCTCGAAGCCTGCGGCGACGCCGAGCGAGCCTTCTCGCCCAAAGGAATCGAGGAGATGAACCGCAACATTGTAAGCCTCAACAACGGCAAGCAGCACCAGCCGATATACAAAGTCCGCGTGTATGAGAAGGCCGAGAAATACGCCGTGGGCAAACGCGGCAGCAAGGCTACGAAGTTCGTAGAGGCGGCAAAGGGCACCAACCTGTTTTTCGCCGTATATGAAACAGAGGAAACCGACAAGGCTACAGGCCTGCCCGTAAAGAAGCGTTCCTACGCCACGATACCTCTATATGAGGCCGTGAAGCGCGCGAAAGCGGGCCTGCCCATAGCACCCGAGAACGCCAACGGCGACAAGCCGGCCTTCGTCCTGTCGCCCAACGACCTCGTATATCTCCCGACGAAAGAAGAAATCGACAAGGGAACGATAAGCAGGCCGCTGGATAAGAGCAGGATTTACAAGATGGTTGACGCAAGCGGTACAATGATTAATTTCGTCCCCCAAAGTTCAGCAAGTATCATTTACTCATTACCAAAAGAATTAGCAACGATTTTTTGTAATGGAAATATGATTCAAAATGAATATGGGTTAGGCAGTCCAAAATCTAAAAACGAGCGCGCCATCACCGGCGAGATGATTAAGGAAACCTGCATACCGATTAAGGTGGACAGGATAGGAAACATTATTGAGATAAACGGCGAAAGACTATGATTAAGCGAACACTATGCTTCACCAACCCCGCCTACCTGTCGCTGAGGGACGGGCAGATGGTGGTACGCCTGCCGGAGGTGGAAAGGAGCGACATGCCCGACATGCTGAAGAAGGAAGCCGTAAGGACAATACCCGTTGAGGACATCGGCGTCGTAGTGCTCGACAACAGGCAGATAACCATTACTCACGGGCTGCTTGAGGCCCTGCTCGAGAACAATTGCTCCGTAATCACCTGCGACAGCCGCGGCATGCCCGTAGGCCTTATGCTCCCGCTGTGCGGCAACACCGTGCAGAGCGAGCGCTTCCGCTGCCAGCTCGACGCGTCGGTGCCGCTGAAGAAGCAGCTCTGGCAGCAGACCGTCAAGGCAAAGATAGCCAACCAGGCGGCCGTGCTGGCCGCCTGCGCCAAGGCCGAAACGGGATGCATGCGCCGCTGGGAGGCCGACGTGCGCAGCGGCGACCCTGACAATCTTGAGGGCCGCGCGGCGGCATACTACTGGAAGAGCCTCTTCGCCGGCGTGCCGAAACTGCAGCAGTTCACACGCGACCGCCAAGGCCTTCCGCCCAACAACCTGCTCAACTACGGCTACGCCATACTGCGCGCCGTCATCGCCCGCTCGCTGGTGTCGAGCGGGCTGCTGCCCACGCTCGGCATACACCACCACAACCGCTACAACGCCTACTGCCTGGCCGACGACATAATGGAGCCTTACCGCCCGTATGTAGACAGCCTGGTGTACGGCATTACGGAAGAGCGCGGCGGCGACGTGCCGGCCGACATCACCAAGGAACTGAAGACCCTGCTGCTGGGCATACCCGTGGCAGACGTCAGGATAGGCGGCAGGCGCAGCCCGCTGATGGTGGCCGCCACGCAGACAACGGCGTCGCTCCATAAATGCTTCACGGGCGAAGCGCGCCGCATAGCCTACCCCGAGATGTAATGACAACATCCCGACCTTCTCACCGTTTAACTTTCCCGCCTTCAAATGTCAGAACGTTTCAGCGAATACAGGATTATGTGGATACTCGTGTTCTTCGACCTTCCGACCGAAACGAAACGCGACAAGCAGGCCTATGCCCTGTTCCGCAAGAACCTGCAGCGCGACGGCTTCACG
The DNA here is from genome assembly GCA_944321295.1 of uncultured Prevotella sp. Classification (GTDB taxonomy): domain Bacteria; phylum Bacteroidota; class Bacteroidia; order Bacteroidales; family Bacteroidaceae; genus Prevotella. The sequence goes on from CALUKU010000002.1 coordinate 2,435, forward strand.
ATGTTCCAGTTCTCAATCTACATCCGCCATTGCGCCAGCATGGAGAACGCACAGGTGCACATCAAGCGCGTGAAGTCGTTCCTGCCCAAGCACGGGCACGTCGGCGTGCTCTGCATAACCGACAAGCAGTTCGGCTCAATCGAGCTGTTTTACGGCAAGAAGCCCGTAGCGCCCAACGCTCCGGGACAGCAACTTGAGCTGTTCTGACGTTTATTTACGTGAGCTCGACATAAGGAAACACCCTCAGTAGGGACATAATTTATTATGTCCGCACGCCGCAAAGAGGCGTATTTAGTTGATTTTGTAATAAAAACGTTCTTTACAGAACGTGCGGACATAATAAATTATGTCCCTACTTTGTTGTTTAAAATATTTACAAGAAAATAAGCCTTATACCAAACTGATGTTTTATTAATATTTAACGGTTTAACGCCTCGACAGCCCCTTCATTCCAATCGTTTTTCAACATCAGCCCGAGATTAGGAACTTTGCTTAAAACAATAAATCCGGCCGCTCGGCCGGATTTATTGTTCAGACAACCATCATTTTTTATTTTCCAATTTGTCTTGTATCTCTTTGAACATCAACGCCTTATCTGCATCGTGATGTTTGTCTTAGCGCAAAGATACGAATTTTAAAGCAAATCACAACTAGTGCAAATTTACGAATAAATATAATAAGATGTTTGTCTTAGCGCAAAGATACGAATTTTAAAGCAAATCACAACGACCTTCAGAATGTGGAGATAGAGCTGTGGGATGTTTGTCTTAGCGCAAAGATACGAATTTTAAAGCAAATCACAACGTCGCCTGCCACATCACGCACATAGTCATCGATGTTTGTCTTAGCGCAAAGATACGAATTTTAAAGCAAATCACAACTAGACGAAAGCGTGTTCAAGCTGATAACCGGATGTTTGTCTTAGCGCAAAGATACGAATTTTAAAGCAAATCACAACAGTCATTCAAAGAGCTATCAGTAAATGAAGATGTTTGTCTTAGCGCAAAGATACGAATTTTAAAGCAAATCACAACAATAAGCAATCGCAGATATATGAAAATATGGATGTTTGTCTTAGCGCAAAGATACGAATTTTAAAGCAAATCACAACAGGTGAGTTTAGAAAACTCTCATAGGTCCGGATGTTTGTCTTAGCGCAAAGATACGAATTTTAAAGCAAATCACAACATGTGAGTTTAGAAAACTCCCACCGTTCAGGATGTTTGTCTTAGCGCAAAGATACGAATTTTAAAGCAAATCACAACAACTTAACCTCGAAATCTCGCTGCATTGAAGATGTTTGTCTTAGCGCAAAGATACGAATTTTAAAGCAAATCACAACTAAGAAGTCTTCTTGGATGTCTACATATTCGATGTTTGTCTTAGCGCAAAGATACGAATTTTAAAGCAAATCACAACGAATATAAATCTTCAGTCTTCTGGCGGTACGATGTTTGTCTTAGCGCAAAGATACGAATTTTAAAGCAAATCACAACTTAGGGAAATAAGGTTTCCCGTCAGTCTTTGATGTTTGTCTTAGCGCAAAGATACGAATTTTAAAGCAAATCACAACATTATTTTTTATCCTCCCATTTCGGGTATTGATGTTTGTCTTAGCGCAAAGATACGAATTTTAAAGCAAATCACAACCGCACCAGTCCGCGCCCCATCCGTCGTGCTGATGTTTGTCTTAGCGCAAAGATACGAATTTTAAAGCAAATCACAACACTTCTTTCATGTTTTCACTACAAACCGACGATGTTTGTCTTAGCGCAAAGATACGAATTTTAAAGCAAATCACAACATAAGCATATTAAGTCTGTTCTTAAATACGGATGTTTGTCTTAGCGCAAAGATACGAATTTTAAAGCAAATCACAACCAAAGGTGCGATAGATATCGCGGTTGACATGATGTTTGTCTTAGCGCAAAGATACGAATTTTAAAGCAAATCACAACTAGTAACAATAGCGTTTATATATATAGGGCGATGTTTGTCTTAGCGCAAAGATACGAATTTTAAAGCAAATCACAACAGTCTACTGGTTGGGATGCAACTTCAGGTAGATGTTTGTCTTAGCGCAAAGATACGAATTTTAAAGCAAATCACAACTATCGGACCGGAAGAAACAACAAAACATATGATGTTTGTCTTAGCACAAAGGTACGAAAACCAACTTACATCAAGATGCGAACGTCAAGCTTTTAACACATCCCATTTACCGGCAACCGTCATTTTAACGGGGGGGGAGGAGAAAAGCGACTTCCAATCCGTAACATTCCGGCCGCCGCAGGTTGCGATTGCGGCGGAAGGCGGGGCACGGGGCGCACGGCCGTAAGCCGGAGGGGCGCCTGCGGTTACGATCCGGAAGGCCGCCTTTTGCGCCGCGAAAGGCGGCCTTTAAGGCGGCAGGAGGCGGCTAAACGGAAGGCGGAAGGCGGCCTTCGGCCACGGCCGCGGCGGTGCTGCGTGAGGCCGCAGGCGGGCCGGGGGCGACGCGGGAGCGCCCGGGGGCGCCATTTCAGGGCCGCGGGCGCATTAAAGGGCGTAACATTTTGCCGTAACGGATAAATGTCTTATTTTTGCAAATCAGTATGGTACTTAACTACATTTGGATATCGTTCTTCCTCATAGCGTTCGCCGTGGGGCTTGCCAGGCTGCTGTTCATGGGCGACGTCGAGGTGTTCCCGGCGATGATGAACTCTACGTTCTCGTCGGCCAAGACGGCCTTCGAGATATCGCTCGGGCTTACGGGCGTGCTGTCGCTGTGGCTCGGGGTGATGAAGATCGGCGAGCGCGGGGGCGTGGTCGACGTGCTTGCCAGGGTGCTCAGCCCGGTGTTCACCAAGCTGTTTCCCGACATCCCGAAGGGCCATCCGGCCACTGGCTCCATCTTCATGAACATCGCGGCCAACATGCTGGGCCTCGACAACGCGGCCACGCCGCTGGGCCTGAAGGCCATGGAGCAGCTGCAGGGCCTCAACGCGAGGAAGGACACGGCCACCAACCCGATGATAATGTTCCTCGTGCTCAACACGTCGGGACTGACCATCATCCCCGTGTCCATCCTCGTCTACCGCGCCCAGATGGGCGCTGCGCAGCCCACCGACGTGTTCATACCCATACTGATAGCCACGTTCTTCTCTACGCTGGCGGGCATAGTCGTCACCAGCCTCTACCAGCGCATCAACCTGCTTAACCGCACCATGCTGCTGACGCTCGGCGGAATGAGCCTGGCCGTGGCGGCGGTCATCTGGGTTTTCGGCCAGATGGACAAGGAGCGGATGAACCTTGTGAGCACCCTTGCGGCCAACATCCTGCTCATGTGCGTCATCGTGGGCTTCGTTCTCGCCGGCATACGCAAGAAAGTGAACGTCTACGAGGCCTTCATCGAGGGCGCCAAGGACGGCTTCTCGACGGCCGTGCGCATCATTCCCTACCTCGTGGCGATACTCGTGGGCATAGGCGTCTTCCGCGCCTCGGGCGCCATGGACGCCGTGGTGGACGGCGTGGCGTGGCTCGTAAAGGCCTGCGGCGGCGACACTGAGTTCGTAGGCGCGCTGCCCACGGCGCTGATGAAGCCCCTCTCGGGCAGCGGCGCCCGCGGCATGATGGTGGACGCCATGGCCACCTACGGCGCCGACTCGTTCGTCGGCCGCCTCAGCTGCATCTTCCAAGGCTCCACCGACACCACCTTCTACATCCTCGCCGTCTACTTCGGCAGCGTCGGCGTGCGCTACACGCGCCACGCCGTGGCCTGCGGCCTGCTGGCCGACCTGGCGGGAGTCGTGGCGGCGATTTGTGTCTGTTATTTATTCTTTTAAAAAGGAATGGATTTAACACGGCACAAAAAACTTCGGATGAAAGGTCATGACTATTCTGCCGTCGGGTATTACTTCCTGACCATAGTGACGGAAGGCCGCCTTGAACTTTTCAGACATGTAAGCGCAGGCCGCTTCTTACCAAACGAGGCCGGACTGATGATAACGCAATGCATAAACAGCCTTGAAGCACGTTTCAACGGGCTCGAGTTACTTAACAGCGCCGTCATGCCCAACCACGTGCATCTCATTATATTCAACAACAACGGACATAACATATCGGAAGTGATGAGGCAATTTAAGGCTACGACATCAAGAATGTATAAAAAGGGAATGGCTAAAAACGGCTGGAAAGAATACGGCTTGAGATTGTGGCAACGTTCGTTTTTCGACATCATAATAAGAAACCAGCGCATGTTTGATTACATAAACAATTATGTTTCAATCAATCCTGAACGTTGGGCTTATGACAAGATAAATGACGGACACGGTCAAAGGACGGATGAGATATATAAAGAAATAAACGATTTGCGATAATAAACCAATTGTAAAAGACAACGGGCTACGTCCGTAGGGACATAATTCATTATGTCCGCACGCCTTGAAAAGGCGTATCTAATCCGCCTGCGCCTATTGTAATACGTTTCTTCGAAACGTGCGGACATAATGAATTATGTCCCTACAAAGGTTCAACAAGGCAACCATGTAACGTATAAGAACTTATGATAAAATATCACCTTTAACACTATGGCTGGTTTAAGCTCTCTTGCAAAGGACACCGCGATTTACGGCTTGAGCAGCATCGTGGGGCGCTTCCTCAACTATCTGCTCGTGCCGCTCTACACGGCCACGCTGTCGGCCGCCGGGGGCGGCTACGGCGTCATCACCAACGTTTACGCCTACACGGCGCTGCTGCTCGTCATACTGACCTACGGCATGGAAACCACTTTCTTCCGCTTCGCCAACAAGGAGGGCGAAGACCCGCAGCGGGTCTACTCCACGGCGCTGCTGTCCGTCGGCGCCACGTCGCTCGCCTTCGCCGTGCTCGTAGTGGCGTTCGTAGGACCTATATCGGCGGCCATGGGCTATGCCGACCATCCCTCATACGTATGGGTGATGGCGGTGACCGTGGCCCTCGACGCCTTCCAGTGCATACCGTTCGCCTACCTGAGGTATAAGAAGCGGCCGGTGAAGTTCGCCGCCCTCAAGCTTGCCAACATCCTGATGTCGATAGCGCTCAACCTCGTGTTCTTCCTCGCCCTCCCGGCGTGGTACGAAAGCACGGGCGGCGAGGGCCTCGTCGGCCGGATTTACTCGCCCGAGGTGGGCGTCGGCTACGCCTTCTACGTCAACCTGTTCTGCTCGGCCGCGCTTATGCTCCTGCTCGTGAAGGAGCTTACGGGCTTCCGCTACGTCTTCGACCGCGCCCTGCTGCGGCGCATGCTCACTTACGCGTGGCCCATCCTCGTGCTCGGCATTGCCGGCATACTCAACCAGACGGCCGACAAGATACTCTTCCCCTACGTCTACCGCGGCGCCGACGCCCACGCCCAGCTCGGCATTTACGGCGCGGCCAGCAAGATAGCCATGATAATGGCCATGATAACGCAGGCCTTCCGCTACGCCTACGAGCCGTTCGTCTTCGGCAAGGCGAAGGACCGCGACAACCGCGAAACCTACGCCAAGGCGATGAAATACTTCGTCATCTTCACCCTGCTGGCCTTCCTCGCCGTCGTGGGCTACATGGACATACTGCGGCACCTCATAGGGCGCGACTACTGGGAGGGGCTCGGCGTGGTGCCCATAGTCATGGCGGCGGAGATCATGATGGGCGTTTACTTCAACCTGTCGTTCTGGTACAAGCTCATCGACAAGACCATCTGGGGCGCCTGGTTCTCGGGAGCGGGCTGCCTGGTGCTCATCCTCGTCAACGTGCTGCTCGTTCCCCGCTACGGCTACATGGCCTGCGCGTGGGGCGGCTTCGCCGGTTACGGCACGGCAATGCTGCTCTCTTACTTCGTGGGACAGAAGCACTACCCCATCAACTACCCCGTAAAGGACATCATGCTCTACGTGGCCGTGGCCGCCGTGCTGTTCCTCGTGATGCACTACTCCAACCGCCTGCTGCCGGCGTGGGGCGCCGTCGGCGCCAACACGGTGCTGCTGGCGCTGTTCGCCGCGCTGATAGTGAAGCGCGACTTCCCGCTCGGACAAATACTGAAGAAGATGGGAAACAAAAGGTAAAACGGTAAAAAAGTAAAAACGGTGAAAAAGTAAAACGGCAAGAAAATAAAACGGCAAGACCCTAAACCGCATAACCTTAAGACCTTACGACCGTAAAACCGCATAACCCAAGAACCGCAAAACCATAAAAATACATACGCAATGAAAAAGTTATCAACGTTAATCCTAAGCCTGCTGGCACTCCTGCCGGCAAAGGCCGACGAGGGCATGTGGACCCTTTACGACCTGCCCCAGGCCGTGTATGACCAGATGAAGGCCTACGGCTTCAGCCTGCCTTACGAACAGCTCTATGCCGCCGACGACGCCGTGAAAGGCTCGGTGGTGCTCTTCGGCGGCTTCTGCTCGGGCGTGGTGGTGTCGCCCGAGGGCCTCGTCTTCACCAACCACCACTGCGGCTTCGAGGCCATCCGCAGCCATTCCACCGTAGAACACGACTACCTGCTCAACGGCTTCTACGCCAAGACGCCGGCCGACGAGCTGCCTAACGAGGACCTCTTCGTGAGCTTCATGGTGAGCCAGCAGGACGTCACGCCGCGCCTGGCGGCCTTAGGCATCGACGCCCTGCCGCGCGAGAAGCAGACCGAGCTTATCGACTCGCTGGCGGCCGTGATGACGGACTCGGTGAAACGGACCGACAAGACGCTGCACGTGGAGGTTGACCCCTACTACGAGGGCAACCGTTACTACGCCACCACTTACCGCCTCTTCCCCGACGTGCGCCTCGTGTTCACCGTGCCTAAGTCGATGGGAAAGTTCGGCGGCGAAACCGACAACTGGATGTGGCCGCGCCAGACGTGCGACTTCAGCGTGTTCCGCATCTACGCCGACCCGGCCACCAACGGCCCGGCGGAGTACTCCGAGCGCAACGTGCCCTACCGTCCGGCCGTGTGGGCGCCCGTGTCTACCAACGGCTACAAGGAAGGCGACTTCGCCATGACCATAGGTTACCCTGGCAGCACGGAGCGTTACCTCTCGTCTTACGGCATACGCGAGATGCGCGACGCCGTCAACGCCGTGCGGGCGCAGGTGCGCGGGCTGAAGCAGGACATCATGACGCGCCACATGCAGGCCGACGAGGCCGTGCGCATCAAGTATGACTCGAAGTTCGCTCAGAGCGCCAACTACTGGAAGAACGCCATCGGCATGAACAAGTGCATCGACTCGATTGGCATAATCGAGCAGAAGCGCGCCTACGAGCTGCGCCTGCGCCACTGGCAGGACACCACGGGATACCTTAAGGGCAAGCTCGACTTCAACCTCATGTCGAGGCTCTACGACGAGCGCTTCGAGCGCATGAGGGCGTTCTACTACTGGGGCGAAACCTTCAACGGCACGAGCGAGCTGGTGGCCCGCGCCATGAAGGTGGGCAACGGCATCGAGGTGAAAGGCTCTGACACCGACCCCTCGAAGATGTACATCCAGTTTGACGACGACAGCGACACGTGGGACGCCGCGCTCGACAAGGAGGTGCTCTCGGCCCTGCTCGAGAACTACCGCGACAACGTCGACGCAAAGTACCTGCCGTCGTTCTTCAGGACCATCGACGAGCGCTTCGGCGGCGACTGCGCGGCCTACGTCAACCACCTGTACAAGAAATCAGTGCTGATGAAGAGCGGCAAGAAGCTCTACTTCAACCGAAAGAAGTTCAACGACGACCCCGGCGTGCAGCTCGGCCTCAGCCTGGCGGAATACCTGGCGGAGCAGCGCGAGGCCCTGCTGCCCGTCAGCGACAGCATAGAGCAGCAGGAGAAGTACCTCTGCGACGCCAAGCTGCGCATGGAGCAGGACATGCCCCACTACAGCGACGCCAACATGACGATGCGCATGAGCTACGGACAGGTGGGCGGCTTCACGATGAACGGCTCGCCCTCGGGCTACTACACCACGGCCGAGAGCATAGTGGAGAAGATGGACAAGGCCAAGAGCATGCCCGAATACTTCGCCGAGCCGATAATGCGCGAGCTGCTCTCGGCCGAGGACTTCGGCCCCTACCAGGACAAGGCCACGGGCAAGATGCAGCTGTGCTTCCTCACCAACAACGACATAACGGGCGGCAACAGCGGCTCGCCCATGTTCAACGGCAAGGGCGAACTCATCGGCCTCGCCTTCGACGGCAACTGGGACAGCCTCTCGGGCGACATCTACTTCGACAAGCGCCTGGCGCGCTGCATAGGCGTTGACATACGCTACGTGCTCTTCATGATGGACAAGTGGGGACACGCCGACCGCCTGCTCAACGAAATCAACAGAGGGAAATGAGCCGTTAGAAATTAAAAATTAACAATTAAAAATTAACAATCGGGGATAAGCCTGTCGGCCGGGCGCGTAACGCGTTGGCCGCCAGCACGTTACAAAAGGCCGCCTTTCGCCCGTCGAAAGGCGGCCTTTTACGTTGCCGAAGGCAAGCTCCGGCGGCGCGAAAGGCGGCCTCCGGCGCGAGGCGGGGGCCGAGGCGGCTTTTTAAGAAAACTTTGCACGCCGCGTGACGGCTTTTCGGCGCAAAGGGATTATATTTGCAGAAACCAAACACTCTCGACATGAGAAAAACCGTATTCACACTGCTGGCGGCCCTGCTGCCGCTGCTGGCCGCGGCGCAGGAGCAGCGCCCCTTCGACGTGACTATAAGCAACGACGAGTATAAGATATACATCCGCCTCAACCTCTACGACAAGGACCTGAGCGTGCCCGGACAGGACGTGCTGGGGCAGGTGGACGGCTACTTCGGCTCTACGCAGGGCCAGACCAAATGGTTCGTCATATCATCCGAAATCGTTGACGACCGCACCGCCGTAATAGAAGCCGTCAACGACTACGGCAGCGAGGACCTTACAGCCGAGCTGCGCCTCGAGGACGACGGCACGTACTCTTACCGCAAGACCGACGGCAGCACGCTGAAGTTCGCCGTAAGGGGCAAGTGGCAGAAGATACCCTCAAGCCTGAAGTTCGTCAAGAAGTGAGCGGCGTGCGGGATTTGGCACGGGTGTCACGCCCCGCGTGCGTGGAGATTAGCACGGCTTGCAATAACTCCGGATAACTTAACATGAGTTAGGTATAAGACTTGTTTATTTGCAAACATTGTCAAGGCTCCATCCCGTTGAGCATAAACACCCTCATCCAGTCCAGGCAGTCGGCAACCGTCATCCTGGACTTGATCCGGGAACCAGTCGTATGCCGCCACGTTGTCCAACGAGGGTGTTTACATTCTGGATCCCGTGTCAAGCACGGGATGACGGTTACCGACTGCCTGGATTGGAAGAGGGTGTATTCATTACGTATCTTCTTCATCGAACTCACGCAAACTTAGGCGGCGCCTCGGAAGTGCAAAATAAAAGTCCGTTTCACTCCCTTTTATTTTGCATTTCGCTCGGCTTGCACTAACTTTGCAGCGGATAGACTGCAAACAGACAAATGAACGACGATTTCGACATACGTAACAACACGCTGTCGTCGGCCGAAAAGGAGTTCGAGAACGCCCTCAGACCGCTGCGCTTCAGCGACTTCAGCGGCCAGCAGAAGGTCGTTGAGAACCTCGAGGTGTTCGTAGAGGCGGCCAAATACCGCGGCGAACCGCTCGACCACACCCTGCTGCACGGCCCTCCGGGCCTCGGCAAGACGACGCTGAGCAACATCATTGCCAACGAGCTGGGCGTGGGCTTCAAGCTGACGAGCGGCCCCGTGCTCGACAAGCCGGGCGACCTGGCAGGCATACTGACGTCGCTCGAGCCTAACGACGTGCTCTTCATCGACGAGATTCACCGCCTCTCGCCCGTAGTGGAGGAATACCTCTACTCGGCCATGGAGGACTACCGCATCGACATAATGATCGACAAGGGGCCGTCGGCGCGCTCGATACAGATAGACCTCAACCCCTTCACTCTCGTAGGGGCCACCACCCGCAGCGGACTGCTCACCGCCCCGCTGCGCGCCCGCTTCGGCATCAACCTGCACCTGGAGTACTACGAGCCCGAAACGCTCACGCGCATACTGCGCCGCTCGGCCTCGATACTTAAGGTGCCCATCGACGACGACGCGGCCGTGGAGATAGCCCGGCGCAGCCGCGGCACGCCCCGTATAGCCAACGCCCTGCTGCGCCGCGTCAGGGACTTCGCCCAGGTTAAGGGCACCGGCCGCATCGACACGGCCATAGCCAGAGTGGCCCTCACGGCGCTCAACATCGACCAGTACGGGCTCGACGAGATTGACAACAAAATCCTGCTGACCATCATCGACAAGTTCCGCGGCGGCCCAGTGGGCGTCACCACCATAGCCACGGCCGTTGGCGAGGACGCCGGCACCGTAGAAGAGGTGTACGAGCCTTACCTCATCATGGAGGGCTTCATCAAGCGCACGCCGCGCGGACGCATGGCCACGGAGCTGGCCTACAGCCACTTCGGCCGCTCGATGTTCGGCCAGAACGCTAAGGAACAGGACCTCTTTGCCAATTCATAATGCACAATGCATAATGCATAATAGGGCTGACGCCGCGAAAACAAACCCGATTATGCATTGTGAATTATGAATTATGAATTTGAAAAGAACCATGAATTGAGAATAGTTAAATCACCAAGGGCGCAGCCCGATTGTGCATTATGCATTATGAACTATGAATTGAAAAAGGCCGTTTTCCCCGGCAGCTTCGACCCCTTCACCGTAGGCCACGACGCCATAGTGCGCCGCGCGCTGCCGCTGTTCGACAAGATTGTCATAGGCGTGGGCGTCAACGTGCGCAAGAAGTATCTCTTCAGCCCCGACAAGCGCGTGGCCGACATCGCCCGCCTGTACGCCGGCGAGCCTAAGATAGAGGTCAGGGCGTACAGCGACCTGCTGGTTGACTTCGCCCGCCGCGAGGGCGCAGGCTTCGTGATAAAGGGCGTGCGCAGCGTCAAGGACTTCGAGTATGAGCGCGAGCAGGCCGACATCAACCTGCGCATAGGCGGCATTGACACCCTGCTGCTCTACTCAGAACCGCAATACCAGAGCGTGTCGTCGAGCATGGTGCGCGAGCTGCTGCACTTCGGGCGCGACGTAAGCGAGTTCCTGCCGAAGGCCGTCAACGACGAGATACAACATTTATAAATAAACCAATAAAAACCAAAACACACCAGGCTCCTCCCCTCATGGAGGGCCGGTGCAGGCTCATTATGATAACATACAACACCGACGGCGTTAAAATGCCCAAGATCAAGCGCCGCGAAACGTCGGCCTGGATAAAGGCCGTGGCCGCCTCTTACGGCCGCAAGACGGGCGAGATAGGCTACATGTTCGTTAGCGACGAGAAGATACTCGAGGTCAACCGCGAATACCTCGGGCACGATTATTACACCGACATCATCACCTTCGACTACGACGAGGACGACACGATCAGCGGCGACATAGTGATTTCGCTCGACACCGTGCGCTCCAACGCCGAGCAGCTGGGCAAGGAGTACATGGACGAGCTGCACCGCGTCATCATACACGGCATACTGCACCTCTGCGGCATTAACGACAAGGGCCCCGGCGAACGCGAGATAATGGAGCAGGCCGAGAACAAGGCCCTGGCGATGAGGAACGCGCAGCAGGGCTGACAACAGCGGCACACCGGCACATACCCCGTCCCGCCCCTGCCGAAGGGAGCGGGCCCGGCATATTCTAACAGGCGGCCTTCAGCGTTGCTGAAGGCCGCCTACGGCAAGCTAAAAGGCCGTCTTTCGCAGGGCGAAAGGCGGCCTTTTGCAACACGCTGGTTGCCAATGCGTTACGCGGGGCGTCAGAGGTCGTTCTTGCAGAGGTCGGCCACGATGCCGTGATACTTCCGCTCGATGGCCATGTAGGCCAGCAGGTTGCGGTAGACGTAGTCGGCCTCGGTGTAGAAGTCGGTCACCGACATCTCGCCGTCGCTGACGGCCTTATCGAGCAACGCCAGCGTCTGCCTCATCAGCGGCACGTCGAACGTCTTGGCGGCGTCGCGCAGCAGCCTCATCTCCTCTACCAGGGCGCGGGCGTCGTTCTCGGCCTTTATGCCGGCCTCGGCCTGCTGCAGCTGCGCCTCGGCGTGGCGCGCCTTGGCCGACTTCACCTTGTTCTTGTTGGCGAAGAGGGGTATCGAGCCGCCTACGAGGAAGCCGTGCACGGCGTCAGGGCCCTCGGTGTTGCGGCGGTAGCCCACCTCCAGCTTCGGTATCCAGCCCTGGCGGCTCACCTTGACGCCCTGCTCGGCGGCGCGCACGGCGGCCTTGGCCGCCCTTACCGTAAGATCGGAGCTGACGGCGCGGTCGTACATCTCGCCGTCATCGCCCGCCGGCAGCGGCGGATACACCGTGTCGGTGCACTCTATCTGCAGCCCGCCGTTGAGCGCGCGCAGGCGCTGCAGGGCCGTGGCCCGGTCGGTGCGGGCCTGCGCCAGCTCGGCCTCGAGGTTCATGCGCTCCATCTTCACCTTGTTAAGCTCGAGCGCCGTGGCCTCGCCGCCATCGTATTTCTCCTGGAAGCGGGCCAGCAGCCTGTCGGCGTTGAGCCGCCGCTCCTCGAGCACGGCCTTCTGCTTGTTCATGTGTATGAGGTCGAGGCACACGTTCTTGGCCTCGAGCAGCACGTCGCGCCGCGCCGCCATGTACTCCGTGTCGCGGGCCTCGCGCTGCAGGCGGCCCTCCTTCTTGCGGGCACCGTAGAGCGTCGGGAAGTCGAAGCCCTGGCTAACCACCATCTCCGAGCTGGCCACTCCCTTGACGCCCTTGTCGAAGAAGGGGCTGTATTCCACGGAGAGGGCCTCGAGGGTGTTCTCCGAGCGCGTTTCAAGGTCGGCCGCCTCGTTGCCCTTCTGCAGGGCCTTCAGCTCCATGTTGTTGCTCTCTACGCTGCGCAGCACGTCGCCCATGGTCTGCGCCCGGGCCGTGGCCGCGCTTATGACTATCAGCGCTGCTAACGTTGCTTTTCTCATCTCTGTCAGTGTTTAACGGTTTGCGAAATTACATTTTAACGTTTGCTAAAATATGAAAAATCCGTCGGAATGGCTCAGCGACGCTGCCCGCGGCGGCCTGTTTTTAAGTTTTTTTACGACTTAAGGCCGCCTCCGGCGCTCCGTCAGGCGTCTTTCCTTACGATGTTCTTCTCGTTCATCCACTCGTACACGATGGGTATTATGAAGCCGTTGAGGAACGTCGACGTGAGCAGTCCGCCCAAGATGACCTTCGCCATGGGGCTTTGTATCTCGTTGCCGGGCAGGCTGCCGCGCAGCGCCAGCGGTATCAGGGCGAGCGCCGAGCAGAGGGCCGTCATGAGTATGGGGTTCAGACGGTCGAGCGAGCCGCGCACGACGCATGTGCGCAGGTCGGTGCCGGGGCTGCGGCGCAGCGTGTTGTAATGGCTGATGAGCAGCATGCCGTTGCGCGTGGCGATGCCGAAGAGCGATATGAAGCCGATTATCGCCGGTATGCTCACTTCGCCCGTGGTGAGCACGAGGGTGAACACGCCGCCTATCAGGGCCAGCGGCAGGTTGATGAGTATCACGGCGCTCTCGAGCGCGTTCTTAAACTGCATGTACAGAAGGAGGAATATCACCACTATGCTGAGCACCGAGGCAAGCAGCAGCGTGCGGCTGGCGGCCTGCTCGCTCTCGAACTGCCCGCCGTACTCCACGTGGTAACCCTCGGGCAGCTTCACCTCGGCCTCTATGCGGCGGCGTATGTCGTTGACCACGCTGCGCATGTCCCTGCCGCTGGCGTTGGCCGAGATGACTATCTTGCGCCTCACGTTCTCGCGGTTGATCGTGTTGGGGCCCATGGCCGACTTCACCTCGGCCACGCTGGCCAGGGGCACCTTGCGGCCGTCGGGCGTGTCGATCATGAGGTCGCGTATGCGCTCCATGTCGCAGCGGTCGTGCTCGGCCGCGCGCACCACGAGGTTGAAGCTGCCGCCCCGCTCGTAGACCTGCGACACGGTTTCGCCGGCCATGTTGACCCGCACGAAGGTGTTGAAGTCGGCCAGCGGTATGCCGTACATCTTGAGCATCTCGCGCTTCGGCGTAATCTCAAGCTCGGGGCGCTCCACCTGCTGCTCCACGTTCAGGTCGGCAACGCCCTCCACGTCGGCCACGGCCTCCTTAATCTGGTTGCCCAGCTCGAACATCTTGTTAAGGTCGTCGCCGAACAGCTTGATGGCTATTCCGGCCTGCGTGCCGCTCAGCATGGCGTCAATGCGGTGGCTGATGGGCTGGCCTATCTCGATGTTGGCTCCCGAGATGGCCGACAGGCGGTGGCGCACGTCGTCGAGAAGCTCCTCGTGCGAGCGGTCCTTAAGCTCGAACGGAGCCTCAATCTCCGACACGTTGACGCCCAGGGCGTGCTCGTCAAGCTCGGCGCGGCCCGTCTTGCGGGCCACGGTCTGTATCTCGGGCACCGACAGCAGTATCTCCTCGGCGCGGCGGCCGATGCGGTCAGACTCCTCGAGCGATATGCCGGGCATTGAGCTTATGTTGATGGTGAACGAGCCTTCGTTGAACTTCGGCAGGAAGCTGTGGCCCAAGGTGAAGAACAGGCCGAGGGCGGCCGCGAAGAGCACGGCCGTCGTCAGCACCACGGGACGCTTGTGGCCGAGCGCCCAGACGAGGCCTCGCTCGTAATGCTTCTTAAGCCACCGGGCCACGAAGGCCTCCTTCGGCACGCCGCCGTCCTTGCCGCCGCCCAGCATGTAGCTGCAGAGCACGGGCGTAAGGGTGAGCGCCACGAGGGTCGACGCCACCAAGGCAACGATGAAGGCCACGCCAAGCGGTATGAGCATGCGGCCCTCCATGCCGCTGAGATAGAACAGGGGCACGAAGCTGACGATGATGATGGCCGTGGAGTTGAGTATCGGCATGCGCACCTCGCGCGAGGCGTCGAACACCACGTCGAGCACGGGGCGCCGCTCGCCCTTGGGCAGCAGGCGGTTCTCTCGCAGGTGTTTCCAGACGTTCTCCACGTCGACTATGGCGTCGTCGACGAGCGAGCCGATGGCGATTGCCAGTCCGCCGAGGCTCATCGTGTTGACGCTCATGCCGAAATAATGCAGCACGATGAGCGACATCAGCAGCGACACGGGCAGCGTGATGAGCGATATAATGGTTGTGCGGACGTTGGCGAGGAAGAGGAAGAGCACGATTACGACGAACAGGGCGCCCTCGTAGAGCGAGTGCTCGACGTTCTTTATGGAGCTTTCGATGAAGCGCGACTGGCGGAAGACGTCCGTCGTTACGTGCACGTCGGCGGGCATGTTCTTCTTAAGGTCGTCGAGGGCGGCCTCGAGGCGCTCGGTAAGCTCGATGGTGCCGGTGTCGGGCTGCTTGGTGACGGTAAGCAGCACGGCGGGCTTGCCCTTCTCCGAGGCGAGGCCGAGGCGTGGCACCTGGCTGCCCACCTGCACGTCGGCGACGTCGCCCAGGGTGACGGCGTCGCCGTTAACGCTTTTCACCACGGCGTCGGCCATCTTCCGCACGTCGTCGGTAGACACCACTCCGCGCACTATGTACTCGTTGCCGTACTCGTAGATGACGCCTCCGTTGGTGTTACGGTTCATCTGGTCGGTGACGGCCATGATTTCACCCAGCGTGACGCCGTAGTGCGCCATGCGGCCCGGGTGCAGCAGTATCTGGTACTCCTTGATGTCGCCGCCGAGCACGGCCACCTGCGACACGCCGCCCGTAGACATCAGCCGGGGGCGTATGGTCCAGTCGGCCAGGGTGCGCAGGTCCATCATCGAGGTGCTGTCGGCCGTAAGCCCGACGATGAGCACTTCGCCGAGTATCGACGACTGGGGGCCGAGCGTGGGCTTGCCGACGTTCTCGGGCAGCGTCTCGGTGACGGCCGCGAGCTTCTCTGACACTATCTGGCGGGCCAGGTAGATGTCGGTGTCCCAGTCGAACTCGACCCACACGACCGAAAAGCCCGTGGCCGAGGATGAGCGCACGCGGCGCACGTGGGTGGCGCCGTTGACCGCCGTCTCTATCGGGAAGGTCACGAGCTGCTCCACCTCCTCGGCGGCCATGCCGCCGGCCTCGGTCATAACGACTACCGTAGGCGCGTTGAGGTCGGGGAAGACGTCAACCTCGGTCTGCCCCGTGACGTATATTCCGCCGACGGTGAGCAGCACCGCCGCCACGAGCACGAGCAGGCGGTTCTGCAATGAGAAATGGATTATCTTGTTAAGCATGTTTTTTTTATTTTGAGGAGTTAAGGAGTTACGGAGTAAAGGAGTTAAGACAAATGTCTTGCGGCTTAGGAGCGGTCATAAGACTTAACCGGATTGACTATGCAATACACCGTGAACGGTAACAAGGCTTTTGTCTTAACTCCTTTACTCCGTAACTCCTTAACTCTTGAAAACATTACTACAAATAACTAATGGTTGTGCGTATGTGCCGGTATGGCGGTGCTGGCAGAGGCCAGCTTCACCTGCATGGCGCCCTTGGCAACGATTTTCTCGCCGGCCTTCAGTCCGCTCTTGATTTCCACCCGCTCGCCGTCGGTCTGGCCGATGGCCACCTCGCGCTTCTCGTAGCACGTGGGGTCGGTCTGCACGTAGACGAAGTTGACGCCCTGCTCGTCGGTCAATGCCGACACGGGCACGCTGACGACGCCCTGCCTGGGGGCAGTGAGCAGGTAGGTTTCGACGAAGGCTCCGGGGGCGACGTCGGCGCGGTTGCTGAACTGGAATGTAACGGGCACGTAAGGCGAGCCGTCGGCCGTCTGCTTGCCGGCGGCCACGAGGCGGCCGTCAAGCTGCCGCAGGTCGTAGACGCGGTCGCCGTAGGCGGTCTTGAACTTGGCCGACGAGAGCGAGCCTAACTGCGCGTAGTAGCGCTCGGGCACGTTGGCCTTGAGGTATAGGTTGCGCGTCTGCGTGACGGTCATCATGGGCTGGCCCACGCTGACGTAGTCGCCCTCCTTGACGAGGCACGCCTTGACGTAGCCGCCGATGGGCGACTTGACGGCCACGCCGCCCGCCTTGGCCTGCGGGCCGTAGGCCTCATAGGCCGTCTTGGCCGACTCGTAGGCCGACTTCAGGGCGTTGAAGTCCTTCCGGGTGACGATGCGGTCCTTCACGAGGCGCGCCGCGCGCTCGTATTCGTCCTTGGCCTTATGGTAGGCGATGGCGGCCTGGCGCGCCGGGTCGTCCTGCAACTTGTCTGACGACACGGTGAACAGCGTGGCGCCCTTGGCCACGGCCGAGCCTTCGGCCATGCCGCGCGTGAGCCTCACCACGCCGGGCACGGTGGCCACGACGGTGGCCTCCTGGCCCGAGGCGGCCAGTATCTTGCCGCCGCAGGGTATGACGCCGCTGAACGTGCCCGCCTGCACCGTCTCGACGGCTATGCCCGAGGCCTTGGCCTTCTCCTGGCTGATTACTATCTCGCCGGCATGGGCGTGCGCCTCGTCCTCGTGCGCGGCGGCGGCCTCGTCGTGGCTGTGGCCGCCGTGGCAGGCGGCCGTCAGCAGCACGCACAAGGCTCCTGTGAATAGAGTCTTTTTGTCCATATTATCAGTCGTTTTTTCGTTTTCCGCCTGCAAAAATAAGGCTTCGCAAATGCAACTCGGTTGCATTGCGGCCGAAACATCGCCCCACCCCGCCGCCCGAAGGCAAGCTCCTGCCCTGCCGGAGGCGGCCTTTTGCGGGGTGAAAGGCCGCATATAGCGGGGCGAAAGGCGGCCTATTGTAACGCGCTGGCTTACAACGGGTTGCGCATGTGGACGGTAGGCGGCCGACATATTGTCATTAAAAATGTGTTATAATGCTTAAATATTTTAATGATTGCTGACTATATGTCAACCCGAAATGCCGTTTTTGGCGAAATATGTCAGCGGCACGCTTGTTGCATATAGCCTTGGTGAAAGCCGCAAGCTGAAGCAAGCGGCCACCGAGGACGCCGACGCCCGAAAGAACGACGGCGGCCGAGGACGATAAAGAAAGGACTAAATAAAATTAAGGAGGATTTGATTATGTTACCAGTATTGAACAGAAATTCTTGGATGCCTGACGTGTTCAACGACTTTTTCGACAACGACTTCATGCTGCGCCCCAACGCTACGGCGCCAGCAATCAACGTCAAGGAGAGCGACAAGGAGTACACCGTGGAGCTGGCCGCGCCGGGAATGAAGAAGGATGACTTCAACGTCAACGTAGACAAGGACGGCAACCTGCACATCCACATGGAGGGCAAGACCGAGCACAAGGACGAGGACAAGAAGAGCCACTACCTGCGCCGCGAGTTCGCTTACTCGAAGTTTGAGCAGACGCTGCTCCTGCCCGACGACGTAGACAAGGACAAAATCGAGGCCAAGGTCGTAGACGGCGTGCTTACGGTAAGCCTGCCCAAGCTTGAGAAACCAGCCGAGAAGACCGTAAAGCAGATTGAAGTGAAATAACACCTGCAGGGTGAAGCATTAAGCCCCTGCGCCTGCCAACAGGCGCAGGGGCTGTTTGTTATTATAATAATAAGCCCGACGGACATGATGAGCCTAATAAGCCCAATGGGATGATAGGCCTATCATCCCATCCGGCTCATTAGGCACATTGGCCTTATCTCCCTATCATCCAACCTCCCAATTTACCTTTTTACTTTTTTACCTTTTACCTTTTCTTCGTATCTTTGCACCCCGTATGGCATTTACTCTCGAAAAAATCAAGTCGCGCTACGGCGCGCTGGCGGCGCTGGGGCTGCCCATAGTCGTGGGACAGATAGGCAACGTGGTGCTCGGTTTCGCCGACACGCTGATGGTGGGACACCATAGCATGGAAGAGCTGGCGGCCGCCAGCTTCGTCAACACGATGTTCACGCTCGTGGTGCTCTTCGCCACGGGCTTCTCTTACGGCCTCACGCCCGTGGCCGGCAGCCTGTTCGGGCGCGGCATGAAGGGCGACATAGGCGCGGCGGTGAAGAACAGCCTGGCGGCCAACATGCTGCTCTCGGCCGCCCTCGTGGCCGTAACGGTAGTGTTCTGCCTGAACATCCACCGCTTCGGTCAGCCCGATGAGCTGCTGCCGCTGATGCGTCCCTACCTGTGGGTGAACATAGCTTCGCTGCCCTTCCTGTGCTGCTTCAACACGTTCAAGCAGTTTTTCGACGGAATAACCGACACGAAGACGCCGATGTTCGTCATCATCGGCGGCAACCTTCTCAACATATTCGGCAACTGGGTGCTCATCTACGGCGAGCTGGGAGCTCCCGAGCTGGGACTCTTCGGCGCCGGACTGTCAACGGCGCTGTCGCGCGCCGTGATGGCCGCGGCGTGTGTCGTGCTGTTCTTCAGGCACAGGCGCTACCGCGAGTTCCGCGCCGGCTTCGCGGCCGCAAGCGCCAGCCGCGGCGGCATGAGGCGCCTGGCGTCGCTCGGACTGCCCGTCGCCCTGCAGATGGGAATGGAGACGGCGGCCTTCTCGCTGTCGGCAATATTCGTGGGATGGATAGGCACTACGGCGCTGGCCGCCCACCAGGTGGTTATCACCGTGTCGCAACTGCTCTACATGGTGAGCAGCGGCATGGCGGCGGCCGTGGCCGTCAGGGTGAGCTACTTCGCCGGACAGAAGGACTACCGGGCCGTCCGCCGCACGTCGACATACGGCCTGCAGCTGATCCTGACGATAGCCGCCACGCTCTCGCTGCCCGTCTTCCTGCTGAAGGACACCATCAGCTGGTGGTTCACCGACAGCGCCGAGGTGTGCGTGCTGGTGTCGCAGACGGTCATTCCGCTCATAGCCTACCAGCTGGGCGACGCCGTGCAGTACACCTTCGCCAACTCGCTCAGGGGCATTGAGCACGTCCGCCCGATGATATGGATTGCCTTCTTCGCCTACTTCGTGGTGTCGCTGCCGCTGGGATGGATGCTCGGCATACACATGGGCTACGGCCTGGTGGGCATATGGAGCGCCTTCCCCGTGTGCCTGAGCACGGCCGGCGTGCTTTACTTCCTGTGCTTCCGCCGCGCCCTCGGGCGGCTCGAGGCAGGCCGGTAACGCGGCCGGCGGGCTACAGTCAAGGCAGACGGCGGCAGACGATGACGACGTGTGTGCCGTCGGCCGTGGTGGTGCCGAAGATGTATGTGTCGCCGCCGTCACGCAGCTTGAGCTTCTTCTTAAGCGCGTCGGCCGACAGCGGAAAGTTCCTTACGGCTACGTTGGCGCGGCCTACGCCGGCCAGCGCGGCCTTCAGCTCCTTCTTATTCATAGTGGTGACGGCCTCTACGGCGAAGCCGCGGCCGGGAAACTGCGGCACCTCGCAAGGCGAAACGTAGAGGTGGCTGTCGCGGCTAACCTGCCTTATGGCGTAGCGCCGGGCGATGAGGGCGAAGCAGCCGGCCTTCATCAGAGAGGCGTTAGGCTCGTAGAGGAAGGCGGGAGAAGCCGGCAGGGAGGACCGGGAGAGCCGGGAGTTGTAGGAGAGCTGGGAGCACAGGGAAAGCTCTTCGGGCGTGAAAGAGAACTCGAGGCCGTCGTTGACGCAGTAAATCCGCTCCAGCCCGGCGTATTTTCCTGACATGACGAGCAGCAGCTCCTTACACTCGTTGCCGACTGACACGATGTGCACCTCGCCCACTTGCGCGCCCATGTCGGCCACGGCCTTGCGCCAGTCGAGCATGGGCGACAGCTTTATCATGACGTAGGCGGCCTTTTCAAGCAATGTTTCCTTAATCGAGAGCACGTCGGGCGTGCAGTCGCTCACGGCGAAGGTGCGCCCGCCGGCGGCGTCGCGCCGCGCCGGGTCGGCGTAGATCATCGTGGCGGGGGCCATCGACGCGATATATTGCGTAGAATCGGCGCAAACCACCTCGGCCTGGGTAATGCCCAGCAGGGCCGTGTTATGCCGTGAGACGTCACACAAACGCGCCTGGCGCTCAACGTAGACGGCACGGCCGAAGAGCGGCGCCAAGTAGGAGAAGTCGACGCCGAAGCCGCCCGTCAGGTCGACGAGCACCGTGGGCGCCGCGGCCTGCGGCCCGCCCGCGGGGGCGCAGGAGTCGAGCAGGCGGCGGGCCACGGCGGCCTTGTAGAGTGCCGTCGGCTCTGAGGAGCACTGCTCCATGGATATGTGCTGCGGGTAGATTATGCCGTCGACGGCGGCCCAGCGGGGCAGCTTCTTCAGCGCGCGGCGGCGGCCGTCAATCTGGTCGAGGGCGTAAGCCAGGTCGATGTCGGTGCGGCCGGCGTGCTTCAGGGCCAGCTCGCGGACGTCGGCGCCGAGGTTGAGGGTGATGAATTCTTCGGTTGTCATGATTTATTCTTAATGAGAGTTCTTGGAGAACGGGGAACAAACGGCTCCCGCAAGACTCCCAAGGGCCTCAGCAATTCCTTTTTACTTGATTACTTTATAATACTTCTTGGCCGTGGCGCGCGATATCAGGTTGAAGTGCCACCACTCCGTGCGCAGGGGCTTGAAGCCGGCGTAGCGCATCACCTCGCGCAGCAGGCGGCGGTTCTCGAGGGCCCGGCGGCTGATGCGGCCGCTCTTGACGAGGGCATCCTCACGGTCGATGTGGGCGGCGGGGCCCATGTAGTCGATTTTGGTGCCCATGTCAAGGGTGTCGCCGCGGGCGTCGCAGAGGGTGATGTCTACGGCCATGCCGTAGTTGTGGAGGCCGCCGCCGCGCGCCGGATTGCTGACGTATAAGTACTTCTTGGTGTTCTTCACCTTGTCCCACATGCGCTGCTGTATGCTCATGGGGCGCGCCGCGTCGTACACCTTAAGGCTGAGGTCGGGGCGTAGCTGCTTGAGCCGGCGCTGCGCCTTGGCCAGCGCGGCGGCGGCCTTGGGGTGGAGGTAGGCCCGGGTGAGGTCGGTGTAGAGCACCTGGCCGGTGAAGTTGTCGGCCCTCGCGTACATCAGGCTGACGGGTATCGTCTTGTCACGGGTGTGGATGTCGACCATGCCCTGCCGCTCCATCGACAGCTCGGTCTTAGTCTTGGCGGCCTGCCCCTGGGCGCACGCATGCGCGGCCGGCACGGCGGCTAACAGCAATGTGATTAGAATATGCTTCATGGGTGTGTGGTTTTTTACGACAAAAATATCATTTTTGCGGCAAAGGCACAAGCTTCGGCGGCAATTATTTGCCGCCGAAGCCGCAACAGCCTGGTTTTCAAGGCCTTGCAAGAGGCCGCCTTTCGGCGGGCGAAAGGCGGCAAACAAGAACGCCGGAGGCGGCCTTCCATGTTGCGGAAGGCCGCCTCCGGCGGTTTGTCACGAGGGTGGCAAGATGTAGTAAACAGGAGTCAGACGCTTTGCGTCGGAGTTATCGGGAGTTAACGGACAAATGCCAAGTTGCCGAAAAACTCAAGCCATTGTCAGTTAACTCCGGCGAGTGAAACGAGCCTAACTCCTGATAACTTCTTGGTTTTGCCTCCCATCATTCGGCTCATCATTTCTTGTGGCTTACGGTGTAGACCACCTTGCCGTCCTTGTCGATGAGGTGGAGGTCAAGCTCCTGCTTGTCGGCGCATACCAGCGAGAAGCCGCTTACGCCCGAGCAGAACTGCGTGCCGTCGACGGGCTTTACGTCGGGACGGCTGAGCGAGGCGCTGGTGTTGACCACGTAGTCGATGTTGCAGCCCGGCTTGCGTATGTGCTGGAAGTTGTGTATGTGGCCGCATACGTACATTGCGACGTTCGGGTGCTTCAGCAGAACGGCGTTGAGCGTCTTCTGCATGTCGGTGCGCTCCTTCTCGCTCTTGGTAGACTGCGCGTAGACGGGGTGGTGGCCGATGACGATTACCCAGTCTTCCTTGGCGTCGGCGAGCGTCTGGTCGAGCCATGCCAGCTGCTTTTGTACGTCCTGCTTGCAGGCGTCGGGGTATTTCCCGGTGTCCTTGCGGTACTTGTCAATCATCGGGGTGGTGTCAACGAAGACGAGGCGCACGGTGACGCCGTCGTCTTCCAGCACTTTCGTGTAATACTTGGCGGGCATTTCCCAGCGGCGGCTCACCTTGGCATAGTCAACCACGGCCTGCGTGTTTCCGCGGTACTCGTGGTTGCCGCAGATGGGATACCACGCGAGCATAAGCTCGGGGTGCGAGTAGATAAGCTCGTAGTTGGTCATCCAGAGGGGGTCTTGCGTGCTCGTGACGCCCTCGAAGTGGTGTATGTCGCCTGCCGCCGCCACGCACTCTATGCCTACGGTCTCGGCCATGCGGCCCATCAGTTCGGCTATGGGTTTCTGGTCATAGTAGCCGTTGCGGCCGAGGTCGTTGGCCACGTAGAAGTTGACTGACTTTTCAAGTTTGGCCCACTCTGCGGGCGTCTGCGCCATCACCGACACAAGGGCGACGACGAAGAGGATTACGATTGATGATAGTTTTTTCATTTTAAAGATTTTGTTTTTATTACAAGAGTTAAGGAGTTATGTAGTTAAGGAGTTAAGACAAATGCCCCGTCGGCTGTCTTTCAAGAAAAACGACATGTAAACTAATGTCTTAACTCCTTAACTCCAAAATAAGCTCCTTAACTCCCGAAAAGATTAGAAGTTCACTTTAAATCCGGCGTTGACCTTGGCTCCGTAATACTCTACCTGCATCGTGCGGTCCTTCTCGCCCTGGTAGTAGCGCAGGGGCTGGTTGAGCAGGTTGTTGGCCTGGGCGTAGATGGTGAACTTCACGTTCTTGCCCCATGTGTAGCTGGCGTTGAGGTCGAGGTAGTTCACGGCGTCGTAGTAGCGGCGCAGGGCAGCCTCCTCTATGTACTCCTCGTCGTCCTGGAAGGCCGACGTGTAGTTGTAAGACAGGCGCACGTTCAAGCCCCACTTGTCGAAGTAGAGTGACGCGTTGGCCATGTGTTCGGGCGAACCGGGCAGCGCCTGCTCGTCCTTGTCGCCGAAGGCAGACTTCACAATGTTGCTGTGGGTGTAAGTGTAGTTGCCGTAGAAGCCCAGGCAACGCAGTGCCGGAGAGATGAAGCCGAAGTCGCGCTGGAAGCCGATTTCAACTCCGAGCAGGTCGGCGTCGAAGGCGTTGAGCGGCTGGCTCACCTCTGCCTCGGCGTAGTTGCCGTAAGCCATGTCGCGCTTCAGGTTGACAGAATAGTCCTTGACGCGCTTGTAGAACACTGCCGCCGATACGAGACCGACGCTCTTGAAGTAGTATTCGCCCGACAGGTCGAAGTTGTGCGAGGTGATGGGCTTCAGGTCGGGGTTGCCCAGTGTGATTTCAACGGGCGACTCCTCGGTATTGTAAGATGCGTTGGCCACGAGGTGAGAGTATTTCGGACGGGCCAGCGTCTTGGTGTAAGATGCGCGCACCTTGAGGTCGTCAGTAGCGTCCCACTTGACGAGGAAGCTCGGCAGCCAGCTTACGTAGTCGTTCTTGAACTTGCCCGTGGGGTCGAGGGTTTCGTCTCCGTTCTCGTCGATATTCCAGTTGAAGCCGCTCGTTTCGAGGTTGGTGTACTCCATGCGGAGGCCTGCCATGACGGTGAACTTGCGTCCGAGCTTCTGCGTGAAGCGCAGGTAGGCGGCGGTAACCTCCTCTGTTGCGTCATAGTCGCCTGCCGATTCCTCGAGCACCTGCTCGCCTCCGAGCAGCGCCCAGTCCTTCGCGTTGAACTGCTCGAGGTAGTCCTTGCTTACGAAGTCCATAGCCTTGTACTGGTCGCCGGGCATGAAGCCGTCGCGTATCTGCGATGTGTAATAGTTGGTGTAGTCGGTTCCGTAGATGCTTTCGTAACCGTCCTTGTAGTCGTAACACAGCACTTCCTTGGTCTTGTGCTTGTTGGTGTACTTGGCGCCGAACTTCAGCGAGTTGCCGAACAGGCCGCTTGCGAGGGGCAGCTCGAAGTCGACCTTGGCCTTCCACTCGTTCTCGCGTATCCATTCGTTGGCGTTTGTGAACTCGTCAACTTCCCAGTCGCCGTCGTGAACAGAGATGGGCGTTATGGCGTAAGGCTGGCGTCCGCCTTCATCCTCCATGTCGATGGTCATGTCCTTCTGCTTGATGGTGAAGTAACGCTCGTCGGGGCGGTCTTCGCTTGCACGCGAGTAAGAGGCCATCCAGTCCATCTGCAGGCGGTCCCACAGCAAGTGGTCGCCGCCGAGGGTGAAGTCCATCGTCTGCTGCAGCTCGAGGCGCGCGCCGCGGTTGTCCTTAGAGCCGGCCTTGGTCTGTATCTCGGTCTTCATCTCGCCGGCTCCGTCGGCCAGGTCCTTGTAGCTAACGCGGTAGCGGTTCTCCCAGTCGTTGCGGCGGTTGTAGATACCGTTGAAGTATATCTTGTTGTCGGCGTTGAAGTCGTAGTCCATCGAGAGCGAGTAGCTCTGGCGCTCGCGCGTCACATAGTACTGGCGCACCTCTGCGTCGGTGAGGACTACGTTGCCGTCGTCGTCGAGGTCGTACTCGAACTCGGTGTTGTCAGAACCGGCAGGCGAGTTCTGGTAAGATATGGCGGCCATTATGCCGAACTTGTCGTTGAAGAAGCGGTCGCCCCACGTAGCTCCGAGGTTGAGCTGCATCTTGTCGCTGATCCAGTTGTAGCCCGTGCCGGCCGTAACGTTGAACACGCGGCGGTAAGGGGTGTTCTTGGTGACGAGGTTGATGGCTCCGCCGATGGCGTCGCCGTCCATGTCGGCCGTAACGACCTTGTTGACCTCGATGGTCTGTATCATGTCGGCCGGTATGAGGTCGAGCTGCACGTTGCGGGCGTCGCCCTCGGCCGAGGGCAGGCGGTTGCCGTTAATGCTGACGCTGGTGAGGTCGGGCGACGTGCCGCGCACCTGTCCGAAGCGGGCCTCGCCCTGGTCATACTGCACATTGATACCGTTGATGCGCTTCAGGGCGTCGCCTATGTTAGAGTCGGGGAACTTTCCAACCTGGTCTGACGAAACGACGTTCGTAAGATTGAAGTTGTTCTTCTGCTGGCTCAGGGCGCGGCTCTGGCCGTGGAAGGCTCCCTTCACCTCGACGCCCTCAAGCTCAACGCCGTCGGAGAGCACGAAGTCGTGAACGGCCGTCTTGTTGTTGGCCACGGTCAGCGTCATCGTCTTAGGCTCGTAGCCCACGTAGGTCACCTTTACTGAATAGGTGCCGGGCTTCAGGTTTACCAACGAGTAATAGCCGTTGACGTCGCTGACGACGCCCGTGTGCAGGCTCTCAATCATTACCGAAGCGCCGGGGAGCACTTGGTTCTGTGAGTCGACGATGCGGCCGCGTATCACGCCGAGGCTCGCGTCGTTTGAGTCAGTGGCGGCCGCCGCCGTTCCGGCGAACATCGCAGCCAAGCAAAACATGGATAGTTTCCTGTAACTTTTTCTCATAAAACTTATATAATGATTTGACTGGTGCAAAGGTCTGACTTTTGTGTTACACGCACGTTACACGGACTTTGTCTTTGTCTTAACATTCAATTACAAAGTTGTTACAGGATGTGAAAACGCCTCTGCGCGGCAACCGTCCGGCCGCCGTGCAGCGGCGCCGGGGCACGAAAAAACCGGCCGGGCGCACGTGGCGTCCCGGCCGGTTAACAGCTATTTGACGTTAGCCTTGCGGCTGTTATCAGTCGTTGAGCTTAGCCTTGATGAACTCGCGGTTCAGGCGGGCGATGTTGGCTATCGACTCGTTCTTCGGGCACTCGGCCTCGCAGGCACGGGTGTTGGTGCAGTTGCCGAAGCCGAGCTCTTCCATCTTCATCACCATAGCCTTAGCACGCTTTGCGGCCTCGGGGCGTCCCTGGGGCAGCAGGGCGAGCTGGCTGACCTTAGAGCTGACGAAGAGCATTGCCGAACCGTTCTTGCAGGCTGCCACGCAGGCGCCGCAACCGATGCACGTAGCGCAGTCCATAGCCTCGTCGGCGGCCTCCTTCGGTATGAGGATGGCGTTGGCGTCCTGAGGCTGGCCGGTGCGTACGCTGACGTATCCGCCGGCCTGCATGATCTTGTCGAACGCGCCGCGGTCAACCATGCAGTCCTTGATTACGGGGAAGGCGGCCGAACGCCACGGCTCTACGGTGATTACGTCGCCGTCGTTGAAGCGGCGCATGTAGAGCTGGCAGGTGGTAGCGCCCGTGGCCGGTCCGTGGGGATGGCCGTTGATGTAGAGCGAGCACATGCCGCAGATACCCTCGCGGCAGTCATGGTCGAAGACGAACGGCTCCTTGCCGTCCTCGATGAGCTGCTCGTTCAGAATGTCCAACATCTCGAGGAATGAGGTGTCCGTGGGGATGTCCTTCATCTCAAACGTGTCAAAATGACCTTTTGCCTTAGGCCCGTTCTGGCGCCAGACCTTCAGCGTGAAACTTATGTTTTTTTCCATTGTTCTGTAATTTAATAACCGATAGACTGGTCAATTAGTTTTTATAATTCCTGGTCTGGACCTTGATTGCCTCGTAGTTGAGCGGTTCCTTGATGAGCTCGGGAGCCTTCTCGTCGCTGCCCTGGTACTCCCAGCAGCCTACGTAGAAGAAGTTCTCGTCGTCACGCTTGGCCTCGCCTTCCTCGGTCTGGTATTCCTCGCGGAAGTGGCCGCCGCACGACTCGTTGCGCGACAGGGCGTCGTAAGCTATCAGCTCGCCCATGGTGATGAAGTCGCGCAGGTGGATGGCCTTGTCAAGCTCGGTGTTGAGTCCTTCCTTAGAGCCGGGGATGAAGAGGTTGGTTTCAAACTCCTTGCGTATCTTCTTTATCATCTCGAGGCCTTCCTGGAGTCCTTCCTTGGTGCGGCCCATGCCCACGTGCTCCCACATGATGTGGCCGAGCTCCTTGTGGATGGAGTCAACAGAGCGCTTACCCTTGATGTTCATGAGGCGGTCGATTTCGGCCTGTACGCCCTTCTCGGCTTCCTCGAACTCGGGCAGGTCGGTCGAAACGCGGGGCCAGATGGCCTGGTCTGCCAGATAGTTCTGGATGGTGTACGGCAGCACGAAGTATCCGTCGGCCAGACCCTGCATGAGGGCTGACGCTCCGAGGCGGTTGGCTCCGTGGTCGGAGAAGTTGCACTCGCCGATGGCGAAGAGTCCTTCGATGCTGGTCATCAGCTCGTAGTCAACCCAGATACCGCCCATGGTGTAGTGGATGGCGGGGTAGATCATCATCGGGTTGTAGTACTTCACGCCGTTGATTTCGTTGGCAAGCTCGCCGGGGTTGACGTCGGTGATTTCCTCGTACATGTCGAAGAGGTTGCCGTAACGCTGCAGCACGACGTCGAGGCCGAGGCGCTCAATGCTCTCAGAGAAGTCGAGGAACACGGCAAGGCCGGTGTTGTTGACGCCATAGCCCTTGTCGCAGCGCTCCTTTGCTGCGCGTGAAGCCACGTCGCGGGGCACGAGGTTACCGAAGGCCGGGTAGCGGCGCTCCAGATAATAGTCACGGTCTTCCTCGGGAATGTCGCTTCCCTTCTTGGTGCCGGCCTGCAGGGCCTTAGCGTCCTCGAGCTTCTTGGGCACCCAGATGCGTCCGTCGTTGCGGAGCGACTCTGACATAAGGGTCAGCTTAGACTGGTTGGTGCCGTGCACGGGGATGCAGGTGGGGTGAATCTGCACGTAGCAGGGGTTGGCGAAGTAAGCGCCCTTGCGGTAGCAAGCCATAGCGGCCGTACAGTTGCAGCCCATGGCGTTGGTAGAGAGGAAGTAAGTGTTGCCGTATCCGCCGGTTGCTATTACCACGGCGTTGGCCGAGAAGCGCTCGAGCTTTCCTGTCACGAGGTTCTTGGCGATGATACCGCGTGCGCGGCCGTCAACGATTACTACGTCTTCCATCTCGTAGCGCGTGTAGAGCTTTACGCGGCCGGTGTGCACCTGGCGGCTGAGCGCTGAGTAGGCGCCGAGCAGGAGCTGCTGGCCGGTCTGTCCTTTTGCGTAGAACGTACGCGACACCTGCGCGCCGCCGAAAGAGCGGTTGGCCAGCATGCCGCCGTACTCGCGGGCGAAGGGCACGCCCTGTGCCACGCACTGGTCGATGATGTTGTTAGACACTTCGGCCAGACGGTATACGTTGGCCTCGCGTGCACGGTAGTCGCCGCCCTTTACCGTGTCGTAGAACAGGCGGTAGATGGAGTCGCCGTCGTTCTGGTAGTTCTTGGCGGCGTTGATACCACCCTGGGCCGCGATAGAGTGTGCGCGGCGGGGCGAGTCTTGTATGCAGAAGTTGAGGACGTTGAAGCCCATCTCGCCGAGCGAGGCTGCGGCCGAGGCTCCGGCGAGGCCGGTTCCGACGACGATTACGTCCAACTTCAGTTTGTTCTTAGGGTTGACGAGGCGCTGGTGAGCCTTGTAGTTGGTCCATTTCTCAGCTATCGGTCCCTCTGGTATCTTGGAATTTATTTGCTTTGCCATAACAATTATGAATTATGCATTATTAATTATGAATTTTAATTACCACATGCTGGGAGCTATTCCGAAAGCGAAGGCCAGCACTACCACGAGGAAGCCGAGCATGAGCAGCGTGGTGTAAACCTGTCCGATGACCTTCCAGCGGTTGAACCACACCTTGCCGTTCCAGCCGAAAGTCTGCATGGCGCTCCAGAAACCGTGAGAGAGGTGGAACCAGATGGCCACGAGCCAGATGATGTAGAGCACTACGTAAACCGGGCACGAGAACGTGTCGAGGATGTAGGCGAAGCCGTCTGACGGCAGGTGGGGCACTGCGATACCGGTCAACTCGGCGAACATCATGTTGTACCAGAAGTTGAACAGGTGGAGCAGCAGGCCCAAGAGCACGATGATGCCCAGCACGAGCATGTTCTGCGAAGCCCACTCTACCTTTGCCGGACGGGCGGTCACGGCGTAACGCTCCTCGCCGCGGGCGCGACGGTTCTGCATGGTGAGCAGGAACGCGTACACGATGTGGATTACTGCCAGGGCGGCCAAGGCCAGCGTAGCCACGAGCGCGTACCAGTTAGCCCCGAGGAACTCACACACTGCGTTGTAAGCTTCACCCGAGATGAGAGCCACTAAGTTCATTGACATGTGGAACGTCAAGAACAGGATAAGCGCGACGCCCGTTACGGACATCACCACTTTCCTTCCGATTGATGAATTACATAACCACATAAATGATTGAAAATTTAAAGTATTAAATGAAATTGTTAATAATGTCGCACAAAGCCGCGTCCCCTCTGCGCGCGGCACGGCCACACGCCGCGCCCTATACCTTATTATAGGTATGCAGGCGCGTGTTGGGTGTGCAAATATACTCCATTTTGATGATAAATCAAAGTATTTACCCGAAAATTCGATTTTAATGCTTACTTTTGCGGCGTAAAGAGCAGACAAGCGGACAAGTAACAAGCAGACAAGGAGATTTGCCTTGCCGACGCGTACGGAGAAAAACGAATCTCCTCGTCTGCTCGTCTGCTCGTAACTTGTCAACTAAAAAAGATGATTTTACACTACGACGTTATCGTTATCGGAGGCGGGCACGCGGGCTGTGAGGCCGCCGCGGCCGCCGCGGGCATGGGCGCGCGGACGTGCCTCGTGACCATGGACATGAACAAGATTGCGCAGATGAGCTGCAACCCCGCCGTGGGCGGCATTGCCAAGGGCCAGATTGTGCGCGAGATTGACGCCCTGGGCGGGCACATGGGCCTCGTCACCGACAAGACGGCCATACAGTTCCGCATGCTCAACCGCTCGAAAGGCCCCGCCGTGTGGAGCCCCCGCGCCCAGTGCGACCGCGGCAAGTTCATCTGGCAGTGGCGCTCCGTGCTCGACCGCACCGACGGCCTCGACATCTGGCAGGACCAGGCCGAGGAGCTGATGGTAGAGCGGGGCGAGGCCGTGGGCGTCAAGACGGTGTGGGGCGTGGAGCTGCGGGCAAAGAGCGTGGTGCTGACGGCCGGCACCTTCCTCAACGGCCTGCTGCACATAGGCCGCCGCAGCCTGCCGGGCGGACGCATAGCCGAGCCGGCCGTCGAGCGGCTCACCGCGAGCATGACGCGCCACGGCATAACGGCCGGACGGATGAAGACGGGCACGCCCGTGCGCATAGACCGCCGCTCGGTACACTTCGAGGACATGGAGATACAGGAGGGCGAGCAGGGCTACCACGCCTTCAGTTTCATGTCGGAGGGCAGGCCGCTCAAGCAGCTGCCCTGCTGGACGTGCTACACCAACCCCGACGTGCACGACGTGCTGCGCTCGGGCCTGGCCGACTCGCCCCTGTACAACGGCCAGATACAGAGCATAGGGCCGCGCTACTGCCCCTCGATAGAAACGAAGCTCGTCACCTTCCCCGACAAGCAGCAGCACCCCCTCTTCCTCGAGCCCGAGGGCGAGGACACCAACGAGATGTACCTCAACGGCTTCTCGTCGTCAATGCCGATGGACGTGCAGATCAGCGCGCTCAGAAGGATACCCGCCCTGCGCGACGCCCGCGTCTACCGCCCGGGCTACGCCATAGAGTACGACTTCTTCGACCCGACGCAGCTGCGCCACACCCTTGAGTCGAAGATTGTGCCGGGCCTCTTCCTTGCCGGACAGGTGAACGGCACCACCGGCTACGAGGAGGCCGCCGGCCAAGGACTGATAGCCGGCGTTAACGCCGCGCTGCGCTGCACGGGCGGCAAGACATTCACCCTCGGCCGCGACGAGGCTTACATCGGCGTGCTCATCGACGACCTCGTGACGAAAGGCGTAGACGAACCTTACCGCATGTTCACCAGCCGGGCCGAATACCGCATACTGCTGCGACAGGACGACGCCGACGCCCGCCTCACCGAGAAGGCTTACCGGCTGGGCCTCGCCACGCGCCGCCGCTACGACTGGTGGACGGAGAAGAAGGAAGCCGTCGGCCGCATCATTGACCTATGCGCCCGCACGGCGGTGAAACCGCACGACATCAACCCCGCGCTCGAAGCTCTGGGCACGACGCCGCTGCGCGAGGGATGCAGGATAGCCGACCTCGTGGCGCGCCCGCAGCTCTCGCTCGACAAGCTGGCCGAGCTGCTGCCGACGCTGCGCGAGGCGTTGGAATCGCTGCCTAACCGCAAGGAGGAGATAACCGAGGCCGCAGAAATCAAGATGAAATATAAGGGCTACATCGAGCGCGAACGCCTCGTGGCCGAAAAGATGCGCCGACTGGAGAGCATAAAAATTCGCGGGCATTTCCATTACTCGGAGATGCAGCAGCTGTCGACCGAAGCACGGCAGAAGCTCGAAAAAATCGACCCCGAAACCCTTGCCCAGGCAAGCCGCATACCGGGCGTATCGCCGAGCGACATTAACATCATGCTGGTGCTGATGAAGCGATAAGCGTGACACATGTTTCACGTGAAACAATTTGAGGATTTTTTGTTAAGCGCAAGCGTTGGAACCGACTGATTAATAGCAACATACAGCGGCGGCCCACAACTTAGCTTCAACCTAAAACCTGACGGGTTTCACGATGGAAACGGGCGTTAAGCGCAGCCGCAACGCCCCACCCCGCCCCGCCTCACGGCCCCTTGCCGGCAACCCCGCAAGAGGCTACGAACGGCCCGCCGAAAGGCGGCAAACAAAAGGCCGTCAAACGCCCTGCAATAAGCGGCCTTTCAGACGGCGAAAGGCGGCAAACGGCAACGCAAAAGACGGCCGATTAAACAGCCCTTAATTAAATGGGCAAACCTGCCACGTTCGGGCTTACCGGCTTACGCGGCACATACGGCCCATCAGGCTCATCAGTCTTATTCGGCCCATCCGGCCCATTCGGCCTATCAGCCCCACCAAACCACAGCAAACAATAAAAACAACCAATCTATAATTAACAACGATGAACAACAAGACATTGCTGGAAAACCTGAGGTGCATACCCGATTTTCCGAAGAAAGGAATCAACTTCAGAGATGTTACCACCCTCTTCTCTAACCCCGAATGTCTGCAGATAATGGAGGACGAGCTTTACGACCTCTATAAGGACAAGGGCATAACGAAGATTGTGGGCATTGAGAGCCGCGGCTTCATCATGTCGTCGGCCCTGGCCGTAAGACTGCACGCGGGCGTCGTGCTCTGCCGAAAGCCCGGCAAACTGCCCGGCGAAACCATCCAGGAGAGCTACGCCAAGGAGTACGGCACGGACACCATCGAGATACACAAGGACTCGATAACGCCCGACGACGTCGTCCTGCTGCACGACGACCTGCTGGCCACGGGCGGCACGATGAAGGCCGCCTACGACCTCGTGAAGAAGTTCAACCCCAAGAAAATCTACGTCAACTTCATCATAGAGCTGACGCGCGAGGGCCTGCACGGCCGCGACAACTTCGGCAACGACACTGAGATAACCACGCTGCTGAAAGTGTAATCCTTTTAAGCAGACAAGTGACGAGCAGACAAGCAGACGAGAAAATTTGCTTAGTAAACAAGCAGACAATAAAAAGGGAACAAGCAAAAAAGGAAAAAACAACAATTATAAACAAAATAAATAACCGACAGAGCAAGCCTCCTTGTCTGCTTGTCACTTGTCTGCTTGTCTGCTGTCATTTAAAGTTTCACGTGAAACATTATTCTTGAAAAACCCTTTGTACAAAGCACTTACGCCTCATGACTAAAGAAGAAAACGAGAAACGGCTGGCCCGCCTAAAGGCCATCGTGAGCAACATGCCCGCCAAGCCCGGCAGCTACCAGTATTATGACGAGCACGGCACGATAATCTACGTGGGCAAGGCAAAGAACCTTAAGGCGCGCGTGTCGTCATACTTCCACAAGGAGGTGGACCGCTTCAAGACGAAAGTGCTTGTCAGCAAGATCCACGACATTACCTACACCGTGGTCAACACCGAGGAGGACGCCCTGCTCCTGGAGAACAGCCTCATAAAGAAATACCAGCCGCGCTACAACATCCTGCTGAAGGACGGCAAGACGTATCCCTCGATTTGCGTCACAAAGGAATACCTGCCGCGCATCTTCAAGACGCGCACGATCAACAAGCGCTGGGGCACTTACTACGGCCCTTACAGCCATATAGGCTCGATGTACGCCGTGCTCGAGCTTATCAAGAAGCTCTACCGCCCGCGCACGTGCCGCCAGCCCATCACCAAGGAGGGCATAGAGCAGGGCAAATACCGCCCCTGCCTGGAGTATCACATCCATAACTGCGGCGCGCCGTGCATAGGCCGCCAGACGTATGAAGACTACCAGGAGTGCATCGCCCAGGCGCGCGAGATACTCAAGGGCAACACGCGCGACGTGCAGCGCCGCCTCTACGCGCAGATGCAGCGGCTGGCCGAGGAGATGCGCTTCGAGGAGGCCGAGGCCGTCAAGCAGCGCTACATGGCGCTCGAGGGCTTCTGCGCCAAGAGCGAGGTGGTGAGCCACACGATTACGGACGTCGACGTATTCAGCGTAACCGACGACGAGCGAACGGCCTTCGTCAACTACATGCACGTGACGAACGGCTCCATCAACCAGGCGCAGACGTTCGAAATGAAGAAGAAATTAGGCGAAACGGCGCTCGAGATACTGCAGCTCGCCATCCTGCAGATACGCGAACGGATGGGCAGCACGTCGCGCGAGGTAATCGTGCCGTTCCCCGTCGACATGGCCGTCGACGGCGTCACGTTCACCGTGCCGCAGCGGGGCGACAAGCGCACGCTGCTCGACCTCTCTGAAATGAACGGCAAGCAGTACCGCTTCGACCGTCTTAAGCAGGCCGAAAAGCTCAATCCCGAGCAGAAGCAGGTGCGCCTGATGAAGGAAATACAGGACGCCCTGAAGCTGCCTAAAATGCCTTACCAAATCGAGATGTTCGACAACTCTAACATCTCGGGCACCGACGCCGTGGCGGCCTGCGTGGTGTTCAAGAAGATGAAACCCAGCAAGAAGGACTACCGCAAGTACATCATAAAGACCGTAACGGGGCCTGACGACTACGCCTCGATGCAGGAGGTGGTGCGCCGCCGCTACTCGCGCATGGTGGACGAAGGCCAGCCCCTGCCCGACCTTATCATAACCGACGGCGGACAGGGACAGATGAGCGTGGTGCGCAGCGTGGTCGAGGGCGAGCTTGGTCTTGACATTCCCATCGCCGGACTGGCTAAGGACGACCGCCACCGCACTAACGAACTGCTCTACGGCCAGCCGCCCGTCATCGTGGGGATGAAGACCGACAGCGAGCTGTTCCGCCTGCTGACGCACATGCAGGACGAGGTGCACCGCTTCGCCATAACCTTCCACCGCGACAAGCGCAGCAAGCATGCGCTGCACTCGGAGCTTGACGACATACGCGGCATAGGGCCCAAGACGAAGGACGCCCTGCTGCAGGCGCTTAAGTCGGTGAAGCGCATCAAAGAGGCTGACTTACAGCAACTTACCGACGCCGTAGGGCCTTCGAAGGCCAAGATTGTATGGGAACACTTCAACACAGCCGATTGAATTTAGCCTCTTTAACGGCGCAAATTTGCCGTTAAGGCCGAATATAATTACCTTTACAGATAAAAAACAGATGAAGACAGTTATCCAGCGCGTAAGCCGCGCGTCAGTTACGATAGGCGGAGAGGTGAAGTCCGCCATCGGCAAGGGTTACATGATACTGCTCGGAGTGGCCGAGGGCGACACCGAGGAGGACGTCGACTGGCTGGTGAAGAAGACCGCCTCGCTGCGCGTCTTCGACGACGACGAGGGCGTGATGAACCTGCCCGTGACGGCTGTCGGCGGCGAGATACTCGTAGTAAGCCAGTTTACGCTGCTGGCGTCGTATAAGAAGGGCAACCGCCCCTCTTGGATACACGCCGCCCGCCACGAGGTTTCAATCCCGCTCTACGAGAGCTTCTGCGAGAAGCTCCGCCGCGCTACGGGCCTCAATGTGCTTACGGGCGAGTTCGGCGCGGACATGAAGGTTGAGCTGATTAACGACGGCCCGGTGACAATCTGCATGGACACGAGGCACAAGGAGTAAAGCCCCCACCCGCCCTTCCCAAAGGGGAGGAAACCGACCGGCTAACCTTGCAGCATACATAAAACAATAATTTGCCTCCACCCCGTCACCTTCCCTCGGGGAGGCCGGGAAGGGGCTTAAAACTATCAGACAATGGACGGCGAAATAACCATCAAAGAGGCGCAACAGCTTGTAGACCAATGGATTAGGCAATACGGCGTGCGCTACTTCAGCGAACTTACCAACATGGCCTGCCTCGCCGAGGAGGTGGGCGAGCTGGCCCGCGTCATCGCCCGCAAGTACGGCGACCAGAGCTTCAAGCAGGGCGAGCCGCAAGACCCGGCCGACGAGATGGCCGACGTGCTGTGGGTGCTGCTCTGCCTGGCCAACCAGACGGGCACTGACCTGACGGAGGCGCTCAAGAGGAACATAGAGAAGAAGACTAAGCGCGACGCCTTACGGCATGTCGCGAATGAAAAATTAAAAAATAACAATTAAACAACTTGGATATATGGCAACAGAAAACGACAAGAAGGCCTGCGGATGCGGGCACGAGCACAAGCACGAGGCTGATTTCCCGAAGATGAGCAAGTATGACGAGGCGCTCGCCAAGTATGATACCGACCTTGACGACGCGGCCGTGCGCGAGGCCGTAAGGCAGCTGATAGCCGAGAAGGTGCACGAGAACGACACGCCGGAGGTGAAGCGCTTCCTCTTCGGCAGCATTGAGCTGACGTCGCTCAAGACGACGGACAGCGACGAGTCGATACTGGCCTTCACGGAGCGCGTCAACCAATTTGACGCCACTTACCCCGCCCTGCCCCACGTGGCGACGGTCTGCGTCTATCCATGTTTCGCGCGGACGGTGGCCGAGTCGCTCGAGGTGGACGGCGTTGAGATAGCCTGCGTGTCGGGCAGTTTCCCCTCGTCGCAGGCGCTGATAGAAGTGAAGGTGGCCGAAACGGCGCTCGCCGTGAAGGACGGCGCCACGGAGATTGACATCGTAATGCCCGTGGGCAAGTTCCTCAGCGGCGACTACGAGGGCCTGTGCGACGACATAGCCGAGCTGAAGCAGGCCTGCGGCGACGCGCCGATGAAGGTAATCCTCGAGACGGGCTGCCTCAAGACGGCCTCTAACATCAAGAAGGCGTCGATACTGGCGATGTACGCCGGGGCCGACTACATCAAGACGTCTACGGGCAAGCTCGAGCCGGCCGCTACGCCCGAGGCGGCCTACGTGATGTGCCAGGCCATCAAGGAATACTATGAAGAAACGGGCATACAGATAGGTTTTAAGCCCGCTGGCGGCCTTAACTCGGTCATGGACGCACTAATCTACTACACGATAGTAAAAGAGGTCCTGGGCGAAAAATGGCTCACCAACAAGTGGCTGCGCCTCGGCACCAGCCGACTGGCCAACATGCTGCTTAGCGAGATTGTGGGCGAGGAAACCAAATTCTTCTGAAATTAGGGCGATAAGGCTGACGGGAGGATGAGCATGGGAGGGCCCGATAGGCCTAAATAGGAATATAGGCCCAATGAGCCTAATAAGCCGGATACGCCGCGGATGGCAGCAGCTTGGGCGCATTTGGCCTATTAGGCTCATTGGGCTTATTTCCCATTAAGCTTATTAGGCTCATCGGGCTTATCTCCAGCAAGCCTCTTCAGGCTTACCTTTCGGCGGCCGGTTTGCCGCCTATCGTAACGCAAAACGCCGCCTTCTGCGATGCAGGGGGCGGCGTTTTGCAACTTATTGGTTGTCAGATGGTTATAAAGCTTCAGCTGTTGCGCTTCACGACGAAGTCGAGATATGCCGTGAGGCTCTTCTTAAGGGCTGGGTCGCCCACCTCGGTCCTGATGAAGGCCATGGCCTCGGCGTGCATCTCGTCCATGCGGCGGCAGGCGTAGTCAATGCCGCCGCGCTCCTTCGTGAAGGCCACCAGGCGGGCTATCTCGTCGCGCGTCACGGTGCCCTGCTTCACCTTCCGGGCCAGCGCGGTCATGCCGGCGTCGGCCGTGGAGTTGAGGGCGTAGATGGCGGGCAGGGTGAGCTTGCCCTCGGCCATGTCGTTGCCGGTGGGCTTGCCTATCTCGGGCGAGTCGTAATAGTCGAAGATGTCGTCGCGTATCTGGAATATCATGCCCAGCGTGCGGCCGAAGCGCTTGGCCTCGCCCACCCTCTCCTCGGTCATTCCGGCCGATATTGCGCCGATGGCGCAGCAGGCCTCGAAGAGGGCGGCCGTCTTGCGGCTGATTATCTGGTAGTAGGTCTGCTCCGATATCTCCTCGTCGCCTATGCTGGTGAGCTGCAGTATCTCGCCGTCGGATAGCGTTCGGCCGAGCTCGGCCAGATACCTTACTATCAGCTCGTTGTGGGTTATCGAGACGTGCAGCAGGGCCGTCGAGAGGATGTAGTCGCCCACGAGCACGGCCACCTTGTTGTCATACACGGCGTTGACCGAGGCCTGTCCGCGGCGCTCGCGGCTCTCGTCAACCACGTCGTCGTGTACGAGCGAGGCCGTGTGGAGCAGCTCCAGGCCGACCGCGGCGTGCAGCGTGGCGTCGGTCACGCGGCCGTAGTTCTTGGCCATGAGCATGATGAGCATGGGGCGCATGCGCTTGCCGGCGCGCTGGCGTATGCGCGCGAAAATCTCCTCCTGCAGCCGTCCGTCGTGGGTCAGCGAAGAGTTGAACAGGCGTATGAATTGCTCCAGCTCGCCTTCAATTGGCGCTTTGATAAGAGGTAAATAGTCAGTCATGCTACGAAATTTGTTACAAAAGTAATTATTTTCTCCGATTATTAGCAAAAATTCAGTAACTTTACACGTAAAAACCGACAAAAAGATGGACAAGCTTTTCCTTTTTGACGCTTACGCCCTGATATACAGGGCGTATTACGCGTTCATCAAGAACCCGAGGATAAACTCGAAGGGCATGAACACGTCGGCCGTGCTGGGCTTCTGCAACACGCTGCACGAGGTGCTCACGAAGGAGCGCCCGACGTATCTGGGCGTGGCTTTCGACCCCCACGGCCCCACCTTCCGCAGCGAGGCCTACGCCCAGTATAAGGCCCAGCGCGAGGAAACGCCCGAGGACATACGCCGCTCGGTGCCCGTAATAAAAGAGGTGCTGGCGGCCATGCGCATACCCGTTATCGAGGCCGAGGGCTTCGAGGCCGACGACGTGATAGGCACCCTGGCCAGGCAGGCCGACCGCGAGGGACTCAAGACATACATGCTGACGCCCGACAAGGACTACGGCCAGCTGGTGGGCGGCAACGTGGTGATGTACCGCCCGCGCCACGGCGGGGGCTACGAAACGCTCGACGCCGACGGCGTGTGCCGAAAATACGGCATTTCATCGACGTCGCAGGTGGTCGACATGCTCGGCCTCATGGGCGACGCGGCCGACAACATACCGGGCTGTCCGGGCGTCGGCGAGAAGACGGCCGTCAAGCTGCTGCTGCAGTTCGGCTCCGTTGACGCCCTGCTCGAGCGCACCGCCGAGCTGAAGGGCGCGCTCAAGAAGAAGGTTGAGGAGAACAAGGAGCAGATACGCTTCTCGAAGTTCCTCGCCACCATACGCACCGACGCGCCCGTCAGCCTCGACCTCGACGCCCTGCGGGTGACCGAGCCTGACGCCGACGCCCTGCGCAAAATATTCGCCGAACTGGAGTTTAAGACCCTCTCGGACAGGTTTATTAACAAAATTGAAAACTTCAAAAATAAAGCTAATCAGCAACTCGATTTATTCGCCGTAAACACGGACGAAGAGGCGGGCGACGCCGAAAAATCCGCTCTCAAGACGTTAAACGACACGCCGCATGCGTATCATCTCGTTGACAAAGAGGAAGATATGCTCAAAATCCGTGACTTTTTCATGACAAAAAGTTTTTTAAGTCTGGACACGGAAACGACTTCGACCGACGCAATCGACGCCGAACTGGTGGGTTTGAGCTTCTCGGTCGAGGAAAACGAGGCTTACTACGTGCCCGTTCCCGCCGAACGTAAAGAAGCCGAAAAGATTGTTAATATTTTCAAACCGGTGTACGAATGTGCCGAAATCCTTAAAATCGGACAGAACATAAAGTACGACCTCGAGGTGCTGGCCGCCTACGGCGTGGAGCTGGCGGGCGGGATGTTCGACACGATGATAGCCCACTACCTGCTGCAACCCGAGCTGCGCCACAACATGGACTACATGGCCGAGGTGTATCTCGGCTACAGGACGATACACATAGACGAGCTGATAGGGCCGAAGGGGAAGAACCAGCGCTCGATGCGCGAGCTGAAGCCCGAGGAGGTGTACGAGTATGCCGCCGAGGACGCCGACGTCACCCTGCGGCTGAAGAACCTGCTGGAGCCGCGGCTGAGGGAGGCCGGCGTGTGGCAGCTGTTCAGCGAAGTGGAAATGCCCTTGGTGCGCGTGCTGGCCTCGATGGAGCTTAGCGGCGTGCGCCTCGACACGGCCTCGCTCAAGGAAACGTCGCAGATACTGACGCAGCGCATGACTGACATAGAGCAGGACATATACCGCCTGGCGGGCGAGGAGTTCAACATTGCCTCGCCGCGGCAGGTGGGCGAAATCCTGTTCGGCAAGATGAAGATAGTGGAGAAGCCGAAGAAGACCAAGACGGGGCAGTATGTAACGTCGGAAGAGGTGCTCCAGCAGTTGCGCGGAAAGAGCGAAATAGTGGGCAAAATACTGGAGCACAGGGGCTTGAAGAAGCTCCTCGGCACCTACGTCGACGCCCTGCCGAAGCTCGTAAACCCGAGGACGGGGCACATACACACGTCGTTCAACCAGACGGTCACGGCCACGGGACGCCTCTCGTCGTCAGACCCCAACCTGCAGAACATACCCGTGCGCGGCGAGGACGGCAAGGAGATACGCAAGGCTTTCGTGCCCGAGGAGGGCTGCCTGTTCTTCTCGGCCGACTACTCTCAAATAGAGCTGCGCGTCATGGCCCACCTGAGCGGCGACGAGAACATGCGCGAGGCCTTCCGCGAGGGGCATGACATCCACGCCGCCACGGCCGCCAAGATATACCACGAAACCATCGACACCGTCACGCGCGACCAGCGCACCAAGGCCAAGAGGGCAAACTTCGGCATAATATACGGCATAACCGTGTTCGGCCTGGCCGAGCGCCTTGACATCAGCCGCAAGGAGGCGACGGAGCTGATCGACGGCTACTTCGCCACCTTCCCCCGCGTGGCCGACTACATGGAGCAGGCAAAGGCCGCGGCGAGGGAGAAGGGCTACGCCGAGACGCTGATGCACCGCCGCCGCTACCTGCCCGACATAACGTCGCACAACGCCACCGTGCGCGGCTTCGCCGAGCGCAACGCCATCAACGCCCCCATACAGGGCACGGCCGCCGACATAATAAAGATAGCCATGGTGCGCATCTACGAGCGCTTCCGCCACGAAGGCCTGCGCTCTAAGATGATACTACAGGTGCACGACGAACTTAACTTCAGCGTCTACCCCGACGAGAAGGAGCGCGTGGAACAAATCGTTTTGGAAGAAATGCAGAACGCCTACCCCTTGGACGTTCCACTAACCGCCGACTGCGGATGGGGCGCCAACTGGCTGGAGGCACACTGATTTCAAATTAAAAATTAACAATGAAAAATTAAAAATCCACGGCTTTTTAAGGGAAAAGTGAAAAGCGAAAAGTGAAAAATCCAATTCCCTTTAAATGAAAAATGAATAACGAAAAGTGAATAATACATTTCCTTTTTCCTATTAGGGCAATCAGGCTCATCAGGCTAATTCGGCCCATCAGCCCTCGCTACCCTACCCTATAATCATGCCTAAGGCCGCATACCGCACCGCAATATGCGGCCTTAGGCGTTATCAAAAACCATCTTTCGCAAGCCCGAAAACCGCCTCATGCAACTACTTGAATTATAATCAATTACCACACCATTGTACACTACCCAAAAGAGTATTGGATTTTTCACTTTTCACTTTTCACTTTTCACTTAAAATTTCCTATCTTTAGATAAGATAAGCTGCGCCTCGGCAATAAAAATAAAAGTTCGTTTCACTCCCTTTTATTTTGTATTGCGCTCGACTTGCATTATCTTTGCAAAAGACAAACACGACGGATATGAAACAATACCCCATAGGCATACAGAACTTCGAGAAGCTGCGCCGCGGAGGCTACTACTACGTTGACAAGACGCAACTGGTGTACAAGCTCATCACGGAGGGCAGCTATTACTTCCTGAGCCGCCCGCGCCGCTTCGGCAAGAGCCTGCTAATCAGCACGATACAGGCGTTCTTCGAGGGAAAGAGGGAGCTGTTCAAGGGGCTTGCCATCGACCAACTGGCCGACGACTGGGCGCCCCACCCCGTGCTGCACATCGACCTCAACACGCAGAAGTACGACCGGCCGGAAAGCTTGGAGAACCTGCTCAACGGACAGCTTGCCGAATGGGAAAAGCTGTACGGCAGTAATCCTGCCGAAATAGGACTTGCAATGCGCTTCGACGGCATAATCAAGCGTGCACACGAAAAGACCGGACAGAGGGTCGTCATACTCGTTGACGAGTACGACAAGCCAATGCTGCAGGCCATAGGCAACGAGGAGCTGCAGCACGCCTACCGCGAAACGCTGAAGCCCTTTTACGGCGCACTGAAGAGCCGCGACGGCGACATACGCTTCGCCATGCTCACGGGCGTGACGAAGTTCGGCAAGGTGAGCGTGTTCAGCGACCTGAACAACCTCAACGACATATCGATGTCGCCGTGGTTTTACGACATCTGCGGCATAAGCGAAAGCGAGCTTGAGGCACAGTTCAAGGACGACATCGAGGTGCTGGCCCGGGCCAACGGCATGGACTACGCAGACTGCCTGAAGGAGCTGCGGCGAATGTACGACGGCTACCACTTCGAGGAGAACGCCCCGGGAGTGTACAACCCGTTCAGCCTGCTAAACACGTTCGCTAAAAAGAAGTTCGGCTATTACTGGTTCGAGACGGGCACGCCGACATACCTCGTGAAGCTGCTGCAGATGCACAACTACGACCTTGACGACATGTCGCACAACGTAACGTCGGAAGACGTGCTCAACAGTATCGACGCGGCGTCGACCGACCCCATACCCGTAATCTACCAGAGCGGCTACCTCACCATAAAGGACTACGACCGCGAGTTCGGCCTCTACACCCTCGGCTTCCCCAACTACGAGGTGGAGCGCGGCTTCGTCAGGTACCTCATGCCCTTCTACACCAACGTGCCGCCCACCAAGACGGCCTTCGAGATAAAGCGCTTCGTAATGGACGTGGAGCGCGGCGACTACGACGCCTTCCTCTCCCGCCTGCGCACTTTCTACGCCGACATACCCTACGAGATGCAGCGCGACCTGGAGGTGCACTACCAGAACGTGCTCTTCATCGTCTTCCGCCTCATGGGCTTCCACGTAAACGTTGAATACCACACCGCCAACGGCCGCGTAGACCTCGTCCTGAAGACCAAGGAATACATCTACGTCATGGAGTTCAAGCTCGACGGCACGGCCGAGGAAGCCATCCGCCAAATCAACGAGAAAGGCTACGCCGCGCCCTTCATTTCCGACGGCCGCAAGGTCGTTAAATTAGGAATAAACTTCAGCCGCGAAACGAAGACGATAGACAAGTGGATTGCCGAGGAAGAGAACTGAAAACAACAAAAGACAAAAACACCAAGCATGAAACAATACCCCATAGGCATACAGAACTTCGAGAGTCTCATAAAGGACGGCTACTACTACGTTGACAAGACGCGGTTGGTGTACAAGCTAATCACGGAGGGCAGGTATTACTTCCTGAGTCGTCCGCGCCGCTTCGGCAAGAGCCTGCTGATCAGCACGATACAGGCGTTCTTCGAGGGCAAGAGGGAGCTGTTCAAGGGGCTTGCCATCGACCGGCTGGCCGACGACTGGGCGCCCCACCCCGTGCTGCACATCGACCTCAACACGCAGAAGTACGACCGCCCGGACTCTCTTGAGAAAGTGCTTGACGAACAACTGGCCGAATGGGAAAAGCTTTATGGCTGCAACCCATTGGAAGAAGGGCCTGCCAGACGCTTCGACGGCATAATCAAGCGCGCCCACGAAAAGACCGGACAGAGGGTCGTCATACTCGTTGACGAGTACGACAAGCCAATGCT
This sequence comes from uncultured Prevotella sp., assembly GCA_944321295.1. Taxonomy (GTDB): domain Bacteria; phylum Bacteroidota; class Bacteroidia; order Bacteroidales; family Bacteroidaceae; genus Prevotella. Next base: position 46,425 of record CALUKU010000002.1, read on the forward strand.
GCAGGCCATCGGCAACGAGGAGCTGCAGCACGCCTACCGCGAAACGCTCAAGCCGTTTTACGGCGCGCTGAAGAGCCGCGACGGCGACATACGCTTCGCAATGCTCACGGGCGTGACGAAGTTCGGCAAGGTGAGCGTGTTCAGCGACCTGAACAACCTCAACGACATATCGATGTGGGACAGGTTTTACGACATCTGCGGCATAAGCGAAGCCGAGCTTGAGGCACAGTTTAAGGAAGACATCGAGGTGCTGGCCCAGGCCAACGGCATGGACTACGCAGACTGCCTGAAGGAGCTGCGGCGAATGTACGACGGCTACCACTTCGAGGAGAACGCCCCGGGAGTGTACAACCCGTTCAGCCTGCTAAACACGTTCGCTAAAAAGAAGTTCGGCTATTACTGGTTCGAGACGGGCACGCCGACATACCTCGTGAAGCTGCTGCAGATGCACAACTACGACCTTGACGACATGTCGCACAACGTAACGTCGGAAGACGTGCTCAACAGTATCGACGCGGCGTCGACCGACCCCATACCCGTAATCTACCAGAGCGGCTACCTCACCATAAAGGACTACGACCGCGAGTTCGGCCTCTACACCCTCGGCTTCCCCAACTACGAGGTGGAGCGCGGCTTCGTCAGGTACCTCATGCCCTTCTACACCAACGTGCCGCCCACCAAGACGGCCTTCGAGATAAAGCGCTTCGTAATGGACGTGGAGCGCGGCGACTACGACGCCTTCCTCTCCCGCCTGCGCACTTTCTACGCCGACATACCCTACGAGATGCAGCGCGACCTGGAGGTGCACTACCAGAACGTGCTCTTCATCGTCTTCCGCCTCATGGGCTTCCACGTAAACGTTGAATACCACACCGCCAACGGCCGCGTTGACCTCGTCCTCAAGACCAAGGAATACATCTACGTAATGGAGTTCAAGCTCGACGGCACGGCCGAGGAAGCCATCCGCCAAATCAACGAGAAAGGCTACGCCGCGCCCTTCAAGGCCGACGGCCGCAAGGTAATAAAGCTCGGAATAAACTTCAGCAGGGAGACGAAGACTATTGAAAAATGGATTGCGGAGGATAAATAAAAAACAGACAAAATTGTTGATAAAGATATTATTAATCTTAAAAACAAAACATCATGAAAAACATTGTAATAACATTGCTAGCGACATTAATACCAATACTCGCACACGCTCAAGAATGGATGGAACTAGGTTCACAAGATTCACAAACATGGTACATTCATAGTAACATACAAAACGAATATGGTAACCACCTTGTATGGGTAAAAATAACTTACGACACACCAGAAGCACGCAAGCAAGCAATGAACGATAAAGGTGTAAAATATCATATTTTTGAAGAAAAAATCCTTTACTACTTCAACTCAGAATGGTCAAAAATATCTGTAAAATCAGGCACTTCATACAGTAAATCAGGAAAAGTACTCTCCTCATTCACAGCACCTTATGACGAATGGCAATACATTACTCCAGAGAGCATAGGTGAAGGAATCCGTAATGCAGCGAGATACATATACGAAAACAGCATTCCATAAACAAATAACAAAAGAATACTGAAAACGTGAAAATAATACTAAAAACAAGAAACGATAATGGACAACAACTTTGACTGGGCGGAGGGCATGGCGTGCGCCGTGACCGCAGCCGACAAGGACGGCGTAATACGCTACATGAACCGCAGGGCGAGGGAGACGTACCGCAAACACGGCAACCTCATAGGCAAGAGCCTCTACGACTGCCACGGGGAGCGCGCAGCGGGCATTATCAGGCGGCTGCTGACGGAGGGCGGCACGAACGCCTACACAATAGAGAAGGAGGGCGTGCGCAAGATGATTTACCAGACGGCTGTGACCGACGCCGACGGGCGCGTGGAGGGCATCGTCGAGGTGTCGATGGTAATCCCCGACGAGCTGCCGCACTACGTCAGAGGCTGAACGCCTTGACACTCAACACGTTACGGAATGCCTCAAAAACGCTCTGCATTTCACGGCATTTTACAGCGCGTTTCGCGGCCTTTTGCAATGCAAAACGGCGCAGAATGAATGAAGAAGTTAGAGAAGTTAAAGCCATTACTTTTGTCGTTTATAAGAACATCAAGTATAAATGTGCAAGGCGATGGCTTTAACTTCTTTAAAAAACACTACCTTTGAATAAGGTAGGCTGCGTCTCGGAAAAGCAAAATAAAAGTCCGTTTCACGCCCTTTTATTTTGCTTTTCGTTCAACTTGTATAATTTTCTTTCGCTCACGAAAACAAATGGATTTGCTTTCGCTTCGCTTACTCGAAAATTTGCACTACCTTTGCACCCGTAGAATGTAAACGTTTATATCGATATGTCATTAAAATGTGGTATAGTGGGGTTGCCCAACGTGGGCAAGTCCACGCTTTTCAACTGCGTGTCGAGCGCCAAGGCGCAGGCCGCCAACTTCCCCTTCTGCACAATAGAACCCAACGTGGGCATGATTACCGTGCCCGACGAGAGGCTGACCCGTCTGGCCGAGATTGTCCACCCGGGACGCATCGTGCCCGCGACGTGCGAGATTGTCGACATCGCCGGACTGGTGAAGGGAGCCTCGAAGGGCGAGGGACTGGGCAACAAGTTCCTCGGCAACATACGCGAAACGGACGCCATCATACACGTGCTGCGCTGCTTCGACGACGACAACATAACTCACGTCGACGGCACAATCGACCCAATACGCGACAAGGAAATCATCGACACCGAGCTGCAGCTTAAGGACCTCGAAACGATAGAGTCGCGCCTCTCTAAGCAGCAGAAAGTGGCCGCCGCGGGCAACAAGGACGCCAAGACCGAGGTCAGCGTGCTGGAGGCCTACAAGCAGGTGCTGGAGCAGGGCAAGAACGCCCGCGTGGTGGAATTCGACTCGAAGGAGGAGCAGGAGGCCGCGCGCAACCTCTTCCTGCTGACGGCCAAGCCCGTGCTCTACGTCTGCAACGTCGACGAGGCGTCGGCCAAGACGGGCAACGACTACAGCCGCCGCGTGGAGGAAATAGCCAAGGAGGAGGGCGCCGAGGTGCTCGTCATAGCCGCCAAGACCGAGGAGGACATTGCCGGACTGGAGAGCTACGAGGACAAGAAGCTGTTCCTCGACGAGCTGGGGCTTGAGGAGAGCGGCGTCAACCGTCTGATAAAGAAGGCCTACGCCCTGCTTAACCTCGAAACGTTCATCACCGCCGGCGAGATGGAGGTGAAGGCCTGGACGTACAAGAAGGGATGGAAGGCCCCGCAGTGCGCCGGCGTCATCCACACCGACTTCGAGAAGGGCTTCATCCGCGCCGAGGTGATAAAGTATGACGACTACATAAAGTACGGCTCGGAGGCCGCCGTGCGCGAGGCCGGCAAGCTGGGCATAGAGGGCAAGGACTACGTCGTGCAGGACGGCGACATCATGCACTTCAGGTTCAACGTGTAATTTTTAGAAGTTAAGGAGTTATTGTAGTTAAGGAGTTAAGACAAATGCTTTTGCCATTCAAAGTAAAGCGTCAAAAATAATATCTTAACTCTATAACTACAAATAAACAAAAGCATTTGTCTTAACTCCTTAACTCCATAACTCCAAAGAAACAAAAGCATTTGTCTTAACTCCTTAACTCCTTAACTACATAACTCCTTAACTCCTTAAAGTAATGAACACCTTGTCATACATCCTCTGGAACCCCGACCTCGTGGCCTTCCACATCGGCTCGTTCAGCCTGCGCTGGTACTCGCTGTGCTGGCTGCTGGGCCTGCTGGCGGCCTACCTCATCGTAAGGCGGCTGTACAAGGAGCAGAAGATACGGCCAGAGCTGTTCGACCCGCTCTTCATCTACTGCTTCGTGGGCATACTGATAGGCTCGCGCCTGGGCCACTGCCTGTTCTACGAGCCGGGCTACTTCCTATCAAGCTTCAAGCACATGGTGGAGATGATACTGCCCATACGCTTCCTGGCCGACGGCTCGTGGCGCTTCACGGGCTACGAGGGACTGGCCAGCCACGGCGGCACCATCGGACTAATCATAGCCCTTTGGCTCTACGTGCGCCGCACTAAGGTCAACCTCTGGCGCGTGCTCGACAACGTAGCCATAGCCACGCCCTCGACGGCCTGCCTCATACGCCTGGGCAACCTCATGAACTCCGAGATAATAGGCAAGGTGACCGACGTGCCCTGGGCGTTCATCTTCGAGCGCGTCGACATGTTGCCGCGCCACCCCGGCCAGCTCTACGAGGCCGTGGCCTACGCCGCGTTCTTCTTCATCGGCTGGTATTTTTACAGGAAACGGCCCGAGCGCGTGGGCACGGGCTTCTTCTTCGGCATGTGCATCACGCTGATATTCACCGCCCGCTTCTTCATCGAGTTCACCAAGGACATACAGGAAGCCTTCGAGGCCTCAATGGCGCTCAACATGGGCCAGCTGCTCAGCCTGCCCTTCATAGCCCTCGGCCTGGTCTGCATGTTCAACCACAAGCTGATGAAACGCCTCGGGGCGGAGGGGTAAACAAGGCACCGACAAACTAAGAATAACTGAATAGGAAAAAGAAAAAATGGGAAAATCTTTGTAAAATTTTCCCATTTTTTTCTTTTCTTATAAATTATTTTCCTTACATTTGCGGCATATCAAAAATTCCGCTCAACAACAAGATGTCCGGTTACGTGAGAGCCGACAGCTTCAAAGAGAAGATGGAACAATCAACAAAATAAAATAGAGGAAATCTTCGGAAGATTTCCTCTATTTTACTTTTATATCACCCTTTCACTCTTCATCATCAACCGTTTTTTACGCCGCCACAATTATTCATTATGAATTATGAATTGTGAATTATTCTTTCCCCGTGACTATTTTCTTTATGTCGTTGAGCTTGTTGAGCGCCTCCACGGGCGTAAGGTTGTTGATGTCGAGGCCGAGGATTTCGTCGCGCACCTGGCACAGCACGGGGTCGTCAAGCTGGAAGAAGCTTAGCTGCATGCCCTCGCGGCCCTGGTTGAGCTTCTCGGCCGACGGCTTTGCGGCCGCGCCCACTTGGGCGTTGTCGGCCTCGAGCTGCTTGAGTATGGCCTCGGCGCGGCGCACAATACTCTTGGGCATGCCGGCTATCTGCGCCACGTGTATGCCGAACGAGTGCTCCGAGCCGCCTCGCTCCAGTTTACGCAGGAAGATGACCTTGCCGTCAACCTCGCGCACGCTAACGTTATAGTTCTTGATGCGCGCGAAGTTCTTCTCCATCTCGTTCAGCTCGTGGTAGTGCGTGGCGAAGAGCGTGCGCGCGGCGGCCTTGGGGTGCTCGTGCAAGTACTCTACGATGGCCCAGGCTATGCTTATGCCGTCGTAGGTGGACGTGCCGCGGCCAAGCTCGTCGAATAGCACGAGCGAGCGCGGCGTCACGTTGTTGAGGATGTTGGCAGCCTCGGTCATCTCAACCATGAACGTCGATTCGCCGAGCGAGATGTTGTCTGACGCGCCGACGCGTGTGAAAATCTTGTCCACCAGGCCTATCCTGGCGCTCTCCGCCGGCACGTAGCAGCCTATCTGGGCCATCAGCGTGATGAGCGCCGTCTGGCGCAGCAGGGCCGACTTACCGGCCATGTTTGGTCCGGTGATTATCATTATCTGCTGCCGGCGGTCGTCAAGGTAGACGTCGTTGGGCACGTAGCTCTCGCCGACGGGCAGCTGTGTTTCGATTACGGGGTGGCGCCCCTGGTGGATGTCGAGCACTATGTCGTCAGGCTCTATCACGGGCCTTACGTAGCGGTGCTGCTCGGCGGCCTTGGCGAAGCCGAGCAGGCAGTCGAGCTTGGCTATCAGGGCGGCGTCGGCCTGTATGGCGGGTATGTACTCCTGCATGGCCGCCACGAGGTCGGCGAAGAGCCTTGCCTCGAGGGCCAGAATCTTATCCTCGGCGCCGAGTATCTTCTCCTCGTATTCCTTCAGCTCCTGCGTGATGTAGCGCTCGGCCTGCGCCAGCGTCTGCTTGCGCACCCAGTCGGCGGGCACCTTGTCCTTGAACGTGTTGCGCACCTCGAGGTAGTAGCCGAAGACGTTGTTGTAGCCAATCTTGAGCGAGGCTATGCCCGTGGCCTCCATCTCGCGCTGCTGTATCTTCAGCAGGTATTCCTTGCCGCCGGTCGATATGGCGCGCAGCTCGTCGAGCTCGGCGCTCACGCCCGGCCTTATTACGCCGCCCTTGCTGACGAGCTGCGGCGAGTCGTCGTTAACCTCGCGCCCTATCCTGTCGCGCAGGCTCTCGCAGAGGCTTATGTTCTCGCCTATGCGGCGCAGGCTCTCGTCGGCCGACTCAAGGCAGGCGGCCTTGACGGGGCCGAGGGCCTGCAGGGCGGTGCGCAGCTGCACCACCTCGCGTGGCGACACGCGCGCCGCCGCGGCCTTTGATATGATGCGCTCGAGGTCGCCCACGCGGCGGAACTGCGCGTCGACCGTCTCACGGAACACGGGGTCGCGGAAGAAACTCTCGACGATGTCCAAGCGGCTGCCCACGGCCTTGGCGTCGCGCAGTGGGAAGACCACCCATCGCCTCAGCAGGCGGGCGCCCATCGGGGTGACGGTCTTGTCGATTACGTCGAGCAGGGCGGAGCCGTCGTCCTGCATGGGGCGCAGCAGCTCGAGGGAGCGTATGGTGAAGCGGTCGAGGCGCACGTAGCGCTCCTCGTCGATGCGCGCCAGCGACGTGATATGTCCTATGTGCGTGTGCTGCGTCATCTCGAGGTATTGCAGCACGGCGCCGGCGGCCGACACGCCGCTGCGCAGATGGTCTACGCCGAAGCCCTTGAGCGTCTTCACGCCGAAGTGCTTCAGGAGCTTCTGCTCGGCCGTCTGCTCGGCGAAGACCCAGTCGTCAAGCTCGAAGGTGAAGTATTTGTTGCCGAAGCAGCGCTCGAACTGCTCCTTGCGTCCGCGCTCGTAGAGCACCTCCTTGGGCGAGAAGTTGACGAGCAGCTTCTCGACGTAGTCGTAAGAGCCTTCGCCCGTGAGGAACTCGCCGGTGGATATGTCGAGGAAGGCCACTCCGCAGGCGGCCCGGCCGAAGTTGACGGCGGCCAGGAAGTTGTTCTCCCTGTAGTCGAGCACGTTGTCGGTCATGGCCACGCCGGGCGTCACCAGCTCGGTTATGCCGCGCTTCACCAGCTTCTTTGTCAGCTTGGGGTCCTCAAGCTGGTCGCAGATGGCCACGCGGCGGCCCGCCCTGACGAGCTTGGGCAGGTAGGTGTCGAGGGCGTGGTGGGGGAAGCCGGCCATCTCAGTGGGCGAGCCGCCCTGCTGCGCGCCGTTGCTGCGGCGCGTGAGGGTTATGCCGAGTATGCGGCTGGCGTCGACGGCGTCTTGCAGGTAAGTTTCGTAGAAGTCGCCGCAGCGGAACAGCAGCAGCGCGTCGGGGTGTTGCGCCTTGAACGAGAAAAACTGCTTCATCATCGGCGTCAGCTCGTTGTCTTTCTTGGCCATATTCAGTTGTTTTTTAGGGAAGAAGCGGGGTTACGGGGGTTATGTGTAAAGCGGGAGATGATGACAGCCGCCTAAGCCGTCGCCCGGCCCTGCCCCGCCGGTTAATCCGAAGTGCAAAGATACGAAAAATCGGGCTGACGGTGAAACTTTAGCCCGATTTTTAGGTTTTATGGTCTTACGCTTAGTGGCTGCGCACGCCGTGGCCGCTGCTCTTAGAGGGCTGCGCGGGCTGGGCGCCCTGCCCTATCCCGGCGCCCGTACCTATACTCACGCCCGTGCCGACGCCGTTGCCTACGCTGACACCCGTGCCTACACCATTACCCACGCTCACGCCATGGCCTACGCCGCTGCCCACGCTTACGCCGCTGCCGACGCCGCTGTTGTTATTATGTTTTGAAGGCCTTGCGGGCTTCACGGGCTGCGCCCCGTGGCCTATGCCGCTGCCGGGGCGGCCGTGATGCGTGGTGCCGAAGCCGTGGCCGGGGCGCGACGTATGGCCGTGGCCTACGCCCGTGGGACGCGAGTTGTGGCCGTGGCCGCCAGCTCCGCCGTAGTAAGTGTGGCGGGGGTTGCGGCCTATGGCGCCGGCGTTCTTGAAGTCCTTGCCCTTATACCAGCTCTGGTTGCGTCCGTTAACTCCCTGAACGAGCGCAGCGAGTGATAACTCCCGTTAACTCCGGATAACTCCCCGCTTTTCCCTTTTTACCTTTTTACCTTTTCTCCCTCTCACCCTTCCCCCACTCTCTTCACCATTCCGTTGAATGGCTGGCGTATGCCCTTGAAGTACATCAGCCAGCAGAAGCGGCTGAACATCGACATCTGGCGCACGCCCTTGCGGTTGCGCGCGTTGAAGGCCATCGAGTAAGGGTTGGCCGGCGTCGGCACGTGCAGCACGGCGCACGCACGCCTCACTATCGGGCCGAAGCCGCAGGGGCGCCCCTGCCCGTCTACGAGCATCTCGGTCATGTACACCTCGTGGGCCACGTCCATAAGGTCGGTCGTGCTCTCCTGCCAGTAAAGGTTCTCGGCCGGCGAGCGGGCTATCAGCTCGGCGAACTGCCCCGCCATAATCTCCCTGGCCCGCGTGCGCTGCTCGCGCGTCAGGGTGTCGGCATACTCGGTTGTGTGTCTTGCTTCTGAATTCATCTCGATAAAAATCGTCATTTCTTAAATTGTCAGGTTGTTAGTTAATAATGTTACTTGAAAATCAATCCGGGCGCAAAGTTACTCCGCATCCGTGCACAATGCGTTCACAACACTATATACTTTACCCCCTCAACGGTTAAAAAACGCTAACGCCCCACCCCGCCGCCGCTCCGCGCCGCCTGGCCGGCCGCCTAACGGCCTGGCTGTCAGCACGTTGGCGGAGGCCGCCTTTCACGCCGCCGGAGGCCGCCCATCGCGGCGCCGAAGACGGCCTCTTGCGGCGCAACGGGCCACGGCCCCGCCGGTCCGAGGCGCAGTTTGTCTAGATAAGGTCACGTAAGTTTGGTATAAGACTTATTAATTTGCAAACATTACCAAGGCTCACTCTCATGTGAACTTAAACACCCTCTTGCAAGCGAGGCGCTCGCTTGCAAGAGGGTGTTTCCCTTATACCGAACTAACGTATGTTTCAATAAAAATGAAACTCAGCCGTCAAAACAAAAAATTCCTGACGGACAGGTGCCTGTTTTCAGTAATCCTTGCTGAAATCCTTTATGCCGTAAACGGTTCCCTTGCCGTGGCATATCCCGCAGCGGCCGTTATGGTCGTGGTCGCAATTAGGACAAAGCACGGTGGAACTGCCGAAATAAAAATATCCTTCACCATGGCACGTTTTGCAGACGCCACTGCCCCAGCACATATGGCAGTCTATCTGCCCGTAGCGCCCTCCACGGTCTTCCTTTTTGTCGTTCCTGCCGCTACGTTCAGGCTCAACGGGATTATCCAATCCCGGACCGGATACCCTCATGCTGCCGTCAATCGTGGTGGTGGTAATGGTCACGCCCGCCTTCGGGTAATAAATCGACTCTGTCACACTTTCGCCCAAGCCATGGCATATTCCGCATTTTCCAGTAACGCATGGGCACATGGTGCGGGTGATGTCACTCACGGCCGTGCCGCCGCACATGCGGCACGTTCCACTACCGCCGCACGAGGCGCATGTCAGATGGTTGACCGTCGTGACGGATCCGTCCGAATTCTCGGTAACGAGGCTGTAACCGCCTGAAAAGTCCCTCCTTACCGTCTTTCCCGCACTCTTGTCTGACGCAACTGCCCGTTCTCCCGCCCGGGCGTTTTTGTATCCTTTTTCTTTTACATCCCTTAAGGCATATTCCTTTTCTTTACTGATGGCATTAATTTCCTCTGCAAGCCTTTCCAGTTCTTTTTCCTTTGCGGCAAGAAAATCTGCATCCTTCTCAGTCACTCCTCTTGCCTTAACGGACTCAAGCTCTTTCCTTATCTTGTTTATCGAAAGATTTATTTCCATAATCCTCCGTTGAGCCTGCATACTTGTCCTGGCGTTATAATCCTCGGCGAATCCCTTGCTCAAGAAACCGCCCTTACGCGTCTGCGCCTGCGCCGGCAGACAGAACAACATTACGCATAGATATAAAACTAATGTCTTCATATACTTTCACGCTAAAATAATAAATTAAAAAACATTTTATCCAACTCTTCGTTAGCCTTTTCCAGCTCCTCCCTCCAATGCTTAGCCTTGCTCTCGCTTCTCTTCACGCCCTTACCTTCGGCGTACATTACTGCCAGCTTCTCCATCGCGCCTATCTCTCCGTCCTCGGCCTCCTCCGTGTACAGAGGCAGCGCCTTGGCGTAATCGCCGTTTTCATAATACATGTCAGCCAGCTTCATTCGTGCGTCGCCACGCCCTTTGCTTACCGCCTCTTTATACAGACTCTCGGCCTTGGCGGCGTTGCCTCTGCCGAGATAGATGTCGCCTAATGTCACCATGGCACCGTCAAAGCCCCTCTCAGCCGACTTCGTAAGCCAGAAACAGGCTGAAGCCTCGTCTTTCGACACGCATTTGTCTCCCTTCATGTACATCAGGCCTAAGGCGTATTGCGCTATGGCGTTGCCGTCCCTCGCGCCTTTCACATACCAATAAAAAGCCTTGTCATCAATTTTTCCGGCCAATCTGCCTGAAAAATAGCAGCTGGCAAGTCTTTTCTGCGCTGGCTGGTGTCCTTTCCCGGCGGCCGTAGCAAGATATGCCAGCGCCTTGGCGTCACGATTTAAGTAATACCTGTTTCCGATAACGTATAATTGTTGCGCAGACATCGTCTTTATCTTTTGCATCTCTTCAGCCGTAACCAGGCCTTCCGAAATATCGGTAGAAGCCCCTCCGCCGTTAATTATGTCTAATTCAATCTTCGCTTTGGCATAGCCTTGACCTGCGGCCTCGGCCAGCATGCGCCTGGCTGCGGCCTCGTCAGGCTCTACGCCGGCGCCGTTAAGGTAACAAAGCCCAAGATTGTATTGCCCTACGGCGTAACCTTGGGCCGCCGACTTCTCGAACCACTCGAACGCCTTACGGTAATCAGGCTCCACCACTCCACGGCCTATCCAATAACACGTACCTAATTTGCACTGCGCCATCGCGTTACCCTGCAATGCGGCCTTGGTGAAAAATTCTACGGCTTTCACAGGATCCTGTCCTACCCCGCAGCCCTCGGCGTAACAAAGGCCGAGGTTGTACTCCGCATCGGCGTCGCCATGAGCAGCCGCCTTCTCAAACCAATACACGGCCTTGGAATAATCTTGCTCAACGCCGGCACCGTCATAATAGTTTAAGCCCATGTTGAATTGGGCGTCAGCATACCCCTGGGCGGCTGACTTCTCCGTCCAGTAAGCCGCCTTGGCATAATCCGCCGTAACGCCGTAGCCGTTGAAGTAACACAGGCCCAGGTTGTATTGCGCTATCTCGTCGCCCTGCTCCGCAGCCTCGGCGAACAACTGCGCAGCCTTCACATAATCTAGGGCAACGCCCTTGCCCTCGAAGTAGCAAACGCCGAGGGACACCACGGCGTCAGCATATCCCTGCCCAGCCGACTTCATGAACCACTCGAACGCCTTGACGTAATCAGCGGCCACGCCCTTGCCCTGGTAGTAACACTTGCCGAGGTCATACTGCGCCGCCGCGTCGCCAGCCGCTGCCTTTGCCTCAAGCTCCTTGCCGTATTCAGTCTGGCCTAAGGCAGGGCATAACACCGTAAACAACAATAATAAGAATATTACTGACTTTTTCATGGCATGATGGTTTTGGTTTACGACGGCTAAGATAATAAAAATATCCGATAACCAAATGAAAATCAACGGAAAACAATATTATCACGTGCCCCACTCTTACGATGTATAGCGCAGGGGCTTTGGCGGCAGGCGGATTTGGCGTACCTTTGCAACCGCAAGATGCATCGAGCAACAGGATAACAAGAGAGAACAAACAATTTTCAAAAAACAAACAACCTAAAAAACATTAAACATTATGGCAGTATTTTATAAACTTTACCAAGACAACAGGAGAACATCGGCCTACAACGGAAAATGGTACGCCCGCGCCGTGCATACGGGCACGGTAGACATCGACGACCTGGCCGAGGAGATGCAGGCCAACTGCACCGTGAAGCGGGCCGACATCGTGGCCGTGCTGAGCGAGCTGGTGGAAACGATGAAGAAGCACCTGCAGCTGTCGCACCGCGTCAAGCTCGACCGCCTGGGCACGTTCAAGATAGGCATGTCGACGAAGCCGGCCGACTCGGCCGAGGAGTTCACGGCGGGGCAGAACGTCAAGTCGGTGCACGTGCTCTTCCAGCCCGAAACAAAGATTGAGAAGGACAAGACCCGAGTGCGCGCCCTGCTGACCGGATGCAAGGTGCAGGAGCTGCCCAAGAACGCCGTCGGCACAGCCCTCGACGACGACGAGGAGGCAGGAGCGTAAGTAAAAGAGGAGTGGGAGAGGACTGGGAGAAGTGAGAGAACCGGGAGAAGTGGGAGCACCGGGAGAACCGGGAGCGCCTAAAACAATTCTCCCAAAGCTCCCAGAACTCCCAGCCCTCCCTCAACCGAAAAAACAATCTACTAAAACAATCAACTGAAAAAACTATGAGCGACAAAGGAAAGAATACGGTATCGATAATCCTGAAAGTAATAGCCGCCGTGGCTACGGCCATACTCGGAGTGTTCGGAGTGAACGCGGCGATATGACGGGAAAGGTAAAAAGGTAAAAAGGTAAAAAGGTAGAAGGGTAAAAACAAGTGAAAGGGTAGGAGGGTGAGAAGGTGAATTCTTTCAACAACAACGCTAATCTCACCCTTTTACTTTTTTACCTTTTTATTTTTTTACCCTTTTACCTTTTTACCTTTTTACTTTTTTATTATCTTTGCATCTTGGATTAAAGTGACTGATAAAACACAAGATACGAAGCAATGGAATACAACTTCAACGAGATTGAGAAAAGATGGCAGAAAAGGTGGGCCGACGAAAAGACCTACCACGTGACCGAGGACAACGGCAAACAGAAGTTCTACGTGCTCAACATGTTCCCTTACCCCTCGGGGGCGGGACTGCACGTAGGCCACCCGCTCGGCTACATAGCCTCCGACATATACGCGCGCTACAAGCGCCAGAAGGGCTTCAACGTGCTCAACCCCATGGGCTACGACGCCTTCGGACTGCCCGCCGAGCAGTACGCCATACAGACGGGACAGCACCCGGCCGTGACCACCGAGGCCAACATCAACCACTACCGCGAGCAGTTGGACAAGATAGGCTTCTCGTTCGACTGGGACCGCGAGGTGCGCACGTGCGACCCGCAATACTACAAGTGGACGCAGTGGGCCTTCATACGCATGTTCCACTCTTACTATGACAACCGCCTGCGGAAGGCAATGCCCATAAGCTCGCTCGTAGACCACCTCGAGGCCCACGGCACCGAGGGGCTTGACGCCGCGCAGGGGAAGGAGCTGAGCTTCACGGCCGACGAGTGGAAGGCCATGGGAGAGAAGGAGCGTCAGCAGACGCTGATGAACTGGCGGCTGGCCTACCTCGGCGAAACGATGGTGAACTGGTGCGCCGGACTGGGCACCGTGCTGGCAAACGACGAGGTGGTCGACGGCGTGAGCATACGCGGCGGCTACCCCGTGGTGCAGAAGAAGATGATGCAGTGGTGCCTGCGCGTCAGCGCTTACGCGCAACGCCTGCTCGACGGCCTCGACACCGTTGACTGGACCGACTCGCTGAAGGAAACCCAGCGCAACTGGATAGGCCGCTCCGAGGGAACGGAGATTGAGTTTAAGATAAAAACAGCCCAAAGCCCCCTCAAACTCCCCCAAGGGGGAGCTTCAGATACCAATGAAGCTAATCAAAAGTCCCCCCTTGGGGGGAATGAGGGGGGCTCCTTGGAGAATGAGGGGGGCTCCTTGGAGAATGAGGGGGGCTCCTTGGAGAGTGAGGGCTCCTTCACCATCTTCACCACCCGCGCCGACACTATATTCGGCGTAACGTTCATGGTGCTGGCGCCCGAGAGCGAGCTGGTGGCCAAGGTCACCACGCCCGGGCAGAAGGCCGAGGTGGACGCCTACCTTGAGCGCACCAAGAAGCGCACCGAGCGCGAGCGCATCAGCGACCGCTCGGTGAGCGGCGTGTTCTCGGGCTCTTACGCCGTCAACCCATTCACGGGCGAGGACATACCCATCTGGATATCTGACTACGTGCTGGCAGGCTACGGCACGGGAGCCATCATGGCCGTGCCCGCCCATGACTCGCGCGACTACGCCTTCGCCCGCCACTTCGGCCTGGAGATACGCCCGCTGATAGAGGGCTGCGACGTCAGCCAAGAGAGCTTCGACGCCAAGGAAGGCATCGTGTGCAACTCGCCGAAGAGCGGGGTGGAGGCCATCGGCGGTTTCTCGCTCAACGGATTATCAGTAAAAGAAGCAATAAAGAAAACCAAGGAGTTTGTCAAGGAGAACAACTTAGGCCGCGTGAAGGTGAACTACCGCCTGCGCGACGCCATCTTCTCGCGCCAGAGATACTGGGGCGAGCCGTTCCCCGTATATTATAAGGACGGCATGCCTTACACGCTGCCCGAGGAGTGCCTGCCGCTCGAGCTGCCCGAGATAGACCGGTATAAGCCGACAGCAACGGGCGAGCCGCCCCTGGGCCATGCCAAGAAGTGGGCTTGGGACACCGTGAAGAACGCCGTCGTAGACAAGTCGCTGGTTGACGGCGTGACCGTGTTCCCGCTCGAGCTGAACACCATGCCGGGCTTCGCCGGCTCGTCGGCATACTACCTTAGATACATGGACCCGAAGGACGACCAGGCTCTCGTAAGCAGCGAGGCCGACCAATACTGGCGCAACGTTGACCTGTACGTAGGCGGAACGGAGCACGCCACGGGCCACCTGATATACTCAAGGTTCTGGAACAAGTTCCTCTTCGACCTCGGAGTGTCGTGCGAGGAGGAGCCTTACAAGAAGCTCGTCAACCAAGGCATGATACAGGGACGCAGCAACTTTGTGTATAGGGTAAATAACAGCCCCCTTGGGGGAGTTGAGGGGGCTGTGGGCGCGCCCGTATTTGTCAGCTACGGCCTGAAAGACAAGTATGAAGTGACGCCGATACACGTAGACGTCAACATGGTGCACGCCGACGTGCTCGACATCGACGCCTTCAAGGCATGGCGCCCCGAGTATAAGGACGCCGAGTTCATCCTCGAGGACGGCAAGTACGTGTGCGGCTGGGCGATAGAGAAGATGTCGAAGTCGATGTTCAACGTCGTCAACCCCGACATGATCGTAGAGAAGTACGGCGCCGACACGCTGCGCCTCTACGAGATGTTCCTCGGCCCCGTGGAGCAGAGCAAGCCGTGGGACACCAACGGCATTGACGGCTGCCACCGCTTCCTGAAGAAGTTCTGGGCGCTCTACGCCGACAAGGACGGCATGAAGGAGCTTTCAGACGGCGAGGCCTCGGCCGACGAGCTGAAGAGCCTGCACAAGCTCATAAAGAAGGTGACGCACGACATCGAGGCCTTCAGCTACAACACGTCGGTGGCCGCCTTCATGATATGCACGGGCGAGCTGGCGCAGATGAAGTGCCGCAACCGCGGCGTGCTGACCGACATGGTTAAGCTGATAGCCCCCTTCGCGCCGCACATGGCCGAGGAGCTGTGGCACCTGCTGGGAGGCGGGGGCAGCGTGTGCGACGCCCCGTGGCCCGAGTACGACGAGAAGTACCTCGTAGAGTCGACCGTGCAGATGACCGTGTCGTTCAACGGCAAGGCGCGCTTCCAGATGCAGTTCGCAGCCGACGCCGACAACAAGACCATCGAAGACGCCGCCCTCGCCGACGAACGCTCGGCCAAGTACATCGGCGACAAGAAGGTGGTGAAGGTTATCGTCGTGCCCAAGAAAATAGTGAATATCGTTATTAAGTAACGAGCAGACAAGTGACAAGCAGACGAGCAGACAAGCAGACAAGTGACAAGCAGACAAGCAGACAAGTGACAAGCAGACAAGTGACAAGCAGACAAGCAGACGAGGGCGATAAATGAGCATACAAAGAATAAGCATACAAGTGACAAGCAAACGAGGAACTGGCTGTTTTTTACCAATCCCTTGCCAGCTCGTCTGCTCGTCCCTTGTCTGCTTGTCTGCTTGTCTGCTCGTCTGCTTGTCTGCTTGTCTACTCGTCTGCTCGTCCCTTGTTTGCTCGTCCGCTCGTCTGCTTGTCTGCTAAAAAATAATACCATGTTAACTTAAATCCTTATTACTATGATAAAACAAGCAATCGCACGCGAGCTGAAAGACTATTTCAACATCACGCTCGGACTAATGCTCTACACGTTCGCCTTTACGGTGTTCCTGCTGCCTTACGAAATCGTGACGGGCGGCATTGCCGGTATCGGCGCCGTAGTGTTCTACGCCACGAAGTTTCCCGTGCAGTACACGTTCTTCATCATCAACGCCGTGCTCATCGTGGCCGCGCTGAAGATACTCGGCTGGCGCTTCCTTATGAAGACCATCTACGCCACGTTCATGCTGACGTTCCTGCTCGAGGTGGCCCAGGAAGCCATCGTGCAGCCCGACGGCTCGTTCTACAAGCTGCTGGGCGAGGGCAACGACTTCATGTCGCTCGTCATCGGCTGTATGATGACGGGTACGGCGCTGGCGATAGTCTTCCTCAACAACGGCTCTACGGGCGGCACCGACATCATAGCCGCCTCGGTAAACAAGTACCGCAACATCTCGCTCGGCCGCGTCATCCTGCTCATCGACGTGTGCATCGTGGGCAGCTGTCTGTTCATCGACACGTTCGGCCCCATACAGGTGCGCTGCCAGATGGTGGTGTTCGGCTTCTGCACGATGTTCGTTGAGTGCAACATGCTCGACTACGTGATGAACCTGCAGCGCCAGTCGGTGCAGTTCCTCATCTTCTCCAAGAAATACCAGGAGATTGCCAACGCCATAGCCAAGCGCACCGAGCACAGCATAACGCTGCTCGACGGCCACGGCTGGTACAGCGGCAAGGCCACCAAGGTGCTCTGCCTGATGGCGAAGAAGAGCGAGAGCGTCACCATCTTCCGCCTCATAAAGCTCATCGACCCCAACGCCTTCGTGAGCCAAAGCTCCGTAATCGGCGTCTACGGCGAAGGCTTCGACCAGATAAAGGTCAAGGTGCCCAAGAAAATGAAGAATGAAAAATGAATAATTGAAAAATATGGAAAGTAAGATTGTTTTCGCAACGAACAATAAGAACAAGCTGGCCGAGATACGCGAAATGCTCGCCGGCAGCGGCGTCGAGATACTGTCGCTGGGCGACATCGGCTGCCACGACGACATACCCGAAACGGCCGCGACGCTTGAAGGCAACGCACTGCAGAAGGCGCGCTACATATACGACAAGTACGGCCTGAGCTGCTTCGCCGACGACACGGGGCTTGAGGTAGACGCCCTCGGCGGCGCTCCGGGCGTCTACTCGGCGCGCTACGCCGGCGGCGAGGGCCACGACAGCGAGGCCAACATGGCAAAGTTGCTGGCCGAACTCGACGGCAAGGACGACCGCCGGGCGCGCTTCCGCACGGTAGTGGCGCTGATACAAGTCGGCGACGCCGACGACCCGAAACTCTTCGAGGGCACCGTCAGCGGCGAGATAATCAAGGAGAAAAGGGGAGGGGAGGGCTTCGGCTACGACCCGATATTCCGTCCCGACGGCTACGACAAGACATTCGCCGAGCTTGGCCACGAGGTGAAAAACAAGATTTCACACCGCGCCAAGGCCATCGAAAAGCTTATTCAATTCATAATCTATAATGCATAATTCGTAATTGGTTGGCGCTTGAAGATGTATATCAACGATAATTTTAAAAAGGGTTTCCTGGCCTTTGCCGCGGCACTGTTCACCGCCGTGGCCGCCGCCGCACAGGGCATAGGCACGTGGAAGAACTACCTGGCTTACAGCGATATAACCGACGTGCAGCAGGCCGGGGGCACGCTCTTCGTACTGGCCTCGGGCGGACTTTACTCGTATAACACCGCCGACCAGAGCATTACCACCTTCGACAAGACCAACGTCATGAGCGACTGCGGCATACAGGCCATAGCCTGGTGCCAGGCCGCCGGCAGGCTCGTGGCCGTCTACTCCAACGGCAACATCGACCTCGTCAGCCGCGACGGCTCCACCATTAACATGCCCGACTATTACAACTACTCAACGACGGCCGACAAGACCGTCTACGGACTCGACATCGTAGGCCGCAACGCCTACCTGTCGACGGGCTTCGGCGTGGTGTGCCTGAACGTGGCCGACGCCGAAGTGGCCGAAACCTACAACCTCGGCTTCCGCGTCGACTACGTCTACTCCGAGGGCGGCCGCCTCTACGCCGCGTCGAGCACCGACGGCATTTACTCGGCTCAGCCCGGCGCCAACCTCATCGACCCCGCCTCGTGGACTTACGCCAAGCCCTACGTAGAGCGGCAGAAGACCATCGACCCCGAGCTGCTGGCCACGGCGCAGACGCTCGCCCCGGGCGGACCCAAGTATAACCACTTCGCCTTCATGACCTTCGAGCACGGCAGGCTCTACACCACCGGCGGATACTACCGCTCGGGCGGAGCCGACGCCAACCGCCCCGGCACGGTGCAGATACTCCAAAGCGACGGCCAGTGGACCATATGCCAGGACGACCTGCGCCCGATAACGGGATATTTTTATGTCGACATCAACTGCGTAGCGCCCGACCCGTCTGACCCCGACCACCTCTTCGCCGCCGGCAGGGCGGGCATGTACGAGTTCCGCAACGGCCGGCTGGAACGTTACTACAACTCTACCAACAGTCCGCTGCAGACGGCCGTCGACCGCGGCACACAGCTCGACGACAACTACGCCATAGTGAACAGCATTGCCTACGGCACCGACGGCTCGCTGTGGCTCTTCAACTGCCAGACCACCGACAACTCGCTCATGGAGCTGACGGCCGACGGCACGTTCACCAAGCATGACGACCCGGCCTTCATGTACGACGGGCTCAGCCTGCAGGCCGTGTCGAGCATGATGTTCGACAGCCGCGGGCTGCTATGGTTCACCAACAACAACTACACCACGTCGTCGTTCTACTGCTACCAGCCGTCGACGGGTGCCGTGGCCGCGTTCACGCCCAGGACCAACCAGAACGGCACCACGCTCAACCTGGCCGACGGCATACGCTGCATAGCCGAGGACGCCGACGGCAACATGTGGGTGGGCACGATGAGCGGCCCGCTAATGCTCGACGCCCGCTACATCTCGGGCGACGACCCCGTGTTCACGCAGGTCATTGTGCCCCGCAACGACGGCACCAACTACGGCGACTACCTGCTTGACGGCATAGACATAACGGCGATGGCCGTAGACGGCGCCGGGCGCAAGTGGTTCGGCACAAGCTCCAACGGCGTCTACTTAGTCAGCCGCGACAACATGACGCAGATAGAGCACTTCACGTCGGCCAACAGTCCGCTGCTGTCAGACAACATCGAGTCGATAGCCGTCAACGGCGCCACGGGCGAAGTGTTCTTCGGCACCGACATGGGCCTCTGCTCATACATGGGCGACGCCACCACGCCGTCGGCCGAGATGACCAAGGACAACGTCTACGCCTATCCCAACCCCGTGCGCCCCGACTACACAGGGCCGATAACCGTCACGGGCCTTTCATACAACGCCGACGTCAAGATAACCACCGTCAACGGCACCCTCGTGGCCGAGGGCCGCAGCAACGGCGGCACCTTCACCTGGGACGGCTGCGACCTTGAAGGCCGCCGCGTAGCCTCGGGCGTATATATGGTGCTCACCGCCACCGAGAGCGGCGACAGCGGCACGGTATGCAAGATTGCGGTGATTAAATAAATCTTATTTAGAGGGTATATCAAACTTAAGAAGTTAGCAGGAGTTAGACGCTTCGCGTCGGAGTTATCAGGAATTAACGGACAAATGCCAAGTTGCTGAAATTAAATCTATTGTCAGTTAACTCCGGGCGAGCAAAGCGAGCCTAACTCCCGTTAACTCCTGCTAACTTCTTAATTTTGATTTTTTAATTGTCTTTACAAGACAACCGAATTTCCCAAGCTTATACATCTTCAGCACAAGCAGCGACGGGCTACTGCCGCAAAGCTGCCTACGCTCCAAGGCGCCGAAGAGCTGGTGCCACAGCTTTACCAGCCAGGCCAGGCCGCAGCCCTTAAGGCGGCCGTAGAGGCTCACAAGGGGCGAATATTCGGCCAGCTCGGCACTGAATGAGGCTAAGGTGAGCATGGCCTCGTCAACCTTGGCCAGATAGCGGGCGTTGTCCTCGAACGACGTGTAAGCCACGGGGTTGTCGATGTGTATCACGCGCACGCCGGCCCCGCAGAGCGCCTTGCCCAGCATTACGTCCTCATAGCCGTAGCCCTTTATGCGCTCGTCGTAAGGCACGCGCTCGAGCACCGTGCGGTGGTGGAAGAAGTTGGTTGTGCGGAACGCCTTGTAAGGCTCCCTCCGGCGCGCCTCGGCCGAGTGGGCGGCCTGCTCGTGGCGCTCGTAGCGGAAGCGCAGGTTCTCGCGGTAGAGCCTGTCGGTGTCGGCGCCGCCGTCAACGGTCACGCCGCCGCACACCACGTCGCCCGCCCGCGCCCCGCTGTC
Organism: uncultured Prevotella sp.; assembly: GCA_944321295.1. Lineage (GTDB taxonomy): Bacteria > Bacteroidota > Bacteroidia > Bacteroidales > Bacteroidaceae > Prevotella. The sequence goes on from CALUKU010000002.1 coordinate 67,059, forward strand.
GAGATAGCGTCTTATGAAATCCTGCCTTACTACCTTCAGCCTTGCGTCAACCATCAACCGCCACTCATACGTGCCCTGTCGCGCCATTGCGTTTCGCATGGCGGCCCGGCAGTCGTGGCGCAGCCCGCTGACGTATCGGCAGCAGGGCAGGGCGCAGGCGGCCTTGTTTGCGGCTATGGCGGCCTCGTCGGTGCTGCCGTCGTCAACCACCAGAATTTCGTAGCGCAGTCCCTCTACGGCCTGCGCCTGGCGCTGCAACTCGGCAACGAGCTCACGGGCCGAGTCGTTATAGACGGGTATGAGTATTGATAGCTGGGTTATCATTTATTAGGAGTTAAGGAGTTAAGGAGTTAAGGAGTTAAGACAATAGCTTTGCCGCGGCGTATTAGGCTCATTCGGCCTATTGGGCCTATTCTCCTATTCGGCTCATCAGCACTATGCAAAGTTACTGAAAAATGCCGAAATAACGGCAAAGCTTTCAGCGAAAACGATTTTATTTATATTTTTGCAATTATGAAACTCACAATCATCGTACCCATGTATAACGTCGAGGCCACCATCGGGCGGTGCGTCAGGAGCATTACCGCCCAGACCTTCGCCGACTACGAGCTGTTGCTCGTCGACGACGGCTCGCCCGACGGCAGCGCGGCGCTGGCCGAAAGCTTTGCGATGGATGACAGCCGCATAACCGTGCTGCACAAGGCCAACGGCGGACTCTCCTCGGCGCGCAACTACGCCCTCGACCGCTGCCGTGGCGACTACGTTACCTTCGTCGACGGCGACGACGAGATTGCCCCTGGCACGCTCGAGGCCGTGATGGACGAGGCCGCCGGGCACGCTGATTGCGACATTATAGAATATCCCGTGACGGAGAGGGTGGGGCGGCCCGACGAGCACCTGTTCAACCCCGGCGCGCACGTCTATGCCGACTGCATGGACTGGCTGGCGCGCTTCGGCCTGAGCCACTGCTGGGTGTGCAACAAGGTGTTCCGCCGCCGCCTGTTCGACCATGGCGCGCGCTTCGCCGTAGGCCGCCGCTTCGAGGACGTGCTGCTGCTGCCACATCTGCTGCTGCAGCGGCCGCGCATAACCACTACGGACAGGGGCATGTACCTTTACCACTGGAACGGCTCGGGCATAGTAGCCACCACGCCCGACCTCACGCCGCTGCTCGAGGCGCAGACCGGGCTTATCAGCCTGCTCGGCATTGACACGCGCCGCCGCCGCTGGCACAGGCTCTACGTCGACATGCTCTCCGTGCAGCTCTACGTCTACCGCGCCACGGGCCGCATCATGCTGCGCCCGCAGCGCCTGGCCCTCACGGGCTACGGCAGGACGGGCTACAGCCTCAAGGCAGCGGCCGTCAACGTGCTGGGACTAAGGCTGACGTGTAAGATTTTCAAACTGCTGAAACGATGAAGATAGTCTACCTTATTGAGGACTTCAGCGTCAAGGGCGGAGCCGAGCGCATCGTGGCCGAGAAGGCCTCGCTGCTGGCGGGGCGCTGCGGCCACGACGTCACGATAGTATCGATATTCCGCGACGACCGCCCGCAGAGCTATCCCCTGGGGCCGGGCGTAAGCCTCGAAAGGCTCGACGTGCCCTTCCCCGAGCGCTCCCGCGGCTCAGTAGTCAAGGCCGCCACGCGCCTCCGCACGCTCGCCCTTGCCTCGGCGCGCTTCAACAGGCTGATGCGCCGCTGCCGGCCCGACATAATCTTCTTCACCCTCGGCATGGGGGCGCTGCTGCTGCCGCTGTGCCGCTGCGGGGCGAAAAGGGTGTATGAGTCGCACCTGGCGCGCCGCTTCACGCCTTACCACAGGCTGTTCACGCCGGCCGAGATGTGTGCCGACCTCGTGGTGTGCCTCACCCGGGGCGACGCCGCCGAGTACCGCCACGCGCGCCGCACGGCCGTGATACCTAACTTCATCGACATGCCCGCCGTCAGCGTTTCAGACTATTCCGTCCGCCGCGCCGTGGCCGTGGGCCGTCTGGAACGCGCCAAGGGCTTCGACCGCCTTATCAGCTGCTGGCGCGAGGCCGCGGCCGACCGTCCCGGCTGGACGCTCGACATCTACGGCGAGGGCACGCAGCGCGAGGCCCTCAGGCGGCAGATAGCTCAGCTCGGCCTCGAAGGCTCGGTGAGGCTTTGCGGCCGCGTTGACGACATCATTGAGCGCTACGCCCGCTACAGCCTCTTCATCGTAAGCTCGCGCTTCGAGGGACAGAACATAGCCCTGCTCGAGGCCCAGGCCAGCGGGCTGCCCGTAGTGACGTTCAACTATGACTACGGCGCCTCCGACATCGTTACCGACGGCCGCAACGGCAGCCTCGTGCCGCAAGACGACACGGCAGCCTTCACCGTAGCCCTAAAAGCCATGATGGACGACGCCGACCTGCGCCGCCGCTGCGGCCTTAACGGCAAGGAAACGATAATAAGTAAATTCTCGAAAGAAAAGATATTCCAACAATGGGTATCCTTAATTAAGGAGTTAAGGAGTTAGGGAGTTAAGGAGTTAAGACAAATGCTTTGCAAGGGCGTATTAGGCTAATTAGGCGTATTAGGCTCATTTGGCCTATCAGCCTAATTAGCCTAATTCCCTAAAATCTCTTCATACATCCTCTCATACTGTTCGGCTACCTTCCGGTAGTCATGATATTTCCTGACGAAATCAATGCTTTGGCGCGACAGGCGCTCCACGCCGCCCTCGGTGAAGAGCGCGCGGCGCAGGGCGGCCGTGTTGTCGTCGTCGCTGAGGTCGGGGCTGACGTTGATTATCGGGCGCAGCCGGCGCTCGCCTATGAAACTATAATAATCCTCCTCGCCGCCGCCTATCACCACCGTGCCGCGCGCCATGGCCGCCAGGGCGTTCATCGACGGCGTGTAGCTGTAAAGCTGGTCCACGAGCACGTCGGCCTCGGCCAGCATGCGGCAATACTCCGTGTAAGGCACATTCCTGGCGTAGACAATCTTCAGCCTGCCCGGCCGCTCGGCCGACAGCCGCTCAAGCAGGCGGGCTATGCGCATGGCGCCCTTAAGGTAGTCGCGGTCGGGCTGCACGCCCACGAGCACCCTCAATGTGCCGCCCGTGCCCTTGACGCGCACGCCCGACGACGGCAGCTCCATGGGCAGGCCGATGTAGCGCAGCTTGGGGCGGTAAGGCCCGTCGGCGTAGCACAGGTAATACTCATACAGGCATGGCACCAGGGCGTCGGCCGCCTCGCTGGCCTTGCGCCAGCAGCTGACGCACTCGGGCAGGCGCTGCTCGGCTATGCGGGCGAGGTTGTCTGTAGAGTCAAGGTTCTGCTGCCGGCCCTGCCAGAAGCAGTCAGAATAGGCCGGCGTGCCCCTCAGCTGCATCTCAATGACCTGCGGGTCGTCGCCGTAGCAGCCCTTCACCAGGCAGCGGTTATGGCGCTTAAGGAAGCTCGTCATCAGCTCGTTCCAGCGCATGCCCAGCGGCACGTACTGGTAGTTGTGTATCTGCACCACGTCGTTGCCCGTGAGCGCCGGCAGGTTGCGCAGCAGGGCGGAGAGCACCCGCAGTCCGCCGCGGCGCCCCAGCGACATGTCGCGGCGCAGGTCGATGTCGCGCGGCGAGTCGTGCCAGCCGTTGCCGTCAGACATCAGCGTCACCCGGTGGCCCCGCTCCGTGAGGCCCTTCTTAAGGGTGTTGTGCAGATAGCTCGCCTCGCCGGCCAAGAGGATTTTCATTATTATTTTATAAGGAGTTTTATTAGGAGTTAAGGAGTTATGTAGTTAAGGAGTTAAGACAATAGCCCTGCAACGGCGCATCGGGCTTATTTTTTAGGAGTTAAGGAGTTAAAGGAGTTAAGGAGTTAAGACAATAGCCCTGCAACGGCGCATCGGGCTTATTGGGCTTATTTGGCTCATTGGGCCCATCCCTTCCTATCATGGCCCCTCCCCTCCTGTCATGCTTAGCTCATCTCCAGCATCCTCTCTATCGGCTTCACGGCCCGTTGCGCTATGTCGTCGGGCACGTTCACCTCGGGCCACTCGTATTTCAGCGTGTTATAGAGCTTCAGCAGGGTGTTCATCTTCATATACTCGCACTCGTTGCGGGCGTCGCCCGTCGAGGGCGGCACGGCTATGAACTCCGTCGAGGGGCAGCGGCGGCGCATCTCGTGCAGTATGCCGGCCTCGGTGGCCACGATGTATGTCAGCTCGGGATGCGCCGCGGCATACTCAAGCATGACGGCCGTAGAGCCTTTGACGTCGGCCTCGGCCAACACGTCGGCCTTACATTCTAAGTGGGCCATCACTACGGCTCCCGGGTGACAGGCCTTCAGCCGCCTCAGGGCCTCGGCCGTGAAGCGCTCGTGGACGTGGCAGCCGCCGCGCCAGAGCAACATTCGGCGGCCCGTGGCGCCGTTGATGTAGTCGCCCAGGTTATAGTCGGGGCCGAAGATGATCTTCTCGTCCTCGGGCAGCTTGCCTACCACGCGCTCGGCGTTGCCGCTGGTAACGACGACGTCGGTCAGCGCCTTGACGGCCGCCGTGGTGTTGACATAGCTAACGACGGTGTGGCCGGGGTGGCTGCGTTTCATGGCCTCCAGCTCTGCAGAAGGGCACGAATCGGCCAGCGAACAGCCAGCTTTCAGGTCTAAACAGAGCACCTTTTTGCCGGGGCAGAGCAGCTTGCACGTTTCCGCCATGAAGTGTACGCCGCACATCACGATGACGTCGGCCTCGGTCCCGGCCGCCTTGCGGGCCAGCGCCAGCGAGTCGCCTATGAAGTCGGCCGCGTCCTGCACGTCGCCCGGCGTGTAGTAGTGGGCCATTACTACGGCGTTCTTCTCCTTGCACATGCGGCGTATCTCCGCCGCCAGGTCGGCGCCCAGGGGCACAGGCTCGTCAATCGAACCTTTCAGTTTCCATTCTTCCTTTATCATTTTCGCTTGATTTTTTGTATCTTTGCATGAGGCCGGCTGACGGATTGCCGGCGGCCGTTTCCGTCACGTAATCCACAGGCTAATCATATTTTTATTCTTTTTTCTTTTTCCGAAAAAAAAGAGATGAAGCCTTATGATATGCCGTGGATATGTGCAAAACTTTCGGCCCGGATGTTTGGTTTTTCGGTTATCACCGTCTTGAAGCCTGTTATCAACGGCCGCGATTAATTGTTTATGGCTGTGTGTCAGGCGCTAACGCGCGTTTTCCACAATATCGCGGCATTGGCTGCAAAGTTAATAAGTTTATATCTTTTTTTGCCATCAAACCGTTGAAAACTTGTGTATTTCGGCCTCACAACCGTGTTGATATCCACACGCCGACGGCCGCCCGCCGCCATGCGGTGGATATCAACACGGTTGTCAACAGGTTTTTCCACAGGGTTATCAACAATTAAGAAGTTAGAGAAGTTATCACTCGCTGCGCTCGTTCAAGGAGTTAACGGGAGTTAGGCTCCCTTGCGGTCGCCCGGAGTTAACGGACAATAGCTTGCGTGGGTAATGTCAGTTAACTCCCTGAACGAGCGCAGCGAGTGATAACTCCCGATAACTCCTTATCTAATATTGTCTGATTATTCACCATTCATTTTTAATTTTTCATTTTTTAATATATCTTTGCAGCCATATGAAAGAATTCATGCAAGTATTGCGCCGCTTCGTGCCGCCTTACAAGAAGTATCTCGTGCTTACGGTAGTGTTCAACATCCTTTCGGCCGTGCTGAACATATTCTCGTTCTTGGCCATAATCCCGATTCTGCAGATAATCTTCCAGACGGGCGTGGCCTCGCCTGCCCCGGCCCCCGTGGAGCTTGACCTGTGGGGCAGGCTGGCCTCGTTCGACTTCACCGGGCTGAAGGACGCGGCGTCGGCCAACGCCGAATATTACATAAGGGCGATGATCGGCGACATAGGCCAGGAGATGACGCTGCTCGTCATCGGCCTCTTCCTCGTCTTCGCCACGATGCTCAAGACGGGCGCCTACTTCATCTCGTCGGCCACGGTGATACCCATCCGCACGGGAGTGGTGCGCGACATCCGCAACCAGCTCTACCGCAAGATTACGTCGCTGCCGCTGGGCTTCTTCTCGGAGGAGCGCAAGGGCGACATCATAGCCCGCATGAGCGGCGACGTGCAGGAGGTGGAAAGCTCGATCATGTCGTCGCTCGACATGCTCTTCAAGAACCCCATACTCATCGTGGCCTACTTCGCCACGCTGATGTTCGTCAGCTGGCAGCTCACGCTCTTCACGCTCGTCTTCGTGCCGCTGATGGGATGGGTCATGGGCATGGTGGGCCGCAAGCTCAAGCAGAAGTCAATAAAGGCGCAGGCCCTCTGGAGCGACACGATGAGCCAGGTGGAGGAAACGCTCGGCGGACTGCGCATAATCAAGGCCTTCTGCGCCGAGGAGAAGATGAACCGCCGCTTCGACCGCATCAACTCCGACTACCGCGAGAACGTGCGCCGCGTGAACACCCGCCAGCAGATGGCCCACCCCATGAGCGAGTTCCTCGGTACGGTGATGATAGTCATCGTGCTGTGGTTCGGCGGCATGCTCGTGCTCGGCGGCAACGGCCTGAGCGGTCCAACGTTCATCTACTACATGGTGATACTCTACAGCATAATCAACCCCCTGAAGGAATTCTCCAAGGCCAGCTACAACATACCCAAGGGACTCGCCTCGATGGAGCGCATCGACAAGATACTGAAGGCCGAGAACACCATACGCGAGAAGCCGCAGCCCGTGCACGTGGCGGGCTTCAACTCGAAGATAGAGCTGCGCGACGTGTCGTTCCGCTACGGCGAGAAGTGGGTGCTGCGCCACATCAACCTCACCATCGAGAAGGGCAAGACCGTAGCCATCGTAGGCCAGAGCGGCGGCGGCAAGTCGACACTCGTCGACCTCATACCACGCTACTACGACGTGCAGGAGGGCGAGGTGCTCATCGACGGCGTAAACGTAAAGGACATGGCCATACACGACCTGCGCCAGCTCATCGGCAACGTAAACCAGGAGGCGATACTCTTCAACGACTCGTTCCGTAACAACATATCATTCGGCGTCGACGGAGCCACGCAGGAGCAGATAGAGGCCGCCGCGAGGATAGCCAACGCCCACGACTTCATCATGGAGACGGAGCACGGCTACGACACCAACATCGGCGACCGCGGCAGCCGACTCTCGGGCGGACAGCGCCAGCGCGTCAGCATAGCCCGCGCCATACTCAAGAACCCGCCCATACTCATCCTCGACGAGGCCACCTCGGCCCTCGACACCGAGAGCGAGCGCCTCGTGCAGCAGGCCCTCGAGCACCTGATGAAGACGCGCACCACCGTGGCAATTGCCCACCGCCTGTCGACCATTAAGAACGCCGACGAGATATGCGTCATCCACGAGGGACAGATAGTAGAGCGGGGCACACACGAGGAGCTGCTCGCCAAGGGCGGCTACTACAAGAAGCTCAACGACATGCAAAGCCTGTAAGAAATTAAAAATTAACAATTAACAATCACTCACGGCGTATCAGGCCCATCAAGCCCATTGGGCTAATATTATAATAAAAGATAATAAGCCTAAGCAACCAATGAGGAAAGCCATACAAGGATTAGCGTTGGCGGCGTTCTATCTTATGTCGCTGCTGCCTTACAGGGCGCTCTACGCCTTGTCAGACTTTCTTTACGTCATTGTTTACCGCCTCGTGCGCTACCGCCTCTCCACCGTGAGGCGCAACATGGCGGCCGCCTTCCCCGACGATACGGCCGACGGACTGCGCCGGACGGAGCAGGGCTTCTACCGCTGGATGTGCGACTACTTTGTTGAGACCGTCAAGCTCATGACCGTGCCGCATGACGAGCTGTTCCGCCGGGCCGAGTTCCGCGGCGCCGAGGCCGTAGAGGACTGCTTCGACCGCGGCCAGGCATGCGCCGCAATACTGGGACACTACGGCAACTGGGAGCTGCTGACCGCCATCGGACTGACCTTCAGGCGCCACAAGGAGGCCGTCGTGGGCCTCGTCTACACGCCGTTGAACAACAAGACGCTCGACCGCCTCTTCATCAAGATACGCCAGAACACGGGCGGCGTGTGCGTGCCAAAGCAGGACATTCTGCGCTACCTCGTTGAGTTCAGGCGACAGAACCTGATGAACATCTTCGGCTACGTGGCCGACCAAATGCCCGACGGGCAGGCGGCACAGCTCGGCCTCGACTTCCTCGGGCGCCGCGTGCCCGTCTTCACCGGGGCCGAGAAGCTCATGCGCAAGATGGGCAACGCCGTGTTCTACATCGACGTGGAGCGCCCCGCCCGCGGCAAGTACGTGTTCACCTTCGTGCCGCTGACGGCCGACCCCGAGGCCATGCCCGAGCACGAGCTGACGCGCCGCTTCTTCGACATGCTGGAGCGCAGCGTGCGCCGCGACCCCAGCCTTTACCTCTGGACGCACATGCCATCGCGGCTGTCGCTCAAAACAAAGAAAAACAACACGATATGACAATAGGATTCGACGCAAAGTCAATAGTGTGCAACATCACGGGCTTCGGCAACTACGGCCGCACGCTCGTGGGCGACATGGCCGAGGCCGTGCCCGCCGGCACCGTGCTCAACCTATATTCGCCCGTGCGCGGCGACGAGGCTCTGCGCCGCCAGCTGACGCTGCGCCCCTGTATGCGCTTCGTCTATCCCGACGCCGCAGGCATTAACGCCCCCCTGCAGGCCCTGTGGCACATGCGGGGCATGGTGAAAGACCTCGTGCGCGACGGCGTCCGCCTTTACCACGGGCTCGCCGGAGAGCTGCCCGTAGGCATACGCGAGGCGGGCATAAGGACCGTGGTGACCATCCACGACCTTATCTTCATGCGCCATCCCGAGTGGTACTCGTGGGCCGACAGGAAGCTGCGCCGGTGGAAGTTCCGCAAGACATGCCAGGAGGCCGACCGCATAATAGCCATCAGCGAGTGCACCAAGCGCGACATAATGCTCTACGGCGACGTGCCGGCCGAGAAGATTGACGTCATCTACCAGAGCTGCGGCACGCTCTACAAGATGCGCGAGGGCGAGAAGAAGATGCACGAGGTGCATATCAACTACATGCTGCCCGAGCGCTACATCGTCAGCGTGGGCGCCCTGGAGGAGCGCAAGAACATCATGCTCGCCGTGAAGGCCATGCACCGGCTGCCTGACGACGTGAGCCTCGTCGTCGTGGGCAAGGACGGCCCTTACGGCGAGCGCGTCAGGCGTTACATCGCCGCCAACGGCCTCGACGGCCGCGTGATGTTCCTGCACGACGTGCCTACCGACGACATGCCCGCCATCTACCAGATGGCCGAGGCCTGCGTCTATCCCTCGCGCTACGAGGGTTTCGGCCTGCCCGTGATAGAGGCCATACAGAGCGGCCTGCCCGTAGTGGCCTGCAAGGGCAGCTGTCTTGAGGAGGCGGGCGGCAACGCCACGCTCTACGTCGACCCCGACGACGTGGCCGGCATGGCCCACGCCCTGCGCCTGATGCTCAAGGGTGCGCCGGGCCGCGAGGAGCGCATAGAGGCCGGCCGGCAGTATATCACGCGCTTCGAGAACGCCGAGGTGGCGCAGAAGGTGCTCGGAGTGTATAGGGAACTGGTGGAATTTTAGAAAAGGTAAAAAGGTAAAAAGGTAAAAAAGTAAAAAGGTAAAACAAGCTTGCAGGCGTGTATTTTTCACCCTTTCAGCGTTTTACCTTTTTACTTTTTTACCTTTTTACCGTTTTTATCGTTTTGCCTTTATCCCACCTGGCTGCCGGGCTTTACGTCGGCGGAGGTGGTTATGAGGCTGAGCTGGCCGTCGAAGTCTTCGGCCGAGAGTATCATGCCCTGGCTCTCGATGCCCTTCAGTGTGCGGGGCGCGAGGTTGGCCACGAAGCATACGCGGCGGCCTACAAGCTCCTCGGGCTTGTAGAACTTGGCTATGCCGCTGACGATGGTGCGGTCTTGTCCGCTGCCGTCGTCGATGGTGAACTTGAGCAGCTTGTCGGCCTTCTTCACCTTCTCGCAGGCCTTTACGAGGCCCACGCGTATGTCAATCTTCTCGAAGTCGTCGAAGGCTATCACGGGCTTCACGTCCTTAGCCTTGTAGGCGGCCTCGGCGTTGGCCTTCTTTGTGGCCTCGAGCTTGTCGAGCTGGTATTGTATCACGCTGTCTTCAATCTTCTCGAAGAGCAGTTCGGGCTCGGCCAACTGGTGTCCGGCGGCGAGCAGGTCGACGGAGCCGAGCTGGTTCCAGTCGAACTCGTCGATGTTCAACATCTTCCTCAGGCGCGCGCTGCTGAACGGCAGGAACGGCTCGAAGGCTATGGCCAGGTTGGCCACGAGCTGCAGCGAGATGTTCAGGATGGTTTCGACGCGGGCCATGTCGGTCTTTGCCACCTTCCACGGCTCGGTGTCGGCGATGTACTTGTTGCCGATGCGTGCCAGGTTCATGGCCTCCTTCAGCGCGTCGCGGAACTTGAAGGCGTCGAGCAGGCGCTCTACGCCGGCCTTCACGTCGTGGAACTCGGCTATGGTCTGGCGGTCGATGTCCTGCAGTTCGCCGCAGGCGGGCACGCGGCCGTCGAAGTATTTCTTGGTGAGCTGCAGGGCGCGGTTGACGAAGTTGCCGTAGATGCCCACCAGCTCGCTGTTGTTTCTTTCCTGGAAGTCACGCCACGTAAAGTTGTTGTCCTTCGTTTCGGGCGCGTTGGCGGTGAGCACGTAGCGCAGCACGTCCTGCTTGCCGGGCAGCTCCTGGAGGTATTCGTGCAGCCATACGGCCCAGTTGCGCGACGTCGAAATCTTGTCGTTCTCAAGGTTGAGGAACTCGTTGGCCGGCACGTTGTCGGGCAGGATGTAGCCGCCGTGGGCCTTGAGCATGGCGGGGAAGATGAGGCAGTGGAACACGATGTTGTCCTTGCCTATGAAGTGCACGAGGCGCGTCTCGGGGTCTTTCCACCACGTTTCCCACCCCTCGGGCAGCAGTTCCTGCGTGTTAGAGATGTAGCCTATGGGCGCGTCGAACCATACGTAGAGCACCTTGCCCTCGGCTCCTGCGACGGGCACGGGTATGCCCCAGTCGAGGTCGCGCGTCATGGCGCGGGGCTGCAGGTCCATGTCGAGCCACGACTTGCACTGGCCGTAGACGTTGGGCCGCCACTCCTTGTGGCCCTCGAGTATCCACTCCTTGAGCCACTGCTGGTAGTCGTTGAGCGGCAGGTACCAGTTCTTTGTCTCGCGCAGCACGGGCTTCGAGCCGCTGATGGCGCTGACGGGGTTGATAAGCTCGGTCGGGTCGAGGTCAGAGCCGCACTTCTCACACTGGTCGCCGTAGGCCTTGGGGTTGTGGCAGTGGGGGCACTCGCCGGTGATGTAGCGGTCGGCGAGGAACTGCTTTGCCTCCTCGTCGTAATACTGCATCGACGTCTTCTCGACGAGCTTGCCCTCGTCGTAGAGCTTCTTGAAGAATTCCGAGGCCACGCGGGCGTGCGTCTTCGACGACGTGCGGCTGTAGATGTCGAACGATATGCCGAAGTCCTCGAAGCTCTTCTTAATCATCGCGTGGTAGCGGTCTACCACCTGCTGGGGCGTTATGCCCTCCTTCTTTGCGCGTATGGTGATGGGCACTCCGTGCTCGTCGCTTCCGCAGATGAACTTCACGTCCTGTTTCTTCAGCCTGAGGTAGCGCACGTAGATGTCAGCCGGCACGTACACGCCGGCCAGGTGGCCGATGTGCACCCCGCCGTTGGCGTAGGGCAGGGCGGCGGTGACGGTGGTGCGCTTATAGTTCTTTCTTTCTTCCATAATCGTTAGGGTTTAATAAGCCTTACGGGCCTTGTAGGCCCGATAAGCCGTGGCCGGAACGTCCGGCCGGCTGCAAAATTAGTAAAAAAATCGCAAAGGCGGCAAACGGCGGCGCAAAATGCGGCAAACGACGGCGTAAAACGCCGCGTTTTGCGCCGTGAAAGGCGGCTTATTAATTCACAATGCATAATTCATAATTCACAATGCATAATGCATAATCGGGTGGTGGGCGCTTGGAGTTGTTCCGACCGATGATTTTTCATTCTTCATTATTCATTATTCCGATGATTATTAATTATTCATTTTTCATTCTTCATTTATTTAATAAGTTTTTCTTAATTTTGCATTATTAATTATGCGTGACAATGCTTAGGATGAATGTTGTAGTCAACAGACTGGTGTCTATCGCCGTGTGCGCCGCCGCCCTGCTGCCCGTAGCGGCCGGCGGACGGTTGGATTCGCTTTACGCCCGCCTCGACAAGGCCATAGCCTCGTCAGACGCTTACGTAGCCAGGCGCGAGGCCCGCATAGCCGCCCTGAGGCAGCGTATGGGCAAGGCCCGCGGGGCTGAGGCCTACGGCGTGGCAATGAGCCTGTATGCCGAGTATAAGCCTTACATGAACGACTCGGCCCTGGCCTGGCTCGACCGCGCGGCCGGCATGGCGCGCGCCGTGGGCGACGACGCCGACGTGGAGCGCTGCCGCGTGCTGACGGCCTTCCAGTGCTCGTCGACGGGAATGTACACCGAGGCGGCCGACATCCTGGCCGGGGTGGACCGCGGGGCGCTCGACAGCGCCGGCCTCATTGACTACTACCGCGCCTACAACCACATGTATAACGACCTGCGCTATTACACCAAGATAGAGAGCCTCAGGCGCCGCTACGCCGCCCGCGCCCGGACATACGCCGACTCGCTGATAGCCGCGGCGCCCGCCACTGCCGACATACGCCTGCAGCTGCTCGAGGTGATGAGCTACGAGCGGGGCGACTACGCCGCCGCACTGGCCTACAGCGACCGCCGCATGGCGCGCGCGGCCGCCGGCTCGCACGAGTATGCCGTGGCCTCGTTCTACCGATACCTTGACCTGAAGATGATGCGCCCCGACGGCGACGAGTGGGCCTGCTGGCTGGCGCAGGCCGCCCTGGCCGACGTGGAGAACGCCGTGATGGACCAGGCCGCCCTCTGGGAGCTGGCCAACCACCTGTATGAGCAGGGCGACATAGAGCGCGCCTACAGGTACATCAACTTCGCCGCCGAGTGCGCCGCACGCTTCAGCACGCGCCTGCGCAACCAGCAGATAGCGCCCGTGATGCAGACCGTCGACAGCATTTACCAGCTGCAGAACGAGAAGGAAAACGCCTACCTCAAGGCAGCCCTCGGCATGATGGCGCTGCTCATAGTGCTCGCCTTGGCCTTCCTCGTCTACGTCAACCGCAACCGACGCCACCTGGCACAGGCCCGCAACGAGCTGAGCCGCAAGAACGGACAGCTGCTGAGCCTTAACGAACGCCTAAGCCGCGCCAACGCCGGCCTCGACGAGGCCAACACCAAGCTGACGGCCACCGGCCGGCGCATGAACGACGCCATAGTGAACCTTGACGAGAGCAACCGCGTGAAGGAGAAGTACATAGGACTCTTCCTGCGCCAGTGCTCCACCTACATCGACCGCATGGACCGCCAGCGCAAGGAAATATCTAACCTGCTCAAGGGCAAGCGCTACGCCGAGCTGGCCGAATTCGTCAGCGCGCACAACTTCCGCGATAAGGAGCAGGAGGAGCTCTTCGAGATATTCGACTCTACGTTCATACGCCTCTTCCCAACGTTCGTCGACGAGTTCAACCGCCTGCTGCTGCCACAGAACCGCATCCAGCTGACCGACAACTCGAAGCTCAACACGGGCATACGCATCTTCGCCCTGATACGCCTCGGCATCGACGACAGCTCGAAGATAGCCGAGTTCCTGCACTACTCGGTCAACACCATCTACAACTACCGCGCAAAGATAAAGAACGGCGCCGCCTGCGGCCGCGACGAGTTTGAGGACCGAGTGCGCGAGATAGGTCTGCAAAAAAGCAATCGGGGGGGGTAAAATCGGACCTTCTGACGATACATCGCAGCCTTAGCCTCGCCTGCAGAAGCACGGCCGGAGAAAGGCCGGCAGAGGCGGCGTAAGGGAAAGGTAAAACGGTAAAAAAGTAAAAAGGTAAAAGAGTAAAACGGTAAAACGGTGGAGGCGCCGGCGGATGATTGTATCATTCACATACTATTGTTCACTTTTCGCTTTTTCGCTTTTCGCTTTTTCGCTTTTCGCTTTTCACTTCCAAAGCCATTGTCTTAACTCCTTAACTCCATAACTCCTTAACTCCATAATTCCCAAAAATACGAAAAATGAAAATAGCAGTATTCTGTTCGGCCAACTCGGCCATCGACCCCTCATACTTCGCGGCGGCCGAAGAGCTTGGCCGCCGCGTCGCCGAGGGCGGCCACACGATAGTGTTCGGCGGGTGCAACCTCGGCCTGATGGAGTGCGTGGCTAAGGCCGCGCGCTCGGCCGGCGGGCGCACGATAGGCGTAATACCCACGATAATAGAGCGCGGCGGCAAGGCCAGCCCGAACGTCGACGTCAGCATACCCTGCGACAACCTCAGCGACCGCAAGGACCTGATGACGGCCCAGTGCGACGCCGCAGTGGCCCTGCCCGGCGGCCTCGGCACGCTCGACGAGGTGTTCACCATGGCCGCCTCGTCCACCATCGGCTACCACCATAAGCCCATCGTGCTGCTCAACGTCGGCGGCTTCTGGAACAAGCTAATCGAACTGCTCGACGACCTGGCCGCCCGCGGCATGGTGCGCGGCAGCTGGCGCGACATAATCCAAGTGGCCGACAGCGTGGAGGAAATATTTTTAAAGGTGAGAAAGTGAGATACTTTAAAAAAGAATTTTATTATTCTGCATTTCCCACCTTCTCACCTTCTCACTTTCTCAAGTGAACATCAGCGTCGTCATGTGTTCCTTGGCGAATATCTCCTGCGCCACGGCCTGCATGTCGTCGGCCGTGACGGCGTCGACGCGGGCCATGAGGCGCCTTACGTCCTTCTCAATGCCGTGGTGCAGGTAGCTGCGGCCGAAGTCGAGGGCGAAGCTCTCGCGGTTGTCGCAGGCCACGCCTATCTGCCCCTTAATCTGGCGCTTGGCGGCGGCCAGCGCCGTGGGCGAGAGCGGCTTCAGCGTGAGCTTGTCAAGCTCGCGCCTCACCAGTCGGCGGCATTTCGACACGTCGTGAGGGTCACAGCCGAAGTATGCGCACCACAGGCCCGTGTCCGAATAGCTCACCATCGAGCTTTCTACGGTGTACACCAGTCCGTGGCGCTCCCTCAGCGCTATGTTCAGCCGGGCGTTCATGCCCGGGCCGCCGAGTATGTTGTTCATAAGGTAGAGGCCGAAGCGCCGGCGGTCGTGCACGTCGTAGGCCCTGCCGCCCGTCATGACGTGCGCCTGGTGCGTGCCGCGGCTGACGGTCAGCTCGCGCGGCGAGTAGGGCGGCACGGCCGTGCGGCGGCCCTTGGCCGGGCGCGGGGCGCACGGGGCGAAGTCGGCCGTAGCCTTCTCGAGCAGCCGCACCAGCTTGTCGAACGAGATGTCGCCCGAGGCGAAGAACACGGCGTTCTCGGGCCGGTAGAACTTCTCGGTGAAGCGCTTGGCGTCGGCCGTGGTGTAGCCCCTGAGCCGCTCCTGCGTGCCCAGGATGTTGTGGCCCAGCGGGTGGCCGTCGAAGACGATGTTCTCGAACTGGTCGTAAATCAGCTCGGCCGGCGAGTCGTTGTAGCACTCAATCTCGTCGCACACCACCTCTATCTCCTTGTCTATCTCCGCCTGCGGGTACGTGCTGTGCATTACGATGTCCGTCAGCAGGTCGACGGCCCGCGGCAGGTGCTCGCGCAGCAGGGCCGAGTAGAACACGGTGTCCTCCTTGTTGGTGAAGGCGTTCAGGTCGCCGCCCACGCGCTCGAGGCGGTTGAGTATCTGCAGCGAGTTGCGGCGCGCCGTGCCCTTGAAGGTGACGTGCTCGCAGAAGTGGGCCAGGCCCTCCTCGCCGGGCAGCTCGTCGCGCGTGCCGGCGCAGACGGCGTAGCCGCAGTAGACCACGGGCGAGGCCGACGCCAGGTGGATGACGCGCAGCCCGTTGGCTAAAGTGTGAGTGTTGTATTTCATAATCCGAGGTGCAAAATTACACGTTTTTCACGAGTTTAATACTTCATGCCTTATATAAAAAGCATTTTTTTGCTATCTTTGCGCCGTGTTTTTTTAACTTATCGCGAAAGGAGAACAATGCGTAAGGTAATAGGAATAGGCGAGACGGTGCTCGACATCATCTTCAAGGACGGACGGCCCGTGAGCGCCGTGCCCGGCGGCTCGGTCTACAACGGCATAATATCGCTGGGGCGCGCAGGCGTGCCGGCGGTCTTCGTGAGCGAGGTGGGCAACGACCGCATAGGCGAGCGCACGGTAGGCTTCTTGAGGGAGAACGGCGTCGACGCGTCGTTCGTCAGCACGAACAAAGACTCAAAGTCGCCGATATCGCTGGCCTTCCTCAACGACAGTAACGACGCCGAGTACATCTTCTACAAGGACCATCCGAACGACAGGCTCGACTACGCCGTGCCCGAAATCAACCGCGACGACATAGTGATGATAGGTTCTTACTACGCCGTCAACCCCGTGATACGCCCGCAGGTGGCCGCCATACTCAACGCCGCACGCGACCGCGGGGCGATAATCTACTACGACGTCAACTTCCGCGCGGCGCACGCCGACGAGGTGATGAAGCTGACGCCCAACATACTTGAGAACTTCGAGTACGCCGACATCGTGCGCGGCAGCCGCGAGGACTTCAACGTGATGTACGGCATGGACACGCCCGACAAGGTGTACAACTCGCAGGTGTCGTTCTACTGCAAGAAGTTCGTCTACACCGACGGGGCGGCAGCCGTAGAGCTGCGCGGCGACGGCGGGCTGAAGAAGAGCTACCCCGTGGCCGCCGCCGAGACGGTGAGCACCATCGGCGCCGGCGACAACTTCAACGCCGGCCTTGTGTACGGCCTTGTGAAGTACGGCGTGACGCGCGACATGATCGGCGGCGCCCTGCCCGAGCCTGTGTGGGACGACATCATCGGCTGCGCCATGGCCTTCTCGGCCAACTGCTGCAAGAGCCTTGGCAACTCGGTCGACGAAGCCTTCGGGCAGGCCATGAAGGCCGGGCTATAATGAGGGCTGACAGGCCTTGAGGATAAGCCCATCAGGCTTATCGGGCCTATCATCAATCAAAATAACAACTTAAAAACCAAATATAACCATGATCGAGATTACTGACAAAATCTATTACGTTGGCGTCAACGACCGCAACAAGGAGCTTTTCGAGGGCTTGTGGCCGCTGCCCAACGGCGTTTCTTACAACTCTTACTTGATCGACGACGAGAAGGTGTGCCTCATCGACACCGTTGAGGTGGACTTCTTCATGCCATACCTTAAGAACATACGCGAGATTTTGGGCGACAGGCCCATCGACTATCTCGTAATCAACCACATGGAGCCCGACCACAGCGGGGCCATAGAGCTGATACGCAAGTATTACCCGGGCGTGAAGATAGTGGCCAACAAGAAGACCTTCGGCATGATTGACGGCTTCTACGGCATTACTACCGACGAGCTGGAGGTGAAGAACGGCTCTACGCTCAGCCTCGGCCGCCACGAGCTGACGTTCGTGCTGACGCCCATGGTGCACTGGCCCGAAACGATGGTTACGCTCGACACCACCACCAACACGCTCTTCTCGGGCGACGCCTTCGGCTGCTTCGGCGCGCTGAACGGCGGCATAATCGACTCTGAGATCAACTGCGACACGTTCTGGCTCGAGATGGTGCGCTATTACTCTAACATCGTGGGCAAGTACGGCACGCCCGTGCAGAACGCCCTTAAGAAGCTCGAGGGCGTCAAGCTCGACTACATCTGCTCTACGCACGGCCCCGTGTGGCACGAGTACATCGACAAGGTAGTCGGCATGTACGACCGCCTGAGCCGCTACGAAACCGAGGAGGGCATCGTCATCTGCTACGGCACGATGTACGGCAACACCGAGCGCATGGCCGAGGTGATAGCCCGCGCCGCCAGCCAGGCGGGCGTTAAGAACATCGTAATGTACAACGTGTCGAAGACCCACCACTCTTACATCCTGCGCGACATCTTCCGCTACCGCGGACTCATCGTGGGCGCGCCCACTTACAACGCCGGGCTGTACCACGAGATGGAGGTGCTGCTGAGCGAGATTGCCGGCAAGGACATCAAGAACCGCCACTACATCGGCTGGTTCGGCAGCTACGCCTGGGCTGGCAAGGCCGTCGAGTGCATCAGGCAGTGGAACGACGAGCGCCTGAAGTTCGAGCCCGTAGGCGAGCCCGTCGAGATGAAGCAGAGCCTTAAGGACGACACCTTCGCCCAGTGTGAGGCGCTCGGCCGCGCAATGGCCGAGAGGCTGAAGAAGGACAGGGGTTCAAATTAACAATTAACAATTAAAAATTAACAATTAAAAATTAAGAATGAATAATCGGGCTGACGCCGCTTTAAGCGACGGAGGCCTGTTATTCATTTTTTAATTCATAATTCACAAATTCATAATTCACAAATTCATAATTTACAAATTCATAATTCACAAATTCTTAACTCTTAACCCTTAAGTTAATCTTTTACTATGAAAAAGTTTCGTTTCGGACTGTTGCCCCGAATAATCGTGGCCATCGTGTTGGGCGTGGCCCTTGGCGGCGTGATGGGCGGGCCGTGGATACGTGCGTTCATGACGTTCAACGCCATATTCAGCCAGTTCCTTGGCTTCCTCGTGCCCATAATAATCGTAGGATTGGTGACGCCGGCCATAGCCGGCATAGGCAAGTCGGCGGGCAAGATGTTGCTGGCCACGGTGGCCGTGGCCTACGCCGACACCGTGCTCTGCGGCATGCTGGCCTACGGCACGGGCAGCGCCCTCTTCCCGCAGATGGTGGAGGGCATGGCGGCCACGGCCCAGGGCGCCGGTCAGGCGGGCTACGAGCCTTACTTCACGATAGCCATACCGCCTCTGCTCGACGTGATGAGCGCCCTCGTGCTGTCGTTCATGCTGGGCCTGGGCATAGCCTACGGCGACGCGCCGGTGATGAAGCGTGGCGCCGACGAGCTGATGGACATCACGGGCAAGGTGATCAGCAAGGCCGTCATACCGCTGCTGCCGCCCTACATCTTCGGTATATTCCTCAACATGACGGCCTGCGGCCAGGCCTACTCGATAATGGCCGTGTTCGCCAAGATAATAGTCGTCATCTTCATCCTGCACATCCTAATCCTGCTCTACCAGTTCTGCGTGGCGGGCGCCGTGTCGCGCCGCAACCCGCTGAAGCTGCTCTGGCGCATGCTGCCGGCCTACTTCACGGCGCTGGGCACGTCGTCGTCGGCCGCCACGATACCCGTCACGCTGCGCCAGACCGAGCGCAACGGCGTGAGCAAGGACGTGGCGGGCTTCACCATCCCCCTGTGCGCCACCATCCACATGTCGGGCTCGGTGATGAAGATTACGGCCTGCGCGCTCACCATATGCATGATTAAGGGCATGCCCCACGACGCCGTGCTCTTCACGGGCTTCATCCTGCTGCTGTCGGTGATGATGGTTGCGGCGCCCGGCGTGCCCGGCGGCTCAATCATGGCGGCGCTGGCCCCGCTGGCGTCGGTGCTGGGCTTCGGCGAGCAGGACCAGGCGCTCATGATCGCCCTCTACATCGCCATGGACAGCTTCGGCACGGCCTGCAACGTGACGGGCGACGGCGCCGTGGCTATGCTCATCGACAAGATGTTCGTTAGGAAGCAGGCGAGTTGACGAGCAGACGAGCAAACGAGCAGACAAGTGACGAGCAGACGAGCAGACAAGTGACGAGCAAACAAGCAAACAAGCAGACGAGCAAACAAGCAGACAAGCAGACAAGTGACGAGCAGATGAGCAGACAAGCAGACAAGCAACGAGCCGGCAAGAGGTAAGCAATCGGCCGGCAAGGGGCGGCCTTCCGCAGGGCGGAAGGCCGCCTTTTGTATTGCGCTGGCTTACAGGGGATTACGCAGCCGGCGGCGACGCTGTGCGGCGGCGGGCGTTATGATACGTTTAGGATGCGGAAAATTTGTTAAAAAACATAAATTTCATATATTATATAAGGTGTATGGAAAAGTTTTGCTTACTTTTGCGGCCTAAACGAAAACGTAGACAAAGCAATGCAGAAAAACCTGGTAATCGTCGAGAGTCCGGCCAAGGCCAAGACCATAGAGAAGTTCTTGGGCAAGGACTATAAAGTGATGTCGAGTTACGGCCACATCCGCGACCTGAAGAAAAAGGAACTGAGCATAGACACAGACACCTTCCGCCCCGACTATGAGATACCCGAGGAGAAGAAGAAGCTCGTGGGCGAGCTGCGCGCCAGCGCCAAGAACGCCGAGAAGGTGTGGCTGGCGTCCGATGAGGACCGCGAGGGAGAGGCCATATCGTGGCACCTGTGCGAGGTGCTCGGACTTGACGAGGAGAACACCAACCGCATTGTGTTCCACGAGATAACAAAGCCCGCCATACTCAGCGCCATCGAGCACCCGCGCCACCTTGACATGAACCTCGTCAACGCCCAGCAGGCCCGCCGCGTGCTCGACCGCCTCGTGGGCTTCAAGCTCTCGCCCGTGCTCTGGCGCAAGGTGAAGCCGGCCCTCTCGGCCGGCCGCGTGCAGAGCGTGGCCGTAAGGCTCATAGTAGAGCGCGAGCGCGAGATACAGGCCTTCAAGAGCGAGCCTTACTACCGCGTGGGCGCGGTGTTCCTCGTGCCCGCCGGCGACGGCCACACGGCCGAGGTGAAGGCCGAGCTCGACAGGCGCTTCGCCACGCACGACGAGGTGATGGACTTCCTCGACAAGTGCAAGACGGCCGACTTCACCGTGGCCGGCATAGTAAAGAAGCCCATGAAGCGCACCCCCGCGCCCCCCTTCACCACGTCGACCCTGCAGCAGGAGGCCGCCCGCAAGCTCGGCTTCAC
Organism: uncultured Prevotella sp.; assembly: GCA_944321295.1. Classification (GTDB taxonomy): domain Bacteria; phylum Bacteroidota; class Bacteroidia; order Bacteroidales; family Bacteroidaceae; genus Prevotella. The sequence continues at coordinate 87,936 of CALUKU010000002.1, forward strand.
CGTGTCGCAGACGATGATGGTGGCGCAGCACCTCTACGAGAACGGACGCATAACCTACATGCGTACCGACTCGGTCAACCTCTCGTCGCTCTGCATCAACTCAAGCAAGGAGGAGATAACCAAGCACTGGGGCGCCGAGTACAGCAAGCCGCGCCAGTACCACACCCACTCTAAGGGCGCCCAGGAGGCCCACGAGGCCATACGCCCCACGTACATGGCCGACACACAGATAGACGGCACGCAGCAGGAGAAGCGCCTCTACGACCTCATCTGGAAGCGCACCGCCGCCAGCCAGATGGCCGACGCGCAGACCGAGAAGACCACCGTGACGATAAGCATATCGGGCGCCGAGGAGCAGTTCGTGGCAACGGGCGAGGTGGTAAAGTTCGACGGCTTCCTGAAAGTCTACCGCGAGTCGTCAGACGACGAGGCCGAAGGCCACGACGACACGTCGCACACACTGCCCGAGATGATTGAGGGCGAGCCCATGAAGCGCCAGGAGATAACCGCCGTGCAGCGCTTCAGCCAAGGCCCCGTGCGCTACACCGAGGCCAGCCTCGTGCGCAAGCTCGAGGAGCTGGGCATAGGCCGACCCTCGACCTACGCCCCCACAATCAGCACCATACAGCAGCGCGAGTACGTCCAGAAGGGCGACAAGAAGGGCGACGAGCGCTTCTACACCGTTGACACGCTCGACGCCTCGGGCGGCATGACCAACCGCACGAAGAGCGAGATGGCCGGCAGCGAGAAGGGCAAGCTGCTGCCTACCGACATAGGAATCGTCGTTAACGACTTCCTCATGAAATACTTCCCCGCCATCATGGACTACAACTTCACCGCCAAGGTGGAGCACCAGTTTGACACCATAGCCGAGGGCAAGGCCCAGTGGACCGACATGATAGCCGACTTCTACCGCAAGTTCGAGCCAACCGTCGAGAACACCCTCAACGCCCGCGAGGAGCACAAGGCCGGCGAGCGCGAGCTGGGCCGCGAGCCCAAGACGGGCAAGCCCGTATTCGTGAAGATAGGCCGCTTCGGCCCCGTGGTGCAGATAGGCAAGGCCGAGGACGACGAGAAGCCACGCTTCGCCCAGCTGCCCGCCGACAAGAGCATCGAGACCATCACGCTCGACGAGGCCCTCGAGCTGTTCCGCCTGCCCCGCACCGTGGGCGACTTCGAGGGCAAGCCCGTCGTCATAGGCGCCGGCCGCTTCGGCCCCTACGTCATGCACGACAAGAAGTACGTGTCGCTGCCCAAGACCGAGAACCCCCTCACCGTCACCCTCGACACCGCCGTAGAACTCATACGGAAGAAGCGCCGACAGGAAACCGAGCGCCACATCAAGACCTTCGCCGACGAGCCCAAGCTCGAGGTGATGAACGGCCGCTACGGCCCCTACCTGGCCTACGACGGCAAGAACTACCGCCTGCCCAAGGCGATGCACGAGCGCGCCGCCGAGCTGACCCTCGAAGAGTGCATGGACGTAATCAACAACTCAAAGAAAAAGTAACCCCACCATGCGACGCGTCATCATCGTAGGCTACATGGGAGCCGGCAAGACGACCGTAGGCCGCGCCCTGGCCAAGGACACGGGCATGCAGTTCTACGACCTCGACTGGTACATAGAGGCACGCATGCGCAAGACCGTGCCCCAGCTCTTCGCCGAGCGGGGCGAAGAGGGCTTCCGCCTCGTAGAGCGCAACATGCTACACGAGGCAGCCGAGTTCGAGGACGTGGTGCTCAGCTGCGGCGGAGGCACGCCGTGCTTCTTCGACAACATGGACTACATGAACTCGCTCGGCGACACCGTCTACCTGAAAGCCTCGCCCGAGGTGCTCTGCGCACACCTCAGGATGGGCAAGACGCGCCGGCCCCTCATCGAGGGCAAGGGACCCGACGAGCTGCTCGGCTTCGTCGCCGAACAGCTGGCACGCCGCGAGCCTTACTACGCCAAGGCCCGCCACACGCTCGACGTCAACCTGCTCGACAACTACGAGAAGATAAAGATATCAGTCAGCCGCCTGCGCGACATGCTCGGCATATAGGCCGGCCGACATTATATATATAAGAACGGTAAACCAAATCAAAAAAACACCGCCTCCCCCGACGGCACACAACCCCCGCCCCAAGCGGAGCCGGGCGGCGGCGACATCCCGGAACAGACATGAAAAAATGGACCATCGAAGACTCTAACGAGCTTTACAACATCAGCGGCTGGGGCACGTCCTACTTCGGCATCAACGACAAGGGCGACATATACGTGACGCCCTGCAAGGACAACGTACAGATAGACCTGCACGACGTGCTCGACGAACTGGCCCTGCGCGACGTCACGCCACCCGTGCTGCTGCGCTTCCCCGACATCCTCGACAACCGCATCGAGAAGACGTGGAGCTGCTTCAGGAAAGCCTCCGAGGAATACGGCTTCAAGGGCGAGAACTTCATCATCTACCCCATCAAGGTCAACCAGATGCAGCCCGTCGTTGAGGAGATAATCAGCCACGGACGCAAGTTCAACCTCGGCCTCGAGGCCGGCTCGAAGCCCGAGCTGCACGCCGTCATCGCCGTGCAGTGCCAGAGCGACTCGCTCATCATCTGCAACGGATACAAGGACCAGAGCTACATCGAGCTGGCACTGCTCGCCCAGAAGATGGGCAAGAGGATATTCATAGTCGTTGAGAAGCTCAACGAGCTTGACACCATAAGCCGCGCCGCCAAGAAGCTCGGCGTGAAGCCCAACCTCGGCATAAGGATAAAGCTGGCCTCCTCGGGCAGCGGCAAGTGGGAGGAGAGCGGCGGCGACGCCAGCAAGTTCGGGCTGACAAGCTCGGAGCTGCTCACCGCCCTCGAGATACTCGAGAAGAAGGGCATGAAGGACTGCCTGCGCCTCATACACTTCCACATCGGCAGCCAGATAACCAAGATACGCCGCATACAGACCGCCCTGAAGGAAGCCTCGCAGTTCTACATCCAGCTGCACAAGATGGGCTACAACGTCGATTTCGTCGACTGCGGCGGAGGCCTCGGCGTCGACTACGACGGCACGCGCTCGCCCAACAGCGAAAGCTCCGTCAACTACTCAATCCAGGAATACGTCAACGACTGCATCTACACCTTCGTCGAGGCGGCCGACCGCTACGGCATACCGCACCCCAACCTCATCACCGAGAGCGGCCGCTCGCTGTCGGCACACCACTCGGTGCTCGTCATCGACGTGCTCGAAACGGCGTCGCTGCCCGAGATGGACGAGGACTACGAGCCTAACGAAAGCTCGCACAAGCTCGTCAAGGACCTCTACGACATCTGGGACAACCTCAACCCCCGCACCATGCTCGAGGACTGGCACGACGCCGAGCAGATACGCGAGGATGCCCTCGACCTCTTCGAGCACGGCATGGTAGACCTCAAGACACGCGCCGAGATAGAGCGCATGTACTGGAGCGTGTGCCGCGAGATCAACGCCATAGCCAAGCGCCTCAAGCACGTGCCCGAGGAGCTGCGCGGCCTCGACAAGCTCCTGGCCGACAAGTACTTCTGCAACTTCTCGCTCTTCCAGTCGCTGCCCGACGCCTGGGCCATCGACCAGATATTCCCCATCGTGCCCCTGCAGCGCCTTAACGAGCGCCCCACGCGCAGCGCCACGCTGCAGGACATCACCTGCGACAGCGACGGCAAGATAGCCAACTTCGTCACCAACCGCAACATATCCAACATCCTGCCCGTGCACGCCCTGCGCAAGAACGAGCCTTACTACCTCGGCGTGTTCCTCGTAGGCGCCTACCAGGAGATACTCGGCGACATGCACAACCTCTTCGGCGACACCAACGCCGCCCACATAACCGTTAAGGACGGCAAGTACCACATCGACCAGATCTTCGACGGCGAAACCGTCGAGGAGGTGCTCGAGTACGTGCAGTACAACCCCAAGAAGCTCGTGCGCCAGCTCGAGGTGTGGGTGGCCAAGAGCGTCAAGCAGGGCAAGATATCGCTCGAGGAGGGCAAGGAGTTCCTCTCCAACTACCGCTCGGGCCTCTACGGATACACTTATCTTGAGTAACGGGAGTGTATCAAAATTAAGAAGTTAGAGGAGTTAACGGGAGTCAGGCTCGCTTTGCTCGCCCGGAGTTAACTGACAATAGCTTGAATTTCAGCAACTTGGCATTTGTCAGTTAACTCCCGATAACTCCGACGCGAAGCGTCTAACTCCTGTTTACTACATTTAGATACGCCCTCATATAAATCATTCGGCAATGAAACATCCCCTTACAGTAATAAAGGTAGGCGGCGCCGTCGTCGAGAACGACGGCAGCCTCGACAGCCTGCTGCGCGGCTTTGCCGCCGTAGAGGGCCGCAAGGTGCTCGTACACGGCGGCGGGCGCCGCGCTACGGCCGTAGCCGCCAGCCTCGGCATTGAGAGCCGCATGGTGGGCGGCCGCCGCGTAACCGACGGCGACATGCTCGACGTGGTGACGATGGTCTACGGCGGACTGGTCAACAAGAACGTCGTGGCCCGCCTGCAGGCTCTCGGCGTCGACGCCCTCGGGCTTACCGGCGCCGACATGGACGTCATCCGCTCGCACAAGCGGCCCGTGAAGGACGTCGACTACGGCTTCGTGGGCGACGTAGAGCGCGTCGACGGCGCCAAGCTCGCGCGCCTCATTGAGGCCGGCGTGACGCCCGTCATGGCCCCCCTTACGCACGACGGCCGCGGCCGCATGCTCAACACCAACGCCGACACCATAGCCGCCGAGACGGCCAAGGCCCTCGCCGCCGACTATGACGTCACGCTTGTTTACTGCTTCGAGAAGCCCGGCGTGCTGGCCGACCCCGACGACGACTCTTCCCTAATACCCGTAATCACGCGGCAAGACTTCGCCCGCCTCGCCGCCGACGGCACCGTGGCCGGCGGCATGCTGCCCAAGCTCGAGAACGCCTTCGCTGCCATCTCGGCCGGCGTGGCCCGCGTCAACATCACCTGCGCCGCGGCCATTGACGGCCGTCACGGAACGATAGTGAAGGAATAGGGGAGGGACGGCAATAGCCCTGCAACGGCGCGTCAGGCCAATCCGGCTCATCAGGCTTATTTCCCTATCCGGCCTATTGGGCCTATTATCCTATCAAGCTTAATCCCTTGTTTTATTAATATCTGTTAAATCCGCCGTTTTCTTGTAACATTCTTCCCCCTGAATCGTCATTCAATTAGAGAGCAGATGAAAAATATCAGTTTCCGCGACGACGTGCTGCCGCTAAAGAACGTTCTCTACCGCTTGGCGCTGAGGATTACGCTCAGCCGCGAGGAGGCCGAGGACATAGTGCAGGACACTCTGCTCAAGGTGTGGAACCGGCGCGACGACTGGCACGACATCGACTCTATCGAGGCGTTCAGCCTCACGGTCTGCCGCAACCTCTCGCTCGACAGGATTAAGAAGGCTTCAGGCCAGCCGGTAGGCACCGACGAGGCTGCCGCCGAGGCCGAGGACGACGACCCTTACGAGCGCGCGGCGCAGCGCGACAGGGTGGAGCAGGTGAGGCGCATCGTTGACTCGCTGCCCGAGAAACAGAGGAGCTGCATGCAGCTGCGCGACTTCGAGGGCAAGAGCTACAAGGAGATAGCCCTGGCGCTCGCCATGAGCGAGGAGCAGGTGAAGGTGAACATCTTCCGTGCGCGCCAGGCCGTGAAACAAAAGTTTGACGAAATCGAAAGATATGGACTATAAGTATATCGAACAACTGATGGAACGCTACTGGGCGGGCGAAACGTCGCTCGAGGAGGAGCAGATCCTGAGGGCCTTCTTCAGCCAGAAGGACGTGCCCGCCGGCCTGCAGGCCTATAAGGACCTCTTCGCCTACCAGCGCTCGGAGGTCGAGGCCGACACGCTCGGAGCCGACTTCGACGCCCGCATGGCCGCCCTCGTTGACGAGCCGGCGCCCGTCAAGGCGCGCACGGTCAGCTTGACGCAGAGGCTCATGCCGCTGTTCAAGGCGGCCGCCGTGGTGGCTATGTTCCTGACGCTGGGCAACGCCGCGCAGGTGGCCTTCACGGGCCGCGGCGACGAGCCGTCTACGGCCGTCTACCAGCGGGCGCACGAAGGCCCGTCGGTGGCGATGGGCGACTCGGCCAAGGTTGACACCGTAAAGCAGGCTAACGCAGCGCCTGCCATCATCAAATAACGGAATTTTCTAGCTTTCTCTATAAAACAGTGTTTAATAAAACAACTACAACGAAGCTGTGAAGCTTCATTTCTCTCAAATTTTCATAACATACTAACGTGAAGAAAGAGAGCCGCGGCCGAGGGAGGCCGCGGCTCTTGATGTTTTTACAAAAGCCCCTCCCGACCTCATCAAAGCCCCTCCCAACCTCCCCAAGGGGAGGAGTTTGGTATGTTTTGCAGGCGGGTGTTTTGTCGGATTAACGTGGACTATAAGGAAAACACCCTCTGGTAGGGACATAATTTATTATGTCCGCACGTTTCGTAGAAACGTATTTCATTTGAATTTACTACTTATACGCTCTTTGCTTTCAGCGAACATCGTTTCAGAGCGTGCGGACATAATAAATTATGTCCCTACCAGGCGGGTGTTTTCGTTGTTGGTGAAGCCATGTAGTGGTTATGTCTAACCGGCGTAAGTTCAAATGTCGTTGGTAATGTCAAGCTCCTCCCCTTGGGGAGGTCGGGAGGGGCTTTGATGAGGTCGGGAGGGGCTTCGGGGCTTTGAGGTCGGGAGGGGCTTTTCACCACTTCAGCCTGCCGTACTTCTCCATGCACCACAGCTGCCACGAGTTTAGCGTGTTCTGCCACACCACGTAGGCGCAGGGCGCTATGGCCACGACGGGGTTGAGGTATATCATGACGAGCCAAATGCCCACGCCCGTGTTCTTCTGCCCCAGGGCCTGTCCGCCGTCAACGCTGTCGCCGAAACGTCGGCCTACGGCCTTGCCCGTGCCGAAGAGCACGATGGTCACTACGGCGGGCACCAGTATCAGCGCGGCCATCGAGAGGGCCGATATGCCGGCCGTGAAGATGTTGTGGAGCGTCAGGCCCATGACAATCGACAGGTTGACGGCCCAGAAGTAGAAGCCCAGGTTGCGATGCTCCTTAATCCTCTTGGCGGCCTTGGGCAGCCAGCGTCGCGTGGCCATGGCGCAGATGAAGGGCATGACGAGCACGAGGGCCGTGCGCTCGAGTATCGTCATGAACGACGACGCGAAGTCGAGGTCGGCGTGAAGCTCTATCATCGGGAACATCAGCGGCACGAGCAAGGCCGTCACGGCGTTGTCGATCAGCGTGTAGACGGTCATCGAGGCTATGCTGCCGCCCAGCTTCTCGGTCACCACGGCGGCGGCCGACGCCGTGGGGCAGATGACGCAGGCGAAGGCGCCCTCGAGGGCCAGCCGCAGCGTAGGGTCGGCCGTCGACTTCACGGCCACCACCAGCGCGCCGGCCATGGCTATGCGTATGGCCTGCATCAGCACGTGCCACGAGCGCAGCCTGAGGTCGTGCAGGCGTATCTTGCAGAACGTGACGTAGAGCGTCATGAAGATGAGCACGGGCAATATCTCGAGGAACCACGGGCCTACGGCCTCGCCTACGGGCTCAAGAAAGGGCACCTCGGCGAACAGCAGGTAGACGCACGCGCCGGCCGCCATGGCGCACGGCAGCGTCCACTCCTTTATGAACTTGATTATTTCCATCGTTGGTTGTCTTTCCGTTAAGGCGCTGCAAAAGTAATCATTATATCCATAACTTGGCACTACCCGGGGAGGGATTTTTTTATTATGGGAGTTAGCAGGAGTTATCGGGAGTTAGCAGGAGTTATATAGGAGTTAGCAGGAGTTAACGGGAGTTAGGCTCGCTGTGCTCGCCGGAGTTAACTGACAATACCAACACTGGCTATTGTCTGATTATCCACGCAAGCCATTGTCCGTTAACTCCGGCGAGCGCAGCGAGCCTAACTCCTGCTAACTCCCGTTAACTCCCATTTAAAATTACCCCACGCAAGCCATTGTCCGTTAACTCCGGCGAGCGCAGCGAGCCTAACTCCTGCTAACTCCCGTTAACTCCCATTTAAAATTACCCCACGCAGGCCATTGTCCGTTAACTCCGGCGAGCGCAGCGAGCCTAACTCCTGTTAACTCCCGTTAACTCCCATTTAAAATTACCCCACTCAGGCCATTGTCCGTTAACTCCGGCGAGCACAGCGAGCCTAACTCCTGTTAACTCCTTGAACGAGCTTAGCGAGTGCTAACTCCCGTCAAGGACAAACAGCCCTCCAATCTGCCTCCTTCGGCGCGCCGAACGGCGGCAGATTGCGGCGTCGGAGGCGGCCTTTTGCAACACGTTGGGGCACAGCGTGTTGCGTGGGCGGCCCGGCACGGCCCTGCGCGCGGCAAAAATAGGGGCAAGAGTAGTGTTTTTCGCGGCCGTCAGTCGGTATGTCGGAAAAAATTAGTAAGTTTGCACCTAATTTAAATATTATCCATCAGAAACTACAAAAATAAAATATCCGAAGTTATGATTCTTTTTTTCAAGACACCGACGCAGAGCGTGATAGCGACCGAGGTTGACCATCAGCTCTCGCAAGAAGAAGTAAAAGAACTTTGCTGGCTGTACGGCGGCGCCGAGCTGCTCGAGGCCGACCACGTAGACGGCTGCTTCGTAGGCCCCCGCCGCGAGATGGTGACGCCCTGGAGCACGAACGCCGTGGAGATTACCCAGAACATGAACCTCGAGGGCATTACGCGCATCGAGGAGTACTTCCCCGTAAGCTCTCCCGACGCCGACCACGACCCCATGCTGCAGCGCATGTACGAGGGGCTTGACCAGCGCGTCTTCACCGTAGACCACAAGCCCGAGCCCATCAAGCACGTCGACAACCTTGAGGAATACAACGAGCAGGAGGGCCTCGCCCTCTCGCCCGAGGAGATAGACTACCTGCACACGATAGAGAAGCAGCTGGGCCGCCCGCTGACCGACTCGGAGATATTCGGCTTCGCCCAGATTAACTCGGAGCACTGCCGCCACAAGATATTCGGCGGAGTGTTCATCATCGACGGCAAGGAGATGGAGTCGTCGCTCTTCAACATGATTAAGAAGACGACGAAGGAGAACCCCCACCACATCCTGAGCGCCTACAAGGACAACGTGGCCTTCTCGCAAGGCCCCGTGGTGGAGCAGTTCGCCCCCGAAGACCAGTCTACTTCAGACTACTTCCGCGTAAAGGACATCGAGAGCGTCATCTCGCTCAAGGCCGAAACGCACAACTTCCCCACGACCGTAGAGCCCTTCAACGGCGCCGCCACCGGCACCGGCGGCGAGATACGCGACCGCATGGGCGGCGGCACCGGCTCGTGGCCCATCGCCGGCACGGCGGTGTACATGACGGCATACCCGCGCCTGAAGGAAGAAGGTGCGCCGACAAGAGACTGGGAGAACATCCTGCCCGTGCGCAAGTGGCTCTACCAGACGCCCGAGCAGATACTCATCAAGGCCTCTAACGGCGCCTCAGACTTCGGCAACAAGTTCGGCCAGCCGCTCATCTGCGGCTCCGTGCTGACCTTCGAGCATAAGGAGGGCGACGAGAAGTACGCCTACGACAAGGTGATAATGCTGGCCGGCGGCGTGGGCTACGGCACCAAGCGCGACTGCCTCAAAAAAGAACCCAAGAAGGGCAACAAGATAGTAGTAGTCGGCGGCGACAACTACCGCATCGGCCTCGGCGGCGGCAGCGTGTCGTCGGTCGACACCGGACGCTACTCCAACGGCATCGAGCTGAACGCCGTCCAGCGCGCCAACCCCGAGATGCAGAAGCGCGCCTACAACCTCGTGCGCGCCCTCTGCGAGGAAGACGTCAACCCCGTAGTCAGCATACACGACCACGGCTCGGCAGGCCACGTCAACTGCCTCTCGGAGCTTGTAGAGGACTGCGGCGGACAGATAGACATGACCAAGCTGCCCATCGGCGACAAGACCCTCTCGAGCAAGGAGATAATAGCCAACGAGAGCCAGGAGCGCATGGGCCTGCTCATCGACGAGAAGCACATCGAGCACGTGCGCAAGATAGCCGAGCGCGAGCGCGCCCCGCTCTACGTAGTCGGCGAAACAACAGGCGACGCCCACTTCAGCTTCGTGCAGGGCGACGGCGTCCGTCCGTTCGACCTCGACGTGGCGCAGATGTTCGGCCACTCGCCCAAGACCTACATGAGGGACGAAACCGTTGAGCGCCACTACGAGAACGTAAGCTACTCACATACAAACGTAGGCAAGGCACTTGACGAGTACGTCGGCCGCGTGCTCCGCCTCGAGGCCGTAGCCTGCAAGGACTGGCTCACCAACAAGGTTGACCGCAGCGTGACGGGCAAGATAGCCCGCCAGCAATGCCAGGGCCGCGTGCAGCTGCCGCTCTCTGACTGCGGCGTCGTAGCCCTCGACTACCGCGGCCGCAAGGGCATTGCCACAGCCCTCGGCCACGCCCCGCAGGCCGGACTGGCCTCGCCCGAGGCCGGCAGCGTGCTCTCCGTTGCAGAGTCGCTGACCAACATCGTGTGGGCGCCGCTCGAGGAAGGACTCGACAGCGTCAGCCTCTCGGCCAACTGGATGTGGCCCTGCCGCTCGCAGAAGGGCGAGGACGCGCGCCTCTACAGCGCCGTCAAGGCCCTCTCAGACTTCTGCTGCGCCATAAAGGTGAACGTGCCTACGGGCAAGGACTCGCTCTCGATGAGCCAGCAATACCCCGACGGGCAGAAGATAATCAGCCCGGGAACCGTCATCGTCAGCAGCGGCGCCCAGGTGTCCGACGTGCGCAAGGTGGTTTCGCCCGTGCTCGTCAACGACGGCAAGTCGCTGCTCTACCACATAGACTTCTCTTACGACGAGCTGCGCCTCGGCGGCTCGGCCTTCGCCCAGTCGATGGGCAAGGTGGGCGACGACGTGCCCACGGTGAAGAGCCCCGACTACTTCCGCAAGGCCTTCAACACCCTGCAGGAGCTGATCAACAACGGCTGGATAATGGCCGGCCACGACATCAGCGCCGGCGGTATGGTTACCACGCTGCTCGAGATGTGCTTCGCCAACACCGACGGCGGACTCGACATAAGCCTCGACAAGTTCGACTGCGACGACATCGTCAAGATACTTTTGGCCGAGAACCCCGGCGTAATCGTGCAGGTGTCGGAGCGCCGCAAGCTCGACTTCGAGGACCTCATGGACGACAACGGCGTATGCTACGCCTGCATCGGCCGTCCCGACACGGCCTCGCGTAAGCTCAAGATAAGCAAGGGCAAGTTCGCGCACGAGTTCGACATCGACGCCATGCGCGACGCTTGGTACGAAACGTCTTACCTGCTCGACCGCGACCAGAGCATGAACGGCTGCGCCGAGGCGCGCCTCGACAACTATAAGAAGCAGCCCGTGGTGATGAAGTTCGCCGACTCGTTCACCGGCAAGCTGTCGCAGTACGGCATCTCGGCCGACCGCCGCGAGCCCACCGGAATTAAGGCCGCCATCATCCGCGAGAAGGGAACCAACGGCGAGCGCGAGATGGCTTACTCGCTCTATCTTGCCGGCTTCGACGTCAAGGACGTGATGATGACCGACCTCATCACGGGCCGCGAGACGCTCGAGGACATCAACATGATCGTCTTCTGCGGCGGTTTCTCCAACTCTGACGTGCTCGGCAGCGCCAAGGGATGGGCCGGAGCCTTCCTCTTCAACCCCAAGGCCAAGGAGGCTTTGGATAAGTTCTACGCTCGCGAGGACACCCTCTCGCTCGGCATTTGCAACGGTTGCCAGCTCATGGTAGAGCTTAACCTCATCAACCCCGAGCACTCTAAGCGCGCCCGCATGCTGCACAACGACTCTAAGAAGTTCGAGAGCGCCTTCCTCGGCCTCGACATCCCGCAGAACGACAGCGTGATGTTCGGCTCCCTGTCGGGCAGCAGCCTCGGCATTTGGGTGGCCCACGGCGAGGGCAAGTTCAGCCTGCCCGAGGGCGAGGATAAGTACAACGTCGTGGCCAAGTACCACTACACTGAGTACCCCGGCAACCCCAACGGCTCCGACTATGCCGTGGCCGGCATCTGCTCTAAGGACGGACGCCACCTCGCCATGATGCCCCACTTGGAGCGCGCCGTGTTCCCCTGGCAGAACGCCTGCTACCCGGCCGACCGCCTCGGCGACGACGTTACGCCCTGGATTGAGGCCTTCGTCAACGCCCGCAAGTGGATTGAGGAGCGCAAGTAAGAATTTGAAGAAGTTAGGGAAGTTATGGAAGTTAAAGCCAAATGCCGATCCGGCTTACGGCAACAAAGCTGGTGGCTTTTGACTTCTGTAACTTCTCTAACTTCTATAACTTCCTTAAAACATAATGTCCAACTTTTACATCGACAGTTTCAAGACGTTTTTCAAGATCGGCCTGTTCACCTTCGGCGGCGGCTACGCCATGATACCGCTCATCGAGCGCGAGGTGGTCGACAAGCACCAGTGGCTCGGCCGTGAGGAGTTCATCGACATGATAGCCATTGCCCAGAGCTGTCCGGGCGTGATGGCGATAAACGTCAGCGCCTTCATAGGCTACCGCCTGCGCAAGCTGCGCGGCGCCCTGTGCATGGCCTTGGGCACGGCCCTGCCGTCGTTTCTCGTCATTTTGGCCATCGCCATGTTCTTCCATCAGTTCGAGGACAACAAGGTTGTGGCGGCCATATTCCGCGGCATACGCCCCGCTGTGGTGGCTCTGATAGCCGTGCCCACGTTCAACATGGCCAAGAGCGCCAAGATAACGCTCACCAACTGCTGGATTCCGATAGCCTGCGCCCTTGCCATATGGATGCTCGGCGTGTCGCCGATATACGTCATCCTGATAGCCGGCGTCGGCGGCTACGTGTACGGAAAGTACATAAAGCCCACTGAATGAAATGAATAAAAGCCCCTCCCGGCCTCCCCAAGGGGAGGAGAAAGGATGCGGGGGCTGCTACGGAAACGATAATATCAGCCCCTCCCGGCCTCCCCAAGGGGAGGAGAAAGGATGCGGGGGCTGCATGAAAACAAAATTATTTAATTAAAGTATAAGCAAACCAGTTCCTCCCCTTGGGGAGGTTAGGAGGGGCTTACATCAAACCAATTCCTCCCCTTGGGGAGGTTAGGAGGGGCTGTTAACTATGATTTTTCTTGAACTTTTCATAACGTTTTTCCAGATAGGGCTGTTCGGTTTCGGCGGCGGCTACGGCATGCTGTCGCTCATCCAGGGCGAGGTGGTCCACAACCACGCCTGGCTCACTACGTCAGAGTTCACCGACATCGTGGCCATCAGCCAGATGACGCCCGGCCCGATAGGCATCAACTCGGCCACTTACTGCGGCTACACGGCCGTCCACAACGCCGGCTTCGGCTACGGCATGTCCGTCCTGGGCAGCCTCACGGCCACGCTGGCCCTCGTCCTGCCGTCGTTCATACTGATGCTGCTGATAGCCAAGGTGCTGCTCCGATATATGGACACGCAGCCCGTGCAGAGCGTCTTCTCGGGCCTGCGCCCCGCCGTGGTGGGCCTGCTGGCCGCCGCCACGCTGCTGCTCATGACGGCCGAGAACTTCTCGGCGCCCGACGTCAACCCCTGGCAGTTCTGGATAAGCTGCTTCCTCTTCGTGGCGTCGTTCGTCGGCACGAAGTATTTCAAGGTCAACCCCATACGCATGATATGCTACGCCGGCGCCGCCGGCCTGCTGCTGCTCTATTAGCCCGCCGGCCGGCAGCGTAACGCCTTGGCGCCCAGCGCATTATAAAAGCCCGCATTTTGCGATGCAAAATGCGGGCTTTTGCTGTCTTATATGCCGCCTATGGGGCGGCCGAAGGCCGTGTCCTGTCAATCCACGGGGCCGAGGGTGACCGTTTCGGCGCTCACCGGCTCGTGCATGAATGTGCGCGCCGACTCGCCGAACTTCAGGCTGTTCTCCGTCGTGAGGTAGCGGCAGGTGCCGTGCTTGGTGCAGGCGGCGTCGATTTCGGGGTGGCGCGCCAGGTAGTCTTTCAGGCTCTCGGCCACGTATTCGCCCTGCGGTATTATCCTCACGCCGCGCGGCGTGTACTTCAGTATCTTGTCAAGCAGCAGCGGATAGTGCGTGCAGCCCAGTATGATTGAGTCTATCTGCGGGTCGAGGCGCATTATGGCGTCGAGGCGCTTCTTTACGAAGTAGTCGGCTCCCGGCGTGTCATACTCGTTGTTCTCGATTAGCGGCACCCACAGCGGGCAGGCCATTCCCGTGACCGTTATGTCGGGCCACAGCTTGTTTATCTCCATCACGTAGCTCTCGCTCTTTATCGTGCCCTCGGTGGCCAGTATGCCCACGTGGCGCGTCTGCGTTATGCCGCCTATGCACTCGGCCGTGGGGCGTATCACGCCGAGCACCCTGCGGCGGGCGTCAATCAGCGGCAGGTCGTGCTGCTGGATGGTGCGCAGGGCCTTGGCCGAGGCCGTGTTGCAGGCCAGTATGACGAGGCGGCAGCCCATTGAGAAGAGCTTCGCCACGGCCTCGCGCGTGAACTGGTACACCACGTCGAACGACCTCGACCCGTAAGGCGCCCTTGCGTTGTCGCCCAGGTAGAGGTAGTCGTATGCCGGCAGCAGGCTGCGCATCTGGTGCAGTATGGTCAGTCCGCCGTAGCCCGAGTCGAACACGCCTATCGGGCCTTTTCCCTTGTCGTTGTCAGTTGTCATCATCATGCTTCGTTGCGGCCGTCGTCGGCCGCGGGCAAAGTTACTCATTTATTTCGTATCGGCCTCCGCCGTCGCGGCTTTTCTTGCCTTGCGGGGGCCGGAATGGCGCCCGCGTCAGAAACACTGCTTCAGTATCTCCACTATGTTGCGCGCCCGGCCCATCGTGTAGAAGTGCACCACGGGCGCGCCGTGGGCCAGCAGGTCCTTGCATTGGGCTATGCACCATTCGGTGCCCGTGCGGTAGGCCTTCTCCTTGTCGTCGCCCGCCTTGCGCATGGCCTCGGTCAGCTCGAAGGGTATGTCGAGCGAGAAGGCCTCGGGCAGCATGCTTATCTGGCGCACGGTTGACAGCGGCTTCAGGCCCGGTATGATGGGCACGGTTATGCCGGCGGCGCGGCAGCGGGCCTTGAAGTCGTAGTAGACGCGGTTGTCGAAGAACATCTGCGTCACCACGTAGTCGGCCCCGGCGTCAACCTTGCGTTTCAGGTTGGCTATGTCGGTTTCGATGTTGGGCGCCTCGAAGTGCTTCTCGGGGTAGCCGCCCACGCCTATCGAGAAGAAGTCGCCGTGCCGCCTTATCGCCTCCACCAGCTCTGAGGCGTGGTTGTAGCCGCCCTTCACGGGCGTAAACCTCTTCTCGCCGATGATAGAGTCGCCCCTGAGCGCCATGACGTTGGCTATGCCCATGAAGCGGAAGTCGTGCAGCGAGCTGTCAATCTCGTCGGCCGACGCGCCGCCGCAGATGATGTGCGGCACCGTCTCGACGTCGAACTCTGACATTATCGCGCCGCACACGGCCACCGGACTGACGCGGTTGCGCACCATGTGGCGCGAGTATGTGCCGTCGGCCTGCTCGCGGTATTCGTACTCGTCCCTGTGGCTCGTCACGTTGATGTACCTCGGACTGAACTCCATGAACGGCCTTATCGACTCCACGAGCTCGTCCTTCGTCAGTCCCTTCAGCGGCGGCACAATCTCCAGCGAGGGGAAGGGGCTGCCGCCCTTGGCAAGTATTTCGCTTATTTTCATACGCTTTCCGTTGTTATGCTTATTCTAACAGATGGCTTAGGTAGCGGCGCGCCTCGCCGTCGGTCATGCCGCGGCGGCGGGCGTAGCCGGCCAGTCTCTCGGGCGATATGCGGCGGATGTCGGGGTAGGCGGCGTGCCTGTGCACGAATATCAGTCCGCATATCGAGGCCTCGGGCTGCATGGCGCAGCTCTCGGTGAGCGTTATTCCCGTGGCGTCGGCTCCGC
This sequence comes from uncultured Prevotella sp., assembly GCA_944321295.1. Lineage (GTDB taxonomy): Bacteria > Bacteroidota > Bacteroidia > Bacteroidales > Bacteroidaceae > Prevotella. Next base: position 103,896 of record CALUKU010000002.1, read on the forward strand.
CCAGCAGGGCCAGTATGTCACGCTTCAGCGTGTGGTCGGGGCAGCTCGGGTAGCCCGCTGCCGGCTTTATTATGCGCCACTCGTCGCCGAGGCGCGCGTTGCTCCTTATCTTCCGGTCGAGCCATGCCGAGGCGGCTTCGGCCAGCGAGTTCATCACCGTCTGCACAATCATGCCGTCATAGTCGGCCGCGGCAGGCTCGCCACGGCCCGCGCAGACGGCGAACAGGCCCACGGGCGACGTGAAGCCGTAGTCGGCTGGCGGCGCAAAGTCGGCCAGCGAGCGGCGCGCTGCCGTGCCGTCGGCCGCCTTGGCGGGCCTCTCCTGCCGCAGCATGGGCAGCGTCAGGCCGCCATCGGGCGTGCTGAGGCGGATGTCGTCGCCGCACGACGCGGCGTTAAGCCATCTCACGGTTATCCTTATGGTGTGCCGTTTGTCGCCGGCGAGCCGGCCGAGGGCGGCCTCGGCGTCGCGCCTCAGCTCGGCGGCGCCGTCAGTTCCGGCCTCCGCCGTGAGGCCCTTTACGCCCCACGCCGCGTTGAACGCCCTCCAGTCGAAGTAAGGCATTACGTCGACGACGCCCAGCTCTATTGTTTCCGTACCCTCGGGGGCAGGCCGGTCAAGATAGTCGGCGGGGGCGAACGCCGCCTCTGCGGCCACGTCCGTAGCGTCGGCGGGCCGTCCGCCCTGGGCGTAGAGGCTGCGCAGGCGCTCCTGTGCGGCGTGCTCCTCGCGCTCGAAGGCCTCGCGGTCAGCCGTCAGGCGCTTTGCCATGACGGCCGTGGCCGAGGCGTCGGCGCCGTAGAACACGTGGCCGTAGAGCGGCGCCAGCTTGACGGCCGTGTGCAGGGCCGACGTCGTGGCGCCGCCTATCAGCAGCGGCGTGTCCATGGCGCGGCGCGCCATCTCGCGGCAAAGCTCCTCCATCTGGTAGAGCGACGGCGTGATGAGGCCGCTCACTCCTATGATGTCGGCACGGCCGGAGGCGGCCGCGTCGAGTATTGTTTCCTTGTCTACCATCACCCCGAGGTCGTTCACGCTGAAGCCGTTGCAGCCCAGCACGATTGAGGTGATGTTCTTACCGATGTCGTGCACGTCGCCCTTCACCGTGGCTATCACCACCACGGGCTTGCCCTTGGCCGCCGGGCTTGCGGCGCCGGACGGCGCGGCGGGGCCTTGTTCCATGTAAGGCTGCAGCAGGTCGACGGCCTCTTTCATCACCTTGGCCGACTTAACCACCTGCGGCAGGAACATCTTGCCGGCGCCGAAGAGCCGCCCCACCTTCTTCATTCCGTCCATCAGCGGGCCTTCTATTATGCTTACGGCCGTGCCGCCCCCGGCCATGCAGGCCTCAAGGTCGGGCTGCAGGCCGTCGGCCCTGCCCCTTACGAGGGCCTCGGTCAGGCGTTCTTCGGGCGTGGCGGCGGTCATGCGGCCGGCCGCGGGCGCCGTCTTGGCAGCGCCGCCTGCGGCTTCAGTAGCGGCGGCTTTCGCCTCGGCTATGCGTGCGGCCTTGCTGATGAGGCGCTCGGTGGCGCCCGGGTCGGCGTCGAGTATTACGTCTTCGACGCAGCGCAACAGCTCAGGCTCAATCTCGTCGTATATCTGCAGCATGGACGGGTTGACGATGGCCATGTCGAGTCCGGCCCTTACGGCGTGGTAGAGGAACACCGAGTGCATGGCTTCGCGCACGGTGTTGTTGCCGCGGAAGGCGAACGACAGGTTTGACACTCCGCCCGAGGTGAGCGCCCCGGGCAGGTTGGCCTTAATCCACCTGACGGCCTCGATGAAGTCGACGGCATAGCGGGCGTGCCCCTCTATGCCCGTGCCCACGGCCAGGACGTTCACGTCGAAGATGATGTCGTGCGGCCTTATGCCGGCCCGCTCGGTCAGCAGGCGGTAGGCGCGGGCGCATATTTCGGTCTTGCGGCGGTAGGTGGTGGCCTGGCCCTCCTCGTCGAAGGCCATCACCACCATGGCCGCCCCGAGGCGGCTTATCTCGCGGGCCTTGGCCAGGAAGGCCTCCTCGCCGTCCTTCAGGCTTATCGAGTTGACGATCGACTTGCCTTGGGCGTTCTTCAGTCCGGCGAGCACGGTGTCCCAGTGTGACGAGTCAATCATCAGCGCGGCGCGCGCCACGGCGGGCTCGCCCGATATGTATCGTGTGAACTTAGCCATCTCGGCGGCGCCGTCGAGCATGGCGTCGTCCATGTTGACGTCTATTATGTCGGCGCCGCCCTCAATCTGCCCGGCGGCTATGCGCAGGGCCTCGGCGTAGTCGCCGGCGGCTATGGTGCGTGCGAACTTGCGCGAGCCGGCCACGTTGGTGCGCTCGCCCACGTTGGTGAAGTTGCGCGTCTTCAGGTCTATGTGCACCGCCTCGAGTCCGCTCACGGCCAGAGGGCCGCGTCCGTCGGCGGCCGTAGCGTCGGCCGGTGTGCGCCTGGCGGGCAGCCCGCTGACGGCCTCGGCTATGGCACGGATATACTCGGGCGTGGTGCCGCAGCAGCCGCCGATGATGTTAAGCAGTCCGTCGGCGGCCATGCGGCGCGCCACGGCGGCCATCTGGGCGGGTGTTTCGGCGTAGCCGCCCAGACCGTCGGGCAGTCCGGCGTTGGGGTGGCAGCTGACGGGGCAGCGCGCGAAGGCGGCCACGTCCTTAAGCAGCGGGTGCATGTCGTCGGCGCCGAACGAGCAGTTGAGGCCGAAGGCGGTCAGCGGATAGTGGCTCACGGCCGTGTAGAAGGCCTCGAGCGTCTGTCCCGTCAGCGTGCGTCCGCTCTTGTCGTTGACCGTGGCCGATATGATTACGGGGAACGTGCCGTCGGCCGCCAGGCGGCTCTTGACGGCGGGGTCGGCCGTCAGCTGCGGGTCGTCGAGCAGCTGACGGAGGGCGTAGAGGGCGGCCTTGGTGTTGAGGGCGTCGTAGCACGTCTCAATCATCAGCACGTCGGCGCCGCCGTTGATGAGGCCGCGCATCTGCCCGGCGTAGGCCTGTGCCATGTCGTCGAACGACAGGGCGCGCGCCGATGGGTCGTCGACGTCGGGCGACATCGACAGCGACTTCGACGTAGGCCCCACGCTGCCGGCCACGAACACGCGGCGGCCCGTCTTCAAGAGGGCCTCGTCGGCGGCGCGGCGGGCTATGCGGGCGCCCTCGAGGGCCATGTCGCAGGCCAGGTCGGCGCAGCCGTATTCGGCCTGCGCCACGCTGTTGGCGCCGAAGGTGTTGGTTTCTATTATGTCGGCCCCGGCGGCTATGTATTCGTCGTGTATGCGCCTGACCACGTCGGGGCGCGTCAGGTTGAGGCACTCGTTGTCGCCCTTCAGCGCCCGGCCGCGCCCTGCCGTGGCGCCCCGGCTGAAGTCGGCCTCGCCGAGGCCGGCGCGCTGCAGCATGGTGCCCATGGCCCCGTCGAGTATCAGTATGCGTCCTTCGGCCAGCGCGCCGGCTATGCCCGTGGCGTGCTGCTGTGGGTTGTTGTTTGGCGTTGTGTGCATGTTGTGGGTGTGCTTGTTGGGTTGGGTGTTTCGCGGGAGGCGGTCTTCGGGCGCGCCGCAGGCCGCCTTTCAGCGTGCAAAGGGCGGCCTTTCGCAGGGCAAAAGGCCGCCTGTCGCAATGCGTTGTCAGTCAGGCTGTTGCGCCGTCGCGTCGTCACTTCACGGCGGCCAGCGCCCGCCTCAGGCGGTACATGAAGTCGTCGGCCATGGCCTTGGTGAACGTCAGCGGCGGCAGCAGTCGCAGAATGTCGGTCCCGGCGCAGCCCGTGAAGCAGTGCTCCTCGTAGACGAGGTGCTGCCTGAGCGCCTTGTGGGGCATGCCGAGGCTTATGCCAATCATCAGTCCGCGGCCGCGCACGTCGGTGATGAGCGGCTCTTCGGCCTGCAGCGCGCGCAGCTGGCCGATGAGGTAGTCGCCCGTCAGGCGGGCGTTCTCGACGAGGTGCTCGTCCTCCATCACGTCGAGCACGGCCATGGCGGCCGCGCAGGCCATGTGGTTGCCGCCGAAGGTGGTGCCCAGCAGGCCGTACTCAGCCTTGAAGTCGGGCGAGATGAGCACGGCGCCCATTGGGAAGCCGTTGCCTATGCCCTTTGCCACGGTGACGAGGTCGGGCCTGATGCCGAGCCACTGGTGGGCGAAGAAGCGGCCCGAGCGGCCGTAGCCGCACTGTATCTCGTCGCACACGAGCACGGCCCCGTGCCTCCTGCAGGCTTCCTGCAGGCCCCGTGCGAACTCTTCGGTGGCCAGGCGTATGCCGCCCACGCCCTGTATCGGCTCTATTATGCAGGCGCTGACGTCGCCCTTGGCCAGCTCGGCCTCCCATGCGGCGAGGTCGTTCAGCGGCAGGTAGGTGACGTGGCCGTTGGCGTTGACGGGCGCTATTATCTTAGGATTGTCAGTCGCCTCGACGGCCAGCGACGTGCGGCCGTGGAAGGCCTTCACGGCCGACAGCACGCGCGTGCGCCCCGTCTTGAACGACGCCAGCTTCAGGGCGTTCTCGTTGGCCTCGGCCCCGCTGTTGATTAAGAACAGCCGGTAATCTTCGTAGCCGCAGGCCCGGCCCAGCCGTTCGGCCAGCCGCTGCTGCAGCGTGTTTATCACTGAGTTGCTGTAAAAGCCCAGCTCGCCGGCCTGGCGGGTCAGCTTCTTTACGTAGTGCGGGTGGCAGTGGCCAATGCTTATGACGGCGTGGCCGCCGTAGAGGTCGAGGTACTCCTGCCCCTTGTCGTCGAAGACGTAGCAGCCGCGGCCCTTCACTATGTTGATGTCGAATAATGGATAAACGTCGAATAGTTCCATAATTTTGAGTTAAAAAACAGCCCCTCCCGCCCTCCCCAAGGGGAGGAGCTTGGTTAGCTATGATTATTGATGGCGGTAGCCGGAGCCTCCCCTTGGGGAGGTGTGGTGGGGCTCTTAGAACGCCGACGCCTTCAGGCGGAGGCCTTCGTCCTCTTTCAGGCCGAACATGATGTTCATGTTCTGGACGGCCTGGCCCACGGCGCCCTTCAGCAGGTTGTCTATGACGGAGGTTATGAGCAGGCGGTCGCCGTGCTTCTCGCAGTGCACGAGGCACTTGTTGGTGTTCACGGCCTGCTTCATGTCTATCGGGTTGTCGGCGTAGTGGGTGAAAGGCTCGTCGCGGTAGAAGTCCTTGTAGCCCTCGACGATTTCCTCTACGGGCTTCTCCGTGCGCACAACCTCGGTGGCGAATATGCCGCGCGCGAAGGGGCCGCGGTAGGGTATGAAGTCTATCCGGCCTACGGGCGCGCCCTGCTCCTGCTCCAGGCTCTGGCGTATCTCGGGCACGTGTTGGTGGGCGAAGGGCTTGTAAATGCTCATGTTGGCGGCGCGCCAGCTGAAGTGGGTCGTCGCCCCGGGCTTCTGTCCCGCCCCGGTGCTGCCCGTAATGGCGTTGACCGATACGTCTTCAGCGAGCAGGCCCATCCTTGCGGCGGGCAGCAGGCCGAGCTGTATGCACGTGGCGAAGCAGCCGGGGTTGGCCACGCGGCGCGCCGAGGCTATGCGGGCGCGGTTGAGCTCGGGCAGTCCGTAGACGAAGTCGTTGCCCTCGGCGGCGAGGCGGAAGTCCTGCGCCAGGTCGATTATCCTTACGTCGTCGGGCACGTGGTGCTCCTGCAGGAACCGGCGGCTCTTGCCGTGGCCGAAGCAGAAGAACAAGACGTCGACATCATCGAACGGCATTGCGCCGGTGAAGCGCAGCTCCGTGTCGCCGTAAAGTCCCTCGTGCACGTCTGCCACGGGGTTGCCGGCGTTGCTCTCGCTGTTGGCGAACACTATCTCGGCCCGCGGATGGCCCAGCAAGAGGCGCAGCAGCTCGCCGCCGGTGTAGCCCGCGGCGCCGAGTATGCCTACCCGAACCACATCCAAGCCCCCCTCGTTCCCCCCAAGGGGGGATGACGTAACCGCTTGAGTATTATTTTGTTCTGTTGTCATTATGTTCTGTTATTAAGATATTCTTTTATCCGTTTCATCACGGTTTCGGTAGTATTCGTGACTTCTTCGTTGGTGAACCTTACGACCTTAAAGCCGTAATCGTTGAGCCATCGCGTCCTTAGCATGTCGGTTTCTTGCTGTTGTTGGGATGTGTGGTATCCTCCGTCAATCTCGATGACGAGTTTACATTCCAGGCAGGCGAAGTCGGCTATGTATTCACCAATGATGTGCTGGCGCCTGAAACTGATGCCGAGTTGCTTTCCTTTCAGCAGTTGCCACATTATCGCTTCTGCCTGCGTAGGATGCGCCCTGTTGTGTTTGGCGTTTTCTTTCAACAGCTCATACACCATGGGATTTGCCGTTTGATAAGAGAACGGCCTGTCTTTTTCAGCATTGCTCATAAATACATATGACCGTATTATTTGCCTGCAAGAGGACTTGTAAATCCCCCTTGGGGGATTATAGGGGGCTTCCGTGTATGCCGTAGTAAACCCTCAGCGGCGTGGAGAGCACCTTGATGAAGCCCTTGGCCTCGTCGGCGGTCCAGCCGTGCTGCATCTCGCCGTACTCGCCGAGCTTCGACTTGAGCAGGTCGTCGGGCGAATCGACGCCCACGCACTCGAAGCCGAGGGGGCGGAGCTTTAGGATTGCCGTGCCGTTAACGTTGCGCTGGCTGCTGGTGAGCATGGCCTCGATGTCGGGCATGACCGGCTCGAGGTACTGGCTTTCGTGCAGGAACATGCCGTACCAGTTGGCAACCTGGTCCTTCCAGTACTGCTGCCACTTGCTCAGCGTGTACTTCTCTAACATGCGGTGGGCCTCGATGATGAGCTTGGGCGCGGCGGCCTCGAAGCCCACGCGGCCCTTAATGCCTATGATGGTGTCGCCGACGTTGCAGTCGCGGCCTATGCCGTAGGCGGCGCCCAGCTCCTCGATGCGCTGTATGGCGGCCACCTTGTCGTCGAACTTCTCGCCGTTTACGGCCGCGATCTCGCCCTTGCAGAACTCTATGCGCAGCTCGCTCTCGTCGTGGCGGGTGACGTGCTTGAGGTAAGCCTCTTCGGGCAGGCCCTGCGCCGAGTCGAGCAGCTCGCCGCCGCAGATGCTCGTTCCCCAGATGCCTACGTTGTAAGAGTACTTCAGCTTGGCGAAGTCGGCCGTGAAGCCGTGGGCGTTAAGATAGTCGACCTCTTCCTTGCGCGAGAGCGCCTTGTCGCGCGTCAGGGTGATGATTTCCACGCCCGGCGCCATGACGAGGAAGGTCATGTCGAAGCGTATCTGGTCGTTGCCGGCGCCGGTGGAGCCGTGGGCTATGGCGTCGGCGCCTATCTGCTTGGCGTAGCGGGCTATGGCTATGGCCTGGAAGATGCGCTCCGACGACACGGATATGGGGTAGCAGTTGTTGCGCATGACGTTGCCGAATATCATGTACTTGAGGCTTTTCTCGTAGTATTCGTGCGTTACGTCGAGCGTGACGTACTGCTTGGCGCCCAGCTTGTAGGCGTTCTCCTCGTTCTTCTTCAGCTGCTCGGCGCTGAAGCCGCCGGTGTTGGCGCACGCGGCGTAGACCTCGTAGCCCATGTCGTGCGACAGTTTCATTACGGTGTAGGATGTGTCGAGCCCTCCCGAGAAGGCTACTACTACTTTCTTCTTGTCTGGCATAATCGTTTGTTTTTTATTGTTTTTTTGAGGGGGAAAGGGGTGATGGCGGGTGCGATGGATGTGCCCGATTGACCGGATGGGCCTGATGCGCCCTTGGATGCGTTGGCGGCAAGACATTCTTACTTACTCCTTCGCTCCTTGCTCCTTCCCTCCTTACGTTATTTCCTGATCCTTTTCATCACCTCTTCGGGCAGCTCTATGGGCGTAGGCTCGCCTTGGTGGAGGGCCGGGTCGTAGAGCATGCCGGTGCAGATGCAGTATCGGCGGCCGGTGCGCTTTAGCACGTCTACGTTGACGCAGCCGTCGCATCCGCGCCAGAAGGCCTCGTCGTCGGTCAGGTCGGCGAAGGTCACGGGCACGTAGCCCAGCTGAGTGTTCATCTTCATGACGGCCGAGCCGCTGGTGAGGCTGAATATCTTGGCCTCGGGCCAGCGCGTGCGTGCCAGGGTGAAGGTCATGTCCTTGATGCGCTTCGACACGCCGAGGCCGCGGAAGTCGGGGTGGACGATGAGTCCGGAGGTGGTGACGTAGTGCTTGTTGCCCCACGTTTCGATGTAGCTGAAGCCGGCGAAGCGCCCTCCGGCGAGGGCTATGACGGCCTTGTTCTCCTTCATTTTGGTTGCCAGGTACTCGTGCGTTCGCCTGGCAATGCCCGTGCCGCGCACCTTTGCGGCTGCGGCCATCGTTTCAAGAATGGTGTCGACGTACTTCTCGTGGGAGGCGTCGGCCACCAAGACTTCAATCTCTTCCATTTCATTAATTTTAGTTGACGAGTGACAAGTTTTGTTGACGAGTGACGAGTTGACGAGCAGACAAGGAGATTTGCCTTGTCACTTGTCACTCGTTTGCTTGTCACTGGTCTGCTTGTCTGCTAGTCACTTGTCGCTCGTTTGCTTGTCACTTGTCTGCTTGTCTGCTTGTCACTTGTCTGCTTGTCACTTAATATCCGGTATAACGTTGCGCAGCTCGTTGATAACCTCTTCGTGCGTAGCGCCGTCCTTGACGACGATGAATATGGTGTCGTCGCCGGCTATCGTGCCGATGATGGCCGGTATGCCGCTGTTGTCGATGTTGTAGGCCAGGCTGCTGGCGTAGCCCGGACGGGTCTTGATGACGCCCATGTTGCCGGCGAAGTTGATTGACATGAAGCCCGAGGTGAGCAGCATTTCGGCGGCGCGCTTGGGGCTGGCCACGCGCTTGTACATCGTTTCGTTGGGCAGCACGTAGAAGTACTTGCCGCCCAGGCTGGTGGCCTTGGCCACCTTCAGCTGCTTCATGTCGCGGCTGAGGGTGGCCTGGGTGACGTTGTAGCCCTCCTTGGCGAGGGCCTTGAGCACCTCGTCCTGGCTGCAGAGTTCCTGGCTCGAGATGAGCATGCGTAAGGTCTGTAGTCGGCTGTTCTTTGATTTCATCGGTGTATATTTATTCAGTTATTGGCGCAAAGGTATGCATAATTATTCAAAACGGCAAGAAAATATGCAAAAAGTTGCATATTTTCTTGCCGTTTTGAAGTAGTAAAGGAATAAGTAGGGAAGGAGTAAAATCCTTATTCCCTGTTGCCTCCGAATATGCGGAGCAGGTAGAGGAAGAGGTTGATGAAGTCGAGGTAGAGCGAGAGCGAGCCCATGAGGGCTATCTTCTGCGCCTCCTCGGTTACGTCGTCGGCCTCTACGAGCATCATCTTTATCTTCTGCGTGTCATACGCCGTGAGGCCCACGAAGATGAGCACGCCCACGTAGCTCAGGATGAGGCTGAAGCCGCCGCTCTTGATGAGGAACATGTTTACCAGCGTGGCGATTACCAGGCCGATGAGCGCCATGAAGAGTATGCGCCCGAGCGACGAGAGGTCGCTCTTCGTGAAATAGCCTATCAGCGACATGGCGGCGAACGTGCCGGCCGTGATGAAGAACACCGAGGCTATCGACTGCATCGTGTAGGCCAGGAAGATGACCGACAGCGTGGCGCCGTTGAGCACCGAGTAGAGCACGAATATCACCGTGGCCGTCGACAGCGACAGGCGGTTGATGCGCGCCGAAACGTACCACACCAAGGCCAGCTCGGCTATCAGCAGGCCCCACAACAGGGCGCGGTTGGTGACGATGGCCGTCATTATGCCCGGGCTGGTGGCCACGCCGTAGGCCGTGAAGCCCGTGATGGCCAGGGCCAGCGTCATCCATACGTACACCTTGCGCATCAACGCGGGCAGGGCCGCCGAGGCGATGTTCTCCTTCTCGCGTATGAGTTCATACAATCTGTCTTCGTTCATAATCTTCTGATTTTGTTTTGTTTGAATTTCAGGTTAATTTTGATTTGAATTGCAAACATAGTGAATTTTTCCGACAAACGCCGTGCTTTTAAGGAAAATCATTGATTATTCACAATTATTCCGCCCGCCCCTCGGCGCCGCCCTCCTCGCCGCCGCCGTAACTGCCTGTCAGCCAGCGCGTTGCCGAAGGCCGCCTTTCACGTTACGAAAGACGGCCTTTCACGCTGCAAAAGGCCGCCTCCGGCAGGCCCGAAAGCCGCCTGCTGTCCGCCGAGGTAGCCTCCCGCCGGCGGCGAAAACGTGTAATTGGTACATTAATCAGTAAAACTGGTAGCCGCCCGTAGGCGTTTTGTAAGTAATTTTGCGGCATGAACCAAACCACTGAACCGTATGCGAAGATTATGTGTAACCCTGGCTGCCGCAGCGCTGACGGCGCTCGCCGCGCAGCCCGTTAATGCTAAAGAGAATATGGAAAACGTACTAAACGAAAAACAGCAGGCCGTCGTCGCCATATCGTGCCTCGAGGCCAAGGGCGACATCGAGCGCCTCAAGGAGGCCGTCGCCGACGGCCTCGACGCCGGACTGACCGTCAGTCAGGTGAAGGAAGCCCTCTCGCAGCTCTACGCCTACACCGGCTTCCCACGCAGCCTTAACGCCCTGGGCGCCCTGCAGGGCGTGCTCGACGAGCGCAAGGCGCAGGGCGTTACCGACGACGAGGGCCGCGACGCCTCGCCCATGGCCCCCGGCTACGACGCCCTGAGGCAGGGCACCGAGGTGCAGACAAAGCTTAGCGGAAAGGCGTTCAACTACGCCTTCGCCCCCGCCACCGACTATTATCTCAAGGCGCACCTCTTCGGCGACATCTTCGCCCGCGACAATCTCACCCACGCCCAGCGCGAGCTGGTCACCGTCAGCGCGCTGGCCGGACTCGAGGGCTGCGCCTCCCAGCTTAAGTCGCACGTCAGCGGAGCCCGCAACATGGGGCTTACCGACGCCGAGATACGCTCCATACCCGCCGTGCTGGCCGCCAGGGTGGGCGACGTTGAGGCCTGGCGCGCCCGCAAGGCCATAGCCGAGGTCTACGGCGAAGAGTTCAATGAGGGCCGCCCCGTCAGCGACCCGGTGTTCCCCAAGGGCGAGCCTAACACGGCCTACGCCAAGTATTTCATAGGCCGTAGCTACCTGGCGCCGCTCTCTACGGGCAAGGTGCCCGTGAGCAACGTCACCTTCGAGCCGCGTTGCCGCAACAACTGGCACATCCATCACGGCGGCATACAGGTGCTCGTCTGCGTCGGCGGCACCGGCTGGTACCAGGAGTGGGGCAAGCCCGCGCGCCTGCTTAAGCCCGGCGACGTGGTTGAGATACCCGAGGGCATGAAGCACTGGCACGGCGCCACGCGCGACAGCTGGTTCCAGCACGTGACGTTCACCGTGGCCGGCGACGGCGCTTCGAACGAATGGCTCGAGCCCGTCACCGACGAGGAGTACGACCGGCTGTAAGCCCTGACGCCGCCACGGCCGCCCCTGACGCCCGCCACGGCCCAGCATAATGGATGATTTTTAATTGCTTCCGCCGCCGGCGTATCGGGCCAATCCCGCCGTCTGTCTTGTTTATGATGAGTTCGGCATAATGGAAAGATATTCTTGTAGGGACATAATTCATTATGTCCGCACGTTCTGTAAAGAACGTTATTGTATATAAGACAGATTGAATACGCCTCTTCGCGGCGTGCGGACATAATGAATTATGTCCCTACGAAAGTATGTGTTTTATGTATTTTCGGCATAAAAGTTTATACCGAACCCACGTATTTATAATAAAAATGGATTAACAAACGACCGCCCCGACGGCTGCGTGATGCGCCGTCGGGGCGGTCGTTTGTTAATCCATATGGTATTTCCTGATTACTTTTACAATTTAATTTACAGGTCGTATTCCTCAAACTCGGCTATCGTGCCGCTCACGCCGTGGTCGTTGCGGAAGTCGTCAAGCTGCTTGGCGTAGCCTGCCGATGCGCCGCGCGGCACGTAAACCTTAACCGCCGCGCCGCAGTCTTGGCTGAGAAGCCACAGCGTCGGGGCAAGTCCTTCGGGCGCTTCGGCGCAGCGCATGTATATCGTGCGCAGGTTGTCGCATCCGCTGAACGGGCATGTGACGTAGTTGCCCTTATTGTCTGTCGACACGCCTAACGACTTCACGCCGGCCGGTATCGTAATCTCGCTGAACATAGTGCAGTAAGCGAAGGCCTCGTCGCCGATCGTTTTGAGGGCTGCGGGCAGGGTCACGGCCGACAGTTTGTTGCAAGTCCTGAACGCCCTGTCGCCTATTTCCTTCACGTTGTCGGGAATGTCGGCCGCCTCAAGGTTGATGCAGTAGTTGAAGGCGTCGGCGCCGATGTTCTCGACGCTGGCCGGTATGCTGATGTTTTTCAGGCGCGTGCAGTTCCAGAAGGCGCCGTTGCCTATGAAGTAAACGGCGTCAGGCAGCTTGATTGAGGTCATTGCGGTGCAGCTGTTGAAGGCGTCCTTGCCGATGGAGTCAACAGAGTTGGGCAGATTGACGTCCTTAAGCGCCGTGCATCCGCCGAAGGCTCCGTCGCCAATCCTTGTCGCCCCGTCGGGTATGTCGACCGACGCGAGGCTCGTGCAGCTTGCGAACGTGTAGGCACCTACGCCTGCCAGGCCTGCCGGCAGCGTGACGTATCGCAGCCGTTCGCATCCGCTGAACACGTCGCGGCCCATCGCCGCCCCGTCAGGCAGGATTATGCCTTCGAGCGCCTTACAGCCGGTGAACATGTAGTCGCCGATGGTGTCGTTGGCCGTCACGTATTCCGTTGTGTCTACGGCGTAGTACATCTCTCCGCCCTCCACTATCCTCGCCCCGCTGAGGTCGAGCATTAAGGCCTTGCCCTGGCTGCCGGCGCGCTCGCGTATGAATATGATGTCGGTGCCGTTAAGCTCGCCGGTGATTTTTATATTGCCGGCCTTGCCGATGTCGGCCTTGCTTATGTTCTCGGACAGTGTGCCCGCGTCGTTTATGCTTATGGTTATTTCAGGGGTGAAGTCGCCGGCGTTGCCCGTTGCGTTCTCGTCGTCGTCGCTGCATGCGTTGAGGCCTGCCGCCGCGCAAACCGTGAGCAGGCAGAGCACGATTGTCTTGGATTTTTTCATAAATTGTTTCAGATTTAAGAAGTTTCCCTTGAACGCCCACAAGTAGGGAAGGTTGTTTTTTATGTTGAAACTTCACGTATACGAAAAAGCGTGGGAGTTCTTTCCTTTGCTAGTCCCACACTTGGAGGCCTTCGCATTGCCCGATAAAGTTGAACGAGCAACGCAGAAACCCACGCCAAGATATGTGCACGCGCACTTACTCGGCCGTGGGTCATGACCCATGGACGGCAGGCAGGCGGATATAACACATCCTGTCGGGCATCAGCAGTTGCCATGTTCTTGACTTTATCTTTAGGAAGGTTGCGAAGTTTCCAAGTGTCAAGCACAAAGCGCAGCAAACGCCTTATTCATATATGTCTTTGCCGCCTGGCGTCCGTAGGGCTTGCGCCTTTACGGCATTTGGCGGCTGGGCAAAGGTAATTTATTTTTTATATTTCCGCAAATAAAACATCGGAAATGTTGTGAAGCGGCGGTTTTATTCAGGAGTTCGGTATAAGTTTTATGTAGAAGAATATGGAAACACCTGCTTGTAGGGACATAATTTTGAAGATTGCACCATTAAGACGCAATCGTGTCCTTAGCCGCGAAGAGGCGTATTCAATCGGTTTTTAAATAACAACGTTCCTTCAGAACGTGCGGACATAATAAATTATGTCCCTACAAGCGGTGTTTCCGTTATATCGAACCCTCGTCTTATTCAGGGGCTTTTCTTTCCGTAGACGGATGGGTTGACGCCTTACTTCAGGTGCGACAACATCCATTCCATCTGTCCGCGCTCGGTGTCGTCGGACGTCCAGTGCTCGTTTATCGGGGTGATGAGCGAGTCCTTGGGGCAGGTCAGGGTGTTCCACACGGCGTAGCTGGTGGTCGGCGGGCAGGTGTTGTCGTTGTAGCCCCACGTCATGTAGGTAGGAGCGGTGATGTGGCGGGCGAAGTTCACCACGTCATAATAGGCCAAGGTCTTGACGTGCTCGTCGGTCAGCGCGCCCTTCACTTTGTTGAGGTGGGGGTATCCGCCGGTGCGTCCGTCGCGGTAGGCGGCCATGTCGGCCAGGGCCGGGTGGTTGACTATGCACTGCGTCACGCGGCGGTCAAGGCCGGCGGCCACTATCGCCAATGCTCCGCCCTGGCTGCCGCCCTGCACTATGACGTTGCGTCCGTCCCACTCGGGCAGGCCCGTCAGCAGGTCGATGCATCGTATGAGCGACAGGTAGACGCGCTTCATGTAGTAGCGGTCGCGGCTGTCGAGGCCGTTGAGCAGGTAGCCGTTGTCGCGCCCGTTGAAGGCTCTTGATATGTCGTCGAAGGTTTCCTTGGGCAGGCGCGGGTCCAGTCCGTGTATCTCCATCTCCATGCGTACGCATCCGTTCTCGGCGTAATACTTGTGGCGCAGGGGGTCCTTGATGGTCTTTATGCCGGCTCCGGGAGGGCAGAGCACCACGGGGCACGAGCCGCGGCGGGCGTGCTTGGGGAAGAAGAGGTAGGCGTAGACGGCCTGGCGCTGCTTGTTGAGCGTCACCTTCACCAGGTAGCAGTCAATCTTGTCGGTGCAGTATTCGTCGGCCTTCTCCATCGTGTATGCCAGCGGTTGCCGCCTCATTTCCTCTATCTCGGCGTTCCAGAAGGTCATGAAGTCGGCCGGCTCCCTGACCGACGGCTTTATCTCGTCCACCGAGAAGCCCACCTTTATGTGGTGTGAGTACTGCTTGCCGTCGACGATGGCCGACAGGTGCAGGTCGCGGAAGCCGGGCGTCTTTCTCGTGCCGATGTCTATCACGGCACGTCCGTCTTTCAGTTCGGCGGCTCCTATCTTGTCGCCCTCCATCATGTCGTCGGCTATCTCGTAGTGCACCTGGCAGTCGCGCGGTATGCCGTACTTGTAAAACTGCACCTCGATTTTAGCCTTCTCGCCCGTGTCATACAGCCAGTCGGCATGGTCGGGCACGGTCACCCAGAGGCAGTCGGAGCGGTAGGGATAGTTCTCGGCGTGCGCCCCGGCCGTTACGGCGACGGCCATCAGCAGCGCAAGTAATAGTTTCTTCATGGCTAATGTGTTTTAGTTTGTTAAGGCAAAGGTATGAAAATAAATTAAAAATGAACAATTAAAAATTAAAAATTAGGCTGCGCCGTCGCACAGATTGTTCATTTTTTAATTATTCATTGTTCATTTTTAATTATTCATTGTTCATTTTTAATTATTCATTCCCCCCTATATTCCTCGGGCGTGCAGCCTGTTGCTTTCTTGAATACGGCGGCGAAGCATACCGGTGAGGAGAAGCCGAGCGTGTCAGAAATCTCGCTAACGGCAATCTTGCCGGCCAGCAGCTGCTGCTTTGCCATCGACAGTCGGCGCAGCTGTACATATTCGCTGACGTTCTTGCCGGTCTCGTTTTTGAGCATGTCGTTAAGGTATTCGGACGACATGTCGAGGCGTTGCGCGAAGAAGGATGTCGTAGGCAGTCCCTTGGTTGCGGCCTGTCCCGACTTCAGGTAGCCGTCGATGGTGCCGTCGAGGCGTGCTATGGCGTCGGCGTTGGCCTCGTGGCGGGTGATGAATTGGCGGTTGTAGAAGCGGCGGCAGTAGCCCAGCAGCAGGTCGATGGCGTTGCTTATGATGTCTTTGCTGTATTCGTCGACGCCCCAGCATAGCTCGTCCTGTATGCAGCCCAGGCATCGCCTGACGACCTTCTCCTCGCAGCACGATATGTGGAGCGACTCGTCCTGGCGGTACTTGAAGAAGGAGTATTCCTTCAGCCTCGCGCCGAGCGGGGTGCAGCTTACGAGGCTCGGGTGGAAGATCAGCATTTGGCCGTCGTTGGTTTCAAGGTCGATGGCCTTACGCGGGGTGACGAAGAGCAGCGTGCCGTCGGTGAAGTCGTAGGGCCGCCGGCCGTATTTCTCCGCGTCCTTGGCGTTGTGCTTGAACACCACGGCGTAGCAGTCGGTCTTCATCCGGCTGCCGTCGCAGGGCGACGACATGTCGATGAGGCTCACCAGCGGGTGCAGCGTTTCGGCGTTGAAGGCCCTGTTACACTCGCATACGTAGTTGGTAAGCCCGTCGCAAGCCTCCCGATGGCCCCTCACGTCCTTCCCAAGTGGAGGAGTCTTATATGCTTCCGCGGCTTGTTCTTCCATACTGGATATGTGAATATGCTTCATTCGATTGTCATGTCAATATTGGTGTGCCCTTTCCCGAAGTTGCCGAGGTGTTCCGTTCACCTCCCGTGGGGAGGACGTGAGTGGCTTCCGGTTGTCGGCCTCCCGTCTTACTCCGCCGCCACTTTCCTGTATTCGTTGGGCGTCATGCCCGTGCTGCGCTTGAAGTAGCGGTTGAAGTGCTGCGAGTATTGGAAGCCCAGGCCGTAGCTGATCTCGCTTACGGTCTTCGTGGTGCCCAGCAGCTCGTCCTTTGCCAGGTCGATTATCTTTGTCTGGATGTACTCCTGCGGCGTGCGTCCGGTTTCCTTCTTCACGAGGTCGCCGAAGTAGTTGGGCGACAGGAAGCACTTCTCGGCGAAGTATCTTACCGACGGCAGGCCCTGCACGGCGGCCGTGTTGCCCTGGAAATACTTGTCGAGCTCTTCCTCGAACTTTGACAGCACGTCCATGTTGGCCGTCTTGCGGGTGATGAACTGGCGCTCGTAGAACCTCATGCAGTAGTCAAGCAGCAGCTCTATGTTGCGGCAGATGAGCTTCTTGCTGTGCCCGTCGATGGGCCGCTCAATCTCTATGCGTATCTTCTCGAGGCAGTCGCGGTAGATGGCTTTCTCTTGTTCCGACAGGTGTAGGGCCTCGCGCGACGTGTAGGCGAAAAAGGAGTATTGCTTTATTCCCTGCCCGAGCGACGTGCCGCGGATGAGGTCGGGGTGGAACAGCAGGCCCTGCGACCGGGGCTTGAAGTCGGGGCGGAACTTCACCTTGACCACCTGTCCCGGGGCGAAGCTCGTCACCGTGCCCTCCTGGTAGTCGTAAGGCATGCGCCCGTAGGTTATGTCGCCGCAGTAGGTCTGCTTCAGGAACAGCGCGTAGACGCCGTACTGGTAGGCCACTTCGCCGCTGAACGGGAATTGCTTTACGTTGTCCTCGTTGATGACCGTCACCAGCGGGTGGCGTGTCTCAATGCCCATCGCGCGGTTGTAGTCGTCAATCGAGTCAATTCTGAATGTCGTTTCCATGCGTATTTCCTCCTGTTTTTTACATATGCAAAGAAAGATAATGCAAACGAGCGGAAAGTGAGCTTGCTCACAATTTCCCGAGTGCAGCTTATCTTATGCAAAGATAATGCAAACGAGCGGAAAGAAAGTTTACTTTCAATTTCCCGAGTGCAGCTTATCTTATGCAAAGATAATGCAAACGAGCGGAAAGAAAGTTTACTTTCAATTTCCCGAGTGCAGCTTATCTTATGCAAAGATACGTTTTATCCGCCGAAAGCCGTGTGCATCTTTTACAGATTTTGTTATCCTTATTACTTTTTCAGGCTTGCCGCCGGGCCGTCCGTGGCAAGCCTGTAACTGTTTGATAATCAGCGGCTACGCCGAAGGCCGTCTTTTAGCGTGTAAAAGACGGCCTTTTTGCGTGCGATTGACGGCCTTCGGGAGGGCGAAAGACGGAGATTTGCGGTTCATTCGCAAATCTGTTGGATGTAAATTCACTCTTACATTCAAATAACAATAAAAGGCGCAGAACTTTGTAGGTACATAATTTATTATGTCCGCACGTTTCGAAGAAACGTATTTTAGTAGTGACACTCTAAGGATACGCCCCTCCGTGGCGTGCGGACATAATAAATTATGTACTTACTTTAAGGATGCGTTATTTAGCCCGTGACAGCCCATAAGCGTATCATATGCATCCAAAAGGTTTGCGGATGAACCGAGATTTGCGGATGAACCAGTTATTGAAGTTAAAGAAGTTAGAGGTAAATGCCTGGTAAATTAAAAATGAACAATGAATAATGAAAAATGCGATGGTCTTGAAAGTTGTTTATTTTCGGTTTTACCTTTTTACTTTTTTACCCTTTTACCTTTCCTCAGAACTCCGCCCGCCGCTCGAATTTCATCCTCCTGCCCGTCACGGGGTGGGTGAACTCCAGCGCCTCGGCGTGCAGGCAGAGGCGGCCTCCGCCGCGGCCGTAGAGGCGGTCGCCGATGATGGGGGCGGCCAGTCCGGCGGCGTGGGCGCAGTGCAGGCGCAGCTGGTGGGTGCGTCCGGTGCGCGGGAAGAGGGCCACGCGCGTCATGTTGCCCTTGGTTTCGAGTATTCGGTATTCTGTCAAGGCCTCCTTGCCGCCGCTGAAGTCCACCTTCTGGTATGGCCGGTCGAGCGGGTCGGGGCTGATGGGGAGCGATATTTCGCCGCATGTGGGGCGGCGGGGCACGCCGTCCAGCAGGGCCACGTACCGCTTGCTGACCTCCCGGCGGAGGAATTGCGCCTGCAGCTTCTTGTACGTTTCGGTGTCAAGGGCTACAACGAGCAGGCCCGACGTGTCCATGTCGAGCCGGTGAACGGGCACGGCCTGCGGCCTGTCGGGCCGCCTGAGGCGCATCTCCTCGAGCACCGACGTGCCTCCGCCCTTGCCCGGCACGCTCTTCATGCCGGCCGGCTTGCAGACCACGGCCAGCCACTCGTCTTCGTAGACAATCTCGAGCGGGCGGCTTACGGCGGCCTCATAGTCGCCCTTTTCCACCTCCAGGCCCTGCAGCATGTGGCCGAGTATGGGTAGGCACTTGCCCCGGCAGGCGGGGTAATAGTGCAGGTGGTGGCGCACTTCGCCCACGGGCGACGCGCCCCACCAGAACTCTGCCATGCACACGGGGCGCATGCCGTTTAGGTAGGCGTGCTGAAGCAGCTTGGGAGCGCAGCAGTCGCCGGCGCCCGCCGGCGGCACGCGCTGGGGCGTCGCGGCGAAGATGTCGCACAGGTCGCGCCGCTCGCCGCGGGCGTTGAGCATCGAGTATTGCGAGAAGAGCCAGTGTTGCAGCCCGTCGGACATCTGCCTGCGCCGCGCCTTCAGCGCCGAAATCTCCCGGGCGTAGGCCTCGGCCTTGGCCTCGACGGGCGCCTCCTCGTCGGCGCAACGCCTTTTCAGGCGCTTGTATTCGGCCTTCATGAACTGGCTCTCGCGCGTCATCGCCGCCTCGTCCTCGGGCGGTAGGGGCTGCGGTCCGTGCCTTCTGGCCTCGCGCTTGAGCTTGGCCTGTGCCATCAGTCGGCGGTAGGCGTCGAGCGCTTCGCGGTGTCTTTCCCTCATTTCGGCCAGCTCCTGCCTGGCGGCAAGGTATCCGTCGGAGCGCTGCAGGCTGTCGATTAGCCTGTTGACGGCCGATATCTCGGCCTCATGGGTCTTGAAGTAGCCGTCGGGAGCAGTGGCGTCGAACACCGGAGGCACGAAGAAAGCATGGTCGTTGGTGCCGCCCAGCAGTCCGGAGAACGCCGCCAGGTAACCCGTCCGGCCGTCGGCCGCCTCGACTACGAGCACCCCGAACATCTTGCCCTTGTCCGCCTCGGCGCGTAGGCGGCCGTCGCCGGCGATGTAGGCCTGCAGCTCCTCGGCCGCCATGAGGCACAAGGGATGGGGCTCGTAGCAGAAAGGGTCGTTGAACTTGGCCGGCAGTGGCAGTGCGGCGGGCAGGGGATGGCAGTGTGGAGGCATTGTTTTTTTATTAATGGAGTTATCGGGAGTTATCGGGAGTTATAACTCGCTGCGCTCGTTCAGGGAGTTAACTGACATTACCTTGAAATGCTATTGTCCGTTGACTCCTGGCGGCTGACAAGCCGCCTGACTCCCGTTAACTCCTGGCAACTCCCTCTCAAAACGCATAAAAGGCCGTGCATGGCACGGCCTTTTATGCGTTTTGGATTATTGAAATATTACTTCAGCTTAGCGTATCCGTAGTTGGCGTCGCTGCCGAGCTCTTCCTCGATGCGGATGAGCTGGTTGTACTTAGCCATACGGTCGGTGCGGCTCATTGAACCGGTCTTGATCTGGCCTGAGTTGGTAGCTACGGCGATGTCGGCGATAGTAGTGTCCTCAGTCTCGCCTGAGCGGTGAGATGTAACCGTAGTGTAGCCGTGGCGGTGAGCCATCTCGATAGCGTCGAGCGTTTCAGTGAGTGAGCCGATCTGGTTAACCTTGATGAGGATAGAGTTGGCTGCGCCCATCTTGATACCCTTCTCGAGGAACTTCACGTTGGTAACGAACAGGTCGTCGCCTACGAGCTGGCAGCGGTCGCCGATGGCGGCGGTCAGCTTAACCCAGTTGTCCCAGTCGTTCTCGTCGAGTCCGTCCTCGATTGAGTCGATAGGATATTTCGTGATCAGCTCCTCGAGGTACTTGATCTGCTCCTCTGCGCTGAGCTTCTTGCCGTTGGGGTCCTTCTTCTTTCCGTCCTTCAGCTGGCGGTAGTCGTAGTACCACTCGCCGTTCTCCTGCACTGCGAACTCGCTGGCTGCGCAGTCCATGGCAATCTTAACGTCCTTGCCCGGCTCGTAGCCTGCGTCCTTGATGGCCTGGCAGATGCTCTCGAGAGCGTCCTCGATGCCGTCAAGCGCGGGAGCGAAACCGCCCTCGTCGCCTACTGCGGTAGAGAGTCCGCGCTTCTTAAGCAGCTTTGCGAGAGCGTGGAACACCTCTGCGCCCATGCGGATAGCTTCCTTCTCGTTGGGAGCGCCTACGGGGCGGATCATGAACTCCTGGAAGGCGATGGGTGCGTCAGAGTGGGCGCCGCCGTTGATGATGTTCATCATGGGCACGGGCAGCGTGTATGCGTTGCATCCGCCGATGTAGCGGTAGAGGGGCATGTTCAGGGCCTTAGCGGCAGCCTGTGCAGTGGCCAGCGACACGCCGAGGATGGCGTTTGCGCCGAGCTTGCTCTTCGTGGGGGTGCCGTCGAGGGCGAGCATTTTATGGTCGATACCGCGCTGGTTGAAGACGCAGTCGCCCTTCAGTGCCGGCGCAATGATGTTGTTGACGTTCTCAACAGCCTTGAGCACGCCCTTGCCGAGGTAGCGGTTCTTGTCGCCGTCGCGGAGCTCAAGCGCCTCGTTCTCGCCGGTAGATGCGCCTGACGGAACGGCTGCACGGCCCATGACGCCGTTTTCGAGGGTTACTTCAACTTCAACTGTGGGATTGCCTCTTGAGTCGAGGATTTCTCTTGCATGAACTTTTTCAATCTTCATAATTATCTTAAATTAAGATGTCGTAATTTATGTTCTCTCGATATCGCCTGCAAAGTTAGTGTAAAATCGGCAATAACGGAAACATTGCGTCGCCTTATTTCGCCCCGTTAATCTTTATTAATATATATAAGGTGTAGCGGCGGCCGCGGCGGGGCCTCGCCCGGGGCAAGGGCGTAAGCGCCGTTTGTCGTCATGACGCCATGCGCATGAACAGCGGATGAAGCCTCATAGGCGGCAAAACGCGCTCCGTTTTGCCGCCTTCGGCGCCGTAAAAGGCCGCATATTGCAAGGCAAAAGGCCGTCTTCGGCAAGGCGTTGGTTATCAGGATGTTATGCGGATGGAAAAATGCCGGTGGATTTATGACGGCATAATAAACGGCGTTAACACCCGTGCGTAGGGACATAATTTATTATGTCCGCACGTTCTTAAAGAACGTATGTCATTGATTTTATGTAAGATACGCCTCTTCGCGGCATGCGGACATAATGAATTATGTCCCTACGCACGGGTGCGTTCTCTTGTTGCGCAGGATTTGTTGAATGTAAAATAAAATCTCGTTTCACTCGCTTTTATTTTGCATTTCGCTCGGCTTGCGCTATCTTTGCCGTCAAAAACACTATGGAAATAATAGACCTTAGTAAGCACAACACTATCATCAACCAGTATATGGCCGAGATGCGCGACGCCGAATACCAGCAGAACCGCCTCTTGTTCCGCAACAACATCACGCGCGTGGGCGAGATGATGGCCTACGAGATAAGCAAGACGCTCGACTATGAGCGGCGCGACGTAACCACGCCTCTGGGCACGGCGCAAGTCAGCGTGCCGACAGACAAGATTATCCTGGCCACGATTTTCCGCGCCGGACTGCCGTTCCACAACGGCTTCCTGCACGTCTTCGACCATGCCGGCAACGCCTTCGTCAGCGCCTACCGCGAGTATAAGGACGAGGGACACACCGAAGTGGGCATACACGTGGAGTATCTCGCCACGCCCGGACTCGACGGCAAGACGCTCATCATTGCCGACCCCATGCTGGCCACGGGCGGCTCTATGGAGCTGGGCTACAAGGCTTTCCTCACCAAGGGCACGCCGAAGCGCATACACGTGGCCTGCGTCATAGCCGCCCCCGAGGGCATTGAGCACGTCAGGAGCACCTTCCCCGACGACAAGACCACCGTGTGGTGCGCCGCAATCGACCCCGGAATGAACGAGCACAAGTACATCGTGCCCGGCTTCGGCGACGCCGGCGACCTCTGCTACGGCGGAAAACTGTAATAGGAAAAGGTGAGAAGGTGAGAAAGTGAGAAGGTGGGATTTAACGTGGGTTCGATATAATAAAACGACAATGTAGGGACATAATTTATTATGTCCGCACGCCTCGAAGAGGCGTATTCAGTTGATTTTATACATAAAAACGTTCTTTACAGAACGTGCGGACATAATAAATTATGTCCCTACCGTGGTTGTTAAAATGTTTACAAGTAAATGAGTCTTATACCGAACTGACGTGAGATTTGGGAAAAAGAGAAGGTGAGGAAGACGCTTCGTGGTTTTTGCCGACGATAATCAGTCTTCCTCACCTTCTCACTTTCTCACCTTCTCACCCTTTAATGAGTTTCAGCAGCCGCTCCACGGCCTCCTCCTCGGGTATGTTCTTCTCTACGCACAGCTTGCCCTTATACAGCGAAATCTTGCCGCGCCCGGCGCCTACGTAGCCGTAGTCGGCGTCGGCCATCTCGCCCGGACCGTTCACTATGCAGCCCATTATGCCTATCTTCAGGCCCTTCATGCCCGCCGTGGCCTCCTTGATGCGCGCTATCGTAGAGCGCAGGTCGTAAAGCGTGCGGCCGCATCCGGGGCAGCTTATGTATTCGGTCTTCGACGTGCGCAGGCGTGCCGCCTGCAGTATGCCGAAGGCTGTGGCCGTGATGTCCTGCGCGGCCAGCGTGCCGTCGTTCATCAGCCAGAGGCCGTCGGTCAGTCCGTCGAACATCAGCGCGCCCATGTCGGCCGCCGCCTCTATCTGGAAGTCGCCCTTCTCCTCCTGCCCGTGGCGGTACATCTGGCAGAACACTACGGGGTTCTTTACGCCCGCCGCCGTCAGTTCGTGCGTCAGGGCGCGCTGTTCGCCCAGGCGGTTCTTGTGGTTCGACATGCTTACCACCACCACCTCGTGGTGCGCCTTCAGGCAGGGTATGTACTCGTCGGCGTCGGCCCCGTAAGGCAACACGAGGAACTTCACCTCGGCTTCGGCCTGCGCTATCAGCGGAACGGCGTTGTAAGGGAAGATGGGATACACGTCCTTGGTGTCGTCAAGGCCTGCGTACACGTCGAAGTCGACGATGTAGCGCTGCCCCTCGACGCGCCTTTCAGGCAGCCGGCGGCCCGTGTAGACGTAGTCGGGCGCTATGTCCTCGCCCGCCGTCAGCCGCGAGGCGTCGCCCCCGTCGAGCATCGAGGCTATCACCACGGGCACGTTCTGCCCGCCGATGTCGGCAGCCGCCGCGGTTGAGCGGCGCTCGGGGCGCAGCAAGTCGAAGCCCGGGGCCTCCGTGCCCGGTATCGGCGTGTGGCCGGCGCGCTGCGTAATGTAGTCTACGAGGTGGCGCGCCACGGGTATCTCAGCCTCCGGCTCCTCGCTCAGCGACACGCGCACGGTGTCGCCCAGGCCGTCGGCCAGCAGGGCGCCTATGCCCACCGCGCTCTTTATCCGGCCGTCTTCGCCCTCGCCGGCCTCGGTCACTCCGAGGTGCAGCGGATAGCTCATGCCCTCGCGCTCCATCTCGCTCACCAGCAGATGGACCGAGCGCACCATGACGACCGTGTTGCTCGCCTTGATTGATATGACTACGTCGTCGAAGCCTTCGCGGCGGCATATCCGCAAGAATTCCATGCAGCTCTCGACTATTCCCTCGGGCGTGTCGCCGTAGCGGCTCATTATGCGGTCCGACAGCGAACCGTGGTTGACGCCTATGCGCAGCGCCGTGTGGTGCTCTTTGCAGATGTTCAGCAGGGGCACGAAGCGCTCCTCTATCTTCTTCAGCTCGTCGGCGTATTCGGCGTCGGTGTACTCAAGGTGCTTGAACGTGCGCGCCGGGTCGACGTAGTTGCCCGGGTTGATGCGCACCTTCTCGGCGTACAGCGCGGCCACCTCGGCCACGTGCGGGTTGAAGTGCACGTCGGCCACGAGCGGAGTCATGTGTCCGTCGGCCCTCAGCCGCGCGTTGATGTCCTTCAGGTTCTCGGCCTCGCGCACGCCCTGGGTGGTCAGGCGGACGTATTCGCCGCCCGCCTCGATGATGCGTTCGGCCTGCGCCACGCACGCCTCGGTGTCGGTGGTGGGCGTGGTCGTCATCGACTGCACGCGTATGGGCCACTCTCCGCCCATCGGCGTGCCGCCCACGTGCACCTCTGACGAGGCGCGGCGGCGGTAGTTGAACAAGTCAATCATATTTGAACGGTATAAATTAAGGAGTTAAGAAGTTATGTAGTAAAGGAGTTAAGACATTTGTCTTACTTGCCGTAAACAACCTTATTAGGATAAAAAGGCAAATGTCTTAACTCCTTTACTACATAACTTCTTAACTCCTGAGAAATAAATCAGTTAGTCTTATACTCATACTTGACCTCGGCCAGCTCCTTGTTGGCCTTATCTATCTTGGCTCCCAGGCCTGCCTTATAGTCGGCCAGGCGGGCGGCTATGCCGTCGTCGGCCAGGGCGAGGATTTCCACCGCCAGTATTGCGGCGTTCATTGCGCCGTTCACTCCGACCGTCGCCACGGGTATTCCCGGGGGCATTTGTATTATGCTGAGCATGGCGTCAAGGCCGTCGAGCATGCCCTTGATGGGCACTCCGATGACGGGCAGCGTGGTCGACGCGGCTATTACGCCGGGCAGTGCGGCAGCCATGCCGGCTCCGGCGATTATCACCTTCACGCCGCGGGCCTTGGCCTGCTTGGCAAACTGCTCCACGGCGTCGGGCGTGCGGTGGGCCGAGAGGGCGTTGACTTCAAAGGGTACGTGCATGTCGTCAAGGAACTTGCACGCCTTTTCCATTACGGGCAGGTCGCTTGTGCTGCCCATGATTATGCTTACTAATGGTGTCATTGTATGTTGTTTTTTAGGTTTATGCGTCTTTGTGGGCGCCGTCGGCGCGGCTTACAGCAGCGCCACGGTGGCGAAGGAGCATGCCGTGCCGAGCAGGAAGCCGAGGGTTATCTCGTTGAGCGAGTGCTGGCGCAGCACCATGCGGCTGGTGCCTACGAGGCCGGCCACTATCAGCACGAGGCAGAGCCACCACACGGGGTTGAAGCCGAACACCATGCCGAAGGCCGTGAGGGCGCCCGCCACGCCGCCTATGGCAGCCATGTGGGTGGACACTTTGACGAAGAGGTTGACTATGGCGCAGGCCACCTGTATGACGAGCGCGGCTATCAGCACGGCGCAGACGAAGAAAGGTACGTGCACGGCCGTCATCAGGTAATAGCCCATCATGTAGGAGATGATGGATATCACGTAAGGTATGACGCGCCGCTCGCGGCTGCCCAGCTCGAAGAGCGACCAGCCCTGGTAGTGGCGGTAGATGCGTATGAGCATGGTGGGGATGAACACCGTGAAGAGCCAGAAGGCGAACAGCAGGTACAGCTTGTACATCAGGGGCAGCAGGCTGAGGTAGGTGAACACCAGCAGGCAGGCCAGCCCTACGATGGGAAGGTAGAACGGGGTGAACACCACGCTCATTACCTTGGCCGCTAAGATTATGCGTTTCTGTTTCATTGCTTCCTAAGTCTGGCCACGGGTATGCCCATCTGCTCGCGGTACTTGGCTATGGTGCGCCGCGCCACGGGGTATCCCTGCGCCGTCATCATGTCCTTTATGGCGTCGTCGCTCAAGGGGCGGCTCTTGTCTTCCTTGTCTATTATGTCGCGCAGGGCGGCCTTCACGCGGCGTGTTGACATCTCCTCGCCGCTGCCGGTCTTTACGCTGTCGCTGAAGAAGTGGCGCAGGCGGAAGGTGCCCCAGCGCGTCTGGGCGTACTTCATGTTGCTGACGCGCGACACGGTCGATATGTCAAGCCCGGCGCGCTCGGCCACGTCTTTGAGTATCATGGGCTTGAGGTCGCCCTCGTCGCCGTCCTGGAAGTACTTGCGCTGTATGTCGATGATGGCTTTCATCGTTACGTATAGGGTGTGTCGGCGCTGTTTCACGGCGTCGATGAAGCCGCGGGCGCGCTCCACCTTCTCCTTGGCGTAGAGCAGGGCCTCCTTGTCGCGCCGGTTCATCGAGGCCTTGTTCTTGCGGTATCCGTCGGCCATGGCGGCGAACGAGGGCGACACGTACAGCTCGGGCACGTGCCCGCCGTTGACGGTGAAGGTTACGGTGCCGTCGTCGGCCGTGTCTACGATGAAGTCGGGCGTTATCTGCTGCAGGTTGCGGCCTTCGGTTTCGCCGAGGGCCGAGCCGGGCTTCGGGTTGAGCCTTAGCAGCTCGGCGTTGACGGCGGCGGCCGTGGCTTCGTCGTAGCCCAGCTGTGCCGATATCTTGTCCCAGCGCTTGTTCATGAACTCGTCGTAGCATTTCGTTATGACGTCCTCCATCCTCCGGCGCGTGTCCGACTTGGGGCGGCGCCTGATTTGCAGCAGGAGGCACTCCTGCAGGTTGCGGGCGCCTATGCCGGCGGGGTCGAAGGTCTGCAGCGTGCGCACGGCGTCGGCTATCTCGGCCTCGCTCACGTTGATGTTATGGTAGACGGCCAGCTCGTCGCTCAGCGTGCCGGCGTCCTTGCGCAGCAGTCCGTCGCCGTCGAGCGAGCCTATGAGGTATTCCATGACGGCGCGCTTCTCGGGCGTCAGGTCTACGTCCACCATCTGCTCCCTGAGCCTGTCGTAGAACGACGTCCGGTCGCCGTAGACCGTTTCCTCGTAGTCGGCCGTGCCGTCGTCGGCGCCGCGCGGCGCCACGGCCTCGGGCATTTCGTCGTCCATGCCCAGGCCGGCCAGGGCGTCGTCGAGTGCCGAGGCGCGCTCCTCGCGCTCCTTGGCGGCGTCGAAGTCGTCGTCGGCCTCCGTGCCGTAGTCGGCCGTGTTGTCGTCGGCAGCCTCGAGGGCGGGCTCGTCCGTGCCGCTCTCGAGGGCGGGGTTGTCGTCGAGTTCGGCCGTCACGCTCTGCTCAAGCTCGGTGAGCGGCATTTCCAGCAGCCTCACCACGAGCATTTGCTGCTGCGTGAGCTTTTGCGTCTGCACCTGGCGCTGTTCTTGCGTTTGGATGAGTTTCTGTGCCATAACGCTGCAAAATTAATATTTTTCCGTTAGCGGCGCAATGATTGCGTGAAAATATTTTCGCGGCCGCGCCGTCTGCAAAGTCGGCTTTACATTCCGTCATGATAAAGCCAAATATATTAAAAAAAAGATTAAAAATTACCCCCCCCCGATGGTAATTTATCTCAGTTGTTAATAACTTTGCAACGAGAATAACGTTTTAATTACATTTTAACGCCGGCTTGGCGGCGGTTTTTTCAAGCGTGGCGCCCCGTGGGAAGAGCGCTTAGCGAAGTATGCCAATAGCCGTCAGGCGTAAGGCTTTATCAGTTACGGAAACATTTATGGAGGAAAGAATGATGAAGATGGACAAGAGCGTTTTTGTAGACGAGTCGGAGGTGTGGAAGCAGCGCAGTCTTAACTCTGTGAGGCGCCGCAAGCAGATGGCGCATGTCATGCAGATGGTGATGATCGGCGTGGCCGTGTTCGTGGTCGCTGCGTGCGTCGTAACGATGGCCTTCGGGGTAATCTGACGCAACACGTTGACAGCCAAACGGTTGCAAGACGCCGCCTTTCGCCCTGCGAAAGGCGGCGTTTCGCATTGTAAAAGGCGGCAAATCGCAATGCGATTTGCCGCCTTCCGTATTCCGTGGGCAGCCGTGGCGCCGGGCCGCGGCTCGCGGGCGCGTCCGTTTGCCGTGGCGTCTTGCCCCGGTGTCACTTGCCGAGGCTCTTGTCGGCCTTGACGAGATACTCGGCTATCTGAACGGCGTTGAGGGCCGCGCCCTTGCGTATCTGGTCGCCCGAGAGCCAGAAGGTCAGTCCGTTATCGTCGGCCAGGTCCTTGCGCACGCGGCCTACGAAGACGTCGTCCTTGCCCGCCGTGTCGAGCGGCATGGGGTAGACGAGGTTGTCGGGGTCGTCCTCGAGCGTCACGCCCGGGGCTGCGGCCAGGGCGGCCCGGGCCTCGTCGACGCTTATGGGGCGCTCCGTCTCGATCCATACCGACTCTGAGTGGGCCCTGAGCGACGACACGCGCACGCACATCGCCGAGCACTTGACGTCGCTGTGCATTATCTTGCGCGTCTCGTTGAACATCTTCATCTCCTCCTTCGTGTAGCCGTTGGGCTGGAAGACGTCAATCTGCGGAATGACGTTGTAGGCCAGCTGGTGGGGGAACTTGCTCACCGTCACCTCCTCGCCGGCCAGTATCTGGCGGTACTGCTCCTGCAGCTCGGCCATCGCCGCGGCGCCCGCGCCGCTGGCGCTCTGGTAGCTCGCGATGTGTATGCGGCGTATGTGGCTGAGCCGCTCGAGCGGCTGCAGGGCCACGACCATCATTATCGTCGTGCAGTTAGGGTTGGCTATGATGCCGCGCGGGCGGCTGAGGGCGTCCTCGGCGTTGCACTCGGGCACCACCAGTGGCACGTCGTCGTCCATGCGGAAGGCGCTCGAGTTGTCAATCATCACGGCCCCGTGCTTCGTTATGTCGGCCGCGAACTCCTTCGACGTGCCCGCCCCGGCCGAGGCGAAGGCGATGTCTATGCCCTTGAAGTCGTCGTTGTGCTGCAGCAGCCTCACCTCATACTCCTTGCCCTTGAATGTGTATTTTGTGCCTGCCGAGCGTTTTGAACCAAACAACACGAGGTTGTCCACCGGAAAATCTCTCTCTGCGAGCACCCTGAGAAACTCTTGTCCCACGGCTCCGCTTGCTCCAACTATTGCTACGTTCATCGTTGTAATTTGTTTTAGAAACCGGCCCCGCCCCCTCAAGCCAGGGGAGTATGGCGTGCTGCGGGGCGCACATTAATAATACTATGGCTGCCGCCCTCCGGCGCGCCGGCTGGGTGCCAGCCGCCGGCGCCGTCCGGCCCGGCTCCCTCAGGGAGGGCCCGTGGCGGGCGCCTTTTTGCCTACAAAAGTACAACTTTTAAGCTAAACGTTGCAAAATGATGATTTTTTTTTGCAATTTTGCACGTAAAAACGCGTTTTCATTAAATCCGCATGCCCGATCTGTCGCATTATTTTCCCATAACGTCACCCACGATGATCTTCTTCGTCGTGCTGTGCATAATCCTCTTCGCGCCCATACTGATGGGCAAGCTGAGAGTGCCCCACATCGTCGGCATGGTGGTGGCGGGAGTCGTCATAGGCCCCCACGGGCTCAACATACTGGCCAAGGACGACTCGTTCGACCTCTTCGGCCACGTAGGCCTGTACTACATCATGTTCCTGGCCGGCCTCGAGATGAACATGGCCAACTTCATGAAGAACCGCGCACGCACCTTCACCCACGGCATAATGGCCTTCGTCATACCTATGGCCATGGGCTTCGTCGTCAACAGGGTGGTGCTCGAGTACAACTTCATGACGTCCGTGCTGCTGGCCAGCATGTACGCCTCGCACACCATCATCACCTATCCCGTAGTCATGCGCTACGGCCTCACCCGCCAGCGCAGCGTCACCATAGCCGTCGGCGCCACCGCCATCACCGACACGCTGACGCTGCTCGTGCTCGCCATCGTCGGCGGACTGTTCAAGGGCGAGATAACCGGAGGCTTCTGGATAATGCTCTTCCTCAAGATAGCAGCCGTCTTCTCCGTCATAATCTACTTCTTCCCCATGATAGCGCGCGCCTTCTTCCGCCGCTACGAGGACAACGTAACGCAGTTCATCTTCGTGCTCGCCATGACCTTCCTCGGCGCCGGCCTCATGGAGCTTATCGGCATGGAAGGCCTGCTCGGCGCCTTCCTCACGGGCCTGGTGCTCAACCGCTACGTGCCCAACGTGTCGCCCCTGATGACCAACCTCGAGTTCGTCGGCAATGCCATCTTCATACCTTACTTCCTCATAGGCGTCGGCATGCTCGTCAACGTCAGGCTGCTCTTCGGCGGGGCTGACACCCTGAAGGTGGCCGCCGTCATGATAGCCGTGGCCCTCGTCAGCAAGTGGATAGCCTCATACTTCACCCAGAAGATATTCGGCATGCGCTCCGTTGAGCGCGAACTCATCTACGGACTCAGCAACGCGCAGGCCGGAGCCACGCTGGCCGCCGTCATGGTGGGCTACAACCTCATAATGCCCGACGGCCAGCGCCTGCTCAACGACGACGTGCTCAACGGCACGGTGATACTCATACTCGTGACGTGCGTCTTCAGCTCGTTCACCACCGAGCGCGCCTCGAAGAAGATAGCGCTCGAGTCGCAGACCGCCGCTCCCGAGGACGACGGCGGTGACGACGAGAAGATAATGGTGCCGCTGAAGCACCGCGAAACCGCCGACACGCTGCTCTCCGTTGCCATGATGATGCGCAACAGGACGCTCAACCGCGGCATAGTGGCCCTCACCGTGGTCTACGACGACAGCCGCCGCGCCGAGTATCAGGAGCGCGGCCGCCGCCTGCTGGAGCACGTCACCAAGACGGCCAACTACGCCGGAGTGATGGTGCAGACGCAGGTGCGCATCGCCACGAACGTCATCAACGGCCTGAAGCATGCCTTTAACGAGTTCAACGCCTCAGAGATGATCATGGGAATGTACGGCGGCGACGAGTGCTCGGGCAAGTACTGGGGCGAGTTCATACCAGGACTCTTCACCGGACTCAACCGCCAGATAACCATCGTGCGCTGCCTGAGGCCGCTCAACACCATACGCCGCATACAGGTGGCCGTGCCCTCGAGGGCCGAGCTTGAGCCGGGCTTCTACCGCTGGCTGGAGCGTCTGGCGCGCATGGCCGAGAACCTTGAGTGCCGCATACAGTTCCACGCCAAGCGCGAAACGCTTACGCTCATCAACCAGTACATGCATACCCGCCACGCCGCGGCGCGCGCCGAGTACACCTACATGGCCCACTGGATAGACATGCCGGCGCTGGCCGGCGGCGTGGCCGACGACCATCTGTTCGTCGTCATAACGGCGCGTAAGGGCACGATATCCTACAAGTCGGCCCTCGAGCGCCTGCCCCAGGAGCTTACGGACAACTTCGCTGGCAAGAGCCTCATGATAATCTTCCCCGACCAATACGGCGAGCCGGCCGAGGTTATGACCTTCGCCGTGCCGCAGCACCACGAGCAGCGCAGCGCCTACGAAATGCTGACGACGTGGATAAGGAAAAAGTTTAAATAACAGCAGACAAGCCGACGGGCGACAAGCAGACAGGTAACAAGCGGCAAGGCAAATCTCTTTGCCTGCGCGTCTGCCTGTCACACGTCAACCAAAGGCGGCAAGACAAATATCCTCGTCTGCTTGTCACTTGTCTGCTTGTCAACTTATATGAAATAAAAATGATAGACATCAAAGGCATAACCAAAAGCTTCGGCCAGCTGCAGGTGCTCAAGGGAATCGACCTGCACATTGATAAGGGCGAGGTGGTGAGCATCGTAGGGCCGAGCGGAGCCGGCAAGACTACGCTGCTGCAGATAATAGGCACGCTCGACAAGCCCGACTCAGGCCGGATAACCATCGACGGCACGGACGTGCTGGGGCTTGGCTCCAGGCGCCTGGCCGAGTTCCGCAACAGGCGCATAGGCTTCGTCTTCCAGTTCCACCAGCTGCTGCCCGAGTTCACGGCGATTGAGAACATCATGATACCGGCCTACATAGCGGGCACGCCGAAGGCCGAGGCCAAGGAGCGGGCGGCCGAGCTGCTCGACTTCATGGGCCTCTCCGACCGCGCCCGCCACAAGCCCGCCGAGCTGTCGGGCGGCGAGAAGCAGCGCGTGGCCGTGGCCCGCGCGCTGGTCAACAGGCCCGCCGTCATCCTGGCCGACGAGCCTTCGGGCAGCCTCGACTCTAAGAACAAGGCCGAGCTCCACCAGCTGTTCTTCGACCTTAGGGACAAGACCGGGCAGACGTTCGTCATCGTGACGCACGACGAAAGCCTTGCCCGCATCACCGACCGCACCATCGCCATGAAGGACGGAATGTTGGAGCTGCAGGGTGAGTGATTTTATTTTAATGAGGAGTTAAGTAGCTAAGGGAGTTTGGGAGTTGAGACAAGTGCCCCGCGGAGGTGCGTTATTACGGGCGGGAACGTCGTCTTAACCCTTTTGTCCGCTTGCGGCTTGACTCCACGGTAAACACGAAAAACAACGAAAGCAATGGACTTCATACGATTAGGAGATTACAACCGCATGACCGTTGTCAAGACGGTCGACTTCGGCGTCTACCTCGACGGTGGCGACGAAGGCGAGGTGCTGCTGCCCGCGAGGTATGTGCCCGAGGGCTGCAAGGAGGGCGACGAGCTTGACGTCTTCGTCTATCTTGACAACGAGGAGCGCCTCGTGGCCACTACGCTTGAGCCGAAGGCCAGGGTGGGCGACTTCGCCTGGCTCGAGGTGGCGTGGGTCAACGAGTACGGGGCCTTTCTCGACTGGGGTCTGATGAAAGACCTCTTCTGCCCCTTCCGCGAGCAGAAGATGAAGATGGAGAAGGGCAAGAGCTACATCGTCCACGTGCATCTCGACGACGAGAGCTACCGCATAGTGGCCTCGGCCAAGGTGGAACATTACTTCGACACGTCGCTGCCGCCATACCAGCACGGCGACGAGGTGGACCTGCTCGTCTGGCAGAAGACCGACCTCGGCTTCAAGGTGATAGTGGACAACCGCTACGCCGGGCTGGTGTACTCTAACCAGGTGTTCAAGGACATACATGCCGGCGACCGCCTGAAGGGCTACATCGACGTGGTGCGCGAGGACGGCAAGATTGACGTCATGCTGCAACCCACGGGCTGGCGCATGACGAAGGAAACGAGCGACGTGCTGCTCGACTATCTCAAGGCCAACGGAGGCGTGTGCCGCCTGACCGACAAGAGCCCGGCCGGTGACATATACGAGCAGTTCCAGGTGAGCAAGAAGAACTTTAAGAAGGCCGTGGGCGACCTCTACAAGCGCCGCCTGATAATCATCTGCGACGACTGCATAAGGCTCAACCGCCCGAAACCCGGGCCGGGACGTGGAAGGAGGCGCGGCTGACATGAGGAAATTCGACAAGCTCGTGGCCGTAGAGCCGGTCAACATGCTGCCGGCCGACGAGGCACGCCTCTGGGCTTACGCCCGCGAGGTGGTGGTGCACCGTGACATTCCGCAGAGTGCCGACGAGGCCGTGAGGCGCATCGGCGGGGCCGACGCCGTGCTGGTAAGCTCGACCACGAGGCTTACGGCCGACATCCTGGGGCGCTGCCCCGGCCTGCGCTACGTGGGCATGTGCTGCTCGCTATATTCGCCCGAGAGCGCCAACGTTGACATACGCTACGCCGCCGGCCGCGGCATAACCGTAACCGGCATACGCGACTACGGCGACGAGGGCGTGGTGGAATACGTCGTGAGCGAACTGGTGCGCTGCCTCCACGGCTACGGACAGGAGCCGTGGCTGGGCGCCCCCAGCGAGATAACGGGCCTCAAGGCGGGCTTCGTGGGGCTGGGCGCGTCGGGCGGGATGATAGCCCGTGCGCTGGCCGGCTTCGGTGCCGACGTGGCCTACTTCGCCCGCAGCGCCAAGCCGTGGGCCGAGGCCGAGGGCTACAGGTTCATGCCGCTGGCCGACCTGCTGGGGCGCAGCGACGTCGTGCTGTGCTGCCTCAACCGCGGCACCGTGCTGCTGCACGAGGCCGAGTTCGACAGCCTGGGCAGCCATAAGCTGCTGTTCAACACGGGCCTTTCGCCGGCGTGGGACGCCGAGCCCTTCGCCCGCTGGCTCGACGGCGACAACCTCTGCTTCTGCGACACCGCCGGAGCCGCCGGCGGCGAGCCGTTCACCAGCCATCCGCACATGCGCTGCATGGGCGCTTCGTCGGGGCTTACGCGCCAGGCGTTCGCACGCCTCGGCACCAAGGTCATGGCCAACATCGAGGCCTATCTCGGCGCCGACTGACGGCGCCTTCCCGCAGGCGTGTAACCCGTTGAATTACAATGATATAGCAAAACGCCGCCTTTCGCACAGCGAAAGGCGGCGTTTTATGTTGTAAAAGGCGGCGTCTTGCGTCGTAAAACGCCACCGATTGAAATTATGTTGTCAAAATTCGAGGTATTGTCAGTTAACTCCGGCGAGTGGAACGAGCCTAACTTCCGTTAACTACTGATAACTTCTTATTTCTAATACCCCATTGTCAGGCCCGCCGCATCAGTCTGTTGAGCTGGTAAATGGCGGGGATGAGGATGAACAGCGAGAACACTACGGCGAGCACTACGTTGTTTTGGTTGCCGCCGAAGAACTCCGTCAGCTTCATGTCGGCCGCGAAGGGGAAGAGCACGTAGAACACGTAGGCCGCCGTGTTGTTCACCCAGTGCAGGGCTATTCCCGGCAGTATGCTGCCCGTGCGGTAGTACATCCATCCCAGCAGGAGGCCTATCAGCAGGGCGTGGGGCATTTGCGCGGGGTTGGCGTGCACCACGGCGAATATCACGGCAGACACGGCTATGGCCGCCCAATGGTTGCCCATGGAGCCGAGCAGCGAGCGCAGCACGGCGCCGCGGAACACCAGCTCCTCGGCGAACGGCGCCAGCAGGCACAGCACGAAGTAGCCGTAGCGGTTGTCCATAATCAGCTTGAACGTGTCGCCTGACAGGTCGGGCATTTCAGGCAGCAGCTCCTGGAGCGCCACCGAGGGGATGAGCGTGCCCAAGGCCGCCACGGCGCACCAGGCGAACACGCCCCACTGGCGGGTGCGCATGTAAGCCGGCGACACCACGGCCCACCGCCGCCACACGAACACGGCTATCGTGGCCGCGCTCGCCAGGGCAGAGGCCGCCACGAGCATGGGCGCCGTTATGGCCGCCGGGTTGCCGCCGCCGAAGGCGCGCAGCACGTCGTCGGCCGAGCTGCCCGTGGCCAGCAGCCACGCGGCGTAGACTATCCATGAGAGGAAAAACTGGATTACGACGAATCCGAAGAAATAGAGTAATGCCTTTTTCATATGATTCTTTATTTATAATATGTGCCGCGTCAAGCCCCCTGCTGCCGGCCTTTGGCCCCGGCCAGGCGCCTTACGGCCTCGTCGCGGTCGAGCTGCAGCTGCTCGGCCAGCCTTGCCGCCGAGGCGAACTTGCGCTCCTTGCGCAGGCGCGAAACGAACTCTACGCATATCTTACGCCCGTAGATGTCGCCGCTGAAGCCGAAGATGTTGACCTCGAGCGTCGTCGCGTCGCCGTCGAACGTCGGGCGCGTGCCTATGTTCATCATGCCGTCCATCGGTCCGCCGGCACCCTCAAGCCTCACCCTTACGGCGTAGACGCCAGCCTCGGGCACGAGCTTCAGCCTGTCGTCAGGCTCGATGTTGGCCGTGGGGAAGCCCATCTTGCGCCCCTCGTGGCGGCCGCTTACCACCGTGCCGCCCAGCGCGTAGCCGTAGCCCAGGCACATGGCGGCCATCTCCGCCTCGCCGCCCGCGAGGAACGAGCGTATCACCGACGAGCTTACCTGCACGCCGTTCAGCGTGAAGGCCTCCGCCCTGACGACCTCGATGCCCAGCTCGCGGCCGTAGGCGACGTAGTCGTCGAAGCCCTCCGAGCGGTTGTGGCCGAAGCGGTTGTCGTAGCCCGTGACGAGCGTCCGCACGTTGAGGCGGTCGCGCAGCACGTCCTTCATGAAGTCGTAGGCCGACAGCCGCGCCATGGCCTCGTCGAAGTGGAGCATTGCCACGTAGTCAACGCCGGTGGCCCTGAGGCGCGCCGCCTTCTCGCCGGCCGTAGTCAGCAGTCGCGGCCGGTAGTCCTTGTGCAGCACGAGGCGCGGATGGCTGTCGAAGGTGATGACCATCGAGCGCAGCCCTGAGCGCGCTGCGGCGTCGATGACGTTGCCTATCAGGAACTTGTGGCCGCGGTGCACGCCGTCGAAGAAGCCTATCGTAGCCACGCACGGGGCTGTGGCGGCCGTGTTGTCGGTGATGTCGGGCGATGTGAATATTTTCATAACGGGTGATTGATTCTTAATAGGTGTGGCGCCGCGGCTGCCTCAATGGCCGTCCGGCGCGCGCCGCCGGCTGTCACGGCTGCCATGCGAAGCAGGGGGTAACGTCGGCAGTGCAGGCCCTTGCGGCGCCCTGCCGCCGGCCGAGGTCTACGTGCAGGGCGTGCAGCCCGGCGCGCTCGGCCCCGGCGCAGTTGGCCGCCGAGTCGTCTATGAACAGCGTTTCGTCGGCCGCCATGCCCGTTTCGGCCAGCACTCGGCGGTATATCGCCTCGTCGGGCTTCAGCATGTGCATATCGTAAGACAGGAACGTGCGCTCGAAGTAGTCGGCAACGGTCTTGCCGCACACGGTGAAATAGTCAGCCACGGACTTCCGCCAGTGTATCGGGTTGGTGTTGCTCAGCAGCACCAGGCGGTAGTCGCGGCGCAGTTCGTCGAGCCTTTGCAGGCGCCGCGGCGGTATGCCGGCGAGCAGGGCGTTCCATGCGTCGCTTATGTCGGCGTCAGAGGCCGTGCATCCGGGGCACGCCCGGCGCACCGCCTCGCAAAATCCGGCCACGCCGGTAAGGCCCGCCTCCAGGTCGTGGAACATGTCTTCCTGCCGGCACTCGTCAACGTATGCGGCGACGGCCCCGGCGCCTATCCGCTTGAAGGCGTCTATGCAGCGCCTGCGGTCAAGGTCGACGAGGACGCCGCCGAAATCGAATATCAGGTTGCGTATCATTTGCTCTTGAGGCGTTTCACGGCGCGCCACAGCTCGCCGAGCCACATCACGGGCGACGTGCCGGCGATGATGGCCAGCCACTCGGTGGCCGACAGCGGGTCGGTGCGGAACATCTTGCCGCCGAAGGTCACGATAATCCACTGGCCGCCGAGTATGATGAGCAGCACGAGCAGCAGTCCGTTGTCGTGGAAGAAGCGGTGGAAGGCCGAGTGGTTGGAGCCGAACGACTTGGCGTTGAACAGGTTCCAGAACTGCAGCATGACGAACGTCGTGAAGAAGAGTGACAGCTCGTGGACGTGCAGGTCGCCCTCAGACTGGTTGCAGTGGATGAGGAACGCGAAGAGCAGGGCGAAGAACGCCACGCCCAGGAAGATTATTCCCTTGGCCATGCCCGGGGTTATTATGAAGTCGGTCTGCTTGCGGGGCTTGTCCTTCATCACCTCGCGCGACGGCGGGAGCGACGCCAGCGCCAGCGCGGCGAAGGTGTCCATGATGAGGTTTACCCAAAGAATCTGCGTCACGGTGAGGGGCAGTTCCGTGCCGATTACCGAGCCGCCGAGCACCAGCAGCAGCGCCGTCACGTTTACGACGAGCTGGAAGAAGAGGAAGCGCTGTATGTTCTTGTAGAGCGAGCGGCCCCACATCACGGCGTTGACTATGCTGCGGAAGGAGTCGTCGATGAGCGTCATGTCGCTGGCCTCCTTGGCTACTGACGTGCCCGAGCCGAGCGAGAGGCCCACGTGGGCATGGTGCAGGGCGGGCGCGTCGTTGGTGCCGTCGCCGGTGACGGCCACCACGGCGCCGTGCTTCTGCAGCAGGTTGACGAGGCGCTGCTTGTCGGTAGGCCTGGCGCGGCTCATGACGCGCAGCTTGGGCACAAGCTCGAAGGCCTTCTCGTCGCTGAGGGCGGCGAAGTCGGGACCGGTGATTTGCGCCTCGGCGGGCGTCTTGTCGTCCCATATTCCAATCTGTCGTGCTATCTCGGTGGCCGTGGCCGACGTGTCGCCGGTCACGATCTTGACCTGTATGCCGGCGTCGACGCACTGGCCTACGGCGCCCGGCACGTCCTCGCGGATGGGGTCGCTGATGGCCGTCACGGCCTGGAAGGTCAGCTTCGGGCCGTCGGCTATGGCGCCCATGTCGGGCTGTTCGCCGTCGGCCAGCGTGCGGTAGGCGAAGGCCAGGGTGCGCATGGCCTGGTTCTGGTAGCCGTGCAGGCGCTCGGTAATCTCTTTGCGGGCGTCGGCGTCGATGTCGCACATCGAGGCGATTATCTCCGGCGCGCCCTTCACCATGAGCACGCGGCGGCCGCCTACGCGGCCTATGGTAGCCATGTACTTGCGTTCCGTCGAGAAGGGCAGCTGCGCCTCGATGTCCTCTTCGCGGCGCAGTGTCTTATAGTCTACGCCGTTCTTGTCGAGCCACAGCAGCAGGGCAATCTCCGTGGGGTTGCCAATGCCCTTGCCGCCCTCGGCGTCGAGGTGTGCCGTTGTGTTCAGCGCGATGGCCGAGCGCAGCAGTTCGTCGTCGGCGTCGTAGGCCTTAAGGTCGGCCACCTGCATCTTGTTCTGCGTCAGCGTGCCCGTCTTGTCGGTGCAGATCACGGTCACGGCGCCCATCGTTTCGCACGCGTGCAGCTTGCGCACGAGGTTGTTGTTCTTCAGCATGCGGCGCATGTTGAGCGCCAGGCTCAGCGTCACGGCCATCGGCATGCCCTCGGGCACGGCCATGACGATAAGCGTTACGGCCATCATGAAGTACTGCAGCACGACCTCGGCCATGCGCAGGTAGTCGGTTGAGGCCCATACGCCGTCGGCGTCGACGATGATGTCGCGCGACAGGAAGATGACGAAGGCGGCTATCGATATGCCTATGCCGAACTTGCTGATGAGCTTTGCCAGCTTGTCGAGCTGTATGTTGAGCGGCGTCTTGACGGAGGTTATCTCGGTGCTGGCGCGCGACACCTTGCCAATCTCGGTGGCGTCGCCCACCTCGGTCACCTGGAACGTGCCTCGGCCGTTCATCACCATCGTGCTGCGCAGCACCTTCCCTGAGGGGTAGGTGGCCTCAGTGTCGTTCTTGGCGGGGTCGGCGTGCTTGGTGATGATGGGCTCGCCCGTGAGCGACGACTCGTCTATCTGCAGGTCGGTCGACTCTATCAGGGTGCCGTCGGCGGGTATCTCGTCGCCCACCTCTATTATCACCACGTCGCCCACGACGACGTCCTTGCGGGCTATCTCAATCACCTTGCCGTCGCGGCGCACCTTGACGGGCGACTCCTCGCCCAGCGCCGTCAGCACGTTGAACTTCTTGGCGGCGTCCATCTCGAACCAGAAGCCTATCGTCGTGGCCAGCACTATGGCCAGGATGATGCCTATCGTTTCGACGTAGTCGCCGTGGATGGAGGCCAGCGCCAGCGATATCACCGCCGCTACAAGCAAAATCTTGATGATTGGGTCCTTGTATTTGTCAAGGTAGAGTTTCCACATCGGAGTCCTCTTGGGTGGGGTAAGCGTGTTCTCGCCGTGCTCCCGGCGGCTCGCGGCCACCTCGCCGTCAGTCAATCCCCTCGGATTGGTGAACAGCGGATTAATCTCGTTGCTCATATAAAATTCAAAAAAACGATTAAATTAATATAGGCTGCAAATTTAGCACAAATAGCCGAATTTAACCACCGCCGCGGCTGATAATAACGCAATTTTAACGTATCTTTCCAAATTTTCCGCCAGTCCCTCACAACTTGCTGACGGTCAGCGCCTTCGCCGTTTGCCGCCTTTCGCGCTCCGAAAGCTTGCCTTTCAGCGTGCAAAAGGTTGCCTTTTGCACGCTGAAAGGCGGCATGCGGAAGGGCTGAATACCGAAAAGCCGCCTCCCACTCTGCGGGAAGCGGCTTTCATATTGCCGTCATCTTGCGGCCTTCAGGCTGTAAGTCATGCCCGGGCGGGTGTCGATGTCATATTCGTAGACCGTCCTCAGCTGCGGCAGCGGGGCGCCGGCGGCCTCGTCGGCCACGAGCGGGCTGTTCACCTCGGCCGGCGCGTAGAGCGCGTTGGGGCACGGTCCCTCGGCCCGGCGCAGGCCCTCGCCCTCAAGCGGAACATACGAGCGCAGGCGCAGCACGCCGCCTATGCGCGACTTCACCGTGGCCTCCGTCAGCGCGCCCGCGCTCCACTTCATGGCCACCTCGAAGCCTCCGCGCGCCACGAGTCCGCTGACCGAGCCTTCGGCCCACGCCGAGGGCAGGGCCGGCAGCAGCTGCACGGCGCCGTCGTGGCTCTGCAGCAGCATTTCGGCCACGCCCGCCGTGAAGCCGAAGTTGCCGTCGATCTGGAACGGCGGGTGGGCGTCGAAGAGGTTGGGATACGTCCTGCCGTCGGGATATTCCTCCTGGACGTCGTCCGATGGCAGCAGCTTCAGCATGTTGCGTATTATCTTATAGGCGTGGTCGCCGTCGAGCATGCGCGCCCAGAAGTTAATCTTCCACCCTATGCTCCAGCCCGTGGCGGCGTCGCCGCGCTGGTTGAGCGTGGTTCTTGCGGCCTCGAACAGCCTCGGGTTTAGCCTCGGGCTGATCTGGTTGCTGGGGTAAAGGCCGTACAGATGGGATATGTGGCGGTGTTGATCTTGCGGGTCGTCGGCGTCGGCGAGCCACTCCTGCAGCTGGCCGTGGCGGCCTATCCGCATGGGCGGCAGCTGCCTTAGGGCGGCCTCGAGCGAGTCGGCGTAGGCCTCGTCGCCGCCCAGCGCGCGGGTGGCCAGCATGGTGTTATAGAGCGCGTCGAAGGCTATCTGGTTGTCCATGGTGCAGCCGGCCGTTATCGACGTGCCCGTGCCGGCCGGTCCGTGCTCGGGCGACATCGACGGACAGCTGACGAGCCAGCCGTAGGCGGGGTGCCTCGTGAGGAAGCTCAGGTAGAAGTCGGCCGTGCCCCTGAGGGCGGGGTAGTGGCGGCGGAGGAAGTCCTTGTCGCCCGTGAAGAGGTAATGCTGCCACAGGTGTTGCGCCAGCCACGCCCCGCCGTTGGGCCAAATGCCGTAGCGGGCGGCGTCGACGGGCCCCGTGGCGCGCCATATGTCGGTGTTGTGGTGGGCCGTCCAGCCCTTCGCCCCGTATAGTTCGGAGGCCGTTTGGCGGCCGGTGACGGCCAGGTCGTCAATCATCCGGAACAGCGGTTGGTGCGTTTCGGCGAGGTTAGTCACCTCGGCTGGCCAGTAGTTCATCTCGGTGTTGATGTTGATGGTGTACTTGCTGTCCCAGGGAGCTTTCAGCTTGTCGTTCCATTTGCCCTGCAGCGTGGCGGGCTGGCTGCCCGGCAGCGACGACGAGATGAGCAGGTAGCGGCCGTACTGGAACATGAGGGCGGCCAGCGAGGGGTCGGCGCCGCTGTCGAAGTCGCGCACGCGGAGTGCCGTTTCGCGCCGTGCGCCGGCGCTTTCGGGCAGGGTGAGGCTCACGCGGCCGAACATTTCGCCGTATCTCTTCATGTGGGCGGCCAGCTGGTCGGCGTATGTGCGGGCCAGGGCGGCGTCGAGATATTGGCTGACAAGGGCCTCGGGGTTGCCGCTGACGTCGTCGTAACCGACGTAGTTGGTGGCCGCCGTCAGGTAGATGGTGGCCTCGGTGGCGCCCGTCACGGCCAGCGAGCCGTCACGGGCGGTAGCGGTGCCGTCTGTCACGGCCTCGGCCGAGCATGCCAGGCGCAGCGCCGCCGGCACTCCCTCGTGGCCGGTGCCGCCGCAGGTCATCGTCAGCCGTCGGCCTTCGGCCTTCGTCGTGGAGGGCAGGGCGCCCTCAAGTGCCGCCGTGAAGCTTAGCGCTCCGGGCTTGTCGGCCTCGAGATGTATCACTATTACGTTGTCGGCCAGCGATGCGAACACCGTGCGGCGGTAGCCCGTGCCGTCGGCCGAATACTCGGTTGAGGCCGTGGCGGTGCGCAGGTCGAGGCTGCGGCGGTAGTCCGTGGCCGCCCCGTGGCCGCCGAAGCGCAGCGTCAGGCAGCCCGCCGGCAGGAAGCGCATGCCGTTGCGGCCGGTCATGAAGGTGCTGTCGAGCAGCGTCTGGGCCTCGCGGTTGCGCCCGCCGAAGATGAGGCGGCGCACCTCGGGCAGGGCCTCGAGCGCCTTGGGGCTGTTGTTGGTGTAAGGTCCTCCGGTCCAGAAGGTTTCCTCGTTAAACTGGATTTTCTCGCAGTCGGTGCCTCCGTAGACCATCGCCCCGAGCCGCGCGTTGCCCACGGGCAGCGCCTCGGTCCACCGGGCGGCGGGCCGTGAGTACCACAGCGTAAGGTCCTCGGCGGCGGCGCACACGGCGGCCAGGCAGAGGACGGCTGTCAGCAGAAAGTTTTTAGTCATTGCGTAGATAGTTTTATTATTGTTATATAGATGTTTCGTAGGTCTTCGTTTTGCGCCTGTAAAGTTAATGCTTTTATCCGTATCGGGCAAAAATTCCCACTTGAAAATCGCCGCGCCGTAACAGGTTGGCTTTCAGGGCGTTCCGTCAGGCCCTGC
Source organism: uncultured Prevotella sp. (assembly GCA_944321295.1). Lineage (GTDB taxonomy): Bacteria > Bacteroidota > Bacteroidia > Bacteroidales > Bacteroidaceae > Prevotella. The sequence goes on from CALUKU010000002.1 coordinate 146,527, forward strand.
AAAAGACCGCCTTTCGGCGTGCGTTTTGCTGCCTTTTATGCTGCAAAATGTTGCCTTTTGCAGCGCCGCGGGTGTCGTATGTCATTCAAGTTAACGTGAGTTCGGTGTGGGAAGATACGTAATGAAAACATCCTCTTCCAATCCCGGCAGTCGGCAGTTATGGCGAATAAACCTGTAAACATGTAAGCGTTGATTGATAAATTTAATAATTTTGCAGGCTGAAACCGAAGGCGGTAACGCGCTTCGGCCCCGGATGCAGTCAATCAATGAAGTAAAAGAATATGGAGAAAACATGGAGATGGTTTGGCAGGAACGATAAGATAACCCTTGCCATGCTGAAGCAAATAGGAGTGGAGGGCATAGTGACCGCCCTGCACGACGTGCCAAACGGCGAAGTGTGGCCGCGCGAGAAGATACGCGACCTGCGCGAGTATATCGAGAGTTACGGCATGCGCTGGTCAGTAGTGGAGAGCCTGCCCGTCAGCGAGGGCATAAAATACGCCGGCGCTGACCGCGACCGCCTTATCGAAAACTACAAGGAAAGCCTCAAGAACCTCGGACTGGAGGGCGTGCACACCGTGTGCTACAACTTCATGCCCGTGCTCGACTGGGCCCGCACGGACCTTGCACACCCCAACCCCGACGGCACGAGCAACCTCTACTTCAGCCGCGCGCAGTTCGCCTACTTCGACTGCTGCATACTGAAGCGCGAGGGAGCCGACAAGGATTACTCGCCCGAGGTGATGGCGGAAGTGGAGAAGCTGAAGCTTACCATGACGCCCGAGGACAACCACAAGCTGGTTGAGAACATAATAGTGAAGACCCAGGGCTTCGTCAACGGCAACATAACCGAGGACGACGAGCACCCCGTGGAGCTGTTCCGCCGGCTGCTCGACCTATACAAAGGCATTACGAAAGACCAACTGCGCGAGAACATGCGCTACTTCCTCGCCGCCATAATGCCCGTCTGCAACGAGTACGGCATGTACATGTGCGTGCATCCTGACGACCCGCCGTTCCCCATCCTCGGCCTGCCGCGCATCGTGACGTGCGACGATGACATAGAATGGTTCCTCAAGGCCGTCGACGACCCGCACAACGGACTCACCTTCTGCGCCGGCTCGCTGTCGGCCGGGGCGCACAACGACGTCACGGCCCTGGCCCGCAAGTACGCCGACCGCACGTGGTTCGTACACATGCGCTCGTGCCGGGTGCTGCCAAACGGCGACTTCACCGAGGCCTCACACCTCGGCGGCCGCGCCGACCTCGTAGAGCTGGCCCGCATCTTCGAGAAGGTGAACCCCAAGCTGCCGATGCGCGTCGACCACGGACCCAACATGCTGGGCGACGAAGACCGCGGCTACAACGCGGGCTACACCTTCCTCGGCCGCATGTTTGCCATGGGACAAGTGCAGGGCATACTCGCCACGGTTGACAGGGAATTGGAGGAATTAAAAATTAAAAATTAAGAATTAAAAGTTAAGACGGACTGAATATGAACGAACTATTCAACATCAAGGATTACGTCGTAGTAATCACCGGCGGCACGGGAGTACTCGGCCGCACGATAGCGAAATACCTCGCGCTGAACGGAGCGCAGGTGGTAATCCTCGGCCGCAAGGAAATAGTAGGACGTGAAATCGTCGACGAGATAACGGCCGCCGGAGGCCGATGCGAGTTCATGAAGACCGACGTCATGAACCAGGACGCCGTTGAGCGCAACTGCGCCGACATCCTGTCGAAGTACGGCCGGGTGGACGCCCTGCTCAACGCTGCCGGCGGAAACATGCCCGGAGCCACCATCAGTCCCGACCAGACGTTCTTCGACCTGAAGGTGGACGACTTCCAGCGTGTGCTCGAGCTCAACCTCACCGGCACCGTCATTCCCACGCAAGTGTTCCTAAAGCCCATGGTTGACCAGGGCAAGGGCGCCATCGTTAACTTCTCGTCGATGGCCGCCTTCCGCCCGATGACGCGCGTATGCGGTTACGCCGCAGCCAAGGCGGGTATCAGCAACTTCACCGAGTTCATGGCAGCCGAGTGCGCAAAGAAGTTCGGCGAGGGCATACGCGTCAACGCCATAGCCCCCGGCTTCTTCATTACCGAACAGAACCGCGCCCTGCTGACCAACCCCGACGGCACCTACACGCAGCGCGGCAACGACGTGATACGCCAGACGCCCTTCGGCCGCATGGGCGACCCCGAGGAGCTTTGCGGCACGATACACTATCTTATCAGCGACGCCTCAAGGTTCGTCACCGGCACCGTAGCCGTCGTTGACGGCGGCTTCAACGTCTTCGCCATGTAGCGGCGCCGCCCGGTGAAGTGAGTCGGCAGAATGAAGACAGCTGTCGTGAGTTAACGAGCCTTATTCCGTTAACTCACGACAGCTGTCTTTTTTTGTATATCCTCACGTGAAATCGGCATATAAACTTATACCAAGCTCACGCTAAACAGATAGGTTGCATCTCGGAATTGTTAAATCGCCGAAAGGCAAATGACAATAAAAGTTCGTTTCACTCGCTTTTATTTTGCATTTCTCTCGATTTGCGTTATCTTTAAATAAGATAGGCTGCATCTCGGAAATGACAATAAAAGTTCGTTTCACTCGCTTTTATTTTGCATTTCTCTCGATTTGCACTATCTTTGCACCAGATAAGCTACGCTTAAGTATGAGTGCCGCACATGCAATGCAGACCTGACGCTGCGGTGTGCGCATGCGGGCTTGTGCGTATTTTTAATATTCATAAAACATCAGGAAAATGCCTTCTGTAACCATAAGGAAAGTAAAAAGTAAGAAAGACCTCGAGCGGTTCATCGACTTCCATTACGACCTGTATGAAGGTTGCGAGCAGGACGTGCCCAACCTTTTCAGCGACGAGATGAAGACACTCGACAAGACAAGGAACGCCGCCTTCGAATTCTGCGAGGCCGAATATTTCATGGCCTTCTATGAAGACGGCCGCATGGTTGGCCGCACGGCAGCCATCATCAACCATAAGGCCAACCGCCGTTGGGGGCGTAAGTGCGTGCGCTTCGGCTGGATTGACTTCGTCGACGACATCGACGTGAGCCGCGCCCTGTTCGAGGCCGTCGAGCAGTACGGCAAGTCGAAGGGCATGGACGAGATGATAGGCCCTCTCGGCTTCACCGACCTCGACCCCGAGGGCATGCTCACATGGGGCTTCGATCAGCTCGGCACGATGCCCACCATATACAACTATCCCTACTACCCGGAGCACATGGAGCGCCTGGGCGACTTCGAGAAGGACAACGACTACGTTGAGTTCAAGATGATGGTGCCCGACACCGTGCCCGAGAAGTACACTAAGATAGCCGAGATGATACAGCAGCGCTACAACCTGCACGTAAGGAAGCTGACCAAGAAGGACGTCTTCGAGGGCGGCTACGGCAAGAAGATGTTCGACCTAATCAACACTTGCTTCAAGGACCTTTACGGCTATTCGGAGTTGTCAGACAAGCAGATAGAGCAGTATATCGACATGTATTTCCCCTTGGCCGACCTCAGTCTTATCACCGTAGTGGAAGACTGGAACGAGGACCAGAAGCCCGTTGCCGTCGGCATTACCATACCGTCGTTGGCCCGCGCGCTGCAGAAGTGCCGCCGCGGAAGGCTCTTCCCATTCGGCTGGTGGCACGTCTTGCGCGCCCTCAAGGCGCACAAGACCGAGGGCGTAGACCTGCTCCTGCTCGGCGTTCTGCCCGAATACCGCATGAAGGGAGCCAACGCCCTGATGTTCGCCGACCTCATACCGCGCTACCAGGCTTACGGCTTCAAGTGGGGCGAGAGCCAGGTTGAGATGGAAACCAACGAGAACGTGCAGAGCCAGTGGCAGTACCTCGACCCCAAGCTGCACAAGCGCAGAAGGTGCTATAAGAAGTGGCTGTAATTTATCCGACGGCTTGCCGTCGGATAAATAATTAACAATTAACAATTGAAAAGTAAACGGCGAGGGGTTATGAATGGTAGTAACATCGTCAAAGACAAGGCCGAAAGGTTTGCCATACGTATTGTCAAGTGCAGCCGTTACATAAGGGACAAACAACGTGAATATTCACTTGCCGACCAACTGCTAAGGAGCGGGACGAGCATAGGTGCAAACCTGAGTGAAGCCGAGTTCGCCCAAAGCAAGGCGGACTTCATCGCCAAGTTAAGCATCTCATTGAAAGAAGCCGCAGAAACGAAATTTTGGCTCAAGCTTCTACATGAAACCGATTTGCTTGAAGATAAGATGTTTTACTCCATGTACACGGATGTAAAAGACATCATAAGTCTTCTCGTCACGATATTGAGAAAGTTGAAAGGCATAAACGACAATGAAAACAGTGAACATCGACAATGAATATATTATGATGGAAGCAGCCTCATGTTGTCGCGATGTTTAATTTTTAATTGTTAATTTTTAATTTTGGATTTTTATGAACGAAGAGAATAAAAATACAGTTTCTTACACTGATGATAATATCCGCCATCTCTCTGACATGGAGCACGTGCGCACCCGACCCGGCATGTACATCGGCCGTCTGGGCGACGGCTCAATGCCCGAGGACGGAATATACGTGCTGCTGAAGGAGGTTATCGACAACTCGATAGACGAGTTTAAGATGGGCGCCGGCAAACGCATCGAGGTCGACATTGACGACGAGCTGCGCGTGACCGTCCGGGACTACGGACGAGGCATACCGCAGGGCAAGCTCGTCGAGGCCGTCAGCGTATTGAATACCGGCGGAAAGTATGACTCAAAGGCGTTCAAGAAGAGCGTCGGCCTCAACGGCGTCGGCATAAAGGCCGTCAACGCGCTGAGTTCGGCGTTCGAGGTGCGCTCCTACCGCGACGGCACGGTGCGCTCGGTGCAGTTTGAGAAGGGTGTTCAGAAAAGCGACACGACCGAGGATACGCAGGACGAGAACGGCACTTACGTCTTCTTTGAGCCTGACGCCACGCTGTTCAAGAACTACCGCTTCCACACGGACTTCGTCGAAACAATGCTCCGCAACTACACTTACCTCAACACGGGGCTAACCATCATGTTCAACGGCCGCCGCATCTTGAGTCGCAACGGACTTGAGGATCTGCTCAACGACACGATGACCACCGACGGCATCTATCCCATAATACACCTTAAGGGAGAGGACATCGAGATAGCGTTTACGCATACAAACCAGTACGGAGAGGAATACCACTCGTTCGTCAACGGCCAGCACACCACCCAGGGCGGTACCCACCAGAGCGCCTTCAAGGAGCACATAGCCAAGACAATCAAAGAGTTCTTCAACAAGAACTTCGAATACACCGACATACGCAACGGCCTCGTGGCCGCCATCGCCGTGAACGTTGAGGAGCCGATGTTCGAGAGCCAGACGAAAATCAAGCTCGGTTCGCTCACCATGTCGCCCGACGGCGTCAGCGTGAACAAGTACGTTGGCGACTTCATCAAGACCGAGGTGGACAACTACCTGCACAAACACGCCGACGTGGCGGAGGTCATGCTACAGAAAATCCAGGCTTCCGAGAAGGAGCGCAAGGAGATGGCCGGAGTGACGAAGCTGGCCCGCGAGCGCGCCAAGAAGGCCAACCTGCACAACCGCAAGCTGCGCGACTGCCGCATACACTTCAGCGACGTCAAGAACGAGCGTAAGGAGGAAAGCTCCATCTTCATAACCGAGGGCGACTCGGCCAGCGGCTCAATCACCAAGAGCCGCGACGTAAACACGCAAGCCGTGTTCTCGCTTCGTGGCAAGCCCTTGAACTCTTACGGCCTGACGAAGAAGGTGGTGTACGAGAACGAGGAGTTCAACCTGCTGCAGGCGGCACTCGACATCGAGGACGGACTCGACACCCTGCGTTATAACAAGGTGATTGTGGCGACCGATGCGGACGTCGACGGCATGCACATACGCCTGCTAATAATCACGTTCTTCCTGCAGTTCTTCCCCGACTTAATAAAGAAAGGCCACGTCTACGTGCTGCAGACGCCGCTCTTCCGTGTGCGCAACCGCCGCTCTAAAATCAAGAACAAGGCCGTGCTCGAGGCCGCCAAGGGACAGAAGGGCGACTTCATCACACGCTACTGTTACAGCGATGACGAGCGCATTAAGGCCATCGAGGAGCTTGGCCCGGAGCCGGAGATAACCCGCTTCAAGGGCCTCGGCGAGATAAGTCCTGACGAGTTCCGCGCCTTCATCGGCCCTGACATGCGCCTGGAGCAGGTCACCCTGCACAAGACCGACCAGGTGCAGAAGCTCCTTGAGTACTACATGGGCAAGAACACGCCCGAGCGCCAGAACTTCATCATCGACAATCTGGTGATTGAGGAAGACCGTCCCGAAGAGGAGGAAATCAGTTAAGAATAAAGAGTTAGTAATTAAGAAAGAAGCAATGTAGATGGTTTCTATTTTCAACAGACTGTTTAGCAAGAAGAAGCAATGTAAGCAAAACGCCTTTTCAGACGTGTTGGAAGTAAATCGTCTGTCGGCGTTTGAGGAGCGTCTGCGTGTTTTGTTGAAGCAAGATAGATTTCTGGCAAGAAGCGATTACGAGCCGTTACTTGTGGAATTTGCATCATTGAAAGAGACATTTACAGGTTTGCAAAAAACAAAAACTCTTGATTATTTCTGTAAATGCAATGGAATTGACGAAACAAGAATAACTGATTTTTTATTTACGTATGCTGCTATGTCGGCATACAAGGGTAATTCGAAAATAGATGCGCATAATGATAGTTTCGTAAAACGCCATCTTGCATCGGACAAGGTGTATCTTGACGGGATATTAAAACGCGTAGACCCTAATATTAGTCTTGATGATGAGCAACGGCGTGTAGTATTGTCGGATGAGGATTACACCCTTGTCATTGCGGGTGCTGGTGCCGGGAAAACTACTACCGTGGCAGCGAAAGTCAAATATCTCATAGATAGAAAGGGCATAAAGCCGGATGAAATATTAGTTATTTCATTTACAAACAAGGCTGTCGGGGAACTACGCGATAAGATAAATAAAAGCTTAGGCATCAAATGTCCTATCACAACGTTCCACAAGACAGGGTATGCTGTGTTGCGAAGGCAGGAAGCTAACCGTATCGGCATTGTTACAGAAGGTTTTATGTACAATGTAATCAACAATTACCTGAAAAAAAATATTCTTGAAAATCCGGAACTGGTAGACAAGCTTATTTTGTTTTTCGGTACTTATTTTGATGCACCTTACGAAGGGAACGACCTTAATGACTTTTTCAATTATATTGCTAAGGCTGATTTTTCAACCATACGTGGCAATATTTCTGAATATGTGGATGATGTCATTGACAAGAGAACAGGGCGGCGCATAACTATTGCACATGAAATTCTGCGCTCTCAACAAGAAGTATTAATAGCTAATTTTTTATACCTTAACGGTATAGATTATTCATACGAAAAAATCTATCCTTACAATATTCTTCGTTCCCATAAGCCATATACTCCCGATTTTACAATCACGCAGGGGGATAAGGTTGCTTATATAGAGCATTTTGGCATCACTGAGGATGGGCGCAACAGCCGTTATAGCGATGAAGAAATAGAGCGATACAAGAGGGAAGTCAACGAGAAGATAATGCTTCATAGGAAGCATAAGACAGATTTGATATACACGTTCTCTCGATTTAAAGATGGGCGTACGTTATTGGAACATTTACGTGAGAAACTATTAAAGCATGGTTTTGAATTACGTCCGCGTTCCTCTAAGGATGTTTTTGAGAAGATTGTCTCCACCGAAGAAAATAAATACATATCACGTTTGGTGAAATTGGTTTGCACGTTTATCAGTAATTTTAAGACAAACGGATATACACCAGATTATTTCAGTCGTTTTGCTTATAAATCGAAAAATGAGCGGACAAAGCTTTTTTTGACTATATGTGAGCAGTGTTATTATGAGTATTCAAAATGTCTGAAAGAGCGTAATGCCATAGATTTTGAGGACATGATAAACGAGTCCGCGCGTATTATACGTGACGAACAGCTTAAAGGAGAAAAATTAAAGTTTAAATATATCATTGTCGACGAGTATCAGGATATATCACGGCAACGTTTTAATTTGACTAAGGAGCTAAGTAATCTTTGTGATGCGAAAGTTATTGCGGTTGGTGATGATTGGCAGTCGATATATGCTTATGCCGGTTCAGACATAACTTTGTTTACGAAATTCAAGGAAAGTTTTGGGTACGGACAAGAGCTTAGCATAACAAGGACATACCGTAACGCACAGGAATTGATAGATATAGCGGGAGGTTTTATCCAAAAAAACTCTGCGCAAATAAAGAAAGCACTCGTTTCTCCGAAACATATATCCGACCCTGTCGTAGTTAGGACTTATACTGAAAATGTCGACAGGAAGCAGTATGAGGGACGAGGCGGAAAGTTTTTCCTTATAGGCGAAACTGTGGAAAGTCTGATGGATGAGATACTTAAAGAAAAACCTGACTCGTCAATACTTCTCTTAGGGCGTTATGGTTTTGACGCATACAACCTCGGAAAGTCAGCAGACTTCAAGTATGATGAAAAGACCGGGAACGTATATTCGCAAAAGTATAATGCCGTATATCTTGACTTTATGACCGTGAACAGGGCCAAAGGTCTCGGTTATGACAATGTTATCATTGTGAATGGGCGTAACGATGTTTATGGTTTTCCGTCAAAGATAGAAGACGACCCTGTGCTGAACTATGTCGTAAAGACAGACCATGCCATTGAATATGCAGAAGAACGCCGTTTGTTTTATGTCGCATTGACGCGGACAAAGAACCGTGTATATATCGTTGTTCCTGAAGAACATCCCTCAGAATTTGTATTGGAGCTTATACGTGATTATGATAATGTAAGACTGGAAGGGAACATCGTATTGAATCCAGACAGAAAAGTTGAGGCCAAGCGTTGTCCTGTTTGCGGTTATCCTATGCAGTTACGATATAAGAAAGATTATGGTTTAAGGCTTTATATATGTTCTAATGAACCTGAAATCTGCGATTTTATGACGAATAATCTAAGGGGTGGAGATTTGCCTATCCTTAAATGCGACCAATGCAAGGATGGTTATTTGATTGTAAAAGAAGGGAAAGACAACACCAAACCTTTTCTTGGTTGTACTAATTATAAACCTGACAAGTCGGGATGCAATAATGTTGTTACCCGTGATTATTATCTAAAATATTTGGCAGGAAACAAGGATTGAACAAGATTGATTAAATGAAATTCTAAAAAAGTAGGACAAAAGTATTATTAAAAACATTTGATATGAAGGTTCCAATAATGTTAAGATTTTTCTCTCTCTCTTTACTTTTTAGCCTTTTCTCCTTTTTACCTTTGCACTCCCAGATGCGCATCGACTTCTCCAAGGACAGCCCGCTACGCAAGCTGCAGATAGCCGAGATGGCGATAAACAGCCTCTACGTCGACTCCGTTGACGAGCGCAAGCTCGTCGAGGACGCCATACGTGGCATGCTGAAGGAGCTTGACCCGCACTCGTCTTACGCCGACCCGAAGGAGGTGAAGGCGCTCAACGAGCCGCTCGAGGGCGGCTTCGACGGCATAGGAGTGCAGTTTAACATGGTTGACGACACGCTGCTCGTAATCCAGCCCGTCAGCAAAGGCCCGTCGGAGAAGGTCGGCATAATGGCCGGCGACCGCATAGTGAGCGTCAACGACTCGGCCATAGCCGGCGTGAAGATGGCCCGCGAGGAGATCATGCGCCGCCTGCGCGGTCCGCGCGGCACCAAGGTCAACCTGGGCATTGTGCGCCGCGGCGTGGCCGAGGTGCTTAAGTTCACGGTCAAGAGGGACAAGATACCCGTGAAGAGCGTCGACGCCGCCTACATGATACGCCCCGGCGTGGGCTACATAAGGATAGCCAACTTCGGCGCCACCACCTACGGCGAGTTCATGCGCGGCATGGAGCAGCTCAGGGAGCAGGGTATGAAGGACCTCATACTCGACCTGCAGGACAACGGCGGAGGCTATCTGCAGGCCGCCGTCGAGGTGGCCGGCGAGCTGCTGTCAAACGGCGACCTCATCGTATATACCGAGGGGCGCCAGTTTCCCCGCACCGACTATAAGGCGCGCGGCACGGGCAAGTTCGCCGAGGGCCGCGTCGTCGTGCTCGTCAACGAGTTCACGGCGTCGGCCGCCGAGATTGTCTCGGGCGCCGTGCAGGACCATGACCGAGGCACCGTCATAGGCCGCCGCACCTTCGGCAAGGGCCTCGTGCAGCGCCCCATCGGCCTGCCCGACGGCTCGATGATACGCCTCACCATAGCCCACTATTACACCCCCGCCGGCCGCTGCATACAGAAACCTTACACCAAGGGCGACATTGAGGACTATGCCATGGACTTCGAGAAGCGCCTCAAGCACGGCGAACTGACCAACCGCGACAGCATACACTTCGACGACTCGCTGAAGTGCTACACGCTCAAGAAGCACCGCCCCGTCTACGGCGGCGGAGGAATAATGCCCGACGTCTTCGTGCCCCTCGACACGCTGCAGTACACCAAGTTCCACCGCCAGCTCGTGCTCAAGGGCATAGTAATCAACACCGACCTGCGCTACATCGACAACCACCGCGACGAGCTGAAGCGGCTCTATCCCACGTTCGACGTCTTCCGCCGCGACTTCAGCGTGCCCCGGCAGCTCATAGACGACGTGGTGAAGGAGGGCGCCAAGCAGAACGTAAAGCCCAAGGACGACGACGAGCTGCAGCAGACGCTGCCCCTGCTCACCACGCAGCTTAAGGCCCTCGTGGCGCGCGACCTCTTCGACATGAGCGAATACTTCCAGATAATGAACGAGAAGAGCGACATCGTAAGGAAGGCGGTGGAGGAGCTGGCGGATAACTAAGCCTTATGCGCCGCCCGCCGCCCGGTAAAGCGCAGGCAAGCCTTTGGTAACGTGAATTCGGTATAAACTTTTATGCCTAAAATACAAGCGGGCACCCTCGCGTAGGGACATAATTTATTATGTCCGCACGCTCTGAAAGAGCGTATGAGTTGTCAATGTCAATAAAATACGTTTCTGCGAAACGTGCGGACATAATGAATTATGTCCCTACCGTGGGTGTATTCTTATACCGAACTCGCCTTTGGTAAGATAAGCCGTACTCGGTAAACTGGAAGCAAGCTTTCTTTCCGCTCATTTGCGTTATCGTTTGCCGCAATGATAGCAAGGTTGCGGCGCAGCCGTAACCCGTTGATAATCAGCAATAAAATAAAAGGCCGTCTTTTGACTTCCAAAAGACGGCCTTTTATCGTACCGTTTGCGGCCTTTCGCAGGATGAAAGGCCGCCTCTTGGGTTCATCCGCAAATCCGTTGGATGATGTAGTCATGCAGTGTGAACAGACTAAGCTTGAAATATTTGTGCTCATCAGCAGTTCGGTTGGATGAGCTTACTAACACCTATGCGGACATCCTCTTCCAATTCAAGCGCTCGGAAGAGGATGTGGACGGATAAAGGGAACGTTTGAAAAGCCGCAAAATTCTTATGGATGAAGAAAATAATCATCTACTCATGGGGCAACTTCACAAAAAATCGCTATATTTGCCAACGGCTTCGGGGAGAAATCCGGGGCTTGCAGAAAGGCATTTGAGCTGAGTTCTTTATTCTAAAATCGCCAAATTTAAGAATACACCAAGGAACACGAGTGAAGGATGCCCCTTTTGCTGTATCGTATATGCTGATGGACGGAAGAAGCGTATTCCGCCCTGTCGCCATATATCGGTTCGGCGTGGGTGGTTATTTTCTTCCGTTCTTTTGGTGACAGTGTTTGGCGATACTGAGAATAAGAGGGCGTAGGCGATAATCAAGTCCGCGCCTTTTCTGTATCCCAACCTTAATACTAACGGCTGAATTCTGCGGATTTATAGGTGGAAAAACGTATTTATCATGAGCAAGCTTTCGTATGTATTATTGATTATTGTTGCCTTATTCGTCGTCAATTCTACTGAGGCAAAGAAAAAGAAGTATCCCAATGGGGATTATTATGAAGGCAAATGGAAGAAGAAATCTCCACATGGTTTCGGCACTATGACTTATGCCAACGGCGATGTTTATTCCGGCAACTGGGTCTATGGCTCAAGGGAAGGCCAAGGTACTATGACGTATAAGGTAAGTCAGTATGAGGAATATTCAGGCGAATGGAAAGCTGACAAACCTGAAGGTTTAGGAAAGCTTACTTTCTTAGACGGGTCTGTGTATGAAGGTTGTTTTGTTGCCGGATTATATCAAGGCCACGGTAAAATGACGTATAAGAACGGCGATGTGTATGAAGGGAATTGGGAAAATGGTAAAATAAGTGGAACAGGAACGCTTACATATTCAACGGGAGATAAATTCGTAGGTGTATTTACTGAATATGGACGGAAAGGAAAGCTGAGCAAAAATAGCGGTGAGTGGTATGACGGAGAGTGGAAAAGCGGAAAGTTCATAAATGGCAGATGTTCAATAAACAATGGTGACGTAAAGTATGAAGGTGAAATAAATAACGGAAAATACTATAATGGCAAAGGAAACTTGGATATAGACGGTGAACGCTTTGATGGAAAATGGACAAACGGGAACTTCAAAGGGACGGCCGTCTTGAACGGGATAAAATTTGTAGGGGATGTCACATCCGGTGGCATTATGTCGGGTAAGGTGTACTATAGTAATCAGGATTTAACTAACCCTGCAAGCCTTAATCCAATTATTGTACAGTCGTATACAGAAATGTTACGACATACCAAACGAACAAAAGGTATAGAACCCAAGATTGGTGTCAACCTGATTTTTGAGGGAAACAACCTGATTTTTGAGGGTAATGTTGTCAAGTGTTTATGGCCTCTCAATAAAACGAAAGAAGCGGAAATATATGTACCGTCAGGAAAAGGTGTTTTGTCTTTTGTAGGAAATGATGACAGTGTAAACACAATTTCCGGCTATTGGCAGAAAGGAGTGTTGTCAGCTTTGGATTCCGGTACGGTCTACGTCGATAAAACGCCATATTCCCTTTTTATCTATGAAGGTAAAAAGTTGAAAGTAGTTGACGAGTATATAGATTTTTCTATATCCATGAAGTTTGATGAAATGCCATCGTCTGTTTTAGATTTGGCAGACAAGATAGCAGCAAATGCTGATATGATAGAAGAGAAAAATAATCTAACGGCAAATGCGGATAAGATTGAAAAGAAAAATAGTCTATATGAAACAAAGTTCAAGGACAAGGCGTTCATATTTGTCGGTACATACGATCAAGTAGAGCCTGAAGCTTCTATGTTTTTTAACGTTAGAGCCATAGATGTAATGTTTGCCATAGTGCCGGATAATGGAGAAAGATTGCTGAATGTCCAGATGGCGCTGGTAAATCCTAAAAGGCTTGGACGGAATGAAGATAGGCCGACAATGTTGGCGTTATTTACTATGGCAAAGAATTTGATAAAGAAAGATTTTTATACGTATGTTGTAAAAGATGGTTATTTGAGCTTTAACGGTAAGAAATATAAATTATTAAACAATTACACCGCGCTTTATGATGAAGATAAAGGATTGACTTACAAGCTGATGACCTTGCCGCAATTAAAGAAGTTGTTTGCTCGTTTTACACAGCAGTAGTTGTCGGTCTTGCCCGAACGGTCATTAGGCTTTTAGCGTATTGCCCTTTATGTTAAAAGTCTAACGACCTTTAAGGAATGTGAGTTCGGTATAAGGAAACATCTACGGTAGGGACATGATTTATTATGTCCGCACTTTCAGTAAAGAACGTTTTTATGTGTAAAAACCGATTGAATACGCCTCTTCGCGGCTAAGGACACGATTGCGTCTTAATGGAGCAATCTTCAGAACCGAAGGTCAGCGTTAAGCTAATTATGTCCCTACCGTAGTTGTTTCCTTATACCGAATTCACGGCGTTAATCAATATTGTGGTTATTGTCCGATACGGCCAATTTGAACAGGCGTTTGAGCGCATCCAAAGTTTGGTGTTCTTGTTTTTCGCACGGTTTATCTGTAAAAACAAAAAAGGCAGTTACGAACTTCGTAACTGCCTTTTTGTAACGTGGGCCATCCAGGGCTTGAACCTGGGACCTCCAGATTATGAGAACGATAAAATGATATCCTGTGATAGTCAACGATTTTAGTTTTTGTTGATTTACAGATAGTTATGTAATTTGCCACTCTCGGTGAAACTCACTAAATACCCATAACTGAAATAGTTTGTTTACGCATTGTTTACGCAGAATCAAGGCAGTAAATAAGTAATATCAAGTTCATTGGCTACATAGCATCCCTGCAAGCAATGTTAAATTTAGACGCAGATTTTACTTAAGCCTTGGAGATGTCGCAAATAATTTGTATTTTTGCGACAAACAAGATACAATGGCAAGCATAGAAGACAATATTTTGGCAGCTATTAAAGCCAAGGGGAGAGGAAGTATTTTCTTTCCTTCTGACTTTACGTCATACGGTGAAGTAAAGGCTGTTGGCAAAAGCTTAGAACGACTGACAGCCAAAGGCGACATCATCCGTCTGGCGAGAGGCATATATTCATACCCTGAGATTGACACTGTCTTAGGACTTGGCGTATTGATGCCACCCATAGAACAGATAGCAGAGACAATAGCCCGCAGAGATAAGGCACGTATTGTGCCGACAGGTATTTATGCTCTGAACAAATTGGGCATATCTACACAAGTGCCTATGAACATAGTTTATCTGACGGACGGGACACCTCGCAAGGTAAGTTTGGGAAATGGTCGTTCAATACAGTTTAAATACACGACGCCCAAAAATCTTTCATTCACTAATCCGCTTGCAATGCTTGTCACGTTTGCCTTGAAAGAAATAGGGAAAGATAATGTAACGGACGATATTGCCAAGCAAATCAAGAGCGTGCTTCAGAAAGAACAAAAGGAGAACGTGTTGGCGGATGAGGCTCTCATGCCGGCATGGATAAGGACCATCACAAGACAAGCGTATGAATAATTACTTTCAACTATCCTAGGAACAACAGCAAATGGTGCTTACTCAAGCTGCCAACAAAGCTGGCTTACCGGTACAAGCTGTGGAAAAAGACTTATGGGTAACTGTGGCTCTGCAATTAGTGTTCACATTACCCATAGCCGATCACCTCATATTTAAGGGTGGCACATCCCTGAGCAAGGTATGGAAAGTAATACACCGCTTTTCAGAAGACATAGATTTGGCTATTGACCCTTCTATTTGGGGATTTGAGGGAGACTTGACAAAAAAGCAAATCAAACGGTTGCGTAAGATTTCATCTATTTTTGTACGTGATGAACTTTGCCACTCGCTGCAAGAAGCTGTTTCAGAAACAGGTATGGAGAAATGGCTTCAGGTAGAGGCTGATCCTGACGGCGAGGGTGATGGAACATATCCTGAACCCAGAGTGATACACATTCGTTATAAGTCTCTTTTCGATGAATATTTACCTTATTTACATTCGGAAGTAAAACTGGAGGTTGGTGCCCGTTCCTTACTTGAGCCTACAGCGAAAGCAGCGGTAACGAGCATTACAGAAGATGTGTTACCTATCAGCACAACAATCAAACAGGTTATGATACCAACGGCATTGGCAGAGAAAACATTTCTTGAAAAGGCATTTTTGTTGCACGAGCTGTTTTCTTCTCAATCTCCAAAGGGTGCTAATCGCAAATCCCGTCACATGTATGACCTGGTGCAGATGATGGATACCGATATTGCCACACGGGCTATTGCCAACGATGAACTCTGGAATGCAATACACCGCCATCGTGAATTATTCACAAGCATTAGCGGGGTGGATTATACTCCCGACATCCGTAAACGCATAAGATTACTCCCTCCTGATGAGGTTCTTAACGATTGGCGCAACGATTATAGGGATATGCAATCGTCAATGATATACGGAGAAAAGCCTACATTCGAAGAATTGATGAAAAAATACAGGCTCTTGAAAATATGTTTCATACATAGTTAATAATAAAACCACTTTATCGCATGAATATTCCACAGTCACGATTATTAAGCACAGTTAGACTTGGTAAGTTATTTGCAAATACGGTAGCAACGTATAAATATTTTTGGTTTCTCTCGATTTTGCAAATTCACGCAAAAACAGAAAAACTACGTATTGACGTGTGGGATATTGTGATTAGAATGATTGCCAATGCCTGGTATCCGATACTTTATTTCCGTTTATCATTCGGTAAGAGCGATTCGCTTTTTAACATTGTGATAGAGTTGCAGAAGGCAACAGGATTTCCCATTGATGCAGATGTTGAGACCATTTGTACTTCATTGCGTGATAGGTTGGAGGATATTCAGATAAAGAACCGTTTGAGGATTCTTACTTTAAATGTACCTTATCGTTTTCTTCGCCCTTGGATTGACACATCTGACGACAAGGAAATGGTGATTCGTTCACAGACATTGGAAAACGGTTGTTTATATGCTATTTATAAGAACGATGCAGAGTTCTACATAATGCTTAATCCTGCATGGGATTTGTATTTACACAATCATTATAATATCTTGGTGGATTTTACTTATTGGAATCTAACCCAATTCTTACAAGTGCGCAATCCTAATGTACCGGCAATCTCAAATAAGTTGATAAAGCCTGAGAAGCGTGACTCACTTTCAAATCAGCATCATTATTGGGATATGGTTATAAATCTTGGTGGTCCCATTTACTGTTTATACACAGGAAAGATATTATATCAGGGTGGTTATGCCTTAGACCATTTCTTGCCTTGGACTTTTGTATCCCATAACTTAAATTGGAATTTGGTGCCGTCTGACAAAAGTGTCAATTCTTCAAAAAGCAACAAGCTTCCGGACTTGAATATATATCTTCACAAACTGGCAGATATACAACACCGTTCGTTGCGTGTATGTATTAATGCCCACAAAACTCCTAAGGCACTTGAAGATTACCTTTCATTAGGATATACTCCACGCGAATTGGCAGACATGAGCGACAACCAATTTATGGAAATATATGAAAGGACATTTAAACCGATGAGTCAGATAGCCCTCAATATGGGTTATGACACATGGAAATATGATTGAATATGGAAACAGGAAGAATTAACCATCCCTATCTTACCGCTATTAGGCGTACGGATATTTCGGTACCGGCAAGGTATCTGTTGAAGCATAACTTGCTCAAAGGTCGTATTCTTGACTATGGGTGTGGTTTCGGTTTTGATACCGATGAACTTAAAAGACAAGGGTATGACATTGAAGGGTATGATTATTACTATCGCCCGGATTATCCCGAAGGAAAGTTTGACACCATAATCTGCATTTATGTGCTGAATGTGTTAGAGCCATATGCACAGGCTGAGGTGATGATGAACGTTACCAATCTTTTGAAACCACAAGGAACTGCATTCTTTGCAGTGCGTCGTGACTTAAAAGAAGAAGGTTTCCGACTACACGCTATTCATAAGCAATACACTTACCAATGTAATGTTCGTTTGCCTTTCCAAAGCCTTATATGTAACAGTAGTTTTGAATTATATCAATACAATCACTTTAATAAACTACCTCGAAAGGAAGGAGAGAGATGTCCTTTCTGCCGTCTTTCAAGACGTGTGGAAGTCATTTGCGAAACTGCTACTTGTGTCGCATTTTATGATGGGTATCCAGTGTCACCAGGCCATGCATTGATTATACCCAAACGACATGTTGCATCATATTTCGACCTTACCAATCATGAGCGTGAAGCCATGAACGTTATGCTTCAATATGTGAAACAGAGAGTAGACGAGCGTTTCCATCCTGACGGTTACAATATCGGTATAAATGTAAACGAGGCAGCAGGACAGTCGGTTTTTCATGTACACATGCACCTTATCCCAAGATATAAAGGAGATGTGAAGAATCCGAAAGGTGGAGTTCGTGGAGTTATTCCCGAAAAGCAAAAATATTCTGTAATTGAAGATGGACTAAAAGCGTCACCTTGTGTTAATAAACCGAAAAAATACACTTTTGATGAAAAAAGAGAAGAACATCGTAATGCTTACTTACCTTGGGATGAAACCGCAGATAAGTTGCTTTGCCGTATGTATGATGTATGGAAAAACGTTGGCCTGTTAGCTGAAATTTTTGAACGCACCGAAGGGGCTATAAGTAGCAGGCTGAAGAAATTGGGTAAAATCGAATAGTTGGTGTCAATTCATTTTGTCCTATGCCCAAGCGTATTTTAACATGAGTTGATGAAATTAAGTGTGCTTTGGCTTGAATACATCGGACAAACATTAACATAAAATACGCATTTTCACTGTCAGGTGTCAGGATTGCAGCTAACGTTCTGTGTGTCAACGCTTTACTGGCTGACAGCTAAAAATGTTTAGTGTCAGCCGTCCGTCAGCCCTGCTGTAGAGTCCAACAGCAAATGCAAAATTACTCAAAGAAATTGAAAAACCTGCATTTGGGTGTGTCGAAGTTTAATTTTTCCCTTGGCCTTGAGTTGAGTTTGTACTGCACTTTCTTGATGTATCTGTCAGTATAGTCACTGAAGTCGGCCTTTTTAGGTATGTACTTCCTGATAAGCTTGTTGGCATTCTCTATCGCACCTTTCTGCCATGCGGAGTACGAGTCGGCAAAGTAGACAACGGCGTTTCCTTCTCCCTTGACGGCCAGCCCCTTTGTTATTTCCATATGTGCCGCGAATTCGCACCCGTTGTCGGTCGTGATGGTCTTGACGTGCTTCCTGTATGGGAGGAGCAGCCTGACCACGGCCTTTGCCGTCGGGGCGGCCTTGCGCCCTTCCTTGAGCCTCTCCATCAGGATGAAGTTCGTGGAACGCTCCGTCAGCGTGAGTATGGCATGGCCGTGCCGTCCACTATAGTGTCCATCTCCCAGTCGCCGAAACGCTTGCCGTCGGCTTCGGCCGGGCGTTCATGGATGCTGGTGCGGTTGGCGATGTTGGTCGCCTTGGTCGGACGCTGCCGCCTCGCACGCCTGTTGTACTTCAGCTCATGCGGCATGTGCCTGCCCAGCTTCCCCGTCTTGTCGGCATGGACGTGGTTGTAGATGGTCTGCTTGCATATGCTTATGCCTTCATTGCGCAGCACGCCGGCTATCTGCCCGGGCGACCAGTCATCCTCTATCATGCGGTCGATGCGCCACCACAACTCGTCCGGCTTGCGGTGGTTGCCAGTGAGGCCGTGCCTGCGTTCA
The DNA here is from genome assembly GCA_944321295.1 of uncultured Prevotella sp. Taxonomy (GTDB): domain Bacteria; phylum Bacteroidota; class Bacteroidia; order Bacteroidales; family Bacteroidaceae; genus Prevotella. The sequence goes on from CALUKU010000002.1 coordinate 165,737, forward strand.
TCACACTTGGCCTGCGCATATTTCCACACGTAGCTGCCGTCGGGCTTCGAGTTGCGGCGCACCTCGCGGCAGACAGTAGATTTCGACACTCCTATTTCGTCCGCTATGCGGCTTTTGCTCCATTTTCTTTTCAGGCCAAGATAACACTGCAAAAGGCGGCATATTGCATTGCCAAACATGGCCTTTTGCTTCCTAAAAGGTCATATCTTGCAATGAGAAAGTTGCTAAGATTCATTGTTGCCATAATCGTTTTGTTTTTGGTTTTACATTGTTTTCGGTTGCAAAGAAATGGGTAAGAAATGCCAAATCATGGCAGAACTGGAAAAATTTTGTTTTTATGCAAAAAACATTCAGCTCTGCCTTGATTTTTCATAGGCAAACAGCTATCTTTGCAACAAACCAAAACTATTACGACATGGCAGCAAATCTTTTCGGACGGTACGTGGGCTGGTTGACATCCTGTTGAGATACAGGCGGCTTACGTTCCAGGAAATAAGCGACTTGTGGCAGAACAGCGGACTTAGTTACAAGGAGCCGCTGCCCCTGCGCACGTTCCACAACCACCAGAAGGCGATACTCGACATCTTCGGCGTGGAGATAAAATGCGATGCCGGCGACGGTTACCGCTACTACATCACTGAACCAGAACGACTGCGCGGCAACAACCTGCACAGCTGGCTCATAAGTTCTTACGCCACGCTGAACCAAATTCAGGCTGACAGCCGCTTGGAGGATCGCATCATCTATGAGGACATTCCCTCGGGGCAGACGTGGCTTACGTGCATAGCCGAGGCCATGCGGCACAACCGGGTACTTAACATCACGCACCAAGGATTCGGCAAGCCGTACCCGAGCACGTTCGAGATAGAGCCTTATTTACTTAAAGTGGTGAAGCGACGGTGGTACGTCGTGGCGCGCAGTCCTTACTATTCAGGCCGCAACAGGGCTAAGGGCGTAAAGCCGAACGACGTTTACCGTGTGTACGCGCTTGACCGGATATATGACATCGAGGACACGGGCAAGACATTCAAGATGAAACGCAGCTTCGACGCCGACGACTACTTCGAGGGCTGTTGCGGCGTGATAACGTCCGACGAGAAGCCGCAGCGCGTCGTAGTCAAGGCTTACGGCGGCTTTGCCGACTATCTGCGCACGCTACCCCTGCACGAATCGCAGCGGGAGATAGAGGGCGACGACGAGTCTACGCTCTTTGAATACCACCTGAAACCGACTTTCGACTTCTATCAGTTGGTTCTCGCCCAAGGCGACCAAGTAGAAGTGCTGGAGCCGGAATCCGTGCGCAACGAAATGCGCAACTTTGCAAAAAACATGTTGGACTATTACACTTGGAAAGAGGAGGATAAACCATGCAAGGAATAAATTTCATAGCCATCGACTTTGAGACAGCCACAGGCAAACGCGCTTCCATCTGTGAGGCTGGTATCTGCGTGGTGCGTGACGGAGAGATTGTGGAAACCCGTTCGTGGCTCGTCCGTCCGCAAGGAAACAGCTACAGCTACTGGAACATGCAGATTCATGGCATCCGGCCGAATGATACCATCCATTCGCCGGATTTCCCGGAAGTATGGGCGGAAATATGCGAATACCTTAAAGACATTCCCGTGCTTGTGGCTCACAATGCCGCTTTCGACATCAGTTGTATCCGTCATTCACTTGAACTTTACAAGTTGGAAAAGCCAGATGTGACCTATTATTGCAGCCTTCTTGCAGCACGCAGTATTTATGACTTCGGCTGCAACAGCCTGGATTACCTTTGCGACCAGTTCAAGATACCCTACGGACAGCACCATCGGGCAGGCGATGATGCGGAGATGTGTGCACGGCTGTTCCTGAAGGAACTGGAGGATGCAGGATGTGGTATGGATGAAATGGGATATTGTAATGGAAAATTGTGAATTTGTTAGCGTTAAAAAAACAAAATATAAAAATGAGGAAGAAAATGAAATACACGTTCAATGAAAAAGATTTATTTGACTTGTTTATAAGTCCTTTAAATCCAGACTTTCAGACACCATCTTTGATGGACGGATATGTTTATGCGACAGATGGTCTCAGACTAATCAAAATAAAGGCTGATACGCTTAAAGGCGATTATGAGCCAAACGGCAGACTGAACGGAATGATGTCTAAATACCGGTGGCCGGACAATAACTGTAATTGCCATATTACGAAAGAACACATAAGACAGGCATTTGCAAGTGCGCCCCAAGAGGAAGAACTTATAAATGTCGACTGCCCGGAATGTATCGGAACCGGCGTGATCCGTTGTAAATATATTGATAAAGCAGGTAAACGGCATGAGGTAGAAGCCGAATGTCCTGTTTGTAACGGCGAAGGGTTTGAATCAAAAAATACCGGAAGGATAAATAGCATGTCCTTCTGCAACGATTATTCTCTCAAATTCCAAACTGCGCGCCAGAGACCTTCAAATCCTATTTGATGCGATGGAGAACATGGGAGTGTACGAGGCGCATATCATTGCACAAGCCAAGGATGGAATCGTTCTCAGAATCGACTAGAACATAACAGTCAGGTTGCCATGTTTGCTAATCTAAAGATGGCAACAGTAGAAATTCTCAGAATTCACGCGAATTCAATGTGTATTCGTTGAAGAAAGGGAGATTAATCGCGTGGTTGAATTTATTGCACAACAGGAAATAAGCCAATAAATATATGAAAACGGAATGGACTTTAAAAGAGATATCGGAATGGACAAAGGCTGATTCTGAAGTAAAAATCCCGGCTATACAACGAGGGGTGGTATGGAAACCGTATCAGGTGGAATTGTTGTGGGATACCATCCTGCGCCAATTCCCTATTGGTGCTTTTACTCTTTCGCATTTGCGCACGGAGAGTACAGATATATATAACCTGATTGACGGCCAACAACGTTGGAATGCTGTGGCCTTGGGATATGGTACTCTCTCAAATGAAGATTGTATCTTATGGTTTGACTTAAAACCCGATGAAAAAGTGTGGGATAGTAGTAATACAACCAGGAAATACATCATCCGTGCCACCACAAAGGCACATCCTTGGGGCTATAAGGCTAACGACGAATGCACAACACTTAATACGTCGCAAAAGAGAGCTGCGCTTCAGGAATTTGGAGTAGACGACAACGAATATGAAGGCACGATTAGCTTGGCCGAGACATATCCAATAGAATCGGGATTACCCATTCCTTTGTGCTGGATGATAGCCGCAGGCGAGGAGTATAGTGAGGACAAAGATGGCTTTGCGAAATGCATTATGGACAAGATAGAAGAAAACAAAGCATCCAGAAAGTTCAAGCTGAAACAAGTGGATGAAATAAATGACAGTTTGATAGTTAAGCGCTTTGAAGCGTTCAAGAGTCTGTCGCACTATAAGATTCCAACCATTAACATACTTCAAGAGACCATCGACAATGAAAGCGAAGATAAAGGCGAAGCCGGAGCACTCTCGGACATAGAGATACTTTTCAACCGCATCGGCACAGGTGGCACACCCATCACCCAAAGCGAGTTGATGTACTCTGCTGTAAAGGCTTATTGGCCGGAACTGTCGAAAGAGAACGATAGGTTGGCTACACTATACATGCCTCCGCATACGCTGATATCATTGGCTTTCCAACTTGTACTCTCTACTACGGACAAAGGACTTCAACGAGCACCGTCTGTGGCGAAGGTCAGAAAATTGGCAAGTGGCGATGGCATACGTGCAGCGATAGACAAGCTGTACTGTACTGATGGAAATGGCTCCGTAATGAGCCGCATGCTGTCTTCAGTAGACCAATGGTTGACAAATTATGATAAGATACCTAAAGTACTAAGAACAACGATTGCCCGTAAGTCGCCCGACGTTTACCTGTTACTAATGGCATTTGCCAAGTGGAAAGAAGAGAAACAGATAGAAACGACGACAGGGGAAGAGGCTCTATTTCGAGCAACGGCTTACTATCTCCACTGGATGGTAGGCGATAAGTTTGATGTGGCAAACAGCATATACAAGGCTGTGGCAAAGAGCGAGTTTAGCAAATGGGGGAACATAATAAAGCAAGAGTTGTTGGTATCGTGTGTGAAAGGGACTATTACCCCTTTGTTGTCTCCCGAAGCATTCCGAGGCTTGTTTACATTAGAAGGTGATAAAAACTGGCGCCCTTATGGAAATGGGCGCGGCAACATGCCGTGGTGGACGCTGTGGGAGACAATTTCGTACAACAAAGAAATGCTACTCTACGCACAACGGGGATATATGTGCAAGAGATTTCCTCATTACGACCCGGCACGGCAAGATTTATGGGAAGATAAAAACAGGCCTTGGGATTTCGACCATATCATACCTCAAGATTGGATACACCGGAAAGGAAGTTGGAGACAAGCATACACCGAATATTGCGAAGCTTGGAAAGATAACAATGGAAACATGGCTGCCATTCCTTTCTGGGTGAACAGGGCAAAGAGCAATGAGGCAAACTGGGAAGAGTATAAAGAGAATCCTGTAAGTCTGTTGGCTGATGAGCAGATATTCGAATTCGGCAAGCTGTTTAATGTAATGTTAAATCGCGATGCAAAGCAGGCAAAGTGTTTCGCAGAAAAAACTTTCGCTCGCATGTGCAAAATCTACAATGAAGTATATGCTCTGCTTGAACCGGTGGATTTTAGAATCGGGGAAATTGCTTTTGCCGAAAAAACAGGGATAAGGAATCGTAAGGAAAGAATGAATACCATTCGCGATATATTGTAAAGGAAGGTTTTACAGCAGGCATATACTACCTTTATGGTAATATTGAGTATCCTCAAACCAATATTGATGACTGGACCAGAGATTGGATGTCATGCGGTTGCACCACCGGAAACAAATATTATGCAGCTTTTACGATGGTACTACACTCAGACGGAAGCATTGGTGACAAAATAGAGATAGGGCTGAGACGGTTACCAGGAACAACCGAACGCATTGGAGAAGTGACAAATAAGCAGTTACAACAGTTGAAAAGATACGGAGAGTATGAGCTGTGTGAGAATAATCAGTGGTGGCATCTCTGTAAAGAGATTAGTATAGATACGGATAATGATAAAATAATCAAAGAGTTAATGGAATTAGAAAAATTCGCATCTCATGAGTTGCAATAAGCATTCGATTAGAAAAATTATTTCCATCCTCCACC
>CALUKU010000003.1 GCA_944321295.1 uncultured Prevotella sp.
GATTCTTTTCCATAAAGCAAAGGTCGGAATTATTAGGGATTTTGAAAAATAAATCCCCACTGAATTTCTACTGCCCCGGTTTTATGTCAGCCTGATAGTCCGCTGCGTAAGTGCAGCTTGTGTCGGCAAGCATTACTTTTGGTGGCCGTGAACGTTAACAAAAAAATCCGCAGGAATCACTTCCTGCGGATTTTTTCACGCTTTTACTGTTGTAGCTAATTATTCAGCAACTGTAGAATCTACAGCAGCAGAGTCAACAGCAGTGCTGTCAGCCAGTGTGTCTACAACTGCGGTGTCAGTTGCTGTAGTGTCAGCAGCCTCAGCATTAGCTGTTTTGTTACCACAAGATGCGAATGAAATAGCTGCGATAGCTACGAACATTAAAACTAACTTTTTCATTTTCTTTGCTTTTTTAATCTGTAAAACAATTGTTTGTTTATTAAAACGCTGCAAAGGTAAGTATTTTTTTAATACGTTGTTCTATTTTTTATGTTTTTTTTCTGACTTATTTTGTAACTTTTTTGTAAGTCGCTGTGTATCAGTGAAATATTACATTGCTAACGACTGTTAATTTCTTGTTGCGCTTAAGAAATGTCGCTTGGCTGTGTTTGTGTCGAGTTTTTTTACTACCTTTGTCGCTGATTATTGCAGCTTTGGATATGGCTGTTGCGGCGTTGGGCGCATATGTGTTCCTTGCCGCATATTGTTATCTAAGGCGTAATGACATTGCGGGGCGGAGGATGTCCCGTTGTTGGTTAGCGACACATATATAATAATGATAAACTCATCTGTTTTTCAGGGCAAGACTGCCGCATATTTTACGTTAGGTTGCAAGCTGAACTTTTCTGAAACGTCCACGTTCGAGCGCTTGTTGCAGGGCATGGGAGTGACTACCGTCGACAAAAATGCCGACCTGTGCATCATTAATACGTGCTCCGTAACCGAGGTAGCCGATCATAAATGCCGGCAGGCTATTCACCGCATGGTGCGCGAAAACCCCGGAGCTTTCGTCGTTGTGACCGGTTGTTACGCCCAGTTGAAGCCTGAAACGGTGAGCGGAATAGACGGGGTTGACCTCGTTCTCGGCGCCAACGAAAAGGCAAATCTTGTTGGTTTCTTGTCTGAGGCATGGTCAGGCATGAGGCAAGAAGCGTCGCTTCATCGTTATCACACTGTGAAAACGAAAGACATACGGACGTTCGCCCCGAGCTGTTCGCGCGGCAACCGCACGCGTTATTTCCTTAAAGTGCAGGACGGTTGCGATTATTTCTGCACATATTGCACCATTCCTTACGCCCGCGGCTTCAGCCGCAATCCGAGCATATCGTCGTTAGTGGCGCAGGCGCAGCAGGCCGCCGACGAGGGCGGAAAGGAGATTGTGCTGACCGGAGTCAACATCGGCGACTTCGGAAAGACCACCGGAGAGCGTTTTGTAGACCTTGTAAAGGCTTTAGACCGGGTTGAAGGCATAAGCCGCTATCGCATCAGCAGCATTGAACCAGACTTGCTTGACGACGAGCTTATCGAGTATTGCGCCGTCAGCAGGGCGTTCATGCCGCATTTCCACATACCCCTGCAGAGCGGTTCCGACGAGGTGTTGCGCCTCATGCACCGCCGTTATGACAGCTCGTTGTTCGCCCATAAGATAGAGCTTATTAAGAAAGTCATGCCCGACGCCTTCATCGGCGTGGACGTGATGGTTGGCACACGTGGCGAGAGGCCGGAGCTGTTTGAGGAAACTTACACGTTCCTTAAGTCGTTAGACATCACCCAGCTGCATGTGTTCCCTTATTCTGAACGCCCGGGAACGGCGGCTCTGAACATACCATATGTTGTTTCCGACCAGGACAAGAAGCTGCGCAGCAAGCACCTTTTAGACTTGTCTGACGAGAAAACCCTTGCCTTTTACAGCCGCCATATAGGTTCAGAGGCCGAAGTCTTGTTTGAGAAGGCGGCCAGCGGTAAGGCCATGCACGGTTTCACTAAGAACTACATACGCGTTGAGTTGCCGCCGTCGCCTGACAACGACAGGCTCGACAACCAGCTCGTGCGTGTAAGGTTAGGCGGTTTCAACCATAATAAAACAGCATTAAAAGCAATATTCTGAGATGGACAAGGTTGCTATTGTCATACTCAATTGGAACGGAGTCAAGATGTTGACACGCTTCCTTCCTACCGTGTTGGATTATTCGAGGAACGAAGCCGTCGTGTATGTTGCCGACAACGCTTCGACCGACAATTCCGTGGAAGTCCTGAAAAAGCATTTTCCCGAGGTGCGTCTTGTGCAGCTTGACAAGAACTGGGGCTTTGCCGAGGGCTACAACAAGGCCTTCGAGCAGATTGAGGCCGAGTATTACGTACTGCTTAATTCCGACGTCGAAGTCACCCACCATTGGCTTACTCCGTTGATAGAGTTCATGGACAACCGGCCCGACGTGGCCGCGTGTCAGCCCAAGCTGTTGTCCGAGAGCGACCATGACGCCTTTGAGTATGCCGGGGCTTGCGGCGGATTTGTCGACCGTTACGGCTATCCTTTCTGCCGTGGCAGGGTGTTTGATACGGTAGAGAACGACGACGGACAATACGATTACGCGGCCGAAGTGTTGTGGGCTACGGGGGCGTGCATGATGGTGCGCGCCGCCGATTATAAGGCTGCGGGCGGCTTTGACGCACGTTTTTTCGCCCATAACGAGGAAATCGACCTGTGCTGGAGGCTCCGCCTGATGGGCAGGAAGATATTCTGCATACCTGACAGCGCCGTTTACCACATCGGCGGAGGTACGTTGCCGAAGAACAACCCGATGAAAACCTACCTTAACTTCCGCAACAATCTTACCATGCTTTACAAGAACCTGTCTGACGGCGAGCTGCATCATGTGATGCGTGTGCGTGCCGTGCTCGACTACGTAGCGGCGTTACAGGCCCTGCTGTCAGGCCGTACGGGCGACTTCAAGGCCATATTGAGGGGTAGGAGGGCGTTCAAGCAGTGGTTGCCAGACTATCGTGAAGTGCGCAGGTCGGTGCAGTCTATGCGTAAGGTTGACAGCGTTACGGGAATTTACCGGTGCTCAATCCTTTGGCAGTATTACGCCAAAGGGCATAAGAAGTTCTCACAGATTGATTGAAGCGTGCCGGTTCATTCGCGGTTTCATTGGATGTAAATCCAATCTTATATTCAAGTAACAATAAAAGGCGCAGAACTTTGTAGGGACATAATTTATTATGTCCGCACGTTTCGACGAAACGTATTTTATCGGCGTTATTTTCCGAATACGCCCCTCTGTGGCGTGTAGACATAATAAATTATGTCCCTACAAAATATGCGATTTTTCATTAGGTGTTCATTATTTCCTCCATTTCATCTTCCGTCTTTCATGTCTTAACGCAAATGGTTGGTTTATAGGCTCTTAGCTGACAGCTGTTTGTCATTTTCCAATTCGTGCCCTTTTACACGCTAAAAGGCGACCTTTTATGATGTAAAAGGTCGCCTTTCGCAATGCAATTAGCGGCATATTACAACGTAATAAGCCGTCAGCGTGGCTGGCGCTTAACAATGCAGCCTGATGAATGGGTTGTGGTTGGTGGACGATATGCCCTGCGGCCGATAGTTAAGCCGATGATGCCGATGTTATCGTTTCGTTTTTACGAGTCGCCTTATCCAAAGGTAATATCCCGTGAGCGGGAGGCTCGCGCCGAACAGTGCGGCGAGAAACCACAGCACACGTGTGGCGTATCCGCCGAACGTGCCTGCGTGCACGGAGTATATCCAGCCGCGCACCTTTCCCTGCGGGGCGGCGTCGGCGTATTTCACGGCTGACGTTATGCGCCCTGTTGACGTGCAGAACGTATAGCGGTCGGAAGCGCGGGTGTTGCCGAACTTGCTTGGCGTTACTGACGCCGTGCCGTCGCCTACGGTTATTTGGGCGGCGTGAGGGTTGTCGGTACGCAGGCGGTCGTAAACCTGTTGCCATCGGGCAAACTTTGTTGAAGCGGCGTTGCTTCCGCCTTTTTGTTTTTTGTCAGCCCTGCCGTTGCGGGCGCCTTTATTCTTATCGCCTGATTTTTGCTTGTCGTTGCCGCCGCCTCTGACCGGAGCTTCAATGCCGAGGGCCGCATAAAATGCCTTGTTGTACCATGAGAACGACCATGTAAGCCCTGTCAATGCCATGGCGAGGAGCAGGATTATCACATACATGCCGCCGGCTACGTGCAGGCTGCGCCATAGGCGGAAACGGCCTTTGCCGGTTGTTATCTTCATGCTGCCGGCCAGTGAGCGGCGCGTCTTAGGCCACCACACACATACGCCTGATATGAGCGAGATGACAAACATTATGGTGGATATGCCTACGATTATCTTGCCGTAGGCAGGGCGTCCTTCGGGACGTCCGCTGTCCATGAGCCAGCGGTGGAGGCTGAACATTGTTGCGAAAAATGCCGGGCGCTCGTATTTCCCCGTGACAGCACCTGTGTATTGGTTGATGTAAACGGCGGCGCGCCGCGGCTTCGACAGGTTGGCTTTATATGCTTCGGTAGGGTCGGAGCTGACCGTTATCCCTGTCACCTCGACACCGTCGGGCAGTGTGGAGCTGACCTTTGCGGCAAGAATGTTAAGCGGCAATGGTCTGCCGCCGCCGTTTTCCACCTTGTATATGTCGGCGTAGCACAGGCGTGTCATCTCTTTCTCAAACACGAGCATAGCCCCCGAGAAACATATCAAAGTGATAATCACGCCGAAAGGTACGGACAGCCACAAGTGGATTTTTCGGAAAAAGCGTTTCATTTTTTCTTATTCTGCATAAACGCAAGAAATAAGCCGGCAGATAAACAAGCTTGTTGGTCTGCCAACTTATTTCTTATAAGGTTGGTTTAATCTATTCTTCCTACTCCTGTAAGCGTTGTAGCGCCGTTTACGGTTAGCGCTTTCATTGCCGTGGCAGATGTAGGTTCAATTCGGTAGATGGCCGGGTATCCGCTCTCGGTGTTTACTGAAACGTATGCCACACCGTTCTCGAAGTAAGGAGCGTTGCCGAAGCCTGTGACGTCAGACGGCAAGCCTGTAACCTTTGTCAGCGTCTTTGCCGAGGCGTTGAAGACGGCAAGCTGGTTGGCAGTCTTTGCCGACGAGGTGATGGGGGCGTCATACATTAAGAAGAGGAAGTTGTCGCCTCCGATGTACCAGCTGCGCAGAAGACCGTTGGGCGACAGCTGTTCGAGGTTGCAGTAATAGTCGTCAAACTGTTCCGTCTGCGTGTCTATGCGTACAATGCCGGCGGGCAGCATGGTCTGTTGGCGCGTGTCGGCCATTGTCTTGGCGTAACTTGGGGATATGACATACACGTAGCGGCCGTCGTCGGTAGCCCACACCATCTGGTAATACTGGGATTTCATACGTCCGCAGGCATAGCTTATCTTGTCGGTTTTCAAGAGTTTCTTTTCCGTCAGCGTGTTGTCGGTGAATATTGCCACCCAACACTCGTCGGGCCATTGCGTCCATTGCAGCTCGTCCTTGTCGTAGCTGCCGCTGCCCTGGCCGCCTGATTCGGTTTTTATCAAGTCTTCATATCCGGGGCGCACGTACTTGTATTGTGTGCGGGCGTCGTCGGTAAATTGCTGGCAGCCGTATTGCGACAGGCCCATCGGCACCGCGGCCGTGTATATTTTCCGGCCCACCTGCTCGAGTCCGGCAAGCGTTACGTACTCGCCGTTGCCCAAGAAGTTTTCGCAGACGTATGCCTTTTTGTCAACGGCGGCCTCGTTTCCTCCGCTGGTAGTGGTGTTAGACGTAAACGTTTCCTTCTCTACGTCAAGGTAAGACACCATGAACGTCTGCGGCAGATACCCTGTCACGGGGTCGGCCCAGTCAGGATTGCCGTCGCCGCTCGATGTCGTCATGATGAGATTGTCATACAGTCCGTATGTTGTGAAGCGTGTTACGAAGTACTCTTTAGCCCTTTGCTCCAGCTCGCCTGTGCTTTGGTTGCGTACGTAAGAGAATGTGGTTCCGCTTTCGCCTTGATGGTAGTTTAGGGCGTAAAGATACTTGTTGCTGTGGAAAACCCAGTAAGTGGCGCCGTCGTTGACAAGTCCGCGCGCCTGGATTTCTCCTTCAAGATTTTCGGCCGAGGTTAATATGTTGGCGTCGCTGGTGGCTCCCGACACTGTGGCGGCTATTACGTAAGGAGCATTGACACCGGGATTTCCACCACCGCCTCCGTCGTTGGCTTCGTCGGTACATGATGTAAGTGACATGCCGGAAGCAGCAAGGGCGGCAATGCCGGCAAAAAGATGGATTTTCTTCATGATTTTGTTTATTTGTTGATTGATTGTTATACGATGTTGCTTGATACCGCGAACACTTTTCAAGTGTTGCGGCCCATGGCTTTTTATTGCTGTTTATTCAAATTCATTTACCAAGACAGACCCTGACTTTTGCGTAAAACGCACGTCCGGCTTTCTGCAGGCTGAAGTTGTCGTAGAGCTTTTCGTCCGTGAAATTACGACATTCCACGGATAAGTTATATCGTCCTCCGTCCATGCTGTAAGCGAGAGTCAGGTTGTGCGAGAACTGCGTCGGCACCATGTATTCCGACAGGTTGACGGCCTGCACCCCGTCTGAGTAATAGCAGAAGCTGTGCAGGTATTGGTTGTCGTAAGTCAGCGTGAGCACATTGCCTTTACCGCCGAGGTCGTGCCAGTAAAAGTTGACGTCGCTGTCAGCGAACCGGTATGGCACGTTGGGCATGCGCGAGCCGTACAGGGGGTTGCTTACCGACGTGCTTCCTTTCATCAGCCGCTCGTTGTCTTTTACGTTCATCTGGGTGAAATTGCCGCCTATGCTGAGCCAGCGGCTGAGATTATAGCGTAAGGAGAAATTGTAACCAAGGGTTTTCACATTGCCGTAGTTCTCGTAAAATGCGCCCTCGCGGTTGCCGCTGAGGCTGGCAATGCTGCGCTGTATGTAGTCGCGGGTGTCGCGATAGATAAGTCCGCCCTCGGCGTAGAATGAGTGGCGGTCAATCTTCTTCTGCCAACTTAAATTGACGTTTACGTTATGACTGCTTTCCGGACGCAGCATTACGCTGCCGGTTTCGAGGTCTTCGTCGCCGAACATTTCCTCGATTGTGGGCAGACGGTAAGCTTTCTCGTAAGACAACTTGGCTTGAAGCCCGGGCAGGATGAAATATGTTCCTGCCGCGCCGAAGCCCCATGAGTCGAGCGAGCGCGAGCGTCGTACGTAGTCAGATGCGTTCTCGTCAACGGCGACGGGACCAGACACGTACAGGCTGTAATACTTGCCGAATACTGATACGTTCCATTTTTCCGATGGCATGAGCCGGTATGAAAGGCCAGCGATGTCCTTGCGCGTGCGCTTGCCTATGGCTTCTGTCGCTTCAGTGTTGTATAATAACGATGTGTTGTTACGGCTGAAGGCGTTGAACACGTTGTTCAGAGTCAGCGTTTGTCCGTGCGCAAAGTGGTAGTTAAGCGTCACTGAGGCGTTCCAGTTGTTGTTGTCTGAGCGCATGTATTGGTACGATTGTTCGCCCGGGTCGCTCTTTTTCTGCCGCTGTCCGAGCCAGTTGTATCGGTATGTTGCAGTGTCGACGTTGGTGGTCGAGTTGCGGTTGTAGTTGGCGGTGGCCACGAGGCTAAGGCCTTTTATGATAAGGTTGCGCTTCGAGTATTCCAAAGACGGCATTAGGGAGTGCCCGTGGCGGTGTTTTTCTCCGTACACTGTTTTCTGTCTTACGCCCGTCTGTATGTCTTTATACATGTGTGAATACGTGAAGCCGAGCATCAACCTGTCGGCCCATGGCTTGCCGATAACTCCAAACTTTGCCACAACGGCTTCGTTATGATATGTGTCGTTGAAACGCTTTACACGGTGCAGCGTCTTCGTGTCGAGGCTGTTTGTGGAGAAGTCGAAGACCGGTGCGTCAACATGATAATCGTTGTCTGAATAGTTCTGGAAGGCGTTTATTTCGTATGTTAATCCGTTCTTAAACGTCTGTCCGAAGTTTACGTGTGACTTATGGGTGTTGAACGATCCATACGAGTATGCAGCGTCTACAAACCAATTGCGGCGTTTCTTGTTGGTCACAATATTGATGACGCCGCCTATCGCGTCAGTTCCGAAGCCTACGGGCACCACGCCTTTATACACTTCAATGCGGTCGGCGAAGTTCACGGGGATGTTGTTCAACCCGAAAGATCCGCCTACGCCCTCTTGCGGAACGCCGTCGATGAACACTTTTACGTGCTTGCCGCTGAAACCGTCGAGCATAAGGTTCATGTCAGAACCTACGCCGCCGCTTTCGCGCAGCTTCAGTCCCGGTGCCTTGGCTAAGGCGTCGCCGAGTGTTTTAGTTGAGTTAAGCATGCCTCTGGTGTCCACGGCTACGGCATTGAAAGCTGAATTCTTGACGCGGCTGACGCCGGCCGACACGATTGAAACCTCGTCAAGCAGTATTGAAGACTCGTGTATGTTGACGTTCAGTTTAAGACGTTCTCCAGCGTGAAGGGTGATGTCCTTTTCTACCGTTTCATAGCCTATGGCAGACACCGTCAAGGTGTATTTGCCGGCAGGAGCTTTGACGTGATAAATGCCTTTGTCGTTGGTCGCGCTGCCATAGCCGGTGCCTTTTAGTTGTACTGTGGCGTAGCTTACGGCCTGTTTATCGGTGGAGATTATCCTTCCGGATATCATTCCTTCAGATTCTTGACGTGCGCATACTGAGAGGTAAAATAGCAAAAAAGTAAACAGAGTGAATGTTTTAAGCTTGTTTTGTTGCAGCATGTGATGTTTATTTGTTGTTTTGTAATTTGCTGCAAAGATAGTGTTGCGGGATAAAACGTGCAATCGCAAAAAGTCGGTATTTTTATCCATGCGCGTAGTGCCGGTCCGGATATTGAAGCGTTGGTTTGAATTAGCGGGTGTCCGTTAAAACATTCAGCAGTGCTTATTGCTGCTGTTGATGGAAAAATAAGGCTTAACCTTTTTCCGTTAATAGGCCAAACCACGTATAGGCCGCTGCCTTTCCGTCATTTTGTGTAGCCGAGCGACATCACGCTGAACCTGACGTCGCCGCATTTTTTCAGTTCGTTGGCGCATGCAACGACCGTCGCTCCGGTCGTAACCACGTCGTCGACTATTAATATGTGCTTGCCCCGCAGCGCGCCGCCGTCTTTCAGGGTGAAGTTATCGGCAACGTTGTCGTTTCGCTGCCAGCGGTTCATCTGCGTCTGGCTGCCGTTGAAGCGGCACCGGCTTACGGCGTCGGCCATGACAGGTATTTGGGTTATTCCGCTTACGCCGCGTGCTATTTCCATGCTTTGGTTGTAGCCGCGCTCGCGCAGCCTGTTCTTTGCGAGCGGTATGGGAACAATCACGTCAATGCCGTCGAAAAAGCCTTTCGCCGCAAACTCGCGGGCGGCCATGCGCCCCATCAGTTCCCCTGTTTCCGGATGATCGAAGTATTTCATCGTGTAGATGATGCGGCTTGAGGCTGAATGTGCCCTGTAAAAGAACAGCGCGGCGGCCCGTTCTATTTTCATCCTTCCCCAAAACGTCTTAGCCATCTCGTTGTCGTAAGCGTTATCCGCAAAGAACGTTCTCGGCAAGTCAAGGTTGCACGCCGAGCAGATGACGTCTTCGCCTACGGCGAGCCTGCATCCGCACATTGCGCACTGCTTAGGGGCGATGAGATTGATAAGCCTTACGGCGAGTTCGGTTAACATAAGATTGGGCCGTTAAAAATGAAAAGTGAAAAATCCAAACGCGTAACTTGTCGGACTTTTCACTTTTCGCTTTACCTTATTATATTTGATTAATAGCTTCTTGCTATTATCACCCTATGCTTTGCGGGCTTGCCCGACACCATGTCGATGCCCTCTGTCTGCTCTACGCCGAATGGCACGCAGCGTATCGTGGCCTGGGTTTCCTCCTTGATTTTAGCCTCTGTTTCGGCCGTGCCGTCCCAGTGGCAGAGGAAGAAGCCGCCGTCCTTGATCCTTTCCTTGAACTCCTCGTAGTTGTCACACTCATAGATGCGTGAGTCGCGGTAGTCCTTAGCTTTCTTGAACATGTTCTGCTGTATGTCCTTAAGCAGCGCCTCAACGTGCTCCACTATGCCGTCCACTGACACGGTTTCCTTCTCCAGCGTGTCGCGGCGCATTATCTCGAGAGTGTTGTTCTCGAGGTCGCGCGCGCCCATCACGAGGCGCACGGGCACACCCTTAAGCTCATAGTCGGCGAACTTGAAGCCGGGACGCTTGTTGTCGGCGTCGTCGTATTTCACCGATATTCCTGCCTGGCGCAGGGCGTCGATTATGGGAGTCAGCTTCTCGGTGATGGCGCTAAGCTGCTCGGGGCCTTTTGATATAGGTATGATGACAACCTGTATCGGCGCGAGCATTGGCGGCAGCACGAGGCCGTTGTCGTCAGAGTGTGTCATTATGAGGGCGCCGATGAGCCTGGTCGAAACGCCCCACGACGTAGCCCATACGTATTCGGGCTTGTTCTCCTTGTTAAGGTATGTCACGTCGAACGCCTTGGCGAAGTTCTGTCCCAGGAAGTGGCTTGTGCCGCTCTGCAGCGCCTTGCCGTCCTGCATCATGGCCTCGATGGTGTAAGTGTCGAGCGCTCCGGCGAAGCGTTCGGTTTCGCTCTTCACGCCCTGCACTACCGGCACGGCCATCCACTTCTCGGCGAAGTCAGCGTAGACGTGCAGCATTTTCTGTGCCTCGGCCTCGGCCTCTTCGCGCGTAGCGTGGGCGGTGTGGCCCTCCTGCCACAGGAATTCAGACGTGCGCAGGAAGGGGCGCGTGCGCATTTCCCAGCGCATCACGTTGCACCACTGGTTGCACATCAGCGGCAGGTCGCGGTAAGAGTGAATCCAGTTTTTGTATGTGTTCCAGATGATGGTTTCCGATGTGGGGCGTATAATCAGCTCCTCTTCGAGGCGGGCGGCCGGGTCAACCTCTACGCCGCTCTTATCCTCTTTGGCGCGCAGGCGGTAGTGCGTCACCACGGCGCACTCCTTGGCGAAGCCCTCTACGTGTTCTGCCTCCCTTGAGAGGAACGATTTCGGAATGAGCAGGGGGAAGTAGGCGTTCTGTGCGCCCGTTTCCTTGAACATCTTGTCAAGCTGGTGCTGCATTTTCTCCCAAATGGCGTAGCCGTAAGGTTTAATCACCATGCATCCGCGCACGGCAGACTGCTCGGCAAGGTCGGCCTTGGTCACAAGGTCGTTATACCACTGACTGTAGTTGTCAGCTCTTTTGGTCAAGTCTTTCAGTTCTTTTGCCATGATTTATTTTTGGATTTTTGTCATTTTGACTGCAAAATTACGCAAAATCTACGAGATAACATCAGTTAGTGTGCTGATTTGCGCAGATAAATTGCTTATGCGTCTTAAAACGTGCATGTTTTAGCCCGCAGGCGTAGGTCGGCGTATGTTTTACGTGCTGCGCGGTGACTGCCGTGCGGGTCACATTGACGTTGTTCGGCGTCTTTACGTATCAATTTGTTAGTTCGGCCGTGTCCGCTTTTTCTTGTGAAACAGGTCTTCGGCAGGACGTTACGTAGGCCTTCACCTGTCGTTAGGCGTCGTTCTGCGGCATAAAAGATGACCTATGACCGCCTGAAAGGTTGCCTTCGGCGGCGCAAAAGGCCGTCTTTTGCAACGCTGACGGCCGCTTTTGCGGACGGTTTCAGCCGCTTTTCAGTGATAAAATGGCCGTTTTTCGTCGTGTTTTCGGCCGTTCGTCTTGCACATTTATGCCGCTCTGTGAAGTATGTTGCTGGTTATGTGGCGGTTATGCTTGCACACTTGTGGCCGGCTTATTTCGTCCTAAAGTCATGTCGGCGGAAAATAACGCCGCTACGGAGCGTTATCCTAAATCAATATGTAAGCTCAGCTGGCCGCGGCGTTTGCAAAATGACGCAATCCTGACCGCAACTTCCGGCTGTGGCGGCGGCCAAAAGTCATGAAATAATAAATTTTATGCTAAAACATCTTTACTTATGGTTGCAAGTTGGAATAAATGTTGTAATTTTGTAGTTGGATAAAACTTTTAAAAGTGATATAATTATGAAGAAGTTAAAAGTTGTTACGTTAGGATTGTGCGCGGCTTTGCTCGTAAGCTGTAGCACCAAGACCGGTACGGGAGCGCTGATAGGCACTGGCGCCGGTACGTTTGTCGGAGGTATAATCGGCAAGATAGCAGGCAATACGGCGGTAGGCGCCGCCGTAGGTGCCGCCGTGGGCGCGGGAACGGGCGCACTGATAGGCCGCCACATGGATAAGGTGAAGGCTGAAACCGAAGCCCAGCTGGCCGAAACGGCAAAAGTGGAGGAAGTGACCGACGCCAACGGTCTTAAGGCCGTTAAGGTGACCTTCGACTCGGGCATACTCTTCGCCCTCAACAAGGCCGACCTCAACGCTACGTCGAAGAACGAGCTGGCTAAGTTCTCAACCGTTCTTAAGAACAACACCGGCTGCGCGGTCGACATTCAGGGATATACCGACTCTACCGGTAACGACGGTATAAACATTCCGTTGAGCCAGCAGAGGGCTGAGGCCGTTTCAAACTACCTGAAGTCGTGCGGCGTCAGCGCAGGCCAGATAGAGAAGGTGCAGGGCTACGGCTCGGCAAACCCCGTTGCCAGCAACGACACTAAGGAAGGCCAGGCGCAGAACCGCCGTGTAGAGGTGTACTTGTACGCCAGCCAGGAGATGATTGACGCTGCCAATAACGGCACGCTGCAATAATCAGTTAGGAATGAAGGACGAAGAGTGGAGAACGTGTCACCTTGACGGTGCGTGTTCATCACTCTTCGTTCTTCATTCTTTGTGCTGACCGTTTAATTTTTCACTCGTCACTCTTCGTTCTTCATTCAATATATGTTACGATTAGGTTTTGTAGGCCGCATAGTGCGCTGGGTGGCCGTAGCGTTTTTCGGTTCCACCATTCTTGCCGTTGTGGCGCTAAGGTTCATTCCTGTTTATTTCACTCCGCTGATGTTCATCCGCTGTGCCGAACAGATTTCAAAAGGCGACGACGTCAAGCTGCATCACAAGTGGGTGTCACTTGAAGATATATCGCGCCACATGCCTGTGGCCGTGATGGCCAGCGAGGACCAGCGCTTCCTGCTCCACCACGGCTTCGACTATAAGGCCATAGAGAGCGCGGCCGTGAGCAACCTTAAGGGCGGAAAGATCCGCGGCGGCAGCACCATCTCGCAGCAGACGGCCAAGAATGTGTTCCTGTGGCCCGGACGTTCGTGGGTGCGCAAGGGGCTCGAGGCGTATTTCACGGTGCTCATCGAGTTCATGTGGAGCAAGCAGCGCATCATGGAAGTGTATCTTAACTCCATCGAGATGGGGCCGGGCATATACGGAGTAGAGGCCGTAGCGCAAGACAATTTCGGCAAGAGCGCGGCCGACCTGTTCCGCGGCGAGTGCGCCCTGATAGCCGCCACGCTGCCCAATCCGCTTAAGTTCAGCTCGAAGGAGCCGAGCGCTTACATGCAGAAACGCAAGCGGCAGATAGAGCAGCAGATGAAGTTCATTCCGTCGTTTCCCCGCGAGGGCGAGGACTACGACCCCAAGACGTCGGCCGGCGGAGTTTACTCAAAGTGATTGTAAGGCGGCAACATGTGGCCTTAAAGCCGCAGCCTGCAGTCCCTTCGGGCTTTCCGCTTAATGCTCCGGCTCTTCGCCATCTACATTAAACTTACTTATTGACATGGATTTTCTCAACGAACTGAACGACAGCCAGCGCATGGCTGTTGAGTATTGTGACGGTCCGGCGCTGGTGATAGCCGGCGCAGGGTCGGGCAAGACGCGCGTCCTTACGTATAAAATAGCCTATTTGCTCGGCAGCGGTCTTAAGCCGTGGAACATCCTTGCGCTGACCTTCACCAACAAGGCGGCCAACGAGATGAAGCTGCGTATTGCCTCGCTCGTAGGCGGCGAGATGGCCCGCTGGCTCAACATGGGCACTTTCCACAGCGTGTTTGCGCGCATATTGAGGGTTGAGGCAGCTGCTTTGGGCTATGAACCAAACTTCACCATTTACGACGAAGCTGACTCGCGCAGCCTTATCAAGACCATTGTGAAGGAGATGCAGCTTGACGACAAGGTCTACAAGCCCGCCACCGTGCACTCGCGCATCAGCATGGCGAAGAACCACTTGATGTTGCCGCGCGACTATATGGCAAACCATAACCTTATTGAGCGTGACCGTGAGCAGCGCATGTCGGCGTTCGCTAAGGTGTATGAAACCTATTGCGCGCGCTGCCGCATGGCCAACGCAATGGACTTCGACGACCTGCTTACCAATACGTTCACGCTATTCAGCGAGCATGAGGACATCCGGTTGAAGTATGCCGACAAGTTCAAGTACATCCTTGTTGACGAGTATCAGGATACGAACTCCGTGCAGCAGAAAATCGTATGGCAGTTGTCAAGGGAACATCTGCATGTCTGCGCCGTCGGCGATGACGCCCAGAGCATTTACGCTTTTCGTGGAGCCAACATTGACAACATACTTGATTTCCAGAAACAGTTTGCCGGTACGCGGATGTTTAAGCTCGAGCAGAACTACCGCAGCACGCAGCGCATAGTGCAGGCGGCCAACAGCCTGATACGACATAACGCCCGCCAGATACCGAAAGACGTCTACAGCCGTAACGACGAGGGCGAAAAGCTTGTGCTGAAAGAGGCTTACAGCGACCGCGAGGAGGCTCTGATAGTGTGCAACGAGATAAAGCGCATACGCCGTGCGGAGCATTGTGGATATGGTGACTTTGCCGTCCTTTACCGCACAAACTCGCAAAGCCGCAGCTTTGAGGAGGCCATGCGCAAGGAAAGCATACCTTATAAGATATACGGCGGACTTAGTTTCTATCAGCGTAAGGAGATAAAAGACATCATAGCTTACTTCCGCCTGGTTGTAAACCCTGACGACGAGGAGGCTTTCAAGCGCATTATCAATTATCCGAAGCGCGGCATTGGCGACGCCACCGTTGCCAAGATAGCCGGTGTTGCCTCGGTAGCCGGTGTCAGTTTGTGGAGCGTTATATGCGAGCCTGACAAGTTCGGGCTTATCGTTACCGGGGCTATAATGAGTAATATTCGCGGTTTTAGGGCGCTGATAAAGTACTTCAGAGATCAGCTTAACGATACTGACGCCTATGCGTTAGGCTTGGAATTGGTTAAGGTTAGCGGCATTTCGACCGACATTTACGCTGATCGTTCGCCTGAAAACCTATCGCGTCAGGAGAACCTTGAAGAGCTTCTCGGCAGTATGCAGGAGTTTGTTGAAAGCCGAAAGGAGGAAGGTCATGAGAATGAAATTGGTCTGGCTGACTTTCTTAGGGAAGTTTCTTTGCAGACGGACGTTGAGAGCGACGACGCGGCCGACGACGCAAGCCGTGTCGCTTTGATGACGGTGCATAGCGCAAAGGGACTTGAATTTCCTACGGTTTTCGTCGTAGGACTTGAGGAAAACGTTTTTCCCAGCATGCTTTCGCTAAATAGCATGCGCGAGCTTGAGGAGGAGAGGCGCCTGCTCTACGTCGCTATTACGAGGGCGGAGCGCCATTGCGTGCTGACTTACGCTAAGAGTCGTTACCGTTACGGACGGATGGAAACGGAGGCTCCGAGTCGTTTCCTGAAGGACATTGATCCTGAACTGCTTGACATTGACCGGTCGGTTGACCAGTGGGCTGCGCTCGGAGTGGGGCCGTCTTACGGCAGGCAACGCTCTGAAGTGCATTTGGCCAACAGCCGTCCGGTGGCGACTCAGTTCATGGCTGACCCCAAACCGCGCGGCGCGGCACATCATGACGACGCCCGGATAACCGACACTTTCTCGCCGTCTTTCCAGCGTCTGCGTTCCGTCGCGGCTATGAAGCACGGCGGAAGACCGTCGGCTGCAGGTGCGGCGGAGCCTGTTGACGGACTGAAGGAAAACTGTGTGATTGAGCACGAGCGCTTCGGCGTGGGCACAGTGGTAAGGCTCGAGGGGACGGGAGAAAACCTGAAAGCTACCGTGCAGTTTAAAAACGCTGGCACAAAGCAGCTTCTCGTTAAGTTCGCAAGGTTTAAGGTGATAGGCTGACGGCGGCGTTTCATCGCCGCTTCCGTTTCGACTTGTCTTTGCCGCAGGCGTCTTTCAGGGGGCAGTTGGCGCATGCGTCGCCTTTCGACGTCAGCGCCTTGTAGGCCCGCCATGAGGCGTAAGCCGCGGCGATGATGACTACCGCTATTACTATTATGGTTTGCATGTCGGCCTTGGTGTGTAGTTTGTTATCGGCTTTTGTGCCGTGGGGCGTTGTCGCGGGTCATAACCCGTTGCACCTAATCCTGTCTTTGTTCCTGTTGGCAAAGTCTTTCCAGCTTCCGTATCTTACGTCATTTACGGGCGTTCCGGCCTGCATGAAGTGGCAATAGGCGGCTGCCAGGGCGTCGGTCGCGTCCATAAACGGCGTTATGTCCTCGTCCTTTAGGTTGAGCAAGCGTTTCAACATTCCGGCCACTTGTTCTTTTGAGGCCAGTCCTTGGCCTGTTATCGCCATCTTGATTTTTAGCGGGGCGTACTCGTGTATGGGTATGTCGTGGTGTATGGCCGCGGCTATCGCCACGCCTTGTGCACGTCCCAGCTTTAGCATTGACTGTATGTTCTTGCCGAAAAACGGGGCTTCGATGGCCATTTCGTCTGGCAGAAACTCTTCAATAAGCCCCGTCACGCGCTCGAAAATGCGGCCCAACCGCAGGTAAGGGTCGTGCATTTTGCGCATGTCAATTACGCCCATTGCCATCATAGAGGCCTTGTTCCCGCATACTTTCAGCAGTCCGTAGCCCATCACGTTGGTGCCGGGGTCAATGCCCATTATTATCTTTTCGGTCATCTATACCTATATTATATTCTGAAATACGGGTTGTACGCCGTTTCGTCTTTCATCGTAGTGCGTCCTCCGTGGCCGGGAAGTATCATCGTGTCGGCGGGCAACGCTACGGCTATATGGCGCAGGCTTGCCACGATGGCGTCATAGTCGCCAAGCTCGAGGTCGGTTCTGCCTATGCTCATTTGGAATAACGTGTCGCCCGAGAAGGCGAGATTTTCTTCCTCGCAATAGAGGAACGCCGAGCCGGGAGTGTGCCCGGGGGTTGATATTACGCTGAAAACATGGTTGCCGAAGCTGACTTTCCCGCCGTCGGACAGAAACATTCCTATGGGCGGAAACTCGTCGGCGCAGTCGACGCCGGTGAATGCCTTAGCCTGTGCGGCGAGCTTTTTCATCAGCGGTTCGTCGGCCTGGCACACCTCGGGCTTCAGTCCGTATTCGTTGAAGACGAAGCTGTTGCCGAAGTTGTGGTCTATGTGTCCGTGGGTGCACAGCAGGTGCTTGGGCGACAGCGAGTTGTTTTTTACGTATTCGGATATGGCCCGTTTCTCCTCGTTGAAGAACGCGCCGCAGTCAATGATGACACATTCCGAGGTGTCGTCGCTGACTACGTAGCAGTTCTCTTGGAACATGTTGCAGACAAATCTTTGTATGTTTAGCATTGCGGTTTCGGTGGTTTATGTTTTAAACGGTGTTCATCGGCGTGCGTGCAGGCTTGCGTCTGTCGGCACGGCGCAGGTCAGAGGGGCAGGTAAATCAAGTATTTCTGCTTGAACCACTCCTCGCTGAACATGGTGCTTATCTCCGTAACGTCGGCAATATGCTTGTAAGGCTTAATCTCGGCGTCTACGTTTCCGCCTTTCAGGCAGATGAGGCCGTTGGGCAGCGAGTTGCGTTGCGTCTTGGCGATGTTCTTCTTCACCAGTTTCACAAGGTCGGGCATGGGCATTACGGCCCTGCTGACTACGAAGTCGTACTTGCCCGTTTCGTTCTCGCCCCTTATCTGCTCGGCCTCGCAGTTTTCGAGTCCGATGGCCTTGGCCACCTCTTTAACAACGAGAATTTTCTTACCCGTGCCGTCGATAAGCTTGAAGCTTGAGCCGGGAAACATTATCGCCAGAGGTATTCCCGGGAAGCCGCCGCCCGTGCCGAGGTCGAGTATCTTTGTACCCTCCCTGAACTTAAGCGCCTTGGCTATTGCGAGCGAGTGCAGCACGTGGTGCTCGTACAAGGAGTCAATGTCCTTGCGTGATATAACGTTAATCTTGTTGTTCCAGTCGTGGTACAGGTCGTTCAGCGCGGCGAACTGGCTGCGCTGCTTCTCGTCTATTTCCGGAAAATATTTCA
This sequence comes from uncultured Prevotella sp., assembly GCA_944321295.1. Taxonomy (GTDB): domain Bacteria; phylum Bacteroidota; class Bacteroidia; order Bacteroidales; family Bacteroidaceae; genus Prevotella. The sequence goes on from CALUKU010000003.1 coordinate 18,263, forward strand.
GTATTATGTCCATGTGTCAATCAGTTGTTGCTGTTGTTTTTTGCGTATGATGTCTGTGGCGTTCGTACCGTTGCCGTCAGTACGTGCGTCAGTCGCCTTATATTGACGTTAGGCCGCCTCTTTTTCGTAAAGGGGCGGCCTAAGTCATAATGTCTTTATTTACCGTTTACTGTTGTTCCGCTTCGGCCTGACGGCCGCGGTTGCCCTTTGCCGCCTTATTTTCTCATTAAGGGTTTAAGGTCGTCGTTGCTTATTTCAACCCTGATTTCGCCTTCGGCGTGGCTCGCAATCTCGTCTGGCGAGTAGATGAAGGTGATGTCGTCGTCGCCGATTATGAAGTTGTCGGGCGCATAAACGTCGATACCCATGAATATGGTCTTGTCTTGCAGGCCCTTAAGGTCAGCCACCTCGTACTTCTCGCACAGGTTCTTCACGATGAGGTCGTTCAGCCCCTGCTCGTATCCGGGAACGAAGATGTCCTTCAGGGCAACGATCTTACCCGTTTCGGCGTCGATGTTCCTTGCCACCACGATCGAGTTGCCGTGTGCTCCGCCGCCGTAGTTATAGATGTTGGCCACGTAAGTATAGTATTTGTCGTTGTCCTGCATGACGTATGTCTTCACAAGATATTCACAGTTGTATGACGCTCCGTGGTTAGGGTCGGCCTTGTACATTTCGCCGTAGTCCTTCTTATACGCCTCGAGGTATCTCGTCACGAACGAGTCTGCAGCCTCTTGCGGCGTTATCTTTTCCTGCGTTATCGAGAAGTAGTCGGGGCTGAGTATGCCCGAGCGTATTATCGAGTCGTTAATCAGTTCGGCGTTCTTGCCCTGTGCGAACGTAAGGCATAGGCTTACGTGACATCTCGGTCCGGCCGTGTCTTCGGTCAGTGACAGGGTAGAGTCTACTTTTACGCTGTCGAACGTAAGGCTGTCGTCTGCGCTTCCGTTTTTAGTCGTGCCGCCGCCGCACGATGTAGCCATGATGGTTGCGGCAAGCAGGGCGAAAGCTGAAAATACTAACTTCTTCATGTCGTTATCATTTGGTTTATCGTGACAAAGTTAATACAAACCGCCCGTAAAACAAAATAAAATCGGGCTAATGTGCTTATTATTTGTGATTTAAGGCCGTTTCGTCCACATTATTTATATATTATCGCCGTTGTTTCGGGGCGTCAATCGCAGTGTGTTCAATCCGTGCCGTGCGGCTTGTTGTGCCCCTTTTAAGCGAATGTTTGCATGTCCTTGCGTAACGCTTTGACATTCAATGCGTTGTAAAAGGCCGCCTTTTGGCTTGCAATATGCCGCCTTTTAGGCGGTAAAAGGTAAGCTTTCGCATCCTAAAAGGTCACCTCTTTGGGTTCATCCGCAAACCTGTTGGATGGTGCAGTCGTGCAGTGCGAACACCCTAAGCTTGAAATATTTGCGTTCATCAGCAGTTCGGTTGTATAATAAGTGCCTGTTCTCTTATCATCGTTTGGAATTTTGTTTTTATGTCATTCTGATGACAACTGCAGCGCACATCCTCGTCCAAGTGAGGCTCTTGGTAACCTGTCATCCCAAACTTGATTTGCCGTCATCCTGAACTTGATTCATGGCAGAATGGAAACATCCTCATATAGCAACGTTGCCGCATACGCCTGGTTTCCGGATCAAGTCCGGAATGACGGGTTACCGAGAGCCTCACTTGGACGAGGGTGTGCTTTTAAATCAAGAGGATATATTTAATGATAATAAATAATGCATCCAAACAACCTGCTGATGACTCCCTCCTTATTGATGAACCATGATAAAATGGGGTTGCGCATGAGGTCTGGACACCGGACGTGAGGCACCGAAATGGATGAAAGTTGTAAGATTATTGCGTTATGTTTGCTAAAATGATTAATTTTGCAGCGCAATTATTGAAGTATGACATCATTAGGACATATACGCGCGGCATTGTTCGACCTTGACGGAGTAGTGTTTGACACTGAGAGCCAATACACCGAGTTCTGGGGCGGGCAGTGCAGGCTTTACCATCCTGAGAGTCCGGGATTGGAGCATAAGATTAAGGGGCAGACGCTCGTGCAGATATTCGACCGATATTTCAGCGGACGCCCTGACATACAGGCGGAGATAACCCGTAAGCTTGACGAGTTCGAGCGCGGCATGCGCTTCGAGTATGTGCCCGGGTTCGTCGACTACGTGACAGCTTTGCGTGCCGAAGGCGTAAAGACGGCCGTGGTGACAAGCTCGAACGGAGAGAAGATGAAGTCCGTCTACGCCGCCCACGCCGAATTCAAGCAGATGTTCGACGCCATACTTACATCGGAGTATTTCGAGCGCAGCAAGCCCGACCCCGACTGTTATCTTAAGGCTGCGGCCCTGTTCGGGCTGGAGCCGGGGTGTTGCGTGGTGTTCGAGGACAGCTTTAACGGCCTGAAGGCCGGACGCGCCGCAGGAATGACGGTCGTAGGGTTGGCAACCACCAATCCCGCCGAGGCCATCAGACCGTATTGCGACCGCGTTATATCCGATTTCAGTGAGATGTGATTTAAGGTAAAAAGTAATAAGGCCTAAGGCGGCCGCGGCCAGGCACGTAAGCTTTGGCCGCATGTCAGCTTGCGGGCCTCGTTTTATTAATTTTATTATTTATGTCAGGATATTTGGTTAGTGACACACGTAAGGTCACGACACACAGGTTTGTAGAGATGAAGCAGCGTGGCGAGAAAATCTCCATGCTTACGTCGTATGATTTCACAACGGCGAGCATTGTCGACGCCGCCGGCGTTGACGGCATACTCATCGGCGACTCGGCTTCGAACGTAATGGTTGGCAACACGACGACGTTGCCCATGACCGTGGAACAGATGATTTACCATGCGGCGTCGGTTGTGCGCGGCGTCAAGCGCGCGCTCGTAGTGTGCGACATGCCCTTCGGCAGTTATCAGGTTGACCGTAAGGAAGGCGTAAAGAACGCCATAAAGATAATGAAAGAGAGCGGCTGCGACGCCATAAAGCTTGAGGGCGGGGCGGAGATTATCGACACCGTCAAGGGAATACTCGACGCCGGCATACCCGTAATGGGACATCTCGGCCTGACGCCCCAGAGCATTAACAAGTTCGGCACATACGCCGTGCGCGCCAAGGACGAGGCCGAAGCCGAAAAACTGATGGCCGACGCCCGTCTGCTCGACGAGGCGGGGTGCTTCAGCGTAGTGCTGGAGAAGGTGCCGGCCAAGCTCGCCGCCGAAGTGTCACGTGAACTTACGGTGCCCACGATAGGCATAGGCGCCGGCAACGGCACTGACGGTCAGATACTCGTCGTGGCCGACATGCTTGGCATGACTAAGGGATTCAGCCCCCGCTTCCTGCGCCGTTACGCCGACCTGAACACCGTGATGACCGACGCAATAGGCAATTATGTGTCTGACGTTAAGGAGGGAGCTTTTCCTAACGAGAATGAGTCTTATTGATTAAAGTTTTTTTTCAGGCGTTTCTATGTACACTCAGAACACTCCTGTTCATGTAAGGCTGTGGCATAAGGACTTCTGGCTGTTGGTGTTGGCTGACATGTTCGTGTCGATGGCCATGTACGTTCAGCTTCCATTGTTGCCGCAATGGATGGTGGACGTCTTGGGATGTCAGCCGTCGCATGCGGCCGCGGCATTGGGCGTTTCAGGCTTGGGCTTGTTTGCGTTAGGCTGTTTCTGCTCATACCTTGTGCAGCGTTACCGCCGGAATATGGTTTGCGTCGCGTCCCTGCTGGTCATGGCCGCGTCGTTTTACGCTTTGTTCCAGTTTGCCTGCGGCCGCGTCTTCGGTTATGCCTCGTTTACCGTCGAGGAAGGTTTCCTGTTTCTGTTGGCATTGCGTTTTGTTCAAGGCGCCGTGTTCGGTTTGGCACAGATGGTGCTCTCGAGCACGTTGATTATCGACACTTGTGACTCGTTCCACCGCACTGAGGCCAATCACCTGTCGGCATGGTTCGCGCGATTCGCGCTGTCGTTAGGGCCGGCCTTGGCTCTTGTCCTGTCGCCCATGGCCGGATTCGGCATGACGATGCTGGCCGGAGCGGCATTGTGCTTGCTGTCAGTAGTTTGCATAATGATGGTTAAGTTTCCCTTCAAGGCTCCCGAGGATGTAGTAAGGAATGTTTCGGCTGACCGCTTCTTCTTGCCGCAGGGCAAGTGGCTTTTTGTCAATCTTGTGATTGTGTCGGCCGTTATCGGCCTGTTGTTTTCAGTGAGCCGCAGTGCCTTGTTTTATGTAATGCTGCTGCCGGGCTTCGTGCTGGCGTTGCTGGCCGAGCGCTTCGTCTTCGCCAACGCCGAACCGAAGGCCGAGGCCGTGGCGGGCATGATGGTGCTGATAGCGGCTTTGCTGCTGTTGATGTTCGGTTTCGGCAGGGCCGTCACCATGGGCGCGCCGGTGCTTGCCGGATGCGGCGTAGGCCTTGTAGGCGCGCGTTTTCAGTTGTTTTTTATAAAGCTCAGTCCGCATTGCCGGCGCGGCACGTCGCAGAGCACCTTTTTCCTGGCATGGGAGTTAGGCTTGTCAGTCGGCCTGTTTGTCGGTTGGGGACTTTTTTATGACGACGCGCAGGGCATAGAAACGGCTGCCCTTGTGCTTGCGGCAGTGGCATTAGCCATGTATCTGCTGTTTACGGACAGATGGTACGAGCGTAATAAGAACAGATGAATTTCGTATCATTATATTGATGTTAAGGCTTTAGTGTCATGCGGTAAGAAGATGTTTCGTAAGATAATCGTATGTCATTAAACCCAAATCGGTCATTAGACTTCAGATTGCTTACGTGTTCATGTCTGACAGATTGCTAATCGTTTCGGCTAAGGCGTAGCGGGCTACGTCAAGACGGAACGATTAGCGAGATGGCGGCAGAACTGCGTAAGCAGGCGAAGAGTTAGAGAAATACGCAAGTATTCAGACATATACGTTCTAATGACCGATTTGGGTTAAAGCCTTAATTTTTTATTTTATGAACCATTATGAACTTGTTTTGTATCTGCAAAATGCATACCTTTGCAAAAAATAAAAATTTAAAAGCCCTGTTAAGGTTGGATTTGGCTATGAAAGTGAGGATTTACGGAGCGATGTTGCTGTTTGCGGCGATATTGTGTGCGTGCTCGTCGTCAGGCGTGGACGAGCCGGCAGACGTTCCTGTTCCCGAGCCTCCTTCGTCGCCTATACCTATTAATATAAGCGTTTCGCAAAGCGGCATTGACGAAACCCGTGTCGCCGACAACGTTTTTGAGGCGGGCGACCGCATCGGCCTTTACGTGGTAAACCGTAATAGCAGTGACGGTTCCGAACGTCCGCTCGCTACGCAGGGTAACTATATTGACAACGCCTTGTTTGCGTATGACGGTATGTGGAGGCCGGAAACGCTGCTTTATTGGCTTGACGACAAGACCTATACTGACTTTTATATCTATTATCCGTACACGGCTTCCGTGGCAGATGTTAATAATATGGAATTCAGCGTTGCCGCAGACCAAAGCACAGAGGCAGCTTATAAGGCGGGCGACATGCTGATGGGCATGGCAAAGAATATAGCGCCTACGGAGTCGGCCGTACAGATAACCGCACGCCACGCCATGAGTCAGATGTACATCACGATAGTGCCGGGCAACGGGTTTACTGCAGAAAGCCTTGCCGCGGCCAACGTTAAAGTTAGGATTAACGGCGTGCGTACTCATGCCTCGGCCAATCTTGCCACGGGAGAAGTTGAGGCCGTCGGCGTAACGACGACGGTGACGGCATATAAGGACGGCGATGTTTACAAGGCATTGATAGTTCCGCAGAGCGTCGGCGACGGCAACCTGATAACGGTGAACGTAGACGGCCGCGACTATAACATGCCGAAGGCGTTCACGTTCGTTAGTGGCAAGCGCCACAGGTTTACGGTAACGCTCAGCAAGACCAATGCCGGCGTCAACGTTTCCATTGACCAATGGGAGGACGACGGAACTGACAACGGCGGCACTGCCGAGTGAGTAATAAATGGAATACGAGGCCTGCCGGCTTGGAATGACGCCATCGGCAATGTTGGGTTAAGAAAACCCTATTCGGCCCATTAAATATATAATTAATGACCAACCGACACATTTATATATATATGCTCGCATGCGCAATGACGCTTGCGGGATGTTCTGACGACTTGTTTGGCGACGGTACCACTTCTGGTGGTACCGATCGCATAAACTTGTCCGGTGAGATTGAGCAGCTGGCCGTAACACGTGTTAACGACAGCGGATTTTGCGACGGCGACGTGATTGGCGTTTACATCGTTGACTACGAGGGTAACGTGCCGGGCACGTTGCAGACTGATGGCAACCGCGCCGACAACGTGCGCCATACGTTTGACGAGGCTGCTTACAAGTGGAATTCATCTTATGACATTTATTGGAAGGACAAGCATACGCCCATTGACGTCTATGGATATTATCCTTACGGCTCACCCGAGAGCGTTGACGCTTACTCTTTCACCGTGCAGCGTGACCAAAGCACGGCTTCAGAAGGTGGTGAGATGGGAGGATATGAGGCCAGTGACTTCCTTTGGGGTAAGGTGGCCGACGTCGCTCCTACAACAAGCGTCATCCGTCTGCCCATGCAGCACCGCATGGCCAACGCCCGTGTGACCCTTGTTGAGGGAACGGGCTTTGACGCTGGCGAGTGGGCGCAGACCGATAAGGTTGTGCTTGCCGCCAACTTGTGCCGTGAAGCCACGATAAACCTTGCCGACGGAACTGTAACATCAACGGGAAAAGTCGAGCAGACGATGACCGTGCCAAGCCGTAACGGCGACGAGTGGCGTGCCATAGTTGTGCCGCAGACGGTGCAGGCCGGCGTAACGCTGTTCAGCATAACAATCGGCGGCGTGCCTTATAAGTTCTCAAAGAACGAGGCTTTTACGTATGTTGCCGGCAAGATGAACAACTTCTCGATACGTGTAGACAAAAAAGGCCAGAGCGGCCAATATTCGCTTACGTTAATGAGCGAAAGCATTACTCCGTGGGAGAACGACCTTGTCAGCCACGACGCTGCTGCTCGCGAGTATGTCATTATCAACTCAACCCAAGGCAATTTGAAATACGCCATTATTGCCGCTAATAAGGACTACACGCAGCTGAAGAACCTGAAAATCACGGGCGAGATAAATTCAGTGGACTTTGATTTCATGCGTGACGAGATGGAAAATCTGCAGTCGCTGAACTTAAAGGAAACTACGGTCTACGGCAATTTGGGTGATGCACAATATTATGAATGGATAAATGAAAATGTTTCATATGAAGATGAAGAGGGCGTGATACCTCCAAGTGCTTTTCAAGATAAACTGTCATTGCTTCGTTTGGTTTTACCGGACAATTTGACCGGAATAGGCTTTCATGCTTTTTGCGCATGTAAGAATCTTACAGGCTCGATCATCCTTCCTGAAGGCTTGACCCGCATCGGCGGTGAGGCTTTTACTGAATGTCACTCGCTTAATGGTACGTTGACTTTGCCAAGTACGGTGGAATATATCGGCCAAGGAGCTTTTACTAATTGTAAATTCTCTTGTGAATTGCTTTTACCAGATAAACTGCGTTATATAGGAGGTAGCGCATTTTCTTCATGTACATTTTATGGAAATCTGATATTGCCAGACGAGTTGGAGTATCTCGGCAGTAATGCGTTTAATGGTTGTGAACATTTAACCGGCGACCTACGGATTCCGCAAAAGTTGAAACGTATAGATGATTGGGCGTTTTGTGGTACCGGTCTTGACGGAACGCTTACTTTGCATGACGGAATAGTAAGTATCGGTCAAGCTGCTTTTAATGGTTCAAGATTTAAAGGTGAGCTTACTCTTCCTAAGAATCTTATTTCAATAGGGATTGACGCTTTCTCGTATTGTGATTTCTCTGGAAACCTGGTATTGCCAAAAGATTTAGTTTCAATAAGTAAGGGCGCTTTTAATGGACTTACTCGATTAACAGGTGTAGTAGAGTTTCCTGAAGGTTTGTCTTCCATCGGTGAGAACGCTTTTTACGGTTGTTCGGGCATTGAAGGGCTTGTGATACCTTCAACTGTCGAAAATATACGAAGTTTTGCTTTTTATGAATGTTTGGGAATAGGGTCGATAGTCTGCAAAGGCGACATTCCGGCGCGTGTGGAGAGTGGAGCGTTTGATGGTGTGCCGAAGGACAATTTCACGCTTGAAGTCCCTGAATCTTCCGTGCCGCAATATCAGACGGCAACAGGCTGGAACGAGTTTAAGCGCATAGCAGCCCATCATGAATTGGTTTGCCGCCCTTCGACGGCATGCGCCCTTAATGCTGAACATAAGCAGACGCTTGTCGTTGACGCCGAAGGCGAATGGGAGGTGGAAAGCATGCCTGACTGGTGCGAGCTGTCACAGACAAGCGGCGGCGACAAGACGGAAGTAACGTTGACAATAAACTCAATGGCGCACGGCTCAGGCAGCCGTACCGGAGAAATAGTGTTCAAGCTGAAGGATGAGGACTACAGCCACAAGTGTACCGTTACGCAATACGATTATGAGTATGACGAGGACGAATGGTTGACCATGCAAAAAGCCACGCGCGGCAGCAACGGCGGAATAAACATCGTGATACTCGGCGACGGATATGACGCGGAGGACATTGCAAGCGGTGATTACCTCAATGCTATGAAACAGCAGATAGAAGACTTCTTCGGTGTTGAGCCGTACACCACATACCGTAACTACTTTAACGTGTACACTGCCTTCCCCCTGTCAATAGAGAGCGGCGTGGGTACGGTGAACACAATACGTTATAACCGTTTTAATACAACTTTCACCGGAGGGGTAGGCCTAAGGGCTGATTATGACGAGATATTCAGTTATGCCTTGGACGCTCCGACCGTAACCACAAGCAATCTTAACAAAACGCTTATAATCATCGTGCCTAACAGCACTGATTACGGCGGCATTACCGAAATGTGGGCTGACGGTTCAGCCATATCCTTCTGTCCGCTCAGTACTAACGCTTACCCGTTTGACTCGCGCGGAGTAATCCAGCACGAGGCCGGCGGGCACGGTTTCGGAAAGCTTGGTGACGAGTATATCTATCATAATGCTTTTATCGATTTCTGCGGTTGCACATGTTGTGGGCATGTAGACGAATTCGAGTGGGCTAAGGCTCTTGGCTGGTATGACAATTTGGATTTGACGGGAAAGATGCACGAAGTGCCATGGAGCCACTTTATATTCGACAATCGTTATAGCGACATCGTTGACGTTTTTGAGGGAGGTTTCATGCATGCACGTGGCGTATTCCGTTCTGAGCAGAACTCTTGCATGAACAACAACATTCCTTATTTCAGTACGATTAGCCGCGAAAGCATTGTGAAACGAATTAAACGGTATGCCGGTGAAAGATACACCTTCGAGGATTTTGTGGCTAACGACAAGCGTGACGCCGGTACCGTGACGCGCAGCGCAGACGTTGACGGTCGCACGGTACGTTCATACCAAATGCCTCCGAGAATACATAAAGGAAGTCCTTTGAAAGGAAAGAGAAGCCGCAGGGCGAGAAGATAAAAAGCATAATACGGGAAAATGGGAAAGCATATAATAGCATACTTCGTGTTGGCGTTATCCCTGATAGGGATGACGGCGTGCACTCAAGACGATGATGACACGCCGAAGGACGCCAAGACAATGCCTATGAAGTTTGAGATAACACATCCTGCGCAGCGGACGAGGGTTACTGAAACTGACTTCGAGAACGGCGACAAGGTCGGATTGTTTGTCGGCGATGTTGAAGAGCCTTTGGAGATTGGCGGCAACCTTATTAATAACGAATCATTGACATGCGAAAATGGTAATTGGACTCCGTCGCGGACGCTTTATTGGGACGACGGAACGTTCAACGTCTGTGCTTATTATCCTTATATGCAGACCGTAAGTTCAATAGAGGATTTGCCGTTCAGCGTAAGCCTTGACCAAGAAGCAAACGCCGGCAATGGTATGGACGGATATGAGGCAAGCGACTTCTTGTACGCCAAGACGGAGAATGTAACAGCGTCAGACGATCCTGTTAAGCTGACGTTCAGGCATGTAATGAGCAAGTTGACCATTCGCTTGATAAAGGGTGAAGACTTTGAGGGGGAAATGCCCACGGATGCGACGGTTTACGTACACAACACAGTGCCGACGTCGACGATTGACTTGAACGCCGGTGTGGCAACTCGTAATATGCGCGGAACGAGAGAAACGATAAAAGCGAAACAGAATAGCTCTTACATATTCTCGGCCATAGTCGTTCCGCAGCGTGTTGAAAACAGAATGTCATTGGTGGAAGTCGTAATGAAGGGCGTGTCGTATGTATATGAAAGCACGTTCCAGTTCAAACCCGGCACAGAACACCTTATCAATATGGTAATATCAGACAATCCTGACCAAGTTAAGATTGAGATTGGAGGAGAGATACAAGATTGGCAATAAATAAATGAAGGCGGCAATATACGTTTTGTCCGTATTGACACTGATTCTTGTGGGCGTGGTTGCGGCTTTATGGTTGCAACCTGCTCTTTTCATGGCTAAGAACGATAAGGACGTAAGATTCGGCCTTTACGAAGGTTGTGAGCTTGTTGGTAAGGTTGATGACAATGGCAGGACGGCGTATATTGTAGAAAACGAAAACGGCGAGAAGATGTTTAATGTGCCTGTGCGCAATTGCATCCTTGACGTTCGTTTCCGTAACGGTTGCCTAAGGTTCAGGGAGAATGTAACCGGCAGGGAAGGGTATATCGACAAGAATGGCATTGTTACGTTCTTTAATGACAAGGCACTTCCGTCAACGCCTGAACGTAAAGGCGAAGCCAGTTTCCGGACTGATGATGACGTTGTAACCAATAAAAAAGAAGTTGGTAATAATGCGGCCGAAGAGAGTTTTCGGACAATTGCCGACCTTCGTAAGGTTGCACGGAATAATCCTTTTTACGAAGAAGCCAATAAAGTGTTGTCGGGTAAGCTGGAAGAGAGCGACGCTGAGTGGCGTCGCGTGATATTGAACTATTGCGAGCACCTGCGCGCCGCTTATACGACTAAAGACATAGATTTCATAAAGCAGGTGTTCAGCGATAATGCCTTGATAATAGTCGGCAGTGTGGTGAAGGCAGCTCCGGCCGACGACGGTTATACGCCCGATAAGCGTGTGACGTATTACCTGCGCACGAAGAAAGAATATGTGTCACGCCTGTCGAAGGCTTTTGCCGCAAACAAAAAGATAAATGTCAAATTCTCTGATTTCCGCATAATGCGCCATCCTACGATGAAAGGAATTTACGGGGTAAGCCTGCGCCAGCGCTACACCAGCGACAGGTATGCTGACGACGGATGGTTGTTCTTGTTATGGGATTTTCGTGACCGCTCAATGCCGCGCATACATGTCAGGACATGGCAGCCTGCCGACGACGTTAAGGATGGAGAGATTATAAACATTGGTGACTTTAACTTGCAGTGATTATGAAACGTCATATTATTATGAAACGCCTTATGCCGTTATTGCTGTTTGCGTTATTTCTCGGTAGCGCGCTTACGGTTTCAGCACAGCAGTTTCGTGTTGAAAGTTTCAAGACGCTTCTAAACGACGTAAGCGCTTTCATCACTCCCGTACGCGACCTTAACGGCGATGCGTGCGCTTTAGTGAAGGTTTCTGCAACCGATGATTTTGCGTTCTCGTCACCGCTCGGCATTGTTAAAAGAAAAGACGACGTAGGCGAGGTGTGGCTGTATTTGCCTCAAGGTTCACGTTTGTTGACAATAAAACATCCAGAATGGGGCGTGATGAGGGACTATCGTTTCCCTAAGCCGTTGGAAAGCCATGTAACTTATGAATTGACGCTTGAAATGCCTCAACCGAAGCAGATATTAAAGCGTGACACTATTGTCATGACGAAAGTCGTGACTGACACCATGACTGTGGGCAAGCCCCAAATTCCATTATCAGTTTTTACAGTTCTTACGGCAACGTTCGGGCGGCGCGGCCCGTCGTGGGGCTTGATGGCCGTGATAATGCGGAGTCACGGCTTTTACGTTCACGGAAGCACCAGTCTTAGCAATATCGGCAAGACGAGTTACAGCTGTGATAACGACGGATATATCGAGTCGACAGGCATGACGCCTTATTATTCAGGCCATACGCGGCGTTCTAATTGGAGCGTAACGGCAGGAGGCGTGCACAGGTTATGGCGTGGCATTTGCGTTTTTGAAGGTATCGGTTACGGTCGTGAGGCTACCGCCTGGCAGCTTGCGCAAAGCGAGGGCGGGGGCTATGTGTTGAATGACGATATCACATATAAGGGAATAGCAGCCGAGGTCGGTGCGTTAGTGTCGTTTGGCAGTTTAAGTTTTACTGCCTCGTTGTCAACAATATCAGGTAAATATTGGCAAGGCGGGGTAGGTGTCGGAATAAGGATTGGTAAAAACGAATGATTGAAAATGGCAGACGTTAATTATAAATTAGTCGTGTTTTTGTTGTGTTCGTTTGTTCTGGGCGCATGTCACGATGATGACGTTCCGACAAACATCGAGCCTGAACTGGTAACGGGAACGGCAAAAGACATATCACACACCGAGGCTACGTTGACGGGAACCGTTGTGCTTAAGGGCAATACCGTTATGCCCGATGTGTGGTTTGAGTATGGCGAAGGCGACGAGCTGAACATGACGGTCAAAGACTTGAACGTGCGTGGCGGTAACGTTGAAGCACATGTTTCAGGCCTGGCGGCGGGCACGGAATACAGTTACCGGTTGATGGGAAGCAACGGAAGCGCCACGTTATGCGGCGACATAATGACGTTTGTTACGCAATCAAATGATAAGCCTTCAGTTGGAAGCTTAAGCCTTTTAAGCCGCGGCCCTGTGAGCGTTATCGTCAGTTATGAGATTTTGAGTGACGGAGGCGAGCCTATTATTGAAACCGGATGTAGCGTGAAGGATGTTTCGTCAGGAGAGTCGTGGAAGACGATTGCCGAGCCGGAGCGGCCGGATGAAACGGAATTTGTCGTGCGTATCGGCCGTTTCGAGCAAAACGCCACATACGAGCTGCGTCCTTATGCCGTTAATAAGGTTGGTGAAACGGTTGGCGAGGCCATGACATTGACAATGGGCGGCAACGCCGTTACTTTAGCTTCGCCCGGCGAGCTTGACTTACTTATGGGTGATTATAAATATTCGTTTACGTCGTTGTCGATTATCGGTCAGATGAACGGTGACGACTTGCGTTGCCTAAGGGAAATGATGGGGCGTAACATTGACGGCGCACCGACCTCGGGCAGGTTGGCCGACGTGGATCTGACTGATAGCCGTATAGTTGAGGGCGGTGGCAGTTATGGCTCATCTCGTTATACGGAAAACGATGTCGTGGGGTATGGATTGTTTGCCGATTGCACCGGATTGACAAACGTCGTACTTCCGGACGGAATAAAGACGATTGAAAAGGACGCGTTCATGAATTGTAGTTCGCTTAAGGCCATAACGGTGCCGGCTTCTGTCAGCCGGTTGACACCTTCAGGAGGTTGCGTGGCGCTTGAAGAGATTGTTGTGTCACAGGCAAATAATAATTATGTAAGTATCGACGGCGTATTGTTTAATTCGGATGCTTCACGGATAGTATGGTTCCCGATGGGCAAACGGGGGCATTACGAGTTGCCTGCGTCGGTGACGTCATTAGGTGATTATGCTTTCCGTGATTGCAGTATAACAAGTTGTACTTTACTTGACGGGCTTACCGAACTTGGCCAATGCGTCTTCTATGGCAGTAAGGTCAAGCAGGTGACGTTGCCTGACAATCTGCGGCTTATTCCTACGGGTACGTTTCAGAATTGTCTGGATTTGCATACGATACATCTTGGCGAGATGACGGAACTCGTGTCCGATTACGTTTTCGACAAATGTCCGTTGACCGACATTTATGTTGACGCATATTATCCGCCAGTTTGTAACGACGACGCGTTTAGCGGCACGGCCGACGACTTTTTCTCAACTTGCGTGTTGCATGTGCCGGCAAGCAGGGTGGGAATGTATAAGGCGGACAATGATTGGGGACGGTTTGATAATATAGTAGGTGAATGAGTGTTAGTCTGTTCCGGCAATCGGCTCGAAACCCGGTGGTGGAATTATTCCAGCCATTTTAAGGCAGCGGCTTTCGGTTTGGTTATATCCGACAGCTTTTACTTACGGGTTCAACTCGCCTCAGACGCGTTTGCCAAAGGCAGCCTTTTATGGCGTGAAAGGTTGTCTTTCAGAAGGCAAGAAGCCATGTCTTGAAGGCTGAAATGTCACCGTTTGAAACTGTAATCATCGCCGTCAGCTAAAAACAATTCCGCCAACGGGATTTGCATTAATAAAAAATAAGGATATGAAGATATTTCTTACGAAAGGTAATCATAAGGTTAAGAACACTCCTGAAATCGAAGAACTGAAGTTGTATGTCGAGAGGGAGTACGGCCGTGTGCTTAATACGACGACCGATTTTGAGGAATTCTCATTGTATCTGAAGCGTAAGACGGGTGAGCATGTATCGGCCTCAACCTTGAAACGTATGTGGGGATATGTAGGCGACAGCCATAAGCCACGCACGCTGACGCTTGACATCCTTTCGCAATACATCGGTTACGCTGATTTTTCAGCTTTTACCTTATGGCTTAAGACGTCGACAAGATATAATTCGTCGTTTTTCAATGCAGGGCAGTTGTCCAGTACTGATATAACCGAGGGTGCAACCGTTGAAATAGGGTGGAGCCCCAACAGGTTGGTTGATTTGCTCTATCTCGGTGACAGCAAGTACGAGGTAACTGCATCAACTAACAGCAAACTGTCGATTGGCGATAGGTTTGTTACCGGTTGCTTTATAAAGGGGCAGCCGCTGTATCTGCCGTTTATCGAGAGAAGCGACGAACGCACGGCTCCGTTTGTTGCCGGACGTAATGGGGGATTGACTATAATAAAGGTGATTGATGATGGCAAATGACGACGCTTCCGGATACATGGGAAGTATGGATATTGGTTTTGGCGGTGGCGGTAAGGTGTTGTCAAACAGCGGGTTTGCCGACATCACCGAGCTTTACGTATCCAACTCTGGGCATGCAAGGCTGTTTACCGCAACCAGGTATGGTAAGAAGTATATCTTGAAATGCCTGAAGGAAGATTATTTATATGTTCCGACTTACCGCACGGCTTTGGCTAAAGAGTTCGAGATAGGCCTGCAGCTCGACCATGACAACGTCCGCCGCACTGTAGGCATGGAAACAATCCAAGGGCTGGGTGATGTCATAATAATGGAATATGTTGACGGTTGCACGCTTAAAAGCTTGATTGACAATGGCCGCCTGACGAAGCCTTTGGCTCGGAAGGTTGCGTCGCAGCTCGCCTCCGCCCTTGACTATATGCATGGCAAGCAGATTGTTCACCGTGACCTTAAACCGTCGAACATCATGCTTACTTATAATGGAATGAACGTGAAGCTGATAGATTTCAGCCTGTCTGACAGCGATGCGTTCAACATCCTTAAAAATCCAGCAGGGACATCGGGGTACATTGCACCTGAGCAATTCAATCCGGAAGCCAAGGCTGACGCTAAGGCCGATGTTTATTCTTTCGGCAAAGTGCTGATGGATATGGCAAATATCACAGGCGACAAACTGATGAAGAGGGCGGCTGTGACATGTGCACGGCGTAATGCGGCAGAGCGTCCTGATTCTGTAGCGGCTGTTATTTCAGGCCAAGGGAACAGCAGCAAGCAGAGGATAACGCTTATAGTCATGGTATGTGTCGCCGTGTTGCTTTGCGCCGTTGTTGCCGTTATGGTTTATAACAGGGCGTTGTCGGCTGACGGAAAAGAGAACAATACGCTTGTGCCTGACGGCAACCAAGCCGTTGATTATAATCTATGGAAAGACAATTCAGTGATTGACGCCGTACCCGAATAAGGCGAAGTCGCCCTTTAGCGGGTCGTCGGGAAATATTTCTGCAAGGCGTGCGGTCAGTTTGCGTGCCGCCGCCATCGACGCTGTTTTGCTTGTTATCAGTCCTAAGCGGTTGGCTTCCTGCAATACGTGCGTGTCCATCGGGATTATCAGTGAGCGTTTGTCGATGAAGCTGCTCCACAAGCCGAGATCCACGGGCGAACCGTCACGCACCATCCAACGTAAGAACATGCAGACGCGTTTGCATGCCGATGTAGTGTTCTTTGGTATTATCGTTTCAATGCCTTTGCTTGCGAAGTAGTCGGTTATCGCCTTTACTGCCGAGAAACCGTCACGTGCGTTTGCCTTAACGTAACATCCTATGCTGCCGTAATTGTCAATCATCTGTTTTAGTGCAGTTAGAAGTGTGAACATAGTGTGATTGGTGTAAAGGCGGTAAAAGCAGTCGTCATCGTCGTGTATGTCGTTCGCGAATTTTCCGCTTGCCACCCATTCATGTACATTATTTCCAGCCATGTCCAGGATGTTTTGTATTTTCGGCATGAACTGCTTGCGGCTGCCGTAGCTCAGGCATGAGGCGATGAATGCCGTCGTTTCTTGGTTTTCATGGCCTTCCACTTGGTGCATGAACCAGCTTGGGTCGGCAGGCAGGAAATCGGGCGTTTCATACTTTACGGCATATTCTTTCAATAAACTTTCGATGTTGTCCATTTTTATTGGTCGGGTAGTGTACATGTGGCTTGACTGGAATGGTTTTTGATAAATTAATATCGGGCAGACTTCCGGCTGGGATTGTAATCCTCAGCCATAAAGTCTGCCCGAAAGCAATTTGTTTATTTATCAAATTGATGATTAAAGAATGGTCTTTACAGCCTCAAGCATGCCCTTTTCCTGAATGAGGTCAAGGTCTTTCTTGACAAGTGCGTTAAGTCCCTTGATGTTGTTAAGGTCTTCGCCCCAAATCTGCGTTGCGGCAAGAACACCGTCGGTAACCTTCTGAGTGTCGCCGGTAGCCCAAAGCTCTTTCAGCAGATCCATGATTTCCTGTGAGTCGTTGGGAACGATTTCCGTGCCGTCCTCACGCTTACCGCCCTTGTAGTAGGTGATGATTGCGGCAAGACCGAATACGAGTCCCTGGGGCAGTTCGCCCTTGCGCTCGAGATATGTCTTGACGCCGGGCAGGTCGCGTGTCTGGTATTTCGGGAACGAGTTGAGCATAATGCTCGTAACCTGGTGGTCAACGAACGGGTTCATGAAGCGCTCGAGCACGTCTGAAGCAAACTTCTGCAGCTCGTCTTTCGGCAGGTTGAGGGTCTCCATGAGTTCCTCGAACTGTACCTTGTGGATGTATTTGCCGATGACGGGGTCGTTGCAAGCGTCGCGCACGATGTTAATGCCGCTCAAGAAGGCAACAGGGCTGAGCACTGTGTGCGGGCCGTTGAGCAGGGTAACCTTGCGCTCGTGGTAAGGTTCCTCTGACGGAACGAAGAGAACGTGCAGTCCGGCTTTGTCTGCGGGGAACTCTTCGGCAACTTCCTTCGGGGCCTCGATTACCCAAAGGTGGAAGATTTCAGCCTGTACGACGAGATTGTCCTCATAACAAATCTTCTGCTGTATGTCCTTGATTTCCTTGCGCGGGAAGCCCGGAACGATGCGGTCAACCAATGTTGCGTAAACACCGCAGCACTCGGTAAACCATTTCTTGAAGTCATCGCCGAGGTTCCACAATTCGATGTACTTGTAGATGCAGTCCTTAAGCACATGTCCGTTGAGGAATATCAGCTCGCAGGGGAATATGATAAGACCTTTGGTCGGGTCGCCGTTGAAAGTCTGGTAGCGGCGGTAGAGCAACTGAACGAGCTTGCCGGGATATGAGCTTGCGGGAGCGTCGTCGAGCTTGCAGGTCGGGTCGAAGGCAATGCCTGCCTCGGTGGTGTTAGATATTACGAAACGTATTTCGGGCTGGTCTGCGAGAGCCATGAATGCCTGGTTCTGCGAATACGGGTTGAGGGCGCGGCTGATCACGTCGATGCGGGTCAGGCTGTTGACGGGTTTGCCGTCCTCAAGTCCCTGCAGGTTTACGTGGTAAAGGCAGTCCTGTCCGTTAAGCCAGTCAATCATACCGTTGGCGAGGGGCTGTACAACAACTACAGAGCCGTTGAAATCAGTCTTCTGGTTCATGTTGTATACAATCCAATCAACAAATGCACGCAGGAAGTTACCTTCGCCGAACTGGATGATTTTTTCAGGCATTACGCTCTTGGGCGCAGTCCTTTTGTTAAGAGCTTGTAATTTTTTCATGATTTGATTTACTAAATTGTTTTTCTTGTTGCAAAATTAATGTTTTATTGTATATGTTGTTCTTCTTTTGTGGACTATTTGCACGTAAAGGTTTGCGTAAGGTGTTCTTTTGTCATGTTATCACATACGGCCGTGACATTTCGTGCCATGTTTATTATAGGTTCATTCGTGATGGTATGGCTCGTTTTTCATTATTGTGCACGCCCTGTAAACTTGTTCAGCCAGTATAAGCCTTACCATCTGGTGCGAGAACGTCAACCGAGATAACGACAGCTTGTCGTCCGCACGGTCGTATACGGCTTTTGAAAAACCGTAAGGTCCGCCGATTACGAATATGAGATGTTTCGTGACGGCTTGTTTTCGTCCGAGCCAGTCGGCCAGTTCAATGCTTCGCATTTCCTTTCCGTGCTCGTCAAGCAGCACGACGTGGCTCTTATCCTCAATGCTTTTCAATATCAGTTCACCCTCTTTTGTCTTTTGTTGCTCTTCGTTGAGGCTTTTGCTGTTTTTTATGTCGGGTATTACCTTAATATTAAAAGGCATGTAGTGGTTGATGCGCTTAGCATAGTCGTCAATGCCTTCGGCATACAGTCTGTCGTTGGTTTTCCCTACGAGGATAAGTGTTATTTTCATACGAACTTACAATTAGCCATGTTAAGTTTCACTGATATTCGTTCTTGCGTTTCGGGTTCATCGGGAACCAGCCTTTTTTCACCCTGTCGCGCTGTTCGAACAGCTCCTTTATCGACCATAAGGCCGAAGCCCCAATGATGCCGAGCACGGCAGAGATGACGGCATTTGCCACGAACAATGCCGAAACGATGCATATTATGCCTGCTACAAGAAACAGCCACCAGTATTTTGTTCCCGTGTAGTATTCGGTTTTAATGACGATAGGGTGGAACATGCCAATGATAAAGAAGCATGCTGCGGCGATGATTATGCCGGTGAAGTGTAATGACATATTTTAGTTTGTTTCGATGTTTAATACGGCGATAATGCGAGCGGGCGGAATGAAAGTTTGTTTCCTGTTTCCGGACGACGCTTATCTTGCTACAAAGGTAATAAAAATATGTCGAAGCGCAAAACGTAAAGTTCCTTGACCTTTGTTTTGCCGTCTTTTCTTCATTTCTCGGTAAAAGAAAACGGCCATGCGGGTTTACGCATGGCCGTTTCCTAAATATTGGTTAGCCTTATTGGCATTAAGCTTCTTCGTCGCTCCAGTCTTCCTTAGACTTGCGGATGTAGCTCTTGTAGCGCAGCTTAGCCATACGCTCGGCCTCGGCAAACAGCTCTTCGGCCTCGTTAGGATAAGCTTTCTTTACAGAGAGGTAACGAACCTCGCCGAGGAGGAAGTCGTGGAACTTGCTCCAGTCGGGCTCCTTAGAGTCGAGAGAGAACGGGTTCTTGCCCTGCTCTGCCAGCTCGGGGTTGAATCTCCACAGGTGCCAGTAACCGCACTCAACAGCCTTAGCCTCCTCAGCCTGGCTCTTGCCCATGCCGCCCTTGGCCTTGAGGCCGTGGTTGATACACGGAGCATAAGCTATGACGAGTGACGGGCCGGGATAAGCCTCAGCCTCGCGGATGGCCTTCAAGCACTGTGCGTTGTCGGCGCCCATTGCAATCTGTGCAACGTAAACGTAGCCGTAAGTCGTAGCCATGAGGCCGAGGTCCTTCTTGCGGATACGCTTGCCCTGTGCTGCGAACTGTGCGATTGCGCCAAGCGGAGTTGCCTTTGACGACTGACCGCCGGTGTTAGAGTAAACCTCGGTGTCGAGTACGAGGATGTTAACGTCCTCGCCGCTTGCGATTACGTGGTCAAGACCGCCGTAGCCGATGTCGTAAGAAGCACCGTCGCCACCGATAATCCACTGGCTGCGCTTAACGAGATAGTGGTCAAGAGTCTTCAGCTCCTTGCAGATTTCGCAGCCTGCCTCAGCGCCTGCTGCGATGAGCGGCTTCAGCTTAGCGGCAGCGGCCTTTGAAGCCTCGGCGTCGTCCTTGCCGGCAATCCACTCTTCAGCGGCAGCCTTGAAGTCGGCGGGAGTTTCGTCCTTGGCGATAGCCTCGTTGAGCAGTATTGTTATGCGCTCCTTCATCTTCTTGTTACCGAGCACCATACCCATACCGAACTCGCAGAAGTCCTCGAACAGAGAGTTGTCGAAAGCAGGACCCTGTCCCTTGTCGTTCTTGCAGTAAGGTGTTGAGGGGATGGAAGCAGAGTAGATTGACGAGCAGCCTGTTGCGTTGGCAATCATCTCACGGTCGCCGAAGAGCTGTGAAATCAGCTTGACGTAAGGAGTTTCGCCGCAACCAGAGCATGCGCCAGAGAACTCGAACAGAGGCTGTGCGAACTGTGAGTTCTTAACGTTTGACTTGATGTCAACCAAGTCTTGCTTGCTCTTGACGTTCTTAACGAGATAGTCCCAGCGTGCAGCCTCTTCGTCGTCGCCTGCGAAGGGAACCATCGTAAGGGCCTTGCCAGTCTTCGGGTTGCCGGGGCAGACGTCGGCGCAGTTGCCGCATCCGAGGCAGTCCATGACGCTCGGCTCGATGACGAAGTGCATGCCCTTCATTGCAGCGGGAGCCTTCATCTCGATTGTCTTGCCGTTGAAGCCCTTCAGCTCGTCGTCGGTGAGTACGAACGGACGGATTGCTGCGTGAGGACAAACGTAAGCACACTTGTTACACTGGATACAGTTGTCGGGGTTCCACTGCGGAACGAAGGCCTCAACGCCGCGCTTCTCGTAAGCGGCAGTGCCGTTCTGCCATGTGCCGTCAACAGTGTCGTGCTTGATGAAGTCAGAAACCTTCAGCAGGTCGCCGGCCTGTGCGTTGATGGGGCGTACAAGCTCCTTAACGAAAGCGGGAGCGTCGTCTTCAACCTTAGCGTCGTCGGCAAGGTTAGCCCATGACGGGTCAACGGTGAGCTGCTTGTATTCGCCGCCGCGGTCAACGGCTGCATAGTTCTTGTCAACTACGTCCTGACCCTTCTTGCCGTAAGACTTCACGATGAACTTCTTCATCTGCTCTATGGCGAGGTCTTCAGGAATAACGCCGGTTATACGGAAGAAAGCGCTCTGGAGGATGGTGTTCGTGCGGTTGCCGAGGCCAATCTCCTGTGCTATCTTGGTAGCGTTGATGTAGTAAACGGTGATGTTGTTCTGAGCGAAGTAACGCTTAACCTTATTAGGTATGAAGTTAACCAGCTCTTCGCCGTCGAAGATGGTGTTGAGCAGGAACGTGCCGTTCTTCTGCAGTCCGCGCGTAACGTCATACATGTGCAGGTAAGCCTGAACGTGGCAAGCCACGAAGTTAGGCGTATTTACAAGGTATGTGCTGCGGATGGGCGTATCGCCGAAACGGAGGTGCGAGCAGGTGAAGCCGCCTGACTTCTTAGAGTCGTAAGAGAAGTATGCCTGGCAGTGCTTGTCGGTGTTGTCGCCGATGATCTTCACTGAGTTCTTGTTTGCACCAACCGTACCGTCGGCTCCGAGTCCGTAGAACTTAGCCTCGAACATGCCTTCGCCGCCGAGTGCCATCTCCTCAACCTTGGGCAGCGAGGTGAACGTAACGTCGTCAACGATACCTACGGTGAAGTGGTTCTTAGGCTCGTTCAGCTTCAGGTTGTTGAATACTGAGATGATAACGGCAGGCGTAGTGTCGTTAGAGCCGAGGCCGTAACGTCCGCCTACGATGAGCGGCTTGTTCTCTACGTCGTAGTAAGCGCTCTTCACGTCGAGATAGAGAGGTTCGCCCTCTGCTCCCGGCTCCTTAGTCCTGTCGAGCACGGCAATGCGCTTAACCGTCTTAGGTACGGAAGCAAGCAGGTGCTTAACAGAGAACGGACGGTAGAGGTGTACTGAAATCATGCCGACCTTCTCGCCGTTCTTGTTCAGGTAGTCGATGGCCTCGCGCGCAGCCTCGGTGGCAGAACCCATGAGGATGATGATGCGGTCGGCGTCGTCGGCTCCGTAGTAAGAGAACAGATGGTATTCACGGCCGGTTATCTTGCTGATTTCGCCGAGATAGTGCTCTACTACTTCGGGCACCTTGTCATAATACTCGTTGCAAGACTCACGGTGAGTGAAGAATGTTTCGGGGTTCTCGGCCGTACCGCGTGTTACGGGACGCTCGGGTGACAGGGCGCGGTCGCGGAAACGCTTGATGTCGTCCATGTCAACCAGCGGCGCGATGTCTTCGTTCTCAAGAAGCTCTATCTTGTGGTACTCGTGAGATGTGCGGAAACCGTCGAAGAAGTTGAGGAACGGCACGCATGTCTTGAGTGATGCGAGATGGGCTACTGCCGTAAGGTCCATAACCTCCTGCACCGAGCCTTCGCAGAACATGGCGAAACCAGTCTGGCGGCAAGCCATGACGTCCTGGTGGTCGCCGAAGATGCACAATGAGTTTGAAGCAAGTGAACGTGCTGAAACGTCGAAGACGCAAGGCAGCAGCTCGCCTGCGATTTTGTACATGTTAGGTATCATGAGGAGCAGTCCCTGCGAGGCTGTGAACGTAGTGGTGAGCGCACCTGCCTGGAGAGAGCCGTGAACGGCTCCTGCGGCGCCACCCTCTGATTGCATTTCCTGTACGGACACGGTCTGTCCGAAAAGGTTTTTGCGTCCTTTTGCGGCCCATTCGTCAACATGCTCCGCCATAGGAGATGACGGCGTGATAGGATAAATGGCTGCAACCTCGCTGAACATATAGCTTATGTGAGCGGCTGCTTCATTACCATCACAAGTGATAAACTTTTTTTCTTTAGCCATCTTGTTAAAACATTAATGTTAGTGTATATGTTGTTTAATATAAAAATCCGAAAAGCCACAGCGGTATCTGGTTGTCCTTGCCTATTTCCGTGTTGTAGCGGGCGTACACGGTGTCGGGGCTCATGCGTATCTTGCCGCCGCCCATGGCGTCGCAGATCCTGAACTTCCTGCTGCCGTCGATGATGTAGCTGTTTTCCTTGTTGCCTTGGTTTACGGTGTGGTCTTTCCACATCGAGTTGACGAAGAACGTTTCCATGATGTCCTGTTGCTCCACCCTTATCGGGTAGATTGCGTACATCAGGTTCGAGTTGTGCATCATCACCTTGCTCGGTTTTTTGGGGAATTCCTCGCCCACGGGGTATATCACGTTGATGAGTCGTGCCTCGGCCAAGTATTTTATGTAGTTCATCACGGTCGCCCTGCTCGTTTCAATGTCGTTGGCAAGCTGGCTTACGTTGGGTGCCTTGGGACCGTCTACTGCGAGCAGGTAGAACAGTTTCTTGATTTTCGTCAGGTATTTAAGTTCGATTTGTTTTATCAGAAGTATGTCAACCTCGGTCATCATGTTCATCGTCTTGAGCAGGTTTTCCGAGAAGTTGCGGTTCTCCAGGAAGAACGGGTAGAAACCATGGTGCAAATATAGTGGAAAATATTTATTCGGAGAAATTTCCGGCAATATTTGTCGTGTTATATGCTCGTGCTCCTTTAGAATATCGTCGAGTTTGTATGGTTTGAAGTTTGTTCCTGCCGTGAGGTTGAGGAATTCCCTGAACGAGAAGCCCCTTAGGTTATAGCTCTTAACTATACCGTTCAGCTCGGGGTTGTCTTCCTTTAGCCTCATGACGCTACTGCCCGTGAACACTATTTTCAGTTCGGGATACTTATCGTGGCAGATGCGCAGTTCTTTGCTCCAGTTAGGCTCCTTAAACACCTGGTCGATGAGCAACACTTTGCCCCCGTTCTTATAGAATTCGCCTGCGAAGTCGGCTATGCCCCTGCCTTGGAAATAGAAGTTGTTGATGTTTACGTAAAGGCAGCGCCTGTCGTTCGGGGCGAAATGTTCTTTGGCGTATTGTAGCAGGAATGTCGTCTTTCCGACGCCGCGCGTACCTTTTATGCCGATCATTCTGTCGTCCCAGTTGATTTCGTCCATCAGCTGACGGCGTACCGGCGCGTTGGTGTGCTCCACTAAGTAGGTATGGGTGCGAAAGAAAGCTTCCATTCTTTTTCAATTTGTTTTCAAATGCAAAGGTAATATTTTATTCTTTATTTGCAAAGTGAACATTACAAAATATCGCATTTTTTTTGCTTTCGCATTTATGATTGACATTGTAGGCGCATTTTTAATGTGTTTGCGGCAGTCCTTTTGCCGTCTTTGACGGCGGGTTTATGAGCCGTGCGATGTTCAACGTGCTCGTATTGTGCGGTGGGCAGGTTAGGTGGTGGCGGTTGCTTGTCATGTTGTTTAAATGCCTTGGGGTAACCGCTTGATTATCAGTTGTTTGTAAAAGGCCGTCTTTTGCGTTGCAAAAGATAAGCTTTTGCAAGATGAAAGGTCACCTTTTGCGGCGTGAAAGGTGGCCTTTTGGCGTTCATTCGCAAATCTGTTGGATGCATATGATACGCTTATGGGCTGTCACGAGCTAAATAACGCATCCTTAAAGTAGGGACATAATTTATTATGTCCGCACGCCACGGAGGGGCGTATAAATATCCGAACATCGATGAAAATACGTTTCTACGAAACGTGCGGACGTAATAAATTATGTCCCTACAAGGACGGTGTTCTTTTCAACATTTTAATCATCTGCTTATTAAAACCATCCAACAGATTTGCGGATGAACCGCCTGTTGGCGTTTCCTTCGTTTTCGGATTGTGCGGATGTTTGATGTTAAGTCCGTTCAAAATGCAGGCAGAAGCTTTATTTGAATGTGCTTTTGCCCCGTTTTTTTAAGCGTAAATGTCTTTTCACACGCATTTATTTTGTGTTGAGGATAACTTGCATTATCTTTGCATAAGATAAGCTGCACTCGGGAAATTGAGTGTGATTTAAATAACTGTTTCGTTAAAGTGAAGCTGCACGTTTTCAACCCTGAACACGACATGGCATTGGCAAGCGGCATGGAACACATGACTTTGCCGCATGCGATTCAGGAATTTAAGACTAATCTTGGTTTTCTGCCGGCCTTGTGGGCCGACAACGGCGATTTCGTGCTCGTTGATGATGTGCTTTTCGCGCTGAAAGCCGTATCGCAGCTTCGCAAGCCTCATGCCGAGGTGCTTTTCGTCACGCCGGACGACTTGAAGAACCTTGTCTTTACCGAAGTGAGCCCTTGGGGATGGGATAAGGCTGTGCGTGCTACGCTGGCCGGAGCCGGTCTGCAGGCTGACGTGCTGCCTTCGGACGGTTACCTGTCATGCGTGAAGAGCCTGTCTGACCGACGCCGCACTTCTAAGGTGCTGGAGTATCTGCGTTGCGGCCGTGAGGACGTAACGTGCGGCGAGAGCTGGCTGTGTGCCTCGCTTGACGAAGTGGAGCGTTATAGGCTGTGTTACGGCAAGATTGTGGTCAAGGCCCCGTGGAGCAGCAGCGGCCGCGGCGTGCGTTATGTCGACGGCGAGTTCTCGGCTCCGATGGCCGGATGGATTACGAATGTAATCAGCCGGCAGGGCGGAGTGATGGTAGAGCCATATTATAAAAAGGTGAGGGATTTTGCCCTTGAGTTCTGCCTTCACGCCGACGGGCGCGTGGAGTATTGCGGCTTGTCGCTGTTTGAAACGAGCGGCAGCGGTTACGCCGGCAACGTATTGGCAACGGAGGACGAGAAGATGAGAATGTTGGCCAAGTATCTTCCGCTGAGTCTTGTCGGCGACGTAAGGCAAGGTCTTGAGGAATATTTCGCCAACAGCGACTTCAAGTGTTACGTCGGACCGTTGGGTGTCGACATGATGGTGGTCAGTCGGGCTGACGCCGGTGGCTTTCTGCTCAATCCTTGCGTCGAGATAAATGTCAGGCGCACCATGGGCCACGTGGCCAACGCATTGAGGCCGTCGGCTGACGAGCCGTCGGAACTGATGCGCATTGTGCACGACGTCAACTATAAGTTGAGGTTCGAGAGGATGGAGAATTGCTTTGTTAAGGTGATTTGAGCCGGTAAGGCGTTTGCTGTTCCCACGGCGTAGCCGTGAATATGTGTGGCAGGTGCGCGGTTGTGATTGTATCTGAAATATTAAGCATAAAACAAACCAAAAAAAGTAACGATGAAAAAACAAGTGTTATTGGCTTTGGCGTTCGCCCCGTTGTTGGCAAGTGCCCAGTACAAGTCAGAAGTGTGGTGCCCCGATAACGGTAACGGCACGTACACCAATCCTGTAATTAACGCCGACTACAGCGACCCCGACGTGTGTGTTGTGGGTGAGGACTATTACCTCACGGCAAGTTCGTTCAACTGCGCTCCGGGTCTGCCCGTATTGCACTCGAAGGACCTGGTGAACTGGGAGATTATCGGCCATGCCCTCAAAACGCAGTATCCCACCGAGGAGTATGACAAGGCGTCGCACGGCAACGGCGTTTGGGCGCCTAGCATACGCCACCACAACGGTGAGTTCTATATCTATTGGGGCGACCCTGACTACGGCGTTATGATGGTGAAGACGAAAGACCCGGCCGGCGAATGGAGCAAGCCCGTGTGCGTAATCCCGGGCAAGGGCATGATTGACTCTACGCCGCTTTGGGACGAGGACGGACGTTGCTATCTGACATATGCTTACGCCAACAGCCGTTCACGCTTTGCTTCGGTCATCGTCGTGCGTGAGCTTTCGGCTGACGGTACGAAGGCAATAGGTGACCCGGTAATCGTGTTCGACGGCAACGGCACTGAATGTCGCACATGCGAGGGCCCGAAATTTTACAAGCGTGACGGTTGGTATTGGATTATGTTCCCTGCCGGTGGCGTGCCCACAGGCTTCCAGGTAGCAATGCGTTCAAAGAATGTTTACGGCCCGTATGAAAGCAAGATCGTCCTTGCGCAGGGTAAGAGCAGCGTGAACGGCCCTCACCAGGGCGGTTGGGTTCACACGGCTTTCGGCGAAGACTGGTTCTTGCACTTCCAGGATAAGGGCTGCTACGGCCGCGTTGTCCACCTGCAACCCGTTACATGGAAGGACAACTGGCCCGTGATGGGCGTTGACAAGGACGGCGACTATTGCGGCGAGCCTGTCATTACATACCGCAAGCCTAAGACATCGGCCAATGTGAAGATACAGAACCCTGTAGAGAGCGACGAGTTTAACTCTCCGTTCCTTGGCAAGCAGTGGCAGTGGTCCGCCAACTACAATCAGATGTTCGGCATGCCTACGTCGCTCGGAACGATGAGGGTTTACACGCACAAGCTGAGCGAGAACTTCGTGAACATGTGGGAGGTGCCCAGCATGTTGCTGCAGAAGACGCCTGCCGACAAGTTTACGGCCACAGCGAAAATACGCTTCACGGCCAAGGACCAGAACCAGTTCGGCGGCGTGATAATGATGGGACTTGACTATTCGGCGCTTGTCGTAAAAAGGGTCGGCGACGAATTCCAGCTGCAGCGCGTTACCTGCAAGAGCGCCGATAAGGGTAAGGCTGAAACCGTTGAGGTGATTGCAACGTTGAAGCCGACAGAGGTTGACGCAATCGACTACCAGCCGGCCATACATGAGGACATTTATCTGCGCATGAAGGTTGACGGCGGCAAGTGTCGTTTCTCATACAGCCTTGACGGCAAGAAGTTTAAGGAGGCCGGCGCAGAATTCACAATGCGTGAAGGCAAATGGATTGGAGCGAAGATTGGCTTTGTTGCTGCCGAGCCGGCAGGCACTGCCAACCGTGGTTGGATTGACGCTGATTGGTTCCGTGTGACGAAGTAATTCAGTACGCGTTTTAATAAAGTGAAAGGTGGTAAGGCATGAAATAATGCCTTACCACCTTTCGCTTTATTTGTGTATATTCTTAATCTACCGTGAGTTCGGTATTAATGTCGAAGAATATGTAAACACCAACAAGTAGGGACATAATTTATTATGTCCGCATGTTTCGCAGAAACGTATTTTATTGGCATTGGCGTATTCATACGCTCTTTCAGAGCGTGCGGACATAATAAATTATGTACCTACGTGAGGGTGCTCACTTATATTTTAGGCATAAAAATTTATACCGAATTTACGACGTTAATCTATAGATGTGTTATAGCTTTTTTGTTTTGCCGTCATCATTCCGCACGCTTAATTTTTTGAGCCTTCTTTTCGCTTCGTGTGCTTCGGGATACAGCTCAAGGGCTTTACGGTAGTTGGCTGCGGCAGCCTCAGGCATGTGTTCGTGTTCACATTCCTTGCCCATCAGGGTGTATTCCGCGGCGAGACGTTTCAGCATTTCATGCTGGCGCCTCATTTCGTCTTTGAGCTTCTGGTTCTCAGTGCGTAGCAGGTTCATCTGTCCGAGTTTACGGCGCAGCAGTCTTTTGGCCGCAGGCTTCTCGATGTCATAACGATGGTGTATGGCAAGGAAGAATGAGTCGAGGGCCGCTTGGTAGTCGCCGCGGTCGAAGGCTGATGCGGCGTCGTGGTATTCCTTGTCGGCGGCCGACTCGCTGAGCGCCTTGTTTATGATCCTGCCGTCGTTGTAAGTCCGGGCGAAGCGTTTAATCTCCTCCCTGACGAACACGTCGTCACGACGGAGCGGCAAGGCGAGGCTTATACCGTCGAGTGAGGTGCAGCGTGACAGGGCTACGTAGGCCTGGCCGCCTGCGAACACGCCGCCGGTAAAGTCGATGTTGACACGGCTGAACGTAAGGCCCTGGCTTTTGTGAACGGTTATGGCCCAGGCCAGCCGTAGGGGAAACTGCACGTAGCAGCCGATTTCTTCCTCTTCTATTTTCTTTTCCTTTTCGTTGAACGTGTAGCGCATGTTGCTCCATCGTTCGCGGCGCACGTCGTGCTCTTCGCCGTTTTCGGTCACTACGTACAGCGACGTGCCGTCTTCGTCGATACCTTCTACTATTCCTATCGTGCCGTTTACCCAACGGCGGTCCATGTCGTTCTTGACGAAGATTACCTGTGCGCCTGGCTTCAATTCAAGATCGATAGGCGTGGGCAGGCTTGATTCGGGAAAATCGCCTTTCACCTCGCCGTGCAAGACGACAGGCTTTCCCGGCAGTGCCGACAGGCGGTGCTCATTAATGTAGTCAACGGTGTCGCGGCGGGTTGACAGGGTTATGGCGAGCCGTCCGTCCTTGTCGCTTATAGATTCTCCAACCCGTGCGTTGAGCGTGCGCAGGTCTGTGTCGGTGGCCTCGGCGGCGCGAATGTGGTCGAGTATGCCGATAAAGAGAGGGTCGCTTTGACGGTACACCTTGTGCAGTTCTATGCTTACGAGGCTCATTTGGTTCCACACGCGGGCGCCGAAGAAAAATAGGGAAGAGTAATAGGGTTGGAGCAGTCGTCGTTCCTCTTCTTTGATGACAGGTTCCAGCTGGTATATGTCGCCTACGAGCAGAAGTTGTTTCCCGCCGAACGGTTCGCGCATGTTACGCGAATAAACGCGAAGCACTTTGTCGATGAAGTCGATTATGTCTGCGCGCACCATGCTAATCTCGTCAATGACGATAAGTTCAACCTCACGCAGTATCTTCATTTTCTCGCTATTGTATTTCATCGTGCTGCGCAGGTTGCGTATCGAATAGCGCGTGTCGTCAGGTAAAAGCGGATGGAAAGGAAGTTTGAAAAAGCTGTGAAGCGTTGAGCCGCCGGCATTGATTGCTGCAATGCCGGTGGGAGCCAAAACAACGTGCTTTTTCTTTGTTGTGGCGCAGATGTGTTTCAGAAACGTCGATTTACCGGTGCCCGCTTTACCTGTTAGGAAGAGCGAGCGCCGTGTGTATTGTATGATCTGCAACGCCTGGTTGAACTCGATGTTTTCGGTGTCAAGCATGGGGTATGGTAGTGTGAAAAGTAAGAAAAGGTGAAATCCATTGATATGTTGTTAATTATAAATGGATTTCACCTTTTCATTTTATGTTCCTGCCGTTTTAAAGGTCTTCAAATCTTATCACTTCTTCGCGTGGTTTGCTTTCCTCAGTGCTCTTCTTTTCATTATTGGGAGCTGCAGGATGACGGCGTTTTGTTGTGTCGGGCACGAGCATAGGTTTGCCGTCAGCGCCTATTACCATGATCGAGTCGGTCAAAGTACTGTCAACGGCAGCTGTGTCCTTCTTTGCAGGATAGTAACTGTCACATTGGTACATGTCGCGCGTTATGTCGTCATCTTGCGGCTTGTTGAAGCGTCCGTGGTATCTCATAAAGTTAGGGTCGCCCATAAGCTCTTGCAGGAAGTAGCCGCAGATGGGTAGGGCAGTGCGGCTGCCTTGTCCGAGGGCGCCGGTGCGGAAGTGTATGCTGCGGTATTCGCCTCCTACCCATGCGCCTACTACAATCCTCGGGCTTACGCCAATGAACCATGCGTCAGAGTGGTTGTTTGAGGTCCCGGTCTTGCCGCCGAAGTCTGTATCTTGCGCCTTATCCACGTATCCCCACAGACTTTGTGACGTGCCGCCAGGCTCGCGCATGCCACCCATGAGGAGCTGTTGCATGAAGAACGCGCTCTTGTAGGGTATCACTTGTTTTTCCTCGGGGTTGCTTGTGTACACCTCGTTACCGTCTTTGTCGACAATGCGTGTTACGAGTACGGGCTCAATGTGCTTGCCGTCGTTTGCAATGGTGCAGTAAGCGTTGGTCATTTCAAGCAGGTTGACATCCGACGAGCCCAAGGCCAATGACGGTTGCTCGTCAAGCGGACTCTTTATACCCATGTCGTGGGCGGTCTTGGCAATGTTCTTTATTCCCATTTCCTGTCCTAACCTTACTGCTACGGAGTTTATGCTTCGGGCGAAAGCTCCTTTCAACGGGATGGAGTCGCCAGAGAAGCGGCCGTTGGCGTTTGTTGGCGTCCATGTTGTCATGCCGTGCTTTTGCTTGTCGTACACTTCCATGCGTATATATTCGTCACGCCGTTTGTCGCAAGGCGTAAGTCCTTGGTTCATAGCCTCTGTGTAAACGAACAGCTTGAACGTGGAACCCGGTTGGCGCATGGCAGTCACTTTGTCATATTTCCATGAGTTGAAGTCGATATCGCCCACCCATGCTTTGACTTGGCCGGTCTGCGGCTCCATTGCCACGAATGAACAATGCATGAATTTCACCATGTAGCGTATCGAGTCCATAGTGCTCATTTCCTTCTCTATGGTGCCTTTTTCGTAGTCGAACAATTTTACCTTGTGAGGTTTGTTCAAGTAGTAGACAACGGAGTCTGGCTGGTTGGGGAAGCGTTGCTGAAGCATTTTATATACTGGCTGACGCTTCGCAATGTTCTCAATGAAGTTCGGTATCACCTGATGGTTCTCGTCGCGCCAAGGGTCTTGTCCGGCCCAGTGGCGGTCAAAGTTGCGCTGTACCTGGCGCATTTGTTTCCTTGCCGCTTCCTCTGCGTATTTCTGCATGCGGGTGTCAATGGTTGTGTATATCTTCAATCCGCTGCTGTACAGGTCGTAGCCGTTCTCCTCACACCAGTCTTTCAGATAGTCGGCTATGGCTTCACGGAAATATTTTGCCTGTCCGTCATAGTTGCTTTCCACGTTATAGTTTAGTTTGATGGGTATGGCGCTTACGGAATCAAACTCGGCTCGTGTCATGTCGCCGTGGGTCATCATGTTATGCAACACAACATTACGCCGCTCCAAACTGTTTTCAGGGTGGCTTATGGGGTTGTAATAGGTTGTTGCCTTGAGCATGCCTACGAGCACGGCTGCCTGTTCGGCTGTAATTTTAGCAGGCGTGGTATTGAAGTAAGTCTTGCATGCGGTCTTTATGCCGAAAGCATTGGAGCCGAAGTCTACAGTGTTGGCATACATCGTAAGGATTTCCTTCTTGTCGTAAAGCATTTCGAGCTTTGTTGCGATTATCCACTCCTTGCTCTTCATTATGAGTATGCGCACGCCGGGGATGTAACCCAAAAGTCCCGTAGAATATTGTGTCCTTACGCGGAACATGTTTTTAGCCAACTGCTGGGTTATGGTTGAGGCTCCTCGTGCCTCATGACTGACGAGGACGTCTTTCAATACGGCGAAAAGTCCAATCGGGTCAACACCGTGATGCTTGTAGAAACGTTCGTCTTCGGTGTTGATTAAGGCTTTCCAGAACACAGGATTAACGTCTTCGTATTTAACGGGTGTTCGGTTTTCGTTGAAGTATTTGCCGATGAGCACGCCGTCGGCACTATATATTTCGGAAGCTTCGCTCGTGGTAGGTTTCTTGATTTGAGAGAAACCCGGCGACTTGCCGAACAGCCACAGGAAGTTGATGTCTACCATGCCTAGATAGACAATGAACGCTGCAATAAGCGAAGCTATCACCACCAAGGTCTTCTTATACCATTTGCTACCAATGTAAAGCCCCTTATACCATTGCCAGAAGGCTTTGAGCTTACGTGCGCAGAATGAGAGAAATCTGCCTACGTATGTGTTCTTGAAATTTTGGAACATATCTGTTTGTTTGTATTTCGTTTAGTGTGAGGCTTTATTTATGGCCTCGGCATGTTATTTTGTAGTGCAAATGTACGGAAAAAGATACATTTCAATTGAAGGTATTTATGTAATTTATGATTTCTTCAACATTTTCGGGCGTAAACCAACGTATCTCCTTGTCGCGCTTGAACCATGTAAGTTGTTTCCTGCAGTATTTGTGTGTGTCGCTCTTTATGCGGAATACGGCTTCGTCAAGCGTGCATTTGCCGTCAAAATAGTCGAACAATTCCTTGTAACCGACGGTGTTTAGGGCGTTGAGTTGTCTGTGAGGATACATTTGCCATGCTTCGTCAAGCAGTCCCTCGGCCATCATGTTGTCGACGCGTCTGTCTATGCGTTCGTAAAGCTCGACACGTTCTCTTGTCAATCCTATTTTTACAATGTTAAACGGCCGTTCTTTTTTTGTGCTTGTCCTGAAAGAAGTGTAAGTCTTTCCTGTTGACAGACAGATTTCAATGGCATGGATTACTCGTTTCGGATTTTTCTTGTCTACTATCTCAAAATATTCCGGGTCAAGTTCTTTTAGTCTGATTAGGGCATTATCAAGTCCTGCGTTTTCGTACCATTCTTGTACTTGATTGCGAGTGTTTGAGTCTACGGTCGGGATGTCGTCTATTCCGTTGCATACGGCGTCGACATACATCATGCTTCCGCCGGACATTACGACCTTATTGCTTGTTGCGAACAATTTGTCAAGCAACTTTATGACGTCGTTCTCAAACATCGATGCGTTATAGTAATCAGTGATGTTCAGATTACCGACAAAGTAGTGTTTAACCCTTGTAAGCTCTTCCGCAGTTGGGGCTGCGGTTCCAATCGGTATTTCCTTGAACATCTGGCGCGAGTCGGCGTTGATTATAACGGTACCGAGTCTTTCGGCCACGTTAAGGCATAATTCTGTTTTGCCTACGCCGGTCGGACCTATGATTACTATAAGGGTCTTCATCTTCTTTTTTGTTGTATAAAGTAACAAAGGGAAGCCGCAGGATGTTGTTCCCATCCAGGCTTCCCTTGAATATCTGTCGCTTATTTTGGGAATTCCACTTTCGTTGCGGGATTCCTTATCTTATAATGCCGCGCTTTGAATTCTCGACGAAGTTTATAATGTAGTCGATTTCATCGCTTTCGGGCAAATGCTTGCGTATCTCATCAATGCCTTCTTTTAATACTCCTTTCGAATAAAGCAGTCGGTAGGCATCGTGTATGTTGTTTATTAGTTCGTTGTTGAAGCCGCGGCGGCGCAGGCCGACAATGTTAATTCCACAATATCTCGTCGGTTCTTTTCCTGCTATGATATATGGCGGAATGTCTTGACTGAAGCGGCAACCTCCTTGTATCATGACGAAACCTCCGATGTGGCAGAACTGGTGGCATAGTACTTCAGCGCTTATTATTGCGTGGTCGTCAACGGTGACTTCTCCCCCGAATTTAGTCGAGTTGCCGATGATACATCCGCTCCCTACAACGCAATCATGGGCAATGTGCACGTTTTCCATCAGCAAATTGTTAGAGCCGACAATCGTTGTTCCCTTTGACGCCGTGCCTCTTGAGATAGTGACACATTCACGTATGCTGTTGTTGTCGCCTACTTCACACGTTGTTTCCTCACCTCTAAACTTTAGGTCTTGCGGTTTTGTGCTAATGCTTGCACCCGGGAATATCTCGTTGCCGTTTCCTATCCGTGCGCCGTAATTTATGGTAACGCTGTTCTGGAACACATTGTTATCACCTATTACGGTGTTCTTGTCAATATAGCAAAATGGGCCTATAATATTGTTGTCGCCCAATTTCGCTTCAGGATGGACGTATGCGAGTGGACTTATTTGGTTCATTTTTATTAATTTATTATGGGAAAAGGGTGGACGTAGCCACCCTTATTATAATAATAGGTGATTATTTGTTCTTTACGATTTGCGCGGTGAATGTTGCTTCTGACACTATTTTGTCGCCGACGAATACATATCCTTTCATTGAAGACACACCGTGGCGGACGGGCGCAAGCAGGTCAACC
Organism: uncultured Prevotella sp.; assembly: GCA_944321295.1. Classification (GTDB taxonomy): domain Bacteria; phylum Bacteroidota; class Bacteroidia; order Bacteroidales; family Bacteroidaceae; genus Prevotella. The sequence goes on from CALUKU010000003.1 coordinate 52,918, forward strand.
TTGAAAAGTAATGTGTCGCCCGGCACAACCTTTTGGCGGAACTTCACGTCGTCTATTTTCATGAAATACGTAGACCAGCGTTCCGGCTCGTCAACGGTATTGAGCACAAGCAGGCCTCCGCATTGTGCCATAGCCTCAACCTGGAGTACGCCAGGCATTACCGGCTCCTGCGGGAAGTGTCCTGTGAAGAAAGGTTCGTTGCTCGTAACGTTCTTTACACCTACAATACTGCTGGGGCCGAGCGCGATGACTTTGTCTACAAGCTGCATCGGGTAGCGGTGCGGCAGGAGTTCGCGTATGCGGTTCACGTCCATTACGGGAGGCTCGTTGCAGTTGTATATTGGCGCCTGTATCTCGTGCTTGCGTATTTCGCGGCGCATCAAGCGGGCGAATTTGTTGTTTATCGTATGTCCGGGCTTGGTGGCAATGATGCGGCCCTTTATGGGTTTGCCGATTAAGGCCATGTCGCCGATGATGTCGAGCAGCTTATGGCGTGTGCACTCGTTCTCCCATACCAGCGGCTTGTGCTGGATGTAGCCGAGTTTCGTCGCGTCAAGATGAGGAACGTTAAGGAAGTCGGCAAGTGCGTCAAGGCGCTCTTGCGTCGTCTGCTTTTCATATATTACGATAGCGTTGTCCATGTCGCCGCCCTTAATCAGGTTGGCGCGCAACAGCGGTTCGATGTCCCTGACGAATACGAATGTGCGTGCGGGGGCAATCTCCTGCGTGAAATCCTCCATGTGGTCAAGCGTGGCAAACTGGCTGTTGATGAACTTCGAGTCAAACGAGCACATTGCCGTAATGCTGAATTCCTCGTCGGGAAGGATTGTTATGCATGAGCCTGTTTCAGCGTCCTTGACCTCAATCTTGTGACGGATGATATAATAATCCTTCGGGGCATTCTGTTCTTCTATGCCTATTTCCTTAATCTTACTGATATATTGTGCGGCCGAACCGTCGAGTATAGGAAATTCCGGACCGTTCACTTGTATCAGGCAGTTGTCTATTCCGAGTGCGTAAAGCGCAGCCAATGCGTGCTCTACGGTTGAAACCTTAACGTCCCCTTTGCCAAGCACCGTTCCCCTTTGAGTGTCAACAACGTTTTCAGCTATGGCGTCAATTATAGGTTGGCCGTCGATGTCGATACGCTGTATTTTATATCCGGTGTTAACCGCCGCCGGGTTGAACGTTATAGTAAGTTGCAGTCCGGTATGCAGGCCTTTACCGCACAAGGCGAAGCTGCCTTTTAATGTGTTTTGCTTAGACATTTCCATTTGTTTATTATCGGTCTTTTTTTAATTCTTCAATTTGTTTCTGTAATTCGCCTATTTGCTTGTATATTTCTGGCAGTTTGCGTGTTAATGCGATTGACTTGAAGTAGGCCTTAGGCTCCATTGGCGGCGTGCCGATAAGTGTCTGGTTGCCTTTGATGTTGCCCGGAACGCCCGATTGTGCGCCGAGGAATGTCTTGTCGCCGATGTTGATGTGGCCTGAAATTCCGACCTGGCCGCCGAACATGCACCATTTGCCAATCTTCGTGCTTCCTGCCACGCCTACCTGTGCCGACATGACGGTGTTTTCGCCTACTTCAACGTTGTGGGCTATCTGTACGAGATTGTCAAGCTTGACGCCTCTGCGTATGATTGTAGTTCCCATTGTCGAACGGTCAACGCATGTGTTAGCGCCGATCTCAACGTCATCCTCGATGGTTACGATACCGATCTGCGGTATTTTGTCATAGCCTTCGGTGTTGGGAGCGAAGCCGAAGCCGTCTGCTCCGATAACCGAGCCTGCATGTATGGTGACATTGTTGCCTATCTTGCAGCCTTGGTATATTGTGACGTTAGGGTAAATCAGGCACTTGCAGCCCATTTTTACGCCGTCTTCGATTACAGCGTGCGGATGGATTTGCGTGTTGTCGCCTATTTCTACGCCGTCGCCGATGTAGGCAAAGGCTCCGACGTAGCAGTCTTTACCTATCTTTGCGCTTTCTGATATGAAAGCCATAGGGCTTATGCCTGTCTTCTTAGGCAGCGAAGCCTGGTACAGCTGCAACAGCTTGGCAACGCAGTCATACGCATTTTTCACCCTTATGAGGGTTGTCTTGACCGGCTGCGTCAGCTCAAGGTCTTCGTTAACCAGAACAATGCTTGATTGTGTATCGTAAATATAGTGCGTGTATTTGGGATTTGAAAGAAAAGATATGGCCCCAGGCACGCCTTCCTCTATTTTGGCGAAGGTGTGTATTTTGGCGTTCTCGTCGCCCTCAACCCTTCCTTCTATGAAACTTGCTATTTGTTTTGCCGTAAATTCCATTACTAATGTAATTACATTATTATTGCGCTATTTTGCAAAGGTAAACATTTTTATTCAAATACGCTGATAACATAAGTAATATTTGCGAATTTTTTTGGATAGCAACGCTATGTTCATTACTTCTGACGCTTCGGATATGTCTTTTATCGTGTCGTTTTTGAACAAAATCGTTATATGGTCGTCGTTGACGTCATACATGTCTTTCTGTATGGTGTCGACACTCATCAGATAGCGTGCGTCGTCTTTGCTTATCCCGAATTTCTCGGCTAAGGCCGATTTTATCTCTTCTATCCTTCCGCCGTCAATAGGTTCGCCCGATATTTCCACTTTAAACAGGTTTCGGTTAAGGATGTCTGCCGATAATGTAGCCAACACTTTGTCGCCGCTGTCTATCCATACCTTCAGCGAACTCCATATGTCGTTGTCGTCAAGCAACGCGTAGTTGCGCTGCGCCTGCTCGTCGGTCTTGAACGTATCGGCGTCAACGTCGTTGTAAAGAAAATATCTCAGGCACGGCGTGGCGAAAACATCTTTGCCCTCGCGTGCCAGTTGTTTTGCGCGCAGCAGTGCGTTCACCAGCACCTTTTCGCTTGACACGGTTGTCTTGTGCAGGTAAACCTGCCAGTACATCAGTCGTCGTGACATCAGGTAGTTTTCGATGGAATAAAGTCCTTTTGAGTTGACTACGAGGTTGTCGTCAACGACGTCGAGCATTTTTATTATCCGCGCGCTGCCTATGTTGCCTTCCGTTACGCCGGTGAAGAAGCTGTCGCGGCGCAGATAGTCGAGGCGGTCCATGTCGAGCTGGCTGCTTATAAGCTGGTGGAGGAACTTTTTAGGGTATTCGTTCTTGAAGATCTTTAATGCGAGGTTAAGTTCGCCTTTCATCTCGCGGTTGATTTGTTCCATCATCAGCAGCGATATTTCCTCGTGGCTGATACCGTTTATCAGCGTATGCTCAAGTACGTGCGAGAAGGGGCCGTGCCCTATGTCATGCATCAGTATTGCCGCCTCTACGGCTTCGGCTTCGCTGTCGAAGATGAATATTCCCTTTTGCGTGAGCGACGTGATGGCCTCGCTCATCAGGTGGAACGCTCCAATGGAGTGCTGGAACCTTGTGTGTTGTGCCGACGGGTAAACCATTGACGTCAGTCCGAGCTGCTTAATCCTCGCGAGCCTTTGCATCAACGGGTGTTCAACGATGTTTAAGAGCAGACCGTGTGGTATCTTGATGAAACCGAATATTGGGTCGTTTATTATCTTGCTGTCGTTCATTGGCAGATTGTTAATACCTTGGTGCAAAGGTAGTGAAAATCTGCGTAACGGGTTAACGATTAACGCAAAATAAGGCTTTGCGGGTCTTGTTCAAGGCTTAAGAGATACTTCTTTGCGTCAAGTCCTCCGCCGTATCCGGTCAGTGTCCCGTCGCTGCCTATCACGCGGTGGCACGGCGCGATTATTGATATGGCGTTGGCTCCGTTGGCGTTGGCCACGGCACGCACGGCCTTGGGCATGCCGAGCCTGGCGGCCATCTCGCCGTATGAAATGGTTTGTCCGTATGGTATTTCAAGCAGTTGCCGCCATACGCTCTTTTGGAATTCCGTGCCGACGAACAGGAGCGGAATGTCGAACGACTTCCTTTCGCGGCAGAAATACTCGTCCAGTTGCCTTGCGGTTTCATCAATTATGTCCGACGGCCCTTCCTCATATTCGGCTTTCAGGCCGTCTTGCAGCCTGCGGTCAACCCTGCCCGGGTGTTTCTCCGTAACCCAGTTACACAGGCAAAGCTTACCGTCGGACGAGCCGATTACCATCTCGCCGCATGGCGAATGGTAGCGTTGTATGAATATCTTATTTCTCATTTTGCCTTGTTGGGCCTTACGTCGGGCAGCCATATTGCGATTATTCCGAGCAGCGGCAGCCACGTGCTTACCTTGAAGATGAACTCAATGCTCGTCATGTCGGCAAGCCATCCGAAGAAGGCCGAGCCGATGCCGCCCAAGCCGAACATCAGGCCGAAGAACACTCCGGCTATCATGCCGACCTTGTCGGGGCGCAAGTCCGTGGCGTAAACCACGATGGCCGAGAACGCCGAGGCGATGATAAGGCCGGTGATGATGGACATCACGATGGTGCCGAAGAGGTTGAGGTAGGGCAGGGCGAGCGTAAACGGAGCCGCGCCGAGGATGGAGAAAAGTATAACGTACTTGCGCCCGTAGCGGTCGCCGAGGAAGCCGCCTGCCAGCGTGCCTACGGCGAAGGCGGCCAGATAGGCGAACAGGCAGTATTGCGACTCTTGCACTGAAACGCCGAACTTGTCGATGAGGTAGAAAGTGAAGTAGCTCGTCATGCAGGCGTTGAAGAAGTATTTTGAGAATATCATCAGCACGAGTATGCCCAAGGCCATGCGCACCGTCTTTTCGGGCAGGTTGCACGTGCCGGCCGTTCTCTTTCTACGGCCTGTCTTAATTTTTGCCAGTACCATGCTGTACCAATAGCCCACGCGCGTCAGCAGCAGCGAAGCCAGCATTGCGGCCAGCGCAAACCAAGCTACGGCGTGCTGGCCGTAAGGTATTACGATGAGCGCGGCCAGCAGCGGGCCTATGGCGCTTCCGCCGTTGCCGCCCACCTGGAATATCGACTGCGCCAAGCTCTTCTTACCTCCCGACGCAAGCTGTGCCACGCGCGAAGCTTCGGGGTGGAACACCGACGAGCCGCAACCGATAAGGGCAACCGAGAGCAGCAGCGGTAAGAAGCCCGGAGCGAAGGCCAACGCCAGCAGTCCTGCAAGCGTGAAACACATGCCCAAGGCCAGGGAGTAGGGTTGCGGATGGCGGTCGGCATAGTTGCCGATGAACGGCTGGAACACCGACGACGTGAGCTGGAATACAAGCGTTATGACGCCGATCTGGGCGAACGTGAAGCCGAACTTGTCTTTAAGCAGCGGATAGAGTGCCGGAATGACTGACTGTATCATGTCGTTCAGCAGGTGGCATGAGCCAATCGTGAACAATATCGAGTAAGCCGTTCCCTCCGCTAAATGCGGATGTCCCTTTATCTTGTTCAATATGTTGTCTATCATGTCTTTTTCAAATTCCGTGCAAAGGTAATGCTTTTTTATGACAGGCGGACGTGGCGGCCGATAAAATAAACTAAACGTTGCAGGCGCGGCGGCTGATTTTTGTTTGGGTGTTGTCAGTCGATGAAACCAAAAACATATAAAACCCATTCGATATAAGAAAGCATCCTCTTTCAAGTGAGACACTTAGTAATCAGCCATCCCGTGCTTGACACGGGATCCAGATGAAAGCACCCTCTATTCGTCAACGTGGCTGAATACGACTGGTTCCCGGATCAAGTCCGGGACTACTAGCGACAGCCTATATTGGAAGGGGGTGTCTATGCCCACATGAGAGGGAGCCTTGCTTATATCGAATTCACGCTAAATTATGTTCCTACAGAGGCGGTTTTCTTATATTTAACTCGCGCATATAATAAATGGTTAAGCCTTTATCCTATACGTCAAAACAGCATGTGTCTGTCCTTTTGTCAAGGACAGGGCGGGTTGTTGCGGCAAAGTGTCAAACGAATGATGTCCGGTTTTATTTTCATTCTACGTAAAACCAGTGACGTCCTTTAGGCTTTAGTCGAAGCGTTATGCGCCGTTTTGGCGACTAAAAATAGCTGATTTGTACGTAAAAGGGTGGTTTATGGCATTGAAGAGGTGGCTTTTTGTTGACGGAAAGGCTGCCTATAAGAACCAAAAAGGTGGCCTTTCGCCTTGCAAGAGGCAACCTTTTACGTTGTGGCTTGCGGCCCGTCGTTGCGCGTTATTCGTGCTTTTCGGTTATATTGCTGTGTGTCAGGACGATACGTTTGCACACGCATAACGGCCGTATTCCCGTGAAATCTTTTGCCGCCGGTAAATAAGGCCGCTGTGGAGCGCCGAAGAAAATCAGTTTGTCAGCAAAAGTCTTGTTAATGTTTCATAATGAAAAATCGCCCGTAAGGTTGCTGATGGCCTTACGGGCGATGTTGGTTTAATGTGAGCCGCTTGGGGGCTTACGCCTTGATGCGGTCGAGTTCAACGGCCATTTCAGCCTGCAGCTCTTTTGCTTTTGCGGCTGCAACCTCGGCGAAGTCGTCGCCGTTTGAGGCGTAGATTATGCCGCGGCTGCTGTTGACGATGAGGCCGCAGTCACGGGTCATGCCGTATTTGCACACCTCTTGCAGGCTGCCACCCTGTGCGCCTACGCCGGGCACGAGCAGGAAGTGCGTTGGGGCTACGGCGCGTATGTCTTTGAACATTTCGCCCTGGGTGGCTCCCACGACGTACATCATGCGGTCGTCGCCGCCCCAGGCCTGCGACTTGCGGATTACTTTCTCGAAGAGTCGTTCGCCGTCCTTGTCCTCGGTCAGCTGGAAGTCGTGCGAGCCCTTGTTGCTCGTCAGCGCGAGCAGGATGACCCACTTGCCGTCATCATACTGGAGGAAAGGCGTCACGCTGTCTTCGCCCATATATGGGGCAACGGTCAGCGAGTCGACGTCATACTCCTCGAAGAACGTGCGGGCGTACATCGCCGACGTGTTGCCGATGTCACCGCGCTTAGCGTCGGCTATGATGAAATGGTTGGGATAATTCTCCTTAAGGTATTTCACGGTGCGCTCGAACGAGGCCATGCCTTTCGTGCCCATGCACTCGTAGAAGGCAAGGTTGGGCTTATAAGCCACGCAGTAGTCGGCCGTTGCGTCGATGATGGCCTTGTTGAAGTCGAAAATAGGATCGTCGCTTCCGAGCAGGTGCTCGGGAATCTTCTTGATGTCAGTGTCAAGTCCTACGCAAAGAAAACTTTTCTTCGTGAAAATCTGTTCGATAAGTTGTTGCCTGGTCATTGCTTTATTTTTTAGTTGACAAGTTCACAGTGACGAGCATACAAGGGGATTTGCCTTGCTGCTTGTCACTTGTCTGCTTGTCTGCTCGTTACTTGTCTGCTTGTCTGCTCGTTACTTGTCTGCTATAATTAAAGTTCCGCTTCTTTCATCCTTTCGGCGTTCTCGGCTACGGTCAGGGCGTCAATCATGTCCTTGATGTCGCCGCCGAGGAAGCCCTGCAGGTCGTGCGTGGTGTAGCCTATGCGGTGGTCGGTTACGCGTCCCTGCTGGAAGTTGTACGTGCGTATCTTGGCGCTGCGGTCGCCCGTGGAAACGAGCGTCTTGCGGCGGCTTGCTATGTCGTCGATGTATTTCTGGTGCTCGCGGTCGTAGATGAACGTGCGCAGGCGCGACAGGGCGCGCTCCTTGTTCTTGGGCTGGTCGCGCGTTTCGGTACACTCGATGAGTATTTCCTCCACTTCGCCTGTGTTGGGGTTCTTCCACGGATAGCGCAGGCGCACGCCTGACTCCACCTTGTTAACGTTCTGTCCGCCGGCGCCCGAGCTGCGGAACGTGTCCCACTTGATGTCGCCCTCGTTGATGTTCACCTCGAACTTGTCGGCCTCGGGCAGTACGGCTACGGTGGCCGCACTCGTGTGCATGCGGCCCTGCGTCTCGGTGGCGGGCACTCGCTGCACGCGGTGCACGCCCGACTCGTATTTCAGCGTGCCGTAGACATTGTCGCCGCTCACGGCAAAGTCTATTTCCTTGTAACCGCCGACGGCGCCCTCGCTTACGCTCGTTACGGAGAGCGACCATCCCATTGAGTCGCAGAACTTCTTGTACATCTGGAACAGGTCGCCGGCGAACAAAGCTGCCTCGTCGCCTCCCGTGCCGGCGCGTATCTCCATCTGCACGTTCTTGGCGTCCTCGGGGTCTTTCGGCACGAGCGCCATCTTAATCTCCTCTTCGAGCTTTGGCTGAAGCTCCTCGTTGGCCTGAAGCTCCTCGCGCGCCATCTCCTTAAGGTCGGGGTCGCTCTCGTTGGTGAGAATGTCCTTGGCCTCTCTTATTGAGTTGAGGCACGTTATGTATTTCTTGCGCGCCTTCATGATGTCGTCAAGGTCTTTGTATTCGCGCGTCAGGCGGACGTATCTTTCCTGGTCGGCAATGACCGACGGGTCGGTTATCAGCGTTGATATTTCCTCGTAACGGCTCTCGAGTCCCTCAAGCTTCTCTAAAATGCTGTTGTTGTCTGGCATTGTCTTTGATTTTAGTTGACAAGTAATCAGTTGACAAATGACAAGCAGACAAGTGACAAGGAGATTTGCTTTGCTGCCTGTATCTCATAAGCGATTAACTTGTCTGCTCGTCACTTGTCTGCTTGTCAACTAAATTAATAATTAAATTCTCCGAATTCGGACTTGATGGTAAGGCTCTTCGGGCCTTCCTCTATGTGTCCTATAACCTGTGCGTCGATGTTGAAGGCCTTGCTTATGGCGATTACGCGCTCTGCGGTTTCAGGGCTTACGTATATCTCCATGCGGTGACCCATGTTGAACACCTTGTACATTTCCTGCCAGTCGGTGCCGCTTTGCTCTTTTATAATCTTGAAAAGCGGCGGTATGGGGAACATGTTGTCCTTGACAACCTTGCAGTTGTCGCCGACGAAATGCAGCACCTTTGTCTGCGCGCCGCCGGTGCAATGCACCATTCCGTGTATCTCCGGGCGCAGCTCGTCGAGCATTTTCTTTATTACGGGGGCGTAAGTGCGGGTGGGCGACAATACCAAACGGCCGACGTTTACGGGCACGCCGTCAAGCGTGTCAGTAAGTTTGTAGCTGCCGCTGTAGACGAGTTCCTCGGGCACTGCATGGTCGTAGCTCTCCGGATACTTCTCTGCTATGTACTTTGCGAAGACGTCGTGGCGCGCGCTTGTCAGTCCGTTGCTGCCCATGCCGCCGTTGTATGATTTCTCATACGTTGCCTGGCCGAACGATGCAAGCCCTACGATGACGTCGCCCGGGCGTATGTTGGCGTTGTTGATGACGTCGCTGCGCTTCATCCTGCATGTCACCGTAGAGTCTACGATGATAGTCCTTACAAGGTCGCCGACGTCTGCCGTTTCGCCGCCGGTGGCGTAAATGCCTATGCCCATGTCGCGCATGCTGGCTAAAAGCTCGTCGGTACCGTTGATGATGGCTGAAATCACTTCGCCCGGAACAAGCATTTTGTTGCGTCCTATGGTGCTTGACACCAGAATGTTGTCAACGGCTCCGACGCACAGCAGGTCGTCCGTGTTCATTATCAAGGCATCTTGCGCAATGCCTTTCCATACGTCGAGGTCGCCCGTTTCCTTCCAATAGGCGTATGCCAATGACGACTTCGTGCCGGCTCCGTCGGCATGCATTATGTTGCAATACTCGGGATCGCCGCCTAATATGTCGGGTATTATCTTACAGAAAGCTTGCGGAAAAATTCCTTTGTCGATGTTCTTTATGGCGTTGTGAACATCCTCTTTCGCGGCCGATACGCCGCGCATCATGTAGCGGTTGCTTGAATCCATTTTGTTGTTGTTTATTACAAGTAAGCCTGTTGGACACTGACTACAGGCCGCGTCTTATCGTGTTAAGGAGCGTTCTTTATGCTTGCCGGCCGTTTTCACTTGCCTTCTGAGGCTCCGTGCCAGAACTCCCAGCTGGCGAACGCCTGCAGCAGGAGCATTTCCAGGCCGTTCTTCACTGTTGCCCCGTGTGCCGCGCCTTTCTTCATGAACAGCGTCTGGTCGGGATTATACAGCAGGTCGTAAAGCAGGTTCTTTTCGTCCATTGCGTCATATGGCAGCAGCGGACATTCGTCGATGTGCGGATATAAGCCGCACGGGGTGCAGTTTACGATGACGTTGTACTCATGGATTACGTCAGGCGTTATCGTTTCGTATTGTATTGTGCCGGGACGTTCGTATCTGCTGACGAACACCGTTTCAAGTCCGAGCGACTTAAGGCCGTAGTTGATGGCTTTCGACGCTCCGCCGGTGCCGAGGATAAGGGCTTTCTTATGGAAGCGTTCAAGCATCGGTTCAATGCTTTTCGTAAATCCGATGACGTCGCTATTGTATCCTTTAAGCCTGGTTTCGTTGCCCTTATGCTCAACGCGTATCACGTTGACGGCGCCAATAGCGCGCGCCTCGGGGCTTACGCTGTCAAGAAAAGGTATGACTTTTTCCTTATAAGGTATCGTTACGTTGAGTCCTTTCAGTTCAGGATTTGAGGCCAGAACTTCGGGCAGCGCGTCGATTGTTGGTATCTCAAAGTTGATGTATTCAGCGTCGATGTCCTCGTTCTTGAACTTCTCGTTGAAGTAGCTTATCGAGAACGAATGGCCTAAGGGATAGCCTATCAGTCCGTATTTATCCATGGTGTTTAATTTATTTGATTGCGAAATAACATGTGCAGATTCCAAAAGTCAGACGCTTAAACTTTGCTTCCGAAAATCCGGCCTTCTTGAATATTCCAACCATCTCTTCGCCTTGCGGGAAAGATTCGATGGTGGATATGAGGTAAGTGTACGCTTCGCTGTCCTTGGATACGAGTTTTCCGTAAAGCGGAAGAAGCGTATGCGAATATATCCAAAACAGTTGTTTCATAGGGAAACGCATCGGGCGGCTCAGTTCGAGTATGCTCAGCTGTCCTCCTTTCCTAAGCACTCGGCACATCTCTTTCAGGCAAGCGTCAAGGTTCTGGAAGTTCCTTATGCCGAAAGCCGTCGTTATCGCGTCGAACGAATTGTCGGCATACGACATGTGTTCGCAGTCTTCCTTCTTGAAGGATATGACTTCCGAGAGTCCCGCCGCCTTCACCTTGCTTTCCCCTATGTGCATCATGCCTTCGGATATGTCAATGCCTACGACCTTTGCGGGGCGCAGTTTCTTGGCGGACATGATTGCAAAGTCGCCCGTGCCGGTGGCAATGTCCAGGATGGCCTGCGGCTTGTACGGCTTAAGTTGCTTTATGGCCGTCTTTCTCCACAAGTAGTCTATGCCGAACGAAAGGCGGTGGTTGAGCGTGTCGTAGGAGTGGGCGATGTTGTCGAACATCGCCTCAACCTGCTTGCTTTTTTCTTCGCCGTTGCCGTATGGCGTAATGCTTTCCTGTTTGTATGCCATTGCTCTTAGTGACAAGCAGACGAGTTACAAGCATACAAGGCGCTTTTTTATGTGACTTAATTTATTGTCTTGTCACACAATGAAATATCATTGCTCGCTTGTATGCTTGTAACTTGTTTGTTTAAAGGGTTTTCAGATATTCCTTAACGTTCTTTTCTATGCGTGCCGCGATGTCGCCCTCTTCGGTGGCCTTGTCGAACTTATCGCCTGTGATATGCTCGAAAAGCTCGATGTAACGCTCGCTTACGCTTTCGGCGTATTCGTCGGTTATTTCGGGCATTACCTGTCCGGGCTGGTTCATGAAGTCGTGCTCGATGAGCCACTGGCGCACGAATTCTTTTGAGAGCTGGCGCTGCGGCTCGCCCTTGGCGAACTTCTCCTCGTAGCCATCGGCATAGAAGTAGCGGCTGCTGTCGGGCGTGTGAACCTCGTCAATGAGGTAAACCTTGCCGTCGCGCTTGCCGAACTCGTATTTCGTGTCAACGAGAATGAGGCCGTGCTGTGCGGCAATCTCCTGTCCGCGGGCGAAGATCTTGCGGGTATAGTCTTCCATTATCTCGTAATCTTCCTTGCTTACGATACCCTGGGCGATTATCTCCTCTTTAGATATGTTCATGTCGTGACCCTCGTCAGCCTTGGTCGTAGGCGTGATGATGGGTTCGGGGAAGCGCTGGTTCTCGCGCATGCCGTCGGGCAGCTTCACGCCGCACAGCTCGCGGCAGCCCTTCTGGTATTCGCGCCAAGCAGAGCCTGTAAGTATCGAGCGGATGATCATCTCGACGCGGAAGCCCTCACATTTCAGTCCGACAGTTACCATGGGGTCGGGCGTGGCGAGCTTCCAGTTGGGGCAGATGTCCTTTGTCTGGTCGAGGAACTTTGCCGCAATCTGGTTGAGCACCTGTCCTTTGAAGGGTATTCCTTTTGGCAACACAACGTCGAACGCCGAGATCCTGTCGGTGGCTATCATGACGATGATGTCGTCGTTGATGTTGTAAACGTCGCGTACCTTTCCGTGGTAAACGCTCTTTTGTCCGTCGAAATGGAAATCTGTACTTGTTAATGCTTTCATTGTCGTTTGTATTTTAGTCACGCCCCGGCAAGTGGCGGGCGGCCGTCATGCGTCAGCCATGCCTGCCGTCTGCCGGTTTGTTTACCTTGTTTGATTTTCCTCTTTACCGTCCGTCCGCATCCCGTCGGCTTCGGCCGGCCTGGCCTTGTCGGCCTCCTTATAGGCTTTCACGATGCGCGTTACGAGCTTGTGCCTTACAATGTCTTTCTCGTTCATGCGGACTATGGATATGCCTTCGACGTCTTTCAGTATGTCGATGGCCTCGCGCAGTCCGCTCGTCGTGCCCCGCGGAAGGTCAACCTGCGTAAGGTCGCCCGTGATAATCATCTTCGTGTTCCATCCCATGCGGGTCAGGAACATGCGTATCTGCGCGGTAGTGGTGTTCTGGGCCTCGTCAAGTATCACCACGGCGTCGCTCAGCGTCCTTCCTCTCATGAAGGCCAAGGGGGCTATTTGTATTATGTGCTTCTCGATCATGTCCTGCAGTTTTACTGCGGGCAGCATGTCTTCGAGCGCGTCATACAGCGGTTGCAGGTACGGGTCAATTTTCTCTTTCATGTCGCCTGGCAGGAAGCCGAGCTTCTCTCCGGCCTCCACGGCGGGCCTGCTCAGTATGATTTTCTTCGCCTGTTTCTCCTTAAGGGCTTTCACGGCGAGCGCTATGCTGAGGTAAGTCTTGCCCGTGCCGGCCGGCCCTATGGCGAAAATCATGTCCGTCGTTTCGTAGGCGTTGATTAGTTGCTGCTGGTTTTCGCTGCGGCTTTTGATAGGTTTTCCCGAGATGTTGTACACCACGACGTCCTTGGCTGTGTCTTCCTTAGTCTTCCTGCCCTTGATGATGTCTATGATGTCCTCCTCGTTGATAGAGTTGTATTTCAGCACATGTTTCCTCAGTTTCTCGATGTTATCCTCAAAGTTGGCCATCAGCTCCTCGTCGCCGAGCACCCGTATTACGTTGTCGCGGGCCACAATTCTAAGTTTCGGATACAAGGCTTTGATGATTTGCAGGTAGGCGTTGCCCGCCCCATATAGTACAACGGGGTCGATGTCCTCAAGTACGATGTGTCGCTCTATCAATTTTCCTCTGCTTTAAATTATTGCGCAAAATTACAGTTTTTTTTTCATTCTTAGGACATTTATGTGATGATTTATCAACTTTTTTACGTGCGCATGCGCTTTCATGTTTCCTGATACGGCAGAGGCGCCGTTCCGACAGGTGGCCTTTCGGCCTGTAAAAGGTAAGCTTTTGCAGCCCGAAAGGCCACCTTTTGCGTGGTAAAAGCTTACCTTTTGCAGACGGCTTCGTAAGCCACTGGTAATCAACAGGTTGCGGGGCGGACTAAAAATAGGCTTTTTCTTGCGTGTTTTTTAAGCTGACTTTGGAGTTTTTTCAGTAACTTTGCCGACAGAAAAAACATTAGATTACTGAAATGAAAAGATTATTCGATTTACGTATATCCGTCGTAGCGGCATTGCTCGGAGCGCCGTTCCTCACATGCTTCGCGCAGGCTGACGACAATAAGTTCGTGCTTAATTTCGTCGACTCGGTAAAGGCCAGCCGCATGTTGTCGACTCCCGACAAGAACACTTCTAATTGGGGGCGCTTCGACATCGAGGCTCGCATGGGGCGCCCGGGCGCCACACGCGGCGAGATGATGGAGCGGCTGAAGCACGTGACGCGCGATTTCACCCAGGCCGACAAGGACTCTATCGTCAAGGCTTTCGGCATTATGGACAGCTGCCTCACGGCAAAGGGGCTTAAACTGCCTTTGCCAAGCGAGTTCGTACTTGTAAAAACTACGATGGAAGAGGAAGGAGGCGCCGTGGCTTACACGCGCGACAGCATAATATGCGTCGGCGACGGCGTGATGCAGAAGGTGCCGGCCAAGCGGCTCGCCGTGCTTCTTGCCCACGAAACGTTCCACGTGCTTACGCGCAACAACCCCGATTTCAGGAAAGCCATGTACTCGGTTATCGGTTTCAACGTGCTTGACAAGGAAATCAGTTTCTCGACCGACGTCACCGACAGGCGCATATCCAACCCCGACGTCAACCGCTATGACAGCTACGCAATGCTCACCGTTGACGGCGTGAAGAAGCCCTACACGATGGTCATTTATTCTGAAAAGGATTATGCCGGCGGCTCTTTCTTCGACTATATGAAGATAGGGCTAATACCGTTGGACGCTGATTTCAATCCCGTAAAGGCAGACGGCAAGACGGTCATCGTGCCGCTTGAGCGGGCTGCTGACTTTTATGACTTGGTAGGAAAGAATACGGGTTACGTCATAAATCCCGAAGAGTGTCTGGCCGACAACTTCTCTTACGCCGTGTGCGGAACCGAGAAGCAGCTTCCTAATCCCGAGATAACAGAGCGTATAATTGCCGTAATCAAGACCCTTGCCGACGGGCGGGCGAAATAACGGCGGCGCAAAACGGCCGTGCGAAAGGCGTTTCCCTTTGCCGCCGGCAGGCGGCATGGCCACCTTATTATATATTTGACATGCAGAAAAACGAAATCCTAATATTGCTCAAGGCGCTCCTGAAGGCCCTCTACGCCAAGGCTAAGGAAAATAAGTTCCTTGCATCTTTCACTGTCGTCGTGCTGGTGTTGGCGTTAGTGAGGCTTATATTCCCTTCGGTGGCTGAAGACAAGCGGCAGGACGCCGTGGCTCAGGCTGACGTCAAGGCGGTGGAAACCCCGACAACCGAACCTGTTGTTACGGTTGCGGAGAACACCGTAAAGACGAAGATTACGGCGTCGCCCGGTTTCCCGTTGACCGACTTTTTCGACGACAAGGGACAAGCCGTGAAGCACCGCATAAACAGCGTTCCCGGCTTCAGCCGCACCTTTCCTGACAATAACGACGTGCAGCTGATAGCGGCAAGCACCCACGGCGTCAAGCCCGTTGTTGACCGCCAAGACGCCGAGAAGCGTAAGAAAGAGCTTGTTTTCGTCGGCGCCAGTCCGTATTTCCACGTCGACCCGCTGCGCAGCAGCATACCTTATCTCGTGCCGAGGGCGGCCATATTGCTAAACGACATCGGCAGGGCTTATTACGACAGCCTGCAGATTAAGGGCATACCGCTGCACCAGATCATCGTCACAAGCGTGCTTCGCTCGCGTGAAGACGTTAAAAAGCTGCGCACACACAACACTAACGCGACCGAGAACTCGTGCCACATGTACGGCACGACGTTCGACATCTGCTACAACCGCTACAAGACCGTCAGTCCCGTTGAGGGCAAACCGCGCCGCCAAGTGCGCAACGATACGTTGAAATGGGTGTTGAGCGAGGTGTTAAGGGATATGCGTGAGAATAACCGTTGCTACGTAAAATATGAAGTGAAGCAGGGCTGCTTCCACATAACGGTTAGATAAGTGAAGAGTGAAAAACGAAGAGTGAAGAATTCTCTTGCCGCGCAAATCATTGGCAAATGAATTCTTCACTCTTCGTTTTTCACTCTTCGCTCTTGAATGTCAGTTCTTCCTTGTCGTCGTCCTTGTCGGCCGTTATCGTGTCGCCTGCTTTCAGCTTGTCGTCGAGCAGCAGTTCGCAAACGCCGTCTTCGATGTAAGTCTGTATGGCGCGTTTCAGCGGACGGGCGCCGAACTGTACGTCGTAACCCTTCGTCGCGACGAATTCCTTGGCCTTGTCGGTTATCTCCAGCTTGTAGCCAAGTTCCTCTACGCGCTTCTTCAGGCCGCGCAGCTCGATGTCGATGATTTTCTTTATGGCGTCAAGGTCGAGCTGGTCGAACGTTATTATCTCGTCAAGACGGTTCAGGAACTCAGGACTGAACTGCTTGCTGAGGCTCTTCTGTATGATGCTTCGCGCGTATTCCTTGTCGCTCTCGTTAAGGCTCAGCCCCATGCTTCCGCCTGCGTTGAAGCCTACTCCGCGTCCGAATTCTTTCAGCTGGCGCGTACCGGCGTTGCTGGTCATTATTATCACCGTGTTGCGGAAGTCTATCAGGCGGCCGTTGCCGTCGGTAAGGCGTCCCTCGTCGAGCACCTGCAGCAGCATGTTGAACACGTTGCCGTGCGCCTTCTCGATTTCGTCGAGCAGCACGATGGAGTAGGGATGGCGGCGTACTTTTTCCGTCAGCTGTCCGCCTTCTTCGTAGCCGACGTATCCCGGAGGCGCTCCTACGAGTCTTGACGTGTTGAAGCTCTCGCTGTATTCACTCATGTCGATGCGTATGAGGGCGTCGCTGCTGCCGAACATGTATTCGGCAAGCTTCTTTGCAAGGTACGTCTTGCCCACGCCGGTTGGGCCGAGGAACATGAAGGCGCCTATCGGATGGTTAGGCTCTTTCAGTCCGACGCGGTTGCGCTGGATGGCTTTCACCATCTTCATGATGGCGTTGTCTTGCGCTATTACGGCTTTCTTAAGCTCTTCGCCCATGTTTTTCAGCCTTACGCCCTCGGCCTCGGCCATGCGCTGCACGGGCACTCCGGTTATCATCGAGACAACGTCGGCCACCTCCTTCTCGGTCACCAAGTCGCGGCTTCCAATCTCGTTGTTGGTCCACTTGTCCTGAAGCTCCTGCAGTTCGGCCTCAAGTTCGGTCTGCTTGTCGCGGTAGCTGGCCGCCAATTCAAAGTTCTGGTTCTTCACTGCGGCCTGCTTCTTTTCTTTGACATAGCTTATCTCTTTCTCCTTCTCGCTGATTTCGGGTGGCATTTGGGCGTGCTGCAGGTGCACGCGGGCGCCCACCTCGTCAAGCGCGTCGATAGCCTTGTCGGGGAAGGACCTGTCGGTTACGTACCTGTCTGTCAGTTTGACGCACGCCAAAATGGCATCGTCGGAGTATGTCACATGGTGGTGATACTCATACCGTTCCTTGATGTTGTTGAGTATTGTGACGGTTTCCTCGGCCGTCGTAGCTTCAACGATGACCTTCTGGAAGCGGCGTTCAAGGGCGCCGTCCTTTTCTATCGAGTTGCGGTATTCGTCGAGAGTCGTGGCGCCGATGCACTGTATAGTGCCCCTTGCCAGCGCCGGCTTGAGCATGTTGGCGGCGTCCATCGAGCCGGGCGTAGAACCAGCTCCGACGAGCGTATGAATTTCGTCGATGAAGATGATGACGTCGGGGTTCTGCTCAATTTCCTTTATCAGGGCGCGTACGCGCTCCTCAAACTGGCCGCGGTATTTCGTGCCTGCCACGATGGCGGCCATGTCGAGGTTGATGATGCGCTTGTTGAACAGCACGGGCGACGTGTGGTGCTTGCATATCATCTGTGCCAGTCCTTCTACGATGGCGCTTTTGCCTACGCCGGGTTCGCCTATCAGTATGGGGTTGTTCTTTTTGCGGCGGCACAATATCTCGGTAACGCGCTGTATCTCGCGCTCGCGTCCCACCACGGGGTCGAGCTTGCCTTCGGCGGCAGCCTTGGTAAGGTCGGTGCCGAAGTTGTCGAGCACCGGCGTCTTGCCTGCGGGGCGGTGAACGCTCGTGGCCGTGCCCGACGGGCGTGCCTTTTGCGTGTTGCCGCCGTTAATGCTCAACATTCCGTCGTCCTCTTCGTCTTCTTTTTCAGGCATGCTTATGCCGTCGTTGACGGCGTTGGCCCTCTGCTGGAAGTATGTCAGTGCGTCTTCGTAGTTCATATTGTTGAATTCAAGTACTTCTTTTGCTCCGTTGTTGACGTGGTCGTGCAGGATGGCGAGCAGCAGGTGTTGCTCGTCCACCATCTGCGTGGCTTGTATGCGTGCCTCGAGAACGGCCAGTTTAAGTATGTTGCTGGCTTTCTCGTTGAGCACGAGTTCGTGCGTGCGCAGCGGTTGCGAGTAGTCTTCCTCGCGCACTTTCTGCTCGAGTTCGGTCTTTACTGATTGGAAATTTATGTCTGATTTAACGAATAATTCATGCACGGGACCCGTCTTGTCGCGCAGGATGGCGAGCAGCAGGTGCTCCGGTCCTACCGACCTGCTGGCCAGACGGGCTGCTTCCTCGCGGCTGAATGCCAGAATTTGCGATACTTTCGGTGAAAATTGGCTGGTCATGTATTTATCCTCGTTATTATGTTAAGTCTTGACGTTGCTTTTTACCTTTTATATATGGTGTGCAAAGATACACATTTTTTCCATACAAATATTATGCCATTGTTTCTATGTGGGTATTTTTAATGATTTGTGACATTTGCCGGTATGCCCGTAGCAGATTGTCAGCATGTTGCCGGTTCATATCATCGTGTGGTTTGTGCGGACGCAAATCGTTTCGCGCGGGCAGGCGCGCTTTTTGACGTAATGATATTTGATTGGTGTGTTTTAATGGCATTTTGTCATTTGGGAAATGACGCTATGAAGGACCGAAATAGGGAAAACGACGGTTGTGCGATTGTTCTTTTTGCGAACGATTGCTGTTGATTGTGTCCTTTTGTTCGCCGATTTACGGTCCGGTTAGCGGCTGTTTGCCGTCTGAAACGCGGTGTATCGCATCGTTAAAGCAGTGCTTTTCGGCTGTAAAAGGCCGCTTTTTATGGCGGAAAAGGCGGTTCGTGCTCCAATTTTGCGCCGTGTAATTGCGCATTACGCAGGCCGTTTTACGTAACACATTGCAGGAGTGGCTGTTATGATTGCACACTTCTACGGGCGTTATTTTCGTAAGGTTGTCAATTAATTCAAAATAACGCACTTACGGAACGTTTACGGAAATCAATAAGAAAGCAAATCGGTGCAAGGCGTGACAATGTGTAAATATGGTGTGTCTGCGGCGGGCTTGAGTGGTTGGGCGTGACGGTTGTTTCAAGGCTTTGTCCTATTATTTGATGTCTGCGGGTAACAGTCTGTTATACAGCGATTTAGCGTTGACCGGTAAAGGGCCTGACATGACGGCTTAAGGCGCCGCGCTCGGTTATGTTTCCGTTAGTTGGAAGGCTTCTGCCGTTTGTAAAGATGATTTACCGATAAACGCGACTTTACATATGTCAAGAAAACGGGCGTTTTATGAAAAATTACATTAGGCAGTCGCGGCGGTTAGCTAAAAATCATTATCTTTGCGACGATTTTATATTTAAGAACTAATGGGAACAGGATTGGAAATGCCCGACTATATATTCGAGTCAAGTTGGGAAGTATGCAATAAAGTAGGAGGTATATATACGGTCCTTTCGACAAGGGCGAAAACTTTACAAGAGGCTTTACATGACAGAATAATCTTCATCGGCCCGGATTTAGACGAGGCCAATGATTTGTTTTTTAAGGAAGACAAGACTCTTTATAAAGACTGGAAGGCACAGACCGTTGAAGACGGCTTGGCCGTGCGCGTAGGGCGCTGGAAGGTGCCTGGCGAGCCTGTAGCGGTGTTGGTGGATTTCAACCAATACTATGCCGAGAAAAACGAAATATACACGTGGCTTTGGGAGCATTACCAGGTTGACAGCCTGCACGCCTATGGCGATTATGACGAGGCTTCGATGTTCTCGTATGCCGCCGCAAAAGTGGTTGAGAGCTTTTACGGCTTTTATTTGGACAAATCAAAGAAGGTTATATATCACGGAAACGAGTGGATGACGGGCCTCGGGCTGCTGTACATTAACAACAAGCTGCCGCAGGTGGCTACGCTCTTTACCACGCACGCTACGAGCATTGGCCGCAGCATAGCTGGCAACAACAAGCCGCTTTACGACTATCTGTTCGCCTATAACGGCGACCAAATGTCTTGGGAGCTTAACATGCAGAGCAAACACTCGATAGAAAAGCAGACGGCTAAATACGTTGACTGCTTCACGACGGTGAGCGAAATCACCGCCAACGAGTGTAAGGAGCTGCTTGACAAGCCCGTTGACTTCGTGCTGCCGAACGGTTTCGAGAATGATTTCGTGCCCAAGGGGGCGCAGTTCACCCGCAAGCGCAACGCCGCCCGCAAGCGCATTTTCCAAGTGGCCAACGCCCTTCTCGGCGAGGAGCTTGACGAAAAGAACACTTTGGTGGTGTCTACGAGCGGCCGTTACGAGTTCCGCAACAAGGGAGTCGACGTCTACATCGAGGCCATGAACCGCCTCCTCAGGGACAACCGCCTCAGCAAGAACGTGCTGGCTTTCATCGAAGTGCCGGGTTGGGTGGGCGAGCCGCGTCAGGACTTGATAGACCGCCTGAAGGCGGGCGGAAAGTATGACACGCCTCTGCACGCTCCGATGATAACCCACTGGCTGCACAACATGAGCCGCGACAACGTGCTCGACATGCTGAAATACCTTGACATGCAGAACCGCAAGGAGGACAAGGTTAAGATAATCTTCCTGCCGTGCTACCTTAACGGCAACGACGGCGTGTTCAACATGACGTATTACGACCTCGTAGTGGGCAACGACCTTTGCATATATCCTTCTTATTACGAACCGTGGGGATACACTCCGCTCGAGTCGATAGCCTTCAAGGTGCCCTGCGTAACGTCCGACTTGGCAGGCTTCGGCCTTTGGGCAAACTCGGAGATCGGGCATACGGGCGAGATTACCGACGGCGTGAAGGTCATCCACCGCACCGACTATAACTATTCGGAGGTGGCCGACAAGATTAAGGACACCGTTGCCGAATATTCAAACTTCACAGCCGCGCAGGTGAAGATGTCGCGCGATAACGCCGACAAGCTTTCGCACAAGGCTCTGTGGAGCAACTTCATAAAATATTATTATAAGGCTTATGATTTCGCTTTGCGCCGTGCCGAAGAGCGTGTGACAAAGTGATTGTAACTGCTTAAAAAATAGAACTTAACGATAGATTTATGAAAATTAAAGCTGATTATGTCAACGCTCCTCAATGGAAGGAGCTGACGGTAAAATCAAGATTACCTGAACAACTCAAATGTTTGGATGAGCTCGCGCACAACATGTGGTGGGCTTGGAACTACGAGGCAAGGGACTTGTGGAGAAGTCTTGACGAACAACTTTATGAAGAAGTGGGACGCAACCCCGTCCTCTTGCTTGAGCGTCTTAGCTATGACAGGAAGGAAGAAATCGTAGCCGACAAGACGATCATGAAGCATGTGAAGGACGTTTATGCGCAGTTCCGCAAATATATGGACGTTAAGCCTGACTCAAAGCGCCCGTCGGTTGCTTACTTCAGCATGGAATATGGTATCAACCAGGTGCTTAAGATATATTCGGGAGGTCTTGGCATGCTTGCCGGCGACTATCTTAAGGAAGCGTCGGACAGCAATGTTGACATGTGCGCCGTAGGTTTCCTTTACCGCTACGGATATTTCACGCAGTCGCTGAGCATGGACGGACAGCAGATAGCCAACTATGAGGCGCAGAACTTCAATTCGCTGCCCATCGAGCGCCAGCTTGACGCCGACGGCAATCCTCTTGTCGTAGACGTGCCTTACGCCAACTATCTCGTACATGCTTATGTGTGGCGCGTAAACGTAGGACGTATCTCGCTCTACCTGCTTGACACTGACAACGAGATGAACTCTGACTTCGACAAGCCGATAACTCACTCTCTTTACGGCGGCGACTGGGAAAACCGTCTGAAGCAGGAGATACTTCTCGGTATCGGCGGTATCCTTACATTGAAGAAGCTCGGAATAACGAAAGACGTTTACCACTGCAACGAAGGCCATGCCGCCCTCTGCAACCTGCAGCGCCTTTGCGACTATGTCCAGGGTGGACTTACGTTCAACCAGGCACTCGAACTCGTGCGCGCGTCTTCGCTTTACACCGTACATACCCCCGTTCCCGCCGGCCACGACTATTTCGACGAAGGCCTCTTCGGCAAGTACATGGGTGGTTATCCCTCAATTCTCGGCATTACTTGGGACGAGTTCATCGGCATGGGCCGCACCAATCCCGATGACCATAACGAGAAGTTCTGCATGTCTACGTTCGCATGCAACACCTGCCAGGAGGTTAACGGCGTGAGCAAGCTCCATGGTTGGGTGAGCCAGAAGATGTTCTCTGGTATATGGAAAGGCTATTATCCCGAGGAGAACCACGTTGGATACGTTACCAACGGCGTACACTTCCCCACATGGACCGCAACCGAATGGCGTAAGCTTTATGCCCAGTATTTCGACGAGTCGTTCATGAGCGACCAGAGCAACGAGAACATCTGGCACGCAATATACAATGTGCCCGACGACGTTATTTGGGACACACGTATGGGATTGAAGAAGAAACTTACGGATTATATCCGCGTGAAGTTCCGTGAAACTTGGCTGAAAAACCAAGGCGACCCCGCCCGTGTGGTTTCGTTGCTCGAGAAAATCAACCCCAATGCCCTCATGATAGGTTTCTGCCGCCGCTTCGCTACGTATAAGCGTGCGCACCTTTTGTTCACCGATCTTGACCGTCTTTCTAAGATTGTCAACAATCCCGAGCATCCCGTGCAGTTCCTGTTTGCCGGTAAGGCGCATCCCGCCGACGGCGCAGGCCAGGGCCTTATTAAGAAAATATTCGAGATAAGCCAGCGTCCTGAGTTCCTTGGCAAGATAATCTTCCTTGAGGATTATGACATGCAGCTCGCACGCCGCCTTGTTTCGGGCGTTGACATCTGGATGAATACGCCTACTCGTCCTCTTGAGGCTTCGGGTACTTCAGGCGAGAAGGCCGAGATGAACGGCGTCGTCAACCTTTCTGTACTTGACGGATGGTGGCTTGAGGGCTACCGCGAGGGCGCAGGATGGGCTTTGACCGAGAAGCGCACTTACAAGAACCAAGGATACCAAGACCAGCTTGACGCCGCTACGATTTACGGCTTGCTTGAGAACGAAATCATACCGTTGTATTACGACAAGAACGAAAAGGGTTATAGCGAAGGCTGGATAAAGGTGATCAAGAACTCTATCGCCACCATTGCTCCCCATTACACAATGAAGCGCCAGCTTGATGATTATTACGATAAGTTCTATATCAAAGAAGCTGCACGTTTCAAGAAGCTTGCCGCTAACGACAACAGACTTGCTAAGGATATAGCGCAGTGGAAGGAAACGGTAGCTGAGCGTTGGGATGCGATAACGGTTGTGTCAAAAGAGTCAACCATGCCTGCGTCAGGAATGGAAACAGGCGTAGAGTATAAGATAAAGTTTGTCATCGACGAGCAAGGTCTTAATGACGCAATCGGCCTTGAGTTTGTTTCAGTTACGACAGACAAGAACGGCGAGGAGCGCATCTCTAATGTATTCCCGTTCAAGCTTATTGGAAACGAGGGCAACCTTTACACCTTTGAGGCAACCGTTGAGGCTTCAGAGGCCGGAACTTATAAGACAGGTGTCAGGATGTATCCTAAGAACGAGAACATGCCTCACCGTCAGGATTTCTGCTATGTTAAGTGGCTTTAATCGGGCGTTGCTTGAGATAGCATAAACAGAAGCTTATTATAAGCGGCATAAGGGTCATGGCCCTTATGCCGCTTTCTTTTTATTAATGTTTAGGGTAGTGGTTTTTATATGTTCAATATGCGGATGTTTTTCAAGTATTCCTTGGCCTAAGACCCATATTGAATTCGTGTTAGGTAAAGACAAAGATAGTTAACTTAACTATATACAGAATCATGTTAAACCTGGATTTGTTTGTAATGAACGGCCGTATCGTTTTATTTTTCTTTATTATATCTTTCATATTTCACTTTAAGATGTTCTACGCTGATTGCCAGCGTGTTGTTGCGTGAAAGATGTTTGGCTTATCCTTCACCGGTATTTCACGTGTGAAGGTTGTGGAAATATGATTTAATTCATGTCTGCAAGACTATTAAAAGCTGTGTAGAAGATTTCCTTTCAGAGTGTAGAAAGCTGCCTCTTACATTCTGTTTGACGCCCGTAGACATATGAATTATTTCCCTTCTTATTGATGTTTCTTTGTATCGAAGATGCTTCTATCGCAGTGATAAGCCATGACTGGCGGTGTGTACTTGACTATAATCGGACGGATGATATATAAAAAAGAAGTCATAAAGCGTATGCCTTATGACTTCTTTTGTAGTGGATAGGGGAATCGAACCCCTATGCCAAGATTGAGAATCTTGTATCCTAACCATTAGATGAATCCACCATATCTGTTCTATATGTTCGTTCCACCAACCTGCGGAAGCTGGGGGATTCGAACCCCCGGTACGATAAACTCGCACGGCAGTTTAGCAAACTGCTGGTTTCAGCCACTCACCCAAACTTCCTTTCCGGTTTATTGTACCGAAGCATTATCGCTCAAATGCGGTTGCAAAGGTAAGGACTTTTTTCTATTCCTGCAAATTTTTCGGGAGAAATTTTACATGATATTGCGTTTTTTTGTTTAAATCGCCTGTTTTGTGCCTATTTTAAGGCTATTTACATATTTCATGAAGCCTTATTAGTTAATCAGAATTCATTTGATTATTGAATCGTGGTCTGTAATAGGTGGGGATAAAAATTATATAAGTTCGTCTTTAATCTGCCTATTGTTACCCGGCATGAGGATGAATTTAAAATTCAAAAAAGACGAACTTATATAAAACAAAAATTGATTGTCTCACGACAACCAATCTTTTATTAACCTTAATAATCTAATACCATGAAAAACACGTTGCAAAGGTATTGATTATTTTTTAATTTGCAAAACTTTCGAGCAGAAAAGTTTAAATTCTAACAGTTTTTAAAACTTTTGCCATCCCATTTAAAAGATTTTTTCTTTAATATGGCTTTTATCTCGTTAAACTTCTCTTTCGTTGTGAACGGTACGCTCAGCCTGAACGTTATCGTGTTGCCTCCGTGCGGGATGTTCGCCCTTACCACTACAGGCTCGATATATTTGCGCAACTCTTCAAAGCGCTCCTGCGACATGGTGTCGGGGCGTGCCGTAAGCTCGTTGAGCATGGCTTCGGCGTTGCGCGTGTCTGGCAGGTTGAAGTTGTTGTTAATGACTTTCCAGTTAGTGTCATAGAATTCCACGACGCTTTCAGGCACCGGCCTTCTTACTGATTTCACCAAGCATATTATTTGCGTGCTGTCGCTTACGGGCAGCAATTTGATTATCAGCCTGGTGTTCTTGTTCAGGTCAAGTCGTGCGAAATCATCGCCGATGGTTGTTACCGTTGACGTTCCGTTGAGCGTGTTTTTTACGACGACGGTGTCGTTGTCAATCGTAAACTTGTTCATTTCCCCGCGCTGGTCGCTGTTTATGTAAGGGATTACTTCGGGAGGCATTGTGCCGAGCATGTCCTTCACGGTTGTCTGGGCGCATGCCATAGTCGTGCTTATCAGCAATGCTGCAAGTAACGCTAATGTTTTCATGTCTGTATCTTTTTTAGTTAATATTCTCATTTTCTGCCGTCGCGCAGGTCCTTCACGCGCACGGCCTTGCCGTCGCCGGTGGGTATTGAGCCTTTCTTCACCAGCTTTACTTTTGGCGTCAGCAGTATTTCGTCCTTAAGGGCGCGCTGAATGTTTCTCGTCATCTTCTGCAGTTCGGGGAACACGTCGGATGGCATGTCGTCAAGTTCCACCTCTACGGTCATCACGTCGTTGTCGTCAACGGTGTCGAGCGTTATAATGTAGTTGCTGCCGAGTCCGGGGTATTGCGCCAGTATTTTCTCCACCTGCATCGGGAAGACGTTCACGCCCTTGATGATGAACATGTCGTCGGTGCGTCCCTTTATGCGGTCTATACGCCTGTGCGTCCTGCCGCACGGACATTCGCCTGTAAGTATGCGCGTAAGGTCGCGCGTGCGGTAGCGCAGTATCGGCATCATCGTCCTGTCGAGCGTGGTGAGCACCATTTCGCCGTATTCGCCGTCGGGCACGGGTTCAAGCGTGTCAGGGTCAACTATTTCTACGATGTAGTTGTCTTCCCACAGGTGCATGCCGTTCTGTTGCTTACATTCAAAGGCTACGCCCGGGCCGTTCATCTCGGTCATGCCGAAGCTGTTGTAGGCCTTCACGCCAAGCAGCCTTTCAATCCTGCGGCGCTGTTCCTCCGTGTGCGGCTCGGCGCCTATGAACAGCGTGCGCAGGCTTGTGTCGCGCGGGTCGATGCCTTCTTCCTTGAAAACCTCAGCCAGCCTGACGGCGTAGCTCGGTATTGCGTGCAGGCAGGTAGTGCCGAAGTCGCGGATGAACATTATCTGCCTTTTGCTGTTGCCGGCCGCTGCGGGTATGGTTGTGGCGCCAAGCTTCTCGGCTCCGTATTGGAACCCCAGTCCTCCCGTGAACATTCCGTAGCCTGAGCTGTTCTGAAAAACGTCCGTGTCCCTGCAGCCGACCATGTACATGTTTCTGGCCACCATGTTGGCCCATGAGTCGATGTCGTGCCTTGAGTACACAACGACGGTTGGGTGTCCTGTCGTGCCGCTTGACGAGTGTATGCGTATGGCGTCCTTCATGTCGCCGCCAACCAAGCCGAAGGGATAGTTGTCCCTGAGGTCCTGCTTGGTTGTGAACGGCAGTTTCCTTATGTCGTCTACGGTCTTTATGTCGTCGGGCGTGACGCCGCTTTCGCGCAGCTTGCTTCCGTAAAACGGCGATTTAAGCGCTATGCCGATGGTGCGCCTAAGTTTTTCCGCCTGCAGCTCCCTGAGCTTTTCGCGCGGCATGGTTTCTATTTCCGGCTGCCAATATTCTCCGTTCATACGGCTGTTCCTTTCTTTTTGAAGCTTTTCCTGCTTGCAATATTACACTTTTATTTTGACATTGCCAATTAAAACGGCGATAATTTACTGTTAGGCGTGTTGTGCGTACTATTAAAAGAGGTGCAACCAGCCTGTCGGCATGTTTGTTTAAGTAAAATAAGTGACCATGCGGCTGAAGTCGTAAATCGGTCGGCGTTTGGTTAAAAAACGATAACTGGCGGTCATGCCAATTATCCGTTTGACGCCGTAATAACGCCCTTCGCTCTTCGCTTATCCGGCTTTTATCTAAATATCCCGTGTTTTTGTAGGTTTATGCTAAGGCCTTGCAAGCCAACGCTTTACATTTTGCAAGGCGCTCGGCTTCGGCATATTTGCGCTTGAAAACGGCTTTAGTGGCCTGTAAAAGGAGCCCTTTCGGTATCTAAAAGGTCGCTTTTGGCATTGTAAGCGGCCGCCTTTTAGCGTGCTGTTTGCCGCTTTCGGCATGCCTGATGGCGGTTTTTTGCCGTTCTGACAGGCTTTTTTCATGTGTTTGATGGCTTTTAAGGCGCCAGGATTTTCTATTTTGCGAATTTGTATTGTAAAATAAATCGAAAACAAGACGTTGCGCCTTCGTTAAATAATCCTAATCCGTGCGGCCGCAATGTGCTTTCCGTGTCGCCTCCCACCGTGTGACGTGTTGCGGTTAAAGCGCTGTCAGACGTTTCGTTGTGTCAGAATATAGCGTTTTGATTGTCTTGGTGATTGAAATATTAATAAAATAATGTCATTTTGTGAGAATTATTAAATTTATAAGGCTTGGATGGTTGTTAATCCGAAGTTTTTTAATACTTTTGCACGTGAAACGTAAAGTGATAGTGAAAAAACATTTAAGGTAAATGAAACCAACGGCTATATTGTTGCTTCATTGTCCCGACAAGCGGGGGATTGTAACGGAGATAACGAAGTTCATAACGGACAACAACGGAAACATCGTCTACCTTGACCAGTATGTCGACAGGCAGGACGGCATGTTCTTCATGAGGCTTGAGTGGGAGCTTGACGGCTTCGTCGTACCGCGCGAAAAGCTGAAGGACTATTTCCAGACGTTGTACGCGTCGCGTTACAAGATGACGTTCAACCTGTATTTCAACGACGTCAAGCCGCGCATGGCAATATTCGTTAGCAAGATGAGCCATTGCCTTTACGACCTGCTGGCGCGTTACAATGCCGGCGAATGGAACGTCGAGATACCCTGCATTGTGAGCAATCACGACGACTTGCGTTATGTGGCCGAGCAGTTCGGCATACCATATTACGTTTGGAAGATTAACAAGGACCATTCAAACAAGGCCGAGGTGGAGAAGGCCGAGATGGAACTTCTGGAGAAAGAGCGGGTCACCTTCATCGTGCTTGCCCGCTACATGCAGATAATCAGCGAGGATATGATAGCGGCATACCCTCACCATATTATAAATATACACCACTCGTTCCTGCCTGCCTTCATAGGCGCAAGGCCTTACCACCAGGCTTGGGAGCGAGGGGTTAAGATTATAGGTGCGACGAGCCACTACGTAACGACCGAGCTTGACGCCGGTCCGATAATAGAGCAGGACGTCGTGCGGATAACCCATAAGGATACGCCCGAAACACTGGTGCTTAAGGGGCGCGACCTTGAGAAGATAGTGCTCAGCCGTGCCGTAACCAAGCACATTGAGCGCAAGATACTGACGTATAACAATAAGACGATAATATTCGGTTAAGACGGCGATGAATGTAGTAGTTGTAAAATATAATGCCGGCAACGTGTACAGCGTGGTGAACGCTCTGCGCAGGCTGGGCGTGGAGCCGACGTTCACTGACGACGCCCGGCTTATAAGTTCGGCCGACAAGGTGGTGTTTCCCGGTCAGGGCGAGGCTGCCGGCGCCATGGCCTACCTGCGCCAGCGGGGCCTTGACGGCGTGATAAAGGGTTTGCGCCAGCCCGTGCTGGGCATTTGCATAGGCCAGCAGCTGCTTTGCCGCCACTCGGCTGAAGGCGACACTGACTGCCTTGGCGTGTTTGACGTCGACGTGCTGAAGTTCGCCCCGACGCGCCATGAGGACAAGGTGCCGGCCATGGGCTGGAATTTGCTGTATGACATGCGCCGCCCATTGTTCGAAGGCATACCGGCTGACGAGGCTTTCGTCTATTTCGTCCATAGTTATTACGTGCCCGTATGCGGATTTACGGCGGCCAAGGCCGACTACATCTTGCCGTACAGCGCGGCCCTCAACAAGGATAACTTCTATTCCACTCAGTTCCATCCTGAGAAGAGCGGCGGCGTTGGCGAAAGGATTTTGCGTAATTTTATAGAACTGACATAAGTAAATTGAGCAATGATAGAACTGATACCTGCCATCGACATCATCGACGGTAAGTGCGTTAGGCTGACTAAAGGCGACTATGACGCTAAGACCGTTTACAGCGACTCGCCGGCCGATGTTGCGGTGAGGCTTGAGGAAGCAGGCTTCAAGCGTCTGCACGTAGTCGACCTTGACGGCGCGAAATCGAAGCATGTGGTCAATCTGCAGGCTCTGAAAGACATTACTTCACGCACCGGATTGGTTGTCGACTTCGGAGGCGGCGTAAAGACCGAGGACGACATCAGCAAGGTTTTCGGTTGCGGCGCAGCCATGGTGACGGTCGGTTCAATAGCCGTTACGGAGAAGGACCTGTTCGTCAAATGGCTTGAAAAGTTCGGAGCTGCGAGGATAATCCTCGGCGCCGACGTGCGCGACGGCATGATAAGCATTAACGGGTGGAAGGAAGACACGCAAGAGCCAATCACCGATTTCCTTGAGTATTATGTGGCCCGCGGCGTCAGGAACGTGCTCTGCACTGACATTTCAAAGGACGGCACGTTGCAGGGACCTGCGTTCGGTCTGTATGAGGAAATACTTAAGAACTTCCCCTCAATCAACCTTATTGCCAGCGGCGGGGTTTCATGTGTTGACGACATCCGCCGCCTGGAGCGGGCGGGAGTGCCTTCCGTAGTGTTCGGCAAGGCGTTATACGAGGGCAAGATTGACGTTGAAAAGCTCATAAGCGGTATGAAGGAACGATAGCGGCTGTAGCCGTGCGCTGCCTGAAAGCGGCTTAAAATATGAACTCATGGCAAAAGGACTTGCAAAAAGAATAATTCCCTGTCTTGACGTTAAGGACGGACAGACCGTAAAAGGTACTAATTTCGTTAACTTGCGAAGGGCCGGCGACCCCGTGGAGTTGGGCAAGGCTTATAGCGAGGCAGGTGCTGACGAGCTTGTTTTTCTCGACATAACGGCAAGTTGCGAGAAGCGAAAGACCTTTACCGAGATGGTGACGCGCGTGGCGGAGGAAATAAACATCCCGTTCACCGTAGGCGGCGGCATTAATGATATTGCCGACGTTGAAAGGCTGCTGTCAGCAGGCGCCGATAAGATCAGCGTAAACAGCGCCGCCTTACGGCGTCCCGGGCTGATAGACGAGATAGCGGGCAGGTTCGGTTCGCAAGTCTGCGTTTGCGCCATCGACGCAAAATATGAGGACGGGCGGTGGACGTGTTATCTTAACGGAGGGCGCGTGCCTACTGACCGTGAGCTGTTTTCATGGGCCAGGGAGGCCGAACAGCGCGGCGCCGGCGAGATATTGTTTACGAGCATGAACCATGACGGAGTGAAATGCGGATATGCCAACGAAGCATTGGCTGAACTGTCTGATGCGTTGGGAATTCCGATCATTGCGAGCGGAGGCGCCGGACTGCCGGAGCATTTTAAAGACGCTTTCACGCTTGGTAAGGCCGACGCGGCCTTGGCGGCAAGCGTATTCCATTTCGGCGAGATAAGCATTGCCGGATTGAAGCGTTATCTGCATGACGAGGGGATAAACGTCAGGCTGGTTAACTGAAGCTTCGTTTTAATGTGTAATCGTTGTTGAAATAAATTTTAAATGAATATAGATTTTAAGAAGATGAACGGCCTTGTGCCGGCCATAATCCAAGACAGCAGGACCTTGAAGGTGCTGATGCTCGGATTTATGAACGAGGAGGCTTTTGATAAGACCGTCGCTACAAAGAGGGTCACGTTTTACAGCAGGAGCCGTAAGTGCTTGTGGACGAAAGGCGAAACATCAGGCAACTATCTGAATGTGGTCGACATTCAGAATGACTGCGATAATGATACGTTGCTGATAAAGGTTGTTCCCGAAGGGCCCGTATGCCATTTGGGAACTGACACGTGCTGGGGTGAGGCTAACACGTCGAACCCTCTGCTCTTTCTTTCGTCATTGCAGGATTTCATAGAAAAGAGGCACGAGGAACTTCCCGAGAACTCATATACCACAAGCTTGTTTAAGGACGGCATTAACAGGATGGCGCAGAAAGTGGGCGAGGAAGCCCTTGAAACGGTGATAGAAGCCGTTAACGGCAGTAACGAACGATTGGTTTACGAGGCTTCTGACATGTTTTACCATCTTATCGTTTTGCTTACGGAAAAAGGACTTCGTATAGAAAACATTGCCGACGAGTTGCGCAAGCGCCATGAGCCGGGTTGGCATAAACATTGAAAACTTGAAAAAACATAATATCGTATGTTCATTGAATATAAAAATGTAAATATATATCAAGATGACGTTTGCGTGCTTGGCAACGTGAACTTTCATGTTGATGAAGGTGAGTTCATATATATAATAGGTCATGTCGGCTCGGGAAAAAGCAGCTTGCTGAAGACTATTTATTGCGAACTTGACATCGACGAGGGCGACGAGGCCGTAGTGTTGGGCCGCAACCTGCTGAAGATTAAAAGGAAGGAAGTGCCGGCGTTGAGGAAAGAGTTGGGCATAATATTCCAGGATTTCCAGCTGCTGCATGACAGGAGCGTTTACAAGAATCTTCGGTTTGTCCTTAAGGCTACGGGCTGGAAGGGCAAGACGGAGATTGACGAGCGCATAGATGAAGTGCTTGAGGCTGTCGGCATGGTTGACAAGAAGATGAAAATGCCATATGAGCTCTCCGGCGGCGAGCAGCAGCGTATTGCCATAGCGCGTGCCATATTGAACAAGCCTAAAATGATTTTGGCCGACGAGCCTACCGGCAATCTTGACCCTGAAACTGCCGACAACATCGTCAGTCTGCTTAAGCAAATAAGTCTTACGGGAACGGCTGTTGTAATGTCTACTCACAATCTGCCCATGCTTGACAAGTATCCGGGCATAGTCTACCAATGTAACGAGGGACAAATAAAAGACGTGACCGAAGAGTATAACAAAATAAGCCTTAACGGCGAGGAATAGTTCTTGTTTTTCTTAGTATAAAAATAAAACCCAAAATACAGACATTATGATAGTAATGAAATTTGGAGGTACGTCCGTCGGTTCGCCGGAACGTATGAAGGAAGTTGCACAATTGATAACAAAAAGCGGAGAACCGGTGATTGTTGTGCTTTCGGCAATGTCGGGCACGACAAATACCCTGATTGAGATTTCCGATTATTTATATAAGAAAAATCCCGAAGGAGCGAACGATGTCATCAACCGTCTTGAAACGGTTTACATGCGTCATGTCGACGAACTTTATTCAACTGACGAATGGAAAAACGAAACCCGCGACTTCTTGCGCGGCGAGTTTGATTATTTGCGCTCCTTCACGAAGGATTTGTTTACGAGCTTTGAGGAAAAAAGCATTGTTGCGCAGGGCGAGATAATGAGCACAAACATGGTTGTCAATTATCTCAAGGAGTGTGGCTTTAACGCCATGCTGTTGTCGGCCTTGGACTATATGCGCACCGACAAGAACTCGGAGCCTGATTCTGCTTATATAAAGGAAAAGCTGATGAAGTTGCTGGAAGAAAATCCGGGCAAGCAAGTTTATATAACACAAGGCTTTATCTGCCGTAACGCCTATGGCGAGATTGACAACCTTCAGCGTGGAGGCAGCGACTATACGGCTTCTCTCATAGGCGCGGCGGTAAATGCTGACGAAATTCAGATCTGGACCGACATTGACGGCATGCATAATAATGACCCTCGCGTGGTAGATAAGACGGAAGCCGTAAGGCAGCTGCATTTTGAGGAAGCGGCCGAGCTTGCGTATTTCGGCGCAAAGATACTTCATCCTACTTGCGTTCAGCCGGCTAAATTTGCGGGAATTCCCGTTCGCCTGTTGAACACTATGGACCCGTCGGCACCTGGAACGATAATTAATAACGACATAGTGCCGGGCAAGATAAAGGCCGTAGCCGCGAAAGACAATATCACGGCAATAAAGATTAAGAGCAGCCGAATGTTGCTGGCGACGGGCTTCTTGAGAAAGGTGTTCGAGATATTCGAGAGCTATCAAACGCCGATAGACATGATCGCGACAAGCGAAGTAGGAGTGTCGATGAGCATTGACAACGACTCGCATCTAAGCGACATCGTGGCAGAGTTGAAGAAATATGGAACGGTGACGGTTGACCGCGATATGTGCATAATCTGCGTTGTCGGAGATTTGGATTGGAGTAATGTAGGCTTTGAAACATTGGCAGCTGAAGCGATGAAGAACATTCCTGTGAGAATGATTTCGTATGGTGGAAGCAATTACAATATTTCATTTTTAGTGCGTGAATGTGACAAGAAACGTGCTTTACAGAGTTTGAGCGACACATTGTTTAATGGTAATATTGAAAAATGAAAGGTGTTTTCCCGATAGATAAGTTTAAAGAAAAGAACACTCCATTTTATTATTATGACACCGACTTGTTGCGTAAGACGCTGAAGGCTGTCAATGACGAAGCCGGCAGATATGAGAACTTTTGCGTGCATTATGCCGTTAAGGCCAATGCAAATCCGAAACTGTTGAACATCATTTGCCAGTCAGGACTTGGTGCCGATTGCGTGAGCGGTGGCGAAATTCAGGTGTGCGTTAATGCCGGTTTTCCATCTGATAAGATAGTATATGCCGGTGTCGGAAAAAGTGATTGGGAGATTAATCTGGGGTTAGACAAGGATATTTCTTGTTTTAACGTTGAAAGTCTGCCTGAACTTGACGTCATAAACGAGCTTGCCGCGAAAAAAAATAAGGTGGCACGCGTGGCTTTCCGCATAAATCCTGACGTCGGGGCGCATACGCATGCCAACATAACTACAGGACTTGCCGAGAATAAGTTCGGCATAGCCATGGAGGATATGGAGCATGTCATACAGCGAGCCATGGATTTGAAGAACGTCAGGTTTACCGGCTTGCATTTTCATATAGGTTCGCAAATTCTTGACATGGGCGACTTTGTCGCCTTGTGCAATCGTATTAATGATTTACAGTGTCAGCTTGAGCTGCATCACATTAATGTTGAGAACATCAACGTAGGAGGCGGATTAGGCATAGATTACACTCACCCGAACAAAGTTCCAATACCTGACTTTAAGTCGTATTTCGCTACGTATGCTCGTCATCTGAAACTGCGCAAGGGGCAAAAGCTTCATTTCGAGTTGGGGCGTTCCGTCGTGGCCCAGTGCGGAACGTTAATATCACGTGTACTTTACGTAAAGCAGGGTAAGGTGAAACAATTCGCAATAGTCGATGCGGGAATGACGGACCTTATCCGACCGGCTCTATATCAGGCATACCATAAGATAGAGAACATATCAAGCGGATTGCCTGTGCAGACATACGATGTCGTAGGTCCCATATGCGAGTCGAGCGACGTCTTTGCCAAGGCTGTAGACCTGAACGAATGTAGGCGTGGTGACTTATTGGCAATACGTTCGGCAGGCGCTTATGGGGAGATAATGGCTTCACAATACAACTGCCGTCCGTTGCCTGTTGGTTTTATTTCAGAGGAAATGCAATAATATAGGATTATTGTCGTCATATTAGAAAAAGGCATTTATGTTTTTTGACAGCATAACGATAGTGGTTTGTGTGGTTTTGGTAGTGTTGGCCGTAGCTTCGTCATTGGCGGACGTTCTTATTAAGAAAGTATGCACCGATGATAAAGAGGTGGGGGATAACGCCTGTAAACCCGTTTCTATTATAATCATTGCGGATAACAATGCTAATGAGCTGGGAAAGAACCTGCCGTTATTCTTATCGCAGGATTATCCTGCGGGATTTGAGGTGATCGTCGTTGTTGATAAGGACGAGGACGGCACGGGCGACGTGTTGAAGACATTCTCTAAGCATGCTAACTTTTATACCACGTTTGTTCCTGATTCTTCACGTTACATGAGCCGTAGGAAGCTGGCAATAACGTTGGGAGTAAAAGCCGCAAAGCATGAATTGATCTTATTGACTGACGCGACTTGCAAACCTGTTTCTGACAAATGGGTGAGCAGGATGGCTGCGGCATGTACGGATGGCGTCAATATGGTTCTCGGTTATAGTAATTATGTGTGTGAAGCCGGCTCGTATAAAATGTTTTACCGTTTCCGCCGTGAGTATGCGTTACTTCATGAGGCATGCTCTGGCAACGCTTACGGCATGGCTGGTAATAATTTGTTATTCAGAAAGAGCATGTTCATGTCAGGGAATGGTTTCCGTGGTAATTTGAAATATCTTCGAGGGGAATATCATTTCTTGGTTAATAAATATGCTAAAAGTGGCGGAGTTGCTGTTGAGACGCATCAAGACAGCTTCATTGAAGAAGAAGCTCCGTCGCGGAAAAGCTGGTATAACAGGAATGTCTTTTACGTTGAAACACGTCGTCACTTGACAGGAAGTTTCAAGCATAGGGCAATGTTCAACATTGACATGCTTATGTTACATGTTTGCTTCCTGCTTTCTATTGCCTCGGCCGTTTATGCTGTTTGTTTCGCTGATTGGTTAGTGTTGCCGTTTTCATGCGTGGCGTTGGTCGCTCCTTTTGTGGTAAGGACGCTTGTGGCAAAACGGGCGATGGCTAAATTCCAAGTAGGAGTGTCGATGTTTAAGGTTGTTCCCTACGAGCTTGTTTTGATTTGGCACAACTTAAGGTATGCCATGGCTTACAGGTTTGCGGATAAGTACGATTTCATCAGTCACAAATCATAAAGTTCCGTTATGAGGGTTCTGCATTTTATTCCAAGTCTGGTGATTGCCAATTCTTCAAGTTTTTTGAAATACAAACTTGGTTTGTTTGAGGCAATGGCAAAAGGTACGGAAATACTTGTCTTGACTTCGGACGCCGGCAATATGCAGATTGATGGTGCTGCGGTGAAAGAATATTCTCCGTTCAAGGTTTGTGTTGAATGTGGAAAGCGAGGCTTCGGTAAGGACTTGTCTGATTTCCGTCCGGACATTGTGCACATACATGCATGTTGGAACTTTTCGGCTTACGGTTTGTTTAAGGAATGTGTCCGACGTAAAATTCCTGTTGTATTGACTGTTGACAACCGTTTAAGCCGTTGGCATTTATCAAGCCGTTATTTATTCGTTAAGTTGCCGATGTGGTTTATGTTTCAACACCGCATGTTGTCTGGTGTTGAGGCTTTGCATGCCATAAGCGAACAAGAGGAAACATGGCTTAAGGGTATTCATTGCATACCCGGCTTAAGGTTTGGGCGTTGTGTCAACTCCCGTGTGGCTGTTGTTGAGGCTTTCAATATTGTGGCGGATAAGTCCGCTGCGGATATGTCTGATGCGTTGATACGGCTTTACCAAAAAGTGATTGACACTTCTCCTTTTGTAAGAATGACGGAAAATGAACGTCAAGTGGAGGATGGATTGCTTAAGGCAAGCCTTTTTGCCGATGGCGATGAAATACATGATAAATCGTTTTTGTCGATACAACTGAGTAAAGCGTCATGGCGGCGGATATTCTTACACTCTAATGACGAAGGTGTGTTAGACAGCCTTATTGGAGGTCTTTCGGCTTCAGGTATGGAAGTTCCTGATGTTGATGTTGGGAATGTTGACCGCTTTACCATGAAAAGGAATAATGATGAATTGATTGAAAAACAAGTTTTAAAAGACTCGAGAATCTCGAAAATAAAATCAGAAGGTGCGTTGCCGCCTCTTGAAAGTGAGCTTTGCGTGGCAATGGTGATGCTTTCCATTAAGATGAAACATTCGTGTGCGCACAGGTCTGATTTTATTAGGATATATAAAATGCTTCGTTTCAACGATTATGACGAAGGTCTTGTAAAAGACGTTCTTGATCGTTACGGAGTAAGTAAGTTTGCAGCGCGTATTATGACGATAATGAATGAACGATACGTGCTGGGCGAGGGGTTCATGCCTGTTGAACCTTTAGACGACAAGGGTACGGAAACATTAAGACGTAAACTTTTTAAATCTGAAGTACAATGAAAACAACTTTTCGTGAAATAGAGAACGATATCAGGTATTTAAGGCTTTTGTCGCAGTCGTTTCCGACGATTGCCGACGCAAGTACTGAGATTATAAACCTTCAGGCAATCCTTAACCTGCCTAAAGGTACGGAGCATTTTCTTGCAGACTTGCATGGTGAGTACAAATCGTTTCAACATGTGTTGAAGAACGCCTCAGGCAATATTAAACGTAAAGTAGGTGAGATTTTCGGTAACGAATTGCGTGAAACAGAGAAGAAAGAGCTTTGCACGCTGATATATTATCCCGAGGAAAAACTCGAGCTTGTCAAGGCGACCGAGTCAGATATAGACGATTGGTACCACGTGACAATACACCAACTTGTGCGTGTTTGTCGTGACGTTTCAAGCAAATATACGCGCTCTAAGGTCCGTAAGTCGTTGCCAGAGGATTTTTCTTATATAATTGAGGAATTGCTGCATGAGCGAACCGACGATGTGGATAAGGCCGCTTATGTAAATGTGATTATAAGTACGATTATAACCACCGGCCGTGCCGACGATTTCATAATAGCCATTTCGCACGTTATTCAGAGGCTTGCCATTGACCAGCTCCATATTCTTGGTGACGTGTACGACCGCGGTCCTGGGGCACATATAATAATGGACATACTTAGCGGTTATCACAGCTGGGACATACAGTGGGGTAACCACGACGTTCTTTGGATGGGAGCTTGTGCCGGCAATGAGGCCTGCATTTGCAACGTAATCCGCTTGTCGTTGCGTTATGCCAATCTCGTGACGTTGGAGGAAGGTTATGGCATAAACCTTGTACCGCTTGCCACATTCGCGATGGAGCATTACGGTGAAGACCCTTGTGAAGAGTTTTTGCCGAAAACTACGGGCGGAAGTTCCGAAATAGATGAAAAAACGCAACGGCTCACGGCACAGATGCACAAGGCCATAACCGTTATTCAGTTTAAGGTTGAAGGAGCTATAATTGAGCGCCATCCCGAATGGCAGATGGAAGACCGCCTGCTTCTGCGTAACATTGATTATGGACGTGGCGTATGTGTAATCGACGGGCAGGAGTATGAGATGAAAAGCTGCAACTTCCCGACCATTGATCCTGCCGACCCATATCGTCTTACGCCTGACGAACAGACGCTTATAGAACGCTTAAGACATTCGTTTACGGTTAATGAGAAACTGCATAAGCACATTCGCCTGATGCTTAGCCACGGCTCGTTGTACAGCATTGTCAATGATAATCTGCTGTTTCACGCCTCTGTTCCTCTTAACGCGGACGGAAGCCTCAAGGCCGTAGAGTTATACGCTGGACGGAGATTTTGCGGATGTGAGCTTATGAACCGAATAGACAGGGTCATCCGTAGTGCGTTCCAAGCTGACACTGACCCTGTGTTTAAGGCTTTCGCCATAGATTATTTCCTTTATTTATGGTGCGGACGTGACTCTGTATTGTTTGACAAGTCGAAGATGGCGACGTTTGAACGTTACTTCCTTACCGATAAAAGCTTGTATAAAGAGGATAAAGGTAATTATTTTAATTTGCGTAACGACGAGCAGGTCTGCGATGACATTCTTGACGCTTTCGGCGTTTTCGGCAATAACCGCCATATAATTAACGGCCATGTGCCCGTGCATGTCATGAGCGGTGAGAATCCGATTAAGGCAAACGGAAAGCTGATGGTGATAGACGGCGGCTTCTCTCAAGCCTATCACAAGGAAACAGGTATAGCCGGTTATACGTTGGTTTATCATAGCCGTGGTTTCCAGCTTGTGCAGCATGAGCCTTTCACCAGCACAGAAGATGCGATTTTGCGCGGCTCAGACATTAAGAGTACCACGCAGATTGTTGAGATGTCAGCCCATCGCATGCTTGTTGCTGACACTGATATAGGCCGTGAGCTGAAGAAGCAGATTGCCGACTTGGAAAAGCTTCTTTACGCTTACCGTCATGGTTTTATCAAGGAACGTCGCTGACGTTACATGTAAAGCAAAGGGTTGAAATCAGAATTACGATTTCAACCCTTTTGTTATATCATCAATGTTTGTTTCCATCAAGCTTATTATTGTTGTCGCAAACGTTCTCCGTGTATCTTCGTGTTTAAAGCTTCCAATAAAAGAAAAACGCTAAATAGTTACGATTTAACTATTTAGCGTCCTCTTGGTGACCCCGACAGGATTCAAACCTGTAACCTTCTGATCCGTAGTCAGATGCTCTATTCAGTTGAGCCACGGGGCCTTTCCCTTAATTGCGATGCAAAGGTACGCACTTTTTTTTATACCACCAAATGTTTTCTGAAGTTTTTTCAGAAAAACTTTAAAAATATAATTATAACGAATATTTTATGAATAAAAATCCTATTTGTGGCTTTTGGATATGCAACGTCCATGCTTATGAATTTTGGCGGAATTTCTCAACGCTTCATGATGGCGTTCCGCTGTTCCTTGATTTATATGATGTAGGGTGTGAAAAACAAAAAAGTCTTGGAAGCAACTTCCAAGACTTTTTAAGAGGTACCTAGCAGAGTCGAACTGCTCTACACGGTTTTGCAGACCGTTACCTAACCGCTCGGCCAAGGTACCTTGTTCGCTTTTTGCGGTGCAAAGATAATACATTTTTATTAATCGTACAAATTTTTTCCGAGGAAATAATACCATTTGTGTGATAATATCGTCGCAGGCAATAGATTTACAACAAAAAATAAAGCCGATGGCATACGTATGCTCATCGGCTTTTTATATGTCTAAACCTTTGTTGAGACTTATCTGATGCGGTCGGCAGAGCGCACAAGGGCCTCGTCGGCCAATATCGCTTTCCTTGCCATAAAGTACAATATCATTGATACGGCGGGAAGAATTGCGTTGAACGAAACGTCGAATTTTCCCATAGAGCCTTTCAGGCCGAACGCTGTTACCGCAAAAACTACATACCAGCCCAAGCTTAAAAGAATGTTGAACATGCAGAAGCGGCTTTGCGCCTTACGGTTGTGGTAAGAGAATATTGCCACCAGCGCGATGGGGCAGGTTATCAGCAGTATGGCGAACAACGCCCATATCGACCAATCGTAAGTGCCGTCGGGCCGCACAATCCAAAGATTATACATCGTGCTTGCTTCGCCGGGCATGCCGGTTGTGAAGTCGCCTAAGGGCAGGCAGAGGCATACTATTGCCACGACGACGGCTATCAGCAGGAACAGCGTTTGCTTACGTTGTATCATTGCATTTCCTTTTGGTTGTCCTTCTGGGTGTCGCGCCAGTAGATGTTCCCGTCAATGAACTCTTGCGTAGCAAGCAGCGTGGGTTTCGGGAGCTTCTCGTAATACCTGGATATTTCAATCTGTTCCCTATTCTCGAAAACTTCCTCCAAGCTGTCGTTGTAAGAAGCGAATTCAGCCAGCTTCTTGCTGAGGTCTTGCTTGATTTCAACGGAAATCTGGTTTGCGCGCTTTGAGATGATAGCCACGCTTTCGTAAATGTTTCCGGTGTCCTCACAGAGATCCATGATGTTGCGGGTCACTGTGTTGGTAGGAGCTTTTGATTTCTTATAATCCATTTTAATATTGCAATATTTAATGTGTTATTATTCCTTTGTGAATTTCTTGCATGACTCGATGTACTTCTCGGCCAGCTTCTTGTTTTCCGACTCCGGGTATTCGTTAATGAAGCCGTAACATTCGTCCTCGGCGTCGCGGTATCGGTCAAGCTTCTTTGACTCTACGCTCTGCTGCGCCAGTTCGTATTTGCTTTTCATTATGAGCAGGGCGAAATCCTCGCGCAGCGTGGTGTAAGGATAGTCGTTCATCGCGTTCTGCGCGGTGATTATGCAGGCTTCGAAGTTGCTGCCCCCGCTGGTGCAGTTGCCGAAGTACGTTCCGAGGTTGTAGTACAATTGTGCCGAGTACAGCTCTTTCCTTACCAGCTTGTCCTGAAGCTCGAAAAGCCTTTTCTGAGCCACGTCCTTAAGCTTGGCGTCGGGATAGATGTCCATATACTCCTGGAAGGCCGCTATGGCGTTGACCGTCTGGGTCTGGTCGAGGCGCGGCTCGGGCGTGCTCATGTAGAGGCTTTCGCCGATGTAATACGAGGCCATCTCGGCGTAAATGCCTTTCGGGTATGACTGGCGGTATTTCCTGAACGTCATGGCTGCGCCCTCATAGTCGCCGTCGCAGTATTGCGACATGGCCAGCATGTACAGGCTTTCTTCGGCGTTGTCGGTTCCTTTCTGTATGGTTACAAGCTCTTGCAGAAGCGTTGTGGCCTGTGTGTATTTGCCGTTGGCGAAGCACTCTTTTGCGAATTCATACTTGTATGCATAGTCCTGCGACTTGTAAACCTGGTTGAATTCGTGCGCGCACCCTGAAAATAAAATTACGGCCAATATCTGGATGAAAAAGTATTTCTTCATAAGGAATTCCACATTTGGTTGCAAAATTACTCATTATTCTAATAACCCGCAAAGTTTTACATCCATTTTTAAGAAAAAATTGGTTTTATAATAGTTATTAGTGCTTTATTTGTATTTTTGCAGCCGGTTATAAATATGTCAGAATTTTATAGTCCTGTCTTATCATGAGCGATTTCAAACTTGTATCCGATTATTCGCCGACGGGCGACCAGCCCGAGGCCATCCGTCAGCTTACTGACGGCATTATGGCGGGAGAGAAGTCGCAGGTGCTGCTGGGCGTGACGGGCTCGGGCAAGACTTTCACCGTTGCGAACGTCATTGCCAACGTCAACAAGCCCACGCTTATCCTCAGCCACAACAAGACTTTGGCCGCTCAGCTGTACAGCGAGATGAAGTCATTCTTCCCCGACAACGCCGTCGAGTATTACGTTTCGTATTATGATTATTACCAGCCCGAGGCGTACCTGCCGCAGACCGACACATACATCGAGAAGGATCTTGCCATCAACGAGGAGATTGACCGCCTGCGCCTGTCGGCCGTTTCGTCGCTGTTGTCAGGCCGCAAGGATGTCGTAGTGGTGTCGTCGGTGTCGTGCATTTACGGTATGGGCGGCCCGGTGGAGATGGCCAAGAGCGTAATATCCATACGCCGCGGGCAGAAGCTCGACCGCAACGTCTTCCTGCGCAGCCTCGTCAACGCCCTTTACGTGCGCAACGACATCGAGCTGAAGCGCGGCAACTTCCGCGTGAAGGGTGACACCGTCGACGTCTTCATGGCGTATAGCGACAACGTGCTGCGCGTGTCTTTCTGGGATGACGAGATTGACGCGATAGAGGAAATAGACTCCGCCAGCTTCCACAGGCTTGCCTCCTTCGACGAGTACCAGATTTATCCGGCCAACCTTTTCGTCACTTCAAAGGAGCAGACCGAGCGCGCCGTAAGGCTGATACAGGACGACTTGGCCAAGCAGATAGATTTCTTTAACGAAATGGGCGACGGCATTAAGGCTCAGCGCATTAAGGAGCGCGTTGAGTATGACATGGAGATGATAAAGGAGCTGGGCCATTGCTCGGGCATAGAGAACTACTCGCGCTACTTCGACGGCCGTGAGCCGGGCGAGAAACCCTACTGCCTGTTCGACTTTTTCCCGAAGGATTACCTTCTCGTGATTGACGAGAGCCACGTCAGCGTGCCGCAGATCAGCGCCATGTACGGCGGCGACCGCGCCCGCAAGACCAACCTCGTGGAGTATGGTTTCCGTCTGCCGGCGGCGTTCGACAACCGTCCGCTGACGTTCGACGAGTTCCACTCTATGATAAACCAAGTGATTTACGTGTCGGCCACGCCTGCCGACTATGAGCTGGCGGAGGCCGGCGGAGTGGTGGTGGAGCAGGTGATACGCCCCACGGGGCTGCTCGACCCCGAGATTGAGGTGCGCCCCAGCGAGAACCAGATTGACGACCTGATGGAGGAAATCCTGCTGCGCAACGAGCGCGGGGAGCGCACGCTGGTGACGACGCTCACCAAGCGCATGGCCGAGGAGCTGACGGAATATCTGCTGAACCATGGCGTGAAGGCGAATTACATCCACAGCGACGTTGCCACGCTCGACCGCGTCAAGATTATGAACGACCTGCGCGAGGGCGTGTTCGACGTGCTCGTGGGCGTCAACCTGCTGCGCGAGGGCCTCGACTTGCCCGAGGTTTCGCTCGTGGCGATACTCGACGCCGACAAGGAGGGCTTCCTACGCTCCCACCGTTCGCTTACCCAGACCGCCGGGCGCGCCGCCCGCAACGTCAACGGCAAGGTGATAATGTATGCCGACAAGGTTACGGCGAGCATGCAGCTGACCATCGACGAAACCCTGCGGAGGCGTGAGAAGCAGCTGCGATACAACGAGCTTCACCACATAACGCCTAAGCAGATAACCAAAGGC
This sequence comes from uncultured Prevotella sp., assembly GCA_944321295.1. Lineage (GTDB taxonomy): Bacteria > Bacteroidota > Bacteroidia > Bacteroidales > Bacteroidaceae > Prevotella. The sequence continues at coordinate 96,486 of CALUKU010000003.1, forward strand.
ATAAAGCGCAACGCGCTTAACGAGGCGGCCCCCGAGGCCGAGCAGCCCAAGGCCGCGCAGACGTATAAGCCGTATATCGAGGAGGAGCACGTGGCCTTCGCCGCCGACCCGATAGTGAAGAGCATGAGCCGCGGGCAGCTTGAGAAGAGCATTGCCAACACCACGCGCCTCATGAAGAAGGCCGCAAAGGAGCTTGACTTCATACAGGCGGCCCAGTTCCGCGACGAGTTGCTGCGCCTGCAGGCCATGCTCGAGGAGAAGGACGACTGACCTCGTTCAGCCTGCGCGGCGCCGTCCACGGCTTTGTGGGAATATCGTTACAAGCGTTTTCGGTAACGGTATTCCCATATTTTATAATGTGTAACCTGTCAGCCGGGCGTTCGATACGTTACGTTTGACATATTGCAATGATATTGCCCGATAAGCTTGCGTTTTGATTTTGCTTGACGCTCCGTGGCTGCGATATTCTCGTTCGGAAACGTTCCGGCCGTGAATATCGCAACGTCGGGTGTGCAGCCGTAAGCCGCTCGGCCACTGCGCTTTACGTAGCATCGTGCCCGAGTGTGCAACGCGGGCGGCCGTTTTCAGGCAGCGAAACGGCCCCGAAAGCGGCGAAAAACCGCCTCTCGCAATGTAAGGAACGGTTCCTTGCTTGTAGGGAGCTAAGCTTTCCGCCCTCGGGAGCTTACCTTTTGCCGCCCGGGAGGTAAGCTTTCGCCGGCCGAAAGGCCGCCGCGCGCCTTCCGCAGGCCTGCCTCCGGCTGCCTGAGGGCATGGCTCGCGCCTGTGCGGCGGTCTGGTTTGCCGCGGCGGGCGTATGTTTTGCGTCTGACGTTTTGCCGCCGTTTTGTGGGTGAGTGTTGTCAAAACGTCACCGGCAGGCACCTCGTGCGGCGTGCCCCGTGCGGCTTGCGGGGTTGCCCGGTGCCGGCCGCGCCGATGTTAAATATTGCTTTTTGTTGCGTGCGTAGGGTTTAATTTATTAACTTTGCACCAAATTTTCATCATGATGAAATCGCTTTTTATTCTATTGCCGTTCCTGTTGCCGGTGTCGGCGGCAGCCCAGTCAGTGTGGGAAAAGCCCTCCACGGCCGACGTCGAAGCCGCTGCCGGGGCCGACAAGGATAACCCGCGGCAGCTGAAGGAAGACCCGAAGTATCTTGAGGGAGCCGTGCCCGAGAAGGACGGCAAGGTAGTCTGGACGCTCGACGTGGACGTGCCCGGCAAGACGGCGGCACAGATTTACGACACGATGCTTAAGTGCCTGACCGACCTGACCAAAACCGAGAACCAGCTGGAGGGCAGCTGCGTGGCCCTGGTGAACAAGCAGGAGCACATCGTGGTGGCAAACATCCGCGAGTGGCTGGTATTCACCGACAAGCTGCTCGTGCTAGACCGCGCACGCTTCCACTATACTCTCATAGCCTATTGCACCGACGGCCACCTTAAGCTCACTATGGACCGCCTGACCTACCGCTATGACGAGGAGCGCACGAAGTTCGGCACTTACGTCTACAAGGCCGAGGAATGGATAACCGACAAGGAAGCCCTCAACCGCAGCAAGACGGGCCTGAGGCGCGCCTCGGCCAAGTTCCGCCGCAAGACAATCGACCGCAAGGACTACCTGTTCGACGTCATACGCGAGGCCGTGCTCAAGCCGTAGCCCGCGGCGCGGCCGCCCGTTGAGGCGGGGTGGGGCGCCGGGCGGCGCTCCGGCAGATAACAATCAGTTTAACAAACATCGCATAAATGCTTACGAACCAAGACTATACAAACGGCGGCGGCATGCCGCGCCGCAGGCGCGAAGACCGCGGCGACCGTTACATGGCCCTGCGCAACATACTCAACATCATCTTCATGTTAGGCGCCCTGGCAGGCGTAGTGGTTTATTTTTACGGCAACCAGGACACCGGCACGATAATCATACTCGTTTCGATGGTGTTCAAAATCGTTGAATGTGTATTCCGTTTCATGAAATGAGAACAACCACGCTTATCGCCGTCATTGTCCTCCTGATGTCGTGCCTGCCTGCCGTCGCCCAGGACTACAACCAGCTTACCGACACGGGCGACTACACCTCGGCCGCCGACAGGCTGTCGCGCCGCGACTCTGCGCAGGCCGGGCACAAGGAGATACCGCGCGGCCTGAAGGTGTGGACCGTTGACGAGCGCTTCGGCGAGCGCACCGCCGCCGAGCCCGACACCATGCCCCACATGTACATGAACTCCATCTTCACCGAGGGCCTGCGGGGCGAATACAACACGCTGGGCAACCTCGGCTCGCCGCGCATTAACCGCATCTTCATCGACCGCAGCTCCGGCGGGCAGTTTATCTTTACCCAGCCCTACGACTACTTTATCACCCCGGTTGACGAGTTCCACTTCACCAACACGCTGTCGCCCATCACCAACATCTCTTACAACACCTGCGGCAACCGCACCAACGGCGAGGACCACTTCAAGGCGCTCTTCGGCGTCAACGCGGGCAAGCGCCTCGGCGTGGGCTTCAAGTTCGACTACATTTACGGCCGGGGCTACTACCAGAGCCAGAGCACTGCCCACTTCAACTACTCGATGTACGCCTCCTACCTCGGCGAGCGGTACAATGCGCATCTGTTGTTTTCCACTAATCACCAGAAGGTGGCAGAGAACGGCGGCATAACGGACGACCGCTACATCACGCACCCCGAGATGTTCGAGGACAACTTCCGTCCCGACGAAATCCCTACGGTGTTCACCGAGAACTGGAACCGCAACGACAACCAGCACATATTCTTCTCCCACCGTTACAGCTTCGGCTTCCGCCGCAAGGTGAAGATGACCCCCGACGAAATCAAGGCCAAGCAGTTCGCCCTGAAGTCGCAGCAGGAAAACGCTGCGCGCAAGGCCCGCGAGGAGGCCCGCAAGCGGGCCGAGGAAGAGGGACGCAACTTCGACGAGGACGAATTTGAGGAGCGGAAGACCTACGGCGGACGTCCCGACGACGCCGTGATAGCTGGTGCCGAACCTGCCGACACCGTGCGCACGCAGACGGGCCGCATAGCCGTCGACAAGGCCATGGCCGACAGCCTGCTGGCAGCCGATGCCCGCCAGGGCGCCGTCCAGCCTGCCGACACGGCGTGGATGAAGGACGAATACGTGCCGGTAACCAGCTTCATCCACACGCTGAAGTTTGATAACTACACCCGAATATACCAGGCTTACGACACGCCCGAAGGCTATTATGCCGACACCTACCCTGTCTACGAGAAGCTGCCGGGCGACTCCATCTACGACCGCACCACCCACTATTCGCTCAAGAATACCTTCGGCGTGGCCCTGCTCGAGGGCTTCAACAAGTGGGCCAAGGCCGGCCTGAAGGCCTTCGTCACGTCGGACCTGCGCCACTTCACGCTCCCCGACTCGGTGGGGGGCCGCGACGGCTACAACGAGCACAACCTCAGCGTGGGCGGACAGCTCGTCAAGTCGCAAGGCTCTACGCTCCACTACAACGTCACGGCCGAAGCCTGGCTGCTGGGCGAGGACGCCGGCCAGCTTAAGGTTGACGGCACCGCCGACCTCAACTTCAGGCTGTTTAAGGACACGGTGACACTCGCCGCACGTGCGTGGTTCCACCGCGTCAACCCAACGTTCTATTACCGCCACTACCATTCGAAGCACCTTTGGTGGGACAACGGCGACCTCTCGCAGGAGATACGCACGCACATTGAAGGCTCGTTCGCCCTCCGCCGCACCCGCACGAGGCTCCGCGTGGCCTACGACAACCTGCAGAACTACACTTATTTCGCCCAGCGCTACACCGTGACCGACGACTTCGGACGCACCGGCAACACCGTCGCCGTCAAGCAGAACTCGGCCAACATGAGCCTGCTGACACTCCAGCTGGCGCAGGATTTCAGGTTCGGCCCGCTCAACTGGCAGAGCCTGATAACCTACCAGAAGTCTAGCGACGACGCCGTGCTGCCTGTTCCCGCCCTCAACGTGTACACCAACCTCTTCCTGCACTTTAAGATTGCCAAGGTGCTGACGGTAGACTTAGGCGGCGACCTGCGCTTCTTCACCAAGTACAAGGCTCCCGACTACAGCGCCGCCCTCGGGCAGTACACCGTGCAGGACAACGGCTCCGCCAACGTGGAAGTAGGCAACTATCCCTTCGTCAACGTGTATGCCAACATGCACCTGAAGCACACCCGCTTCTTCATCATGATGAGCCACGTCAACGCGGGCAGTGGCGACCGCTTCCTTGCGCCCCATTATCCCACTAACGGACGTATCTTCCGCTTCGGCGTGTCGTGGAACTTCTTCAATTGACGGATAGCCCCTCAATCTGCGCGCGAAATGACAAAAGTGGCGTTATTCTTGCCTTTTTGTTGTCATATTAACTCCATTTTTATTAAATTTGCAGCTGTTTTAACATAGAAAGGAACATATATCATGCCTCAAATATCAGTCCGTGGAACGGAAATGCCCGAGTCGCCAATCAGGAAACTGGCGCCCCTGGCAGCCTCGGCGAAGGCCCGGGGCATCAAGGTCTACCACCTCAACATAGGCCAGCCCGACCTGCCCACACCGCAGGTGGCGCTCGACGCCATACGCAACATCGACCGCACAGTGCTCGAGTACTCGCCCTCGCAGGGCAACCTGAGCTACCGGCAGAAGCTGACGGGCTACTACAAGAAATACGGGATAGACGTCGACGCCGACGACATAATAATCACTTGCGGAGGAAGCGAGGCCGTCTTGTTCGCCTTCATGTCGTGTCTTAACCCCGGCGACGAAATCATCGTGCCCGAGCCGGCTTACGCCAACTACATGGCCTTTGCCATCTCGGCGGGCGCCAGGATACGCACCATAGCCACTACGATTGACGAAGGCTTCTCGCTGCCTAAGGTGGAGAAGTTCGAGGAGCTGATTAACGAGCGCACGCGCGCCATCCTAATCTGCAACCCCAACAACCCCACGGGCTACCTCTACACGCGCCGTGAGATGAACCAGATACGCGACCTCGTAAAGAAATACGACCTCTACCTCTTCTCCGACGAGGTTTACCGCGAGTATATCTATACCGGTTCGCCATATATCAGCGCCTGCCATCTTGAAGGGATAGAGCAGAACGTCGTGCTGATAGACTCCGTTAGCAAGCGTTACAGCGAGTGCGGCATACGCATCGGGGCGCTCATCACCAAGAACGCCGACGTCCGCCGCGCCGTGATGAAGTTCTGCCAGGCCCGGCTCTCTCCGCCCCTGATAGGGCAGATAGCGGCCGAGGCTTCGCTGGATGCGCCCGAAGACTACATGCGCGGCGTCTACGACGAGTACGTGGAGCGGCGCAAGTGCCTCATTGACGGGCTCAACCGCATACCGGGCGTTTACTCGCCGATACCCATGGGGGCGTTCTACACGGTGGCCAAGCTGCCCGTTGACGACAGCGAGGAGTTCTGCCGCTGGTGCCTCGAGGAGTTCAGCTACGACGGCGCCACGGTTATGATGGCTCCTGCGGCCGGCTTTTACACCACGCCGGGCGCCGGGCGCGACCAGGTGCGCATAGCTTACGTATTGAAGAAAGACGACCTCTCTAAGGCGCTGCTCGTCCTGCGCAAGGCCTTGGAGGCTTATCCGGGGAGGGTGGAAGCAGAATGAGCCTACCGTTGTTTATCGCGCGCCGCATCTATACGTCGGGCGACGCCGGGCGTAAGGTGAGCCGCCCCGCCATAAGAATAGCCACGGCGGGCGTAGCCATAGGGCTTGCCGTGATGATAGTGTCGGTCGCCATAGTGTTCGGCTTCAAGCACACCATACGCGACAAGGTGGTGGGCTTCGGCAGCCACGTCACCGTAGGCAACTTCATGGCCCTGCACGGGCGCGAGGCGAGGCCAGTGTGCATGTCTGACAGCATGATGGCCGTGTTGCGCTCCGTCGGCGGCGTCAGTCACGTGCAGCGCTTCGCCGTGAAGCAAGGGATACTTAAGACCGACGACGACTTTCTCGGCGTGGCCTTCAAGGGCATAGCCGCCGAGTATGACACGACGTTCATCCACGACAACCTGGTGAGCGGCTCCATTCCCGCCTTCAGCGACTCGGTGGGCAGCAGCAAGCTGCTCATCTCCAAGATAATGGCCGACCGCCTCAGACTCGGCACGGGCGACAAGGTGTTCGCCTACTTCGTCGACGACGGCGACGTAAGGGCGCGGCGCTTCACTGTTGCCGGCGTTTACCAGACCAACCTGTCGCAGTTTGACGAGGCGCTATGCTTCACCGACCTTTACACCACAGTGCGCCTGAACGGCTGGCAGCCCGACCAGGCCGGCGGGGCAGAGCTTAGCGTGGCCGACTTCAGCCGCGTCGACGCCGTTGAGGAAGAGCTTGTGCGCCGGGTGAACCGCACCGTCGACAAATACGGCGAGACATACTCGTCTGAAACCATACAGCGCGCCAATCCGCAGATATTCACCTGGCTCGACCTGCTCGACCTTAACGTCTGGATAATCCTTGCCCTCATGCTCTGCGTGGCGGGCTTCACTATGGTGTCGGGCCTGCTCATCATCATCATCGAGCGCACGTCGATGATCGGCGTGCTTAAGGCTCTCGGCGCGCGCAACGGCATGGTGCGCCGCACGTTCCTGTGGTTTGCCGTCTTTATAATAGGCCGCGGCCTGCTGATAGGCAACGTCTTGGGCATTGGGCTGATAGCCCTGCAGCATTACACGGGCCTCGTAAAGCTCGACGCCGCTACTTACTATGTCGACACGGTGCCCGTAGAGTTCAGCCTGCCGGCCGTGCTGCTCATCAATGCGGCCACCTTCATCGTCAGCGTGCTCGTGCTGATAGCCCCGAGCTATCTCGCCTCGCGCGTAAGGCCGGTCAAGTCGATGAGGTACGAGTGATTTTATTTTAGGAGTTAGCGGGAGTTAGCAGGAGTTAAGCTCGCTGCGCTCGCAGGAGTTAACGGACAATAGTTCTGCTTTTGAAGAAAAGTGTTTTATGAGTTAACGGACAATAGTTTTGTCGCAACAGGCAAAGCTATTGTCCGTTAACTGCTTATATCTCCTTGAGCGAAGCGATAACTCCCGCTAACTCCGAACGAAGCTTCCGTCAACTAATAAACGTCCACCCATCGCAAACAAAGCTATCGTCAGTTAACTCCTGCTAACTCCTGCTAACTCCCGCTAACTCCTAAAATACTACATAAAAACGGAAAGCCCTGCTCCGCCGAATGGCGGGGCAGGGCTTTGTGCTGTTACGTCCGGCTTGCGCGCCGGCGTGTGCAGTGCTTAATAACCTACGGGCATGTACACCAGTGGTTTGAGCTCTTTTCCTACGCCGATGAATTTCTGCACGTCGTCGGTGTTCTCGCCGGCGTAACAGCATACGGTACCTAAGCCGTTTGCAGCGCAGAAGAGGTAGACGTTCTGCACGACCGTGCCCACGTCAATGCCGCTGAGCGCCATGTTGCCGCCCATGAGCGAAGTGTCAGAGGCCAGCAGGAGCACCATGGGCGCCGTCTGGATGAAGGTGTTGCGGCCCGAAACGGCCTTGCGCAGGTCGCCGCTGCCGATTTTCACCAGCTTGTGGCCTTTCGGCTCGTAGCGGTAAGTGCCGTCGGCCTTGCCCACGTAGATTGTCACGTCCTGTTTGTTGCGTGCCGAGGGGGCGGTGCGTCGGCCGTCGGTGCGGTTTATGCCGTTGGCCGCCCATAGCAGTTCAGACAGCGTCTGGTCGCTCACGGCCTTGTCGGTGAACGTGCGGGTCGACCGCCTGTCCTCAAGGGCCTTTATCAGGCTGCCCTCCACCTTGCTGCTCTTCGGTATCGGCAGCGATACTTCTTGTGCGCGAGCCTCCGTGGCGAACGTTGCCACGGCCAGCATTGCCGTCAAGGCTGCGGTAATGATTTGTCTTCTCTTCATGTTGCTTTTGTTTTATTGAATGTTATCTGCGGCTTCACGAGCCGTATTACAAAGATAGCGGTTTGGCGGCAGAAACGTGTACGCCGGGCCGTGTTTTTTTGTTTTGTTAAGGCTGTTTTTAAGGCGTTAAGGATTGCCTGCGGGCGTGCCGGGAGCGCGTGGCGGGCGTCGTGACATATTGCTGCCGAAACAGGCCGCAGGCTTACCTTTTGATTTCAGTTGGCGCCTGAGAAGGGGCGCGGCCGCCGCGCGGCGGGCTTCGGGCGGTTTTGCGGCCATTATCGGGCGTTAAACGTAAGTGGCTGGGGCTTAATGCGTTACGCCGCAAGGTGGCCGCCCGTGCCTCCGGGGCATGCCTTCAGACCGTCGGGAGGTAAGCTTTCTGACGGCAAAAGCTTACCTCCCGACACACAAAAGCTAAGCCCCCGGCCTGCGAAAGCTTACCTCCCGCAGGCCGGGGGCTTACCCCTTGCCCTGCAGCGGCTTGCTTTACGGCTTGCGGCCGCTGCGATTTGCTAAGTACGGATTGCAATTTCCGCTCGGCGAAACTCTGGTTCGCCCCGTGCGGGCGGATTTCCGCGTGTGACGTTTTGGCGGTTTTTGCGCCTTAATGCTTACGCCTTGCTCCGCGCGTAGGCATGCCCCGGCCTAACGGCGTCGGCGCGTTATGACGTATATTACGACGGGCGCGCCTATCAGCGGGGTCACGGCGTTGAGCGGTATTACGCCCCGCTCGCCCGGCAGCACGCACAGGGCGTTGCACGCCAGGGCCACCACGGCGCCCATGAGCATAGTGCCCGGCAGCAGCTGGCGGTGGTTGTCGGTCTTGAGGGCCATGCGCGCCATGTGGGGCACGGCCAGGCCGATGAAGGCCACGGGGCCGCAGAAGGCCGTGGTCGAGGCCGTCAGCACGCCCGTGACGGCGAGCAGCTGCGTGCGCAGGCGGCGCGTGGCCACGCCCAGGTTCTCGGCGTATTGCTCGCCCAGGAGCAGCGCGTTGAGCGGCTTGGCCAGCGCCACCGAGCAGGCCAGGCCCGCCGCCGTGACGGCGGCCATCAGCGGCACCTGCCGCATGGGTACGCCGCCGAAGTTGCCCAGGCCCCACACCATGTAAGAGTGGACTCCCTCCTCGGTGGCGAAGAAGTTAAGCAGCGATATTGCCGACGACGCCACGTAGCCTATCATAATGCCCGCTATCAGCAGCATGGTGTTGCTCCTCACGCGCGCGGCGAAGGCCAGCAGCACCGCCATCACCGCCGCCGCGCCTATGAAGGCGGCGGCCATCACCGCCGCGAAGCCCGTCAGCGACACCGCGCCGACCGTCAGTCCGCCGCCGTAGGCCAGCATTACCAGGGCCACGCCGAGGCTCGCCCCGCTGTTGATACCGAAGATTGACGGGCCGGCCAGGGGGTTGCGGAAGGCCGTCTGCAGCAGCAGTCCGCTGACGGCCAGCGAGGCGCCGCAGAGCACGGCCGTGATGGCCTGCGGCAGGCGGGCCTCCGTCACGATGTAGGCCCACGTGGGGTTGTCGGCGCCGCGGCCGGCCATGATGGCGGCTACGGCGTCTATCGGAATGTCGACGGCTCCGCAGGCTATGTTCAGCACCAGTAGCGGCACCGTGGCGGCGGCCATCGCCGCGTTGATTATCGTCGGTCTGTTCATTTCATCAGGGTGAAGTATCGTGTCCGGCCCAGCCCCTTCAGGTCGGGGTGGGCGATGATTACCAGGTCGCGCAGCAGCAGGTCGGGGCGGAAGGGCGCTTCCTCGTAGTAGCGCGTGGCCTCGGTGTCGCATCCGTAGACGGCGCCCTGCCTGAAGGCCTTCAGCTGCCCGTAGCCTTCGCTCTCGGCCAGCAGCGCGGCGCGCGTGGCGGCCTGCCGCCCGTTGTGGCGCACCAGCCACACGTCGGCCCCGCCGGCCTTTGCCAGCACGCTCTCGAGCGTCAGCTGCAGGCTGCCGCTGCTCTTGTCGGCGGCGAAGGCGTAGTCGGCCCCGGCGTCGGCTATCAGCCGGCCCAGGGTGCTGCGCCCGCCGGGCACGTACCACACGGCGCCCGACAGATGGTCGACGAGCACCTCCTTGCGCACGGCAGACCGCCGCGCCTCGGCCGCAAGGCTGTCGTAGGCCGCCTCCACGGCCGCGAACATGCTGTCGGCCGCCGCCTCGGCGCCGAAGAGCAGCCCGTAGAACTTCATCCACTCGGCCCGCCCCAGCGCCGAGGTTTCCATATAGTCGGCCAGCTCTATTATCGGCGAGCCGCACTCGTTAAGGCGCCCGTAGCCGCCGCTGTTCTGGAAGGGCGACACGAGCACCGCGTCGGCCCCCAGGGCAATTATCTTCTCAACGGTAGGTGTTATGCCGTTGCCGCAGTCGGCTATGCGCCCCTCGGCGTGGCCGCGCCTGACCCACGGCAGGTTGACGTAGCGCAGGTCGCACACGCCCGCCACGGCGTCCTGGCGCCCCAGCTCGCCCAGCAGTCCGCAGTGCACCGACGTGGCCACGACGGCCCGCCTCAGCGGCACGCCTACCACGCTGACCGCCCCGCCGCGGCCGTCATGCCTCAGCGCCTCGGCCGTGGCCTCGGCCTCGGGGGGCAGCTTGCCGTCGGCCCGCCTCTCGGCCAGCACGTAGGTGTGCAGCGTGCGCCCCTCGTTCCAGGGGTCGGCCAGCGAGGCCACGGCATAGCCGTCGTATTTCACTATCTGCAGCCTCTCGGCGTGGCGCAGCCTGACGGTGTCGCCGCCAGGAATGACGGCCGTGGCCTTGCCTCCTCTGCATGAGCAGAGCAGGACGAGGGCCACGGCCGCGTGAAGAGTGATGATTTTTAGGTTGTTCATTTTTGTGTTGATGTTCCGTAGCTTACCGCGAACGCCGTGGGGCCTACGCCGGCCTCGAACGTGCGCACGAGCGTTCCCTCGGCAGTGTATTGGTTTACGTATGACGGGGCCGAGTAGTCGGCGTAGCCCGTGTCAGGGTTCATCGTGTAAGAGGCTATGTAGACGTCGCCGCTCACTTCGTCGACGGTTATCGCCGCGGGGCTGTCAATGCCGTCGCCGGTTATGAACTGGCGGCTCTGCCCCGTCTTCATGTCATACACGCCGTAAGTCACGGGCGTGGCGGGGCTGGTGTAGGGCGCGTTGACGGTGTAGATCAGTCCGCGCTGCGGGTCGGCGGCCATCATCGTGGCGGCGGCCACGATTTCCACCTGTCCTTCCTTCACGCGGCGCACGCCGGCGTCGTTCTGGTTCCAGGCGTCGTCATACCAGCCGTAGTCGAGCACGTAGAGCGCATCGTCGTAGCAGGCTATCGACGTGGGGTTGGTTATCAGCGCGTCCTTAAACGTGGTCACCGTGCCGTCGGCGAGGTTGACGCTCGATAGCGACGGGTTCTGGCCTGCGCCGTAGTCGGAGTTTGCCACGAAGAGCAGGCCGCTGCCTATGGCCATGCCTTCGGGGTAAGAGCCTACTTGGTAAACCTGCTCCGCCTCGAGCGTGAGCGTGTCGATTTTAGCCACGTAGCCGTCGAATGTCGATAAGAAGACATACTTGCCGGCGGCCGTCAGGCGGCGCGGATTCTTGCCGCGGGCGTCGCCCATGAGGGCGGTGGTGCTCAGCTGGGTGGAGCTGAGGTTGTAGCGGTTGATCACCTCGAGCGTGTTTTCGCCCGTCACGGCTACGTAGAGCTTGCCGCCGTAGGCCATCACGTCGTTCGGCGTGTCGCCCAGCGCGCGGCCGTTGGCCTGCTCGAATATGTCAGTGGCCGAAGTGCCGTCGAGGCCGAGCAGCGTCAGGCTGCCGCCAATCTGGTTGCTCGTGTTGCCCGAGCACACAAGGTAGACGCCCTCGGTGAGGGCCGTGCCCTGGCCTCCCTGTCCTCCGCCGCCTGTTGAGTCGTTGTCGTCTTCGCACGCGGTGAACGTCACCGCCGTCAGTGCGGCCAAGGCCGCCATTGTCAAGTACTTTTTCATTGTTTTTTGTTTTGTTGTTGCGGCCTGCCGGCGGGCAGCCCTTTCGGGCGCCGCGGGGCGGGCCAGGTTAGTGTGATGTCTGTGTCCTCGGCGGGCGCGGCGGCCGTCCGCGCATGCCTCAGAACGAGTATTTAGCCGACACTTGGTAGCTGCGTCCCGGCATGGGGTACTTCGCCACCAGCTCGTACTGTTTGTCAAATATGTTCTTTACGTCGGCTCTCAGCTCTATGGTGCCAGCCCCCAGGCGCCACGAGCGGTAGGCCGTGAGGCCCGCCTCGACGTAGCCCGCCACGCGCGTGCCGTCGTAGTGCTCGTTGTTGGTGTAGCGGTGGCTCATGCCGTGGCCGTGCACCGATATGTTAACCCACGGGTTTTCAAGGCTCAGGGCCGCGCTGCCCGTGTGCTCGGGCACGTAGGCTATCTGGTTGCCGTAGTACGGCGAGTCGTCGTTGGTGGTGTTGGTGCAGCTCTGCCAGCTGTAGTTGGCGGTGGCGGTGAGCGTCACCCGCCGGCCGAGGCTCTGGCTCACGGTGGCCTCGGCCTCGACGCCGCGCCCCGTAACGCGGCCCACGTTGATGTTGGTCCATACGAACATGTTGAACGGCACGGCAACTATCTTGTCCTTTACGCGGTTCGCGTAGACGTCGGCCGACAGCCTGAAGCTCGACCCGCGGCCGTAGCCGCGGCGCCAGGTGAGGCCCAGGTTTAGCTGGTCGGTGCTCTCGGGCAGCAGGTCGGTGTTGCCGTAGTGGTAGAAGTAGCTCTCGTTGAACGTAGGCGCGCGGAAGATGTTCTTGTAAGCCAGCCTGACGTACAGCTCCTCGCCGCTTAGCAGGCGGTACGAGGCCGACACCGAGGGCGACAGCCGGCGCGTGTCGCGCGCCGAGGCCCCGCTCTGCGCCCCGTTCATGTAGAGCGAGTAGAGCAGGCGCACCGTAAGCGTGAAGCGGCGGCGCGTGAGGCGCGCCGTGAGTGCCTGCAGCACGGTGTGGCGGTAAGGACGGGTGTCGGTGGCCAGCGAGCTGTTAAGGTTGTTGAAGATGTAGTCTGCCGAATAGCCTACGGCCAGGCCGCGCGCCGGCGTGTACAGGAGGCACGCCGCGGCGTAGGCCTCGCGCTGCCAGTAGTCGGCGTCGTTTATTCCGCCTTGGTATAGGCCGTCGGCGTAGGCCGACGAGGCCCAGTTGAACTTGGCCATGAGCCTGAGCGACAGGTTGCGCACGCCCCACGCCCGGTATTGCGCCTGTGCGAAGAAGTTGCGCTCGCGCAGGTTCTCGTCGCTAAGGCTGGTGTAGTATTTCACCTGGCCGGGCAGCTGGCGGTCGTTGTCGTAGTAGTATATCTTGCCGTCAAGGCGGCTCGCGCGCCCCGTGCGCCATATGAAGCCGGCCTCGCCGTGGGCGGAGTTCATCATGCTGTTGGTGCGCCGCTCGCGGGTGACGAGGCTCACGTTGCGCAGCGTGAAGGGGTAGTCGTTCTCGGCGTAGACGTATTCGCCCGACACGCTCAGTGCCAGCTTGTCGTTGACGCTCTGGCTGTAACGTATGAAGGGACTGACGTAGCCGAACGAGCCGACCCTTACCTGCGCCGTGAGGTGCGGGCGGGCGTCGGCCGTGGGCGGAGCCATCGTCGTGATGGAGAGCATTGCCGCGGCCGCGGCCTGGCGCGCCGGTATGAAGATGTCCTCGTTGTCGCCCACGGCAAGGCTTATCGCCGAGGCGTTGTCGAGCGAATAGCGCGACACGTCAATCTCGCCCGTCTGGCAGTCGCTCAGGGCTATGCCGTCATAGCACACTCCCGTGTGGCGCGCGCCGAAGCCGCGCACCGACACCGTCTTCATGCCCCCTGCGCCGCCGTAGTCACGCAGGGTGACGCCCGGCAGGCGGTGCAGCGCGTCGGCAATGTCGGTCACGCCGAGGCGCAGCATGTCGCCGGCGTCGAGCGTACGCACGGGCGCCGTCATGGCGGCGCTCTTCAGGCGGGCTTCGCCGGTAACGGTTACGCCGTCGAGCGTGCGTCCTGCGGCAATGCTGTCGGTGCCTTGGGCCGCTGCAGGCGAGTACACGGCAAGTGTCATCGCCATGGCGATTGTTAATGTTGCAATATGTGCCAAAATAGTTAAAGGTAATTTACCGCCTTCCTCGAAGCGGTGAATTAAACATCACTGACGGCAGGTCTTCTGACTACGCGGCCTCAAGACGGACTGCCTTCCCGGCGTTAAAACTGTGCCAGTGGCGTGTTGTCTGTCTTGCTAATGGCAGCTCACAGCAGCGGGACTGTACGGGATTCTCACCCGTTTCCCTTTTAATCACTTTGGCGTGAACCAATCAGCGGTGCAAAGATAATGCTTTTACGTCAACGCGCAAAACTTTTCACGGATATTTTTAGCCGCCGGCGGCGGGGAGGAAGGTTATTGGGGAGTAAGCGGTAGCTATCCGGAGTTAGGCTCGCTGCGCACGCCGGGGGTAACTGACGATGGTTCTGCACGCAGTGGGAGGTTGTCGGAGAGCGGGCGGGAGGCGGCGTTTCATTCGGAGGAATATAATAAATTAAATGACGGCTGCTTTGTTGCAATGAACAAAGCAGCCGTCATTTAATTCATGCGGGCGCAGCGGGCTTGGCTCGTGCCTGCTCCCGTTGACTCGGAAAGAGCCTCCTTATATGAACGGTATCAATAATCGTCGTCGTCGGCAACGTCTTCGGCCGAAAGCTCGAGGTCCTCGGGATTTTCCTCGATGGTTGTGCGGTAGCTCTCCTCGGTGAGCTTGTCCTCGTCGTAATCGTCGTCTTCGTCGGGATCGTTATATGTGTCCTTGATTTCGGGCAGGTCTTCATCGTCGTCCTCGTCGCCGTCCATACGGTTGTCGTCGTCACGTCCGAACTTGACGCGGGGCTTCTCTGTTTCGGGCTTCAGCTTGGCGAAGATGGCCTCAATCCATGCCCCCTTGGGTATCTCGAGCACTGAGAAGCCGTCGGCAATCTTCTTCTCATACATGCCGCCGGGCTTGTGCAGGCGGTCCTTGGGCAGCGTCGTAGTGCTGATGTCGAAGCCGCTCTGGATGATGTCCTGTATGCTCTGTGACAGCGAGTCCCATCCTCCGCCGAAGTTGCGGTCAATCACTTCCATGAGTTTCTCTGCCGTTATGTGCCTAATATTCTCGTAGGTCAGGTCGGTAACGCGCATTATCGGGCGCTTCTTCACTCCTATTTTGATTTCCTGGCCGTCGGCCGAGCGCATCATTCCGACCTGAAATCCGCGGTCGGCGTATTTCTTGACGACTTCTGGGCGGTCGACTTTTATCTCTTCCATGTCGAACGCGCTCTTGATGATGTCTATGTAATGGCGCAGGTTCTCCTTAATGTCGGC
The DNA here is from genome assembly GCA_944321295.1 of uncultured Prevotella sp. Lineage (GTDB taxonomy): Bacteria > Bacteroidota > Bacteroidia > Bacteroidales > Bacteroidaceae > Prevotella. Next base: position 111,723 of record CALUKU010000003.1, read on the forward strand.
GTCCTTTTCGGCCGCCTCCAACATCCTGAAAACGTCGTTCTCCTGCACGTCCCAGACGTTGCTCTTGTTAAGTGTCTTGAGCGTTAGCGATTTATTGTCAGTACTTTTCATCTTATTGAATGTGTTGTTTTTTGTCAGTTAAGTATTCTCTCGCATGGCGCCGGGCGGCCTCCGGCCGTCGGCGCACGGGTCAGAAGCGGTCCCTGTCGGCAAGTACGGGAAACTTGGCCCTGAACCTGCGCAGTTCGTCAAGGCTGATTTCTGCCGTGACGGCTTGCTCCGCCGTGCCTGCGGCCTCGGCCAGCGTCGCGCCCTTGGCGTCGATTACGGTGCTGCCGCCTGAGTATTCGGCCGCCGGGTCGCTGCCCGTGCGGTTGGCGCCGATGACGTAACACTGGTTCTCCATAGCCCTGGCGCGCAGCAGCGTCTGCCATACGGTCTGCCTGGAGGCGGGCCAGTTGGCGGCGAAGATTATGGCGTCGTAGTCGTCGCGGTAGCGCATCCATACGGGGAAGCGCAGGTCGTAGCACGTCTGCAGCAAGAACCTTACGCCCTTATACTCGGCCACCACGCGGCGGCGGCCCGCCGTGTAGTGCCTGTCTTCACCGCCGTAGGTGAAGAGGTGGTGCTTGTCGTAATAGTAGAACGAGCCGTCGGGCATTACGAAATAGTGGCGGTTGCGGAACGTGCCGTCGGCAGCCCTTACGGCCAGGCTGCCGCTCACGGCGCAGCAACGCCTCTCGGCCGTGTGCTGCATCCACTCCAGCGGCGCCGCCGAGCACGCCCCGGCGGGGTCGGCGGTCATGAAGCCGGTGGCCCACATCTCGGGCAAGACGTACAAGTCTGATTGCGGAGCGTTGGCAATCAGCGCTTCCGCCGCGGTCATGTTGTAGTCAGGACATGCCCACTTGACGTCGTTTTGTATGACGGTAATTATCATTTCGTGCCGTGTAAGGATTTCGTATGGGTGTTGCAAAAGTAATACATTCTCCGTGAACGGCAAGTTTTTGAATAATAATTTTTGCTTAATGCGATATATTTCATACTTTTGCATTATCATTATGGTTAAACCCTTGGCAGAAAGACTCAGGCCTAAGACGCTTGACGAGTATATCGGGCAGAAGCATTTGGTAGGCTGGAACGCCGTCTTGAGGAACATGATTGAATCAGGCAGGACGGTGTCGTTCATATTGTGGGGCCCGCCGGGCGTCGGCAAGACCACGCTGGCGCTCATCGTGGCCAACCAGCTGCATGTGCCGTTCTATACGCTCAGCGCCGTGTCGAGCGGAGTGAAGGAGGTAAGGGAAGTAATAGAAAAAGCCAAGCACTCGGGCTTTTTCAACAGTAATGCGCCAATTTTATTCATCGACGAAATCCACCGTTTCAGCAAGAGTCAGCAGGATTCGCTGCTGGCGGCGGTGGAGCAGGGCGTCGTGACGCTTATCGGCGCCACGACGGAGAACCCCTCGTTCGAGGTGATAAGGCCGCTGCTCTCGCGCTGCCAGCTGTACGTGCTGAAGCCGCTCGAGAAGGAAGACCTGCTCGAACTGCTGCACCGTGCCGTGACCGAGGACACAGAGCTGAAGAAGCTCGACATACGCTTGGAGCAGACCGGGGCCATGCTGAGATACAGCGGTGGCGACGCCCGCAAGCTGCTCAACATCCTCGAGCTTGTGGTTGGGGCGGCTAAGGGCGAGCCGATTGTCGTCACTGACGAGTGCGTGGAGCAGTGCCTGCAGCAGAACCCGCTGGCCTACGACAAGGACGGCGAGATGCATTACGACATAATATCCGCCTTCATAAAGAGCATAAGAGGCTCTGACCCTGACGCTGCGCTGTACTGGCTGGCACGGATGATTGAGGGCGGGGAAGACCCGAAGTTCATAGCGCGCCGGCTGGTGATAAGCGCCGCCGAGGACATAGGCCTGGCCAACCCCAACGCGCTGCTGCTGGCCAACGCCGCCTTTGACGCCGTAAGCAAGATAGGATGGCCCGAGGGGCGCATACCGCTGGCAGAGGCCACGGTCTATCTGGCTACCAGCGCCAAGAGCAACTCTGCCTACAACGGCATTGCCGAGGCGCTCAGTCTGGTGAAGAAGACGGGCAACCTGCCCGTGCCGCTGCACCTGCGCAACGCGCCGACGAAGCTGATGGCCGACCTGGGGTATCACGACGGTTACAAGTACGCCCACGACTATCCCGACAACTTCGTAGTGCAGCAGTATCTGCCCGACGGCGTAAAGGACGAGCGGATATGGCACGCGCAGCACTCGCCGGCAGAGGAGAAGATGTACCAGAGGATGTTGAAGTGCTGGGGCGACAGGTTCAGCCGATGACGGAGGCCGGCCGCCGTGTGAGGACGAGTATTAGCAAGGACATAATATAATAATGTGTAATTAAAGGAAAGATGAAGATTGTTGTTTTAGACGGATACAGCGTGAATCCCGGCGACTTGTCGTGGGGCGCGCTTGAGGAGTGCGGCGACGTGACTGTGTATGACCGCACGGCCGCCGGCGACGTAGTCGCGCGGGCCGAAGGGGCCGACGCGCTACTGACTAACAAGGTGGTTATATCAGACGAGATAATGGCGCAGTTGCCGCAGCTGAAGTATGTAGGCGTGCTGGCTACGGGCTATAACGTGGTTGACGTGCAGGCCGCCGCAAAGCGCGGGATTACCGTTACCAACGTGCCGGCTTACAGCACGAACAGCGTGGTGCAGATGACCTTCGCCCACCTGCTTAACATGACTAACCGCGTGGCCCACTACGCACGCGAGAACCGCGAAGGCAAGTGGAGCGCGTCTGCCGACTTCTGCTATTGGGACACTCCGCTCGACGACCTTGCCGGGCGCACCATCGGCGTCGTCGGGCTCGGCAACATCGGCATGAAGGTTGCCTGCCTGGCGCGCGATTTCGGCATGGACGTGTTCGCATGCACCAGCAAGAACTCGGCAAGCCTGCCCCAGGGCATACAGAAAACGACTTTCAAGGGACTGCTGGGAATAAGCGACGTGCTTACGCTGCACTGTCCGCTGACCGCGGAAACCAAGGAGATGATTAACAGGGAAACGCTCGCCCGCATGAAGAAGGGCGCCCTGCTGATAAACACGGGGCGCGGCGCGCTGGTGAACGAGGCTGACGTGGCCGCGGCGCTGGCCGACGGACAGTTGGGCGGATATGGCGCCGACGTGATGCAGCAGGAGCCTCCGTGCGCCGACAATCCTCTGCTTAAGGCGCCCAACGCCTATCTTACACCGCACATCGCATGGGCCACTAAGTCGGCCCGCAAACGCCTTATGGCCGTAGCGGCGGCCAATGTCAAGGCCTTTGCGGAAGGCAAACCCGTCAATGTGGTAGGCCGATGAGTACGATACAGTTTGTTATCGAGTTTCTGGGAACGTTCGCTTTCGCCATATCCGGTATCCGCTGGGCGGCATACAAGCGCTTCGACTGGTTCGGGGGCTACGTGGTGGGACTGGCGACGGCCATCGGCGGCGGAACGATAAGGGACGTAATGCTCGGCGTGACGCCGTTCTGGATGACTAATTCGCTCTATATGATATTCACGGCGGCCGCCCTGCTGACGGTCATTGTGTTTAAGAAGGCGATTGTAAAGTTTACCAATACGTGGTTCTTGTTTGACACTTTGGGCCTTGCGCTCTTTACCGTCGCAGGTCTGCAGAAGACCCTTTACGAGGGCTTCCCTTACTGGGTGGCAATCATAATGGGATGCATCACAGGCGCGGCGGGCGGCGTGATACGCGACGTGCTTATCAACGAGGTGCCGCTAATCTTCCGTAAGGAGATTTACGCGATAGCCTGCATATTGGGCGGAGTGGCTTACTTCTTGTGTGACAAGTTAGGTCTTGACGTCAGTTTGAACGTCATCATAAGCTTCACCGTTGTCGTGTTGGTGAGGCTTATGGCTGTTAAGTTCCACATTTCGCTGCCGCACCTGCACGACGCCGACGACATTAACAGCGCAGCGTGAGCACCCGTCGGTATGTGTCTGAAAACCAAATGGTTATACCATAACCGCTTGACTTAATGCAAAAGGCCGCCGTTCGCATTGCGAACGGCGGCCTTTTGCGTTCCCGTAGGTTGCCTTTTGCGCGACTAAAGACAACCTTTTGCAGGCGTGCATTTAGCTGTGCCGAGCTAAATGCACGCCTGTTGGGTTATTGTTGCTTGGTGTATTTGTCGATGAACGATTGCGCCTGGGCGTTGCCGAGTTGCTTGGCTTTCTCGAGGTTGGCCAGTCCGGTGGTCATGTCGTCTTTGCCTATCTGCGCCAGACCGAGTATCAAGTATCCGTCGGAGTATTCCGGCGCCAGTTCGATACACTTGTTGGCGGTCATTATTGCGTCGTCGGTCAGGTTGACGCGGAGCTGCAGCGAGGCCATCTCGGCATAGTAGGTGGGCTCCTCGGGGGCCAGCACTATCGCCGTGGCGATGTCGCGCAGGGCCTGCTGGTATAGCTTCGCTTTAATCTCGGTTTGGCCGCGCACGTAGTAGAATTGCGCCCCGAGCTGGCGGCCGGCAAGGATTTCGTAACGGGCGTAGTCGAACACGGCCTGCCTGAAGCTGTCGACGGCGTTGTAAGCCTCGGCCCGGGCGAGGACGTAGGGTGCCGCCTCGCGCATGCGCAGCGTGTCGGTGTTGTTGATGGCGCTGTCGAGCAGGGCTATTATCTCCTGCTGCGGCGCCTTCATCATGATTTTGCACTGTGCGGCCTCGTAGAACAGTTCGGGGTTGTGCAGTGATGTCTTGACGAGCTGCGTGAAAGCGTCGTAAGCCTGTTGGTAGTTCCCTTTGGCGAATGTTATCTGCGCCTGCTGGTGCTGGTAGGTGGGTTGCGGGTTTATGGCGTATGCCTTGTCGGTTTCCTCGGCTGCCTTGTCGAGCGTCCACTGCTTGTATGACAGGGCGGGATTGAACATCAGGTTGTCGTATATCAGTTTGCCGTAGCCGGCGTGCGCCTCGTCCTTCTGCTCGGCTTGCTTTATCGCCGCTTCCATGGTCTTTGACGCTCCCTCATAGTCGTTGCCGCCGGCCTGCAGGCGTGCCATGGCCGAATATCCGTCGACTACGGTAGGATGCTGCTCGAGAAAGTCGCTTATTATCGCCGGACGCTTTACCGAGTCGCCTTCCTGCTCTGCCATTATCAACATGAAGCGGGCCTGTTGCAGGTCTTGCGGCAGTGCCGGCGCAATGCCTATTTGCCGCAGGGCTGGGTCGTTGAGTGCAAAGCCTGTGGTTGTGAGGCTGTTGGCGAAGCGGGCGTCGGTTGCGTGGATGTCGGTCGATGCCGTTGAGGGCTTAAGTATTCCGATCATCTCTCCTGCGGCGTTGACGAACGGGCACGACGTAGAGCCGTCGGGCGCCTGCATGGCGAAGATGTAATAAGAATACTTCTCCATGAAGGTTTCAACGCTTTTCACCGTGGCGGCCACCGGTTGCTGGCCGCCCTTTCCGCCATACGTCACCAGCCAGACGGCTTCGCCGCCCTTGGCCGGAGTCGAGGCTAAGGCCAGCGGTTTGGCCTTTATACCGTTTACCTTGAACTTAGCTATGTTGTATAGCTCGTTCGCACCGAGCATGCGCGTCACTTCGGCCTGACGTCCCTTGGCGTCGGTCACCACGGCGCGCGCCGCACCGAGAAACGGCTTCAGCGAGCTGACAGCTGTGCCGTCGGCCGACGTGAAGACGCCGTTGCTTTCGGCAAGAACGGTGCCGTCAGCCTTGTACGTAGTGAGTTTGAACACTGAGTTTGCCGCCTCTTTCACGCCTGAAGGCTGTGCCAGGCACGGCGTGAGGACGGCCATTAACGTTGCGATAAATGTGATTATGTGTTTCATCGTTGTCCTTTTATTTTGTCTTGAGCAATTCTTTGGCGTTGCTTATGGCGGCGTCGGTTATTTCAGAGCCGCTTAGCATTTGGGCAATCTCTGTCACGCGCTGGTCGGGCGTCAGTATGCACATGCGGCTGGTGGTGCCGTCGGCCCCTTCCTCTTTGTACACCTTATAGTGCGTTGAGCCTTTTGCCGCTATTTGGGGCAGGTGTGTTATGCTGATTACCTGACGTTCGTTGTCGGCCATTTCCTGCATTATGTCGGCCATCTTCTCGGCTATTTTGCCGCTGACGCCTGTGTCTATTTCGTCGAAAATGATAGTGGGCAGTTTCACGGCGCCGCTTATCATCGCCTTGAGCGACAGCATTACGCGGGCAATCTCGCCGCCGGAGGCCACTTGGGCTACGGGCTGCATGGGCGTGCTCGTGTTGGCGCTGAAGAGGAAAGCCACCTTGTCGTGTCCGTTGCAGCCAAGCTCCTTCGGTTCTATCGACACGGCGAAGCGTATTTTGGGGATACCGAGCGGAATGAGGCGGTCGGGCATTTCCTTTTCAATCTTCCGGGCGGCGGCCGTGCGCACGGTGGTCAGCTTGTCGGCCAGCAGCCCGCATTTGTCGGCAAGTTGCCGTTCGCGTTCGAGCAGGGCAGACATTGTTTCGTCGCTGTTGTCAATCGCGTTGAGCTTGTCCTCAAACTCGGCCTGCAGCGAAAGAAGTTCTTCAACGTTGGCTGCGCTGTGTTTTTTCTCGAGCGTATATATCTTATCAAGTTTTGAATTTACCTCTTCAAGCCGGCGCGGGTCAAACTCTATGTTTGCAGCGTTTGCGCCTATTTCCTGTAATATGTCCTTCAGCTCGATGAAGCAGCTCTCCATGCGCTCTGCGGCAGATTTAGCTTCGGGATATATTTCGGTAATGCCGTCAAGCGAGCGGACGGCCTCTTTCAGCCTGTCGGTCACTCCGCCGTTATCGCTTGCGGCGGCGTCGCCTGCGCCGAGGATGTTCTCTACGTTGTAAAGGGCTGTCTTTATGTCTTCTACGTGGCTGAGCATGTCGCTTTCATGTTCAAGCTCTTCCTGTAGCCCGGGACTTAGGTTGGCTTCCTTCAGCTCGTTTAGTTGGAAGCGTATGAAGTCTTCGTTCCTCTTGTTTTCTTCGGCATATTCCTGCATGTGCTTGACTTCCTTCCTTGCTGCGTTGTACGCGGCGAAGTTTTCCTGATATTCGGACAACAGCTGTTTGTCGTCGGCAATGATGTCGATGACGTTCAGCTGGAAGTCTTCCTCGCTGAGCATGAGATTTTGGTGCTGGCTGTGGATGTCTACAAGTTGCTCTCCCAGCGAGCGGATTACCGTAAGCGGCACCGGCGTGTCGTTAATGAAGGCTCGGCTTTTGCCTGCCGGGCTTATCTCGCGACGTAAGATGCAGTCGTCGGCATCATAATCTATTCCGTTGTCGTTGAAGAAACTTTGCATGCCGTAGCGGCTGATGTCGAAATGTGCTTCGATGACACATTTGCGCGTGTTGAGCTTTATGCATTTTGTGTCGGCCCGCTGCCCTAGCAGCAGGTTGATGGCTCCAAGGATGATACTCTTGCCCGCTCCGGTTTCGCCGGTGATTACTGAAAAACCCTTGTTGACTGGGATGTCAAGGGTGTCAATCAGCGTGAAGTTGTTGATATATAATTGTTTAAGCATTGTTTGGCTTTACGGGATTGTTTATTCTTTAATCTTGTCCCAATAGTTGCTTTGCGAAGCGTTGATTGAGAAAAGTGTTTCATACACGGCCTCTTTCTCTTTCTGCGTCCCTTTACCTTTGTATATGTTGCTTAATTCGTCTTTCTTGTAATCGGTCCATATCTGCGGCAGCGAGCTTAGAGGCTTGTCCTCGTGTACTTTTTTCAGGTGGGTTTCCAGTGCAGTGGATATGTTTGTACGTCCGCGGTCGGCGTTGTTTGCCATCTCGTCGAGTCCAGTGCGGTAATAGTCGTATTGCAGTTGACGGAACGGCTGCATGGCTCCGTCCATGTAGTCGTTGATGATAGCGAAACGGTTGCGGTCGTTCTCAAATGCCTTCCACCCTGTAAAGTTCAAGTTCTGGGCGTTGTTTACGAGGTTAAGGCACCTCTGCAGCACGTCCTCTCCGCCCATTGGCGAGAAGCTGTCAAGGTCGAGTCCGATGATGAGATAGGCGTAATATGCTATTAAGGCCGTAAGTTGGTTGTCTACGGTTTCTTCGTTGAAGTTGAGCTGGTCGAATTGTGCGAATTCAAAGTTGAAGTCGCCGTCCTGGTTGTTGTAAAGTGTTGAGGTGTAAGCGGAGTTGTAGACCGGGCGGTTGGCTTGTATCAATGCCGTACAGGTGAACATGTTCGTTGATTGGTCATACTTTGTCACGGTTATGTTGAAGTTGCAGACTATGCGTTCGTTCTTCTGAAACTGCAGCGAAGTCCATTGCTTGTCGTTGATGAATTGCTCAAGAGTCTGCTGCAGGTTCTCGAACACGCTTGCGTCGGTGCCTTGTATCTGGTTGTGGTTGATGGTTACCTTGGCCTGCAACTCTTGAGCATTTACTCTGCAGGCAAATGTGGAAAGGCAGATTATTAAAAGTAGCAACCTCATATATCGAGTTCGGGTTTTTCGTTAAATGAATGTTTGTGGTTATAAAAGTTTCGACAATTCGTCGATGATGTCGCAGGCTACGTCGTGCTTACTCTTTTTTCCGTATTCCTTCACGTCGGTGCCGGTGATGATTTTTATTTGGTTGTCATCGGTCCTGAAAGTTGTCCCTTCGTTGCGTGTGGAGTTGAGCACGATGAAGTCGAGGTTCTTTTTAACAAGTTTGCTTTTTGCGTTAGCGTCTTCGTTGTCTGTTTCGAGCGCGAAGCCTACGAGTATTTGTCCTTGACGTTTACGCCTTCCAACTTCCTCGGCTATGTCTTGCGTGGGGCTGAGGCGGATGACAAGGTCGTCTTTTTCACGCTTGATTTTCCTGTCGGCAGCATTTTCAGGCTTGAAGTCGGCTACTGCCGCGCATAATATAGCGGCGTCGCATTTGTCGAATTCGCTTGTTGCAGCGTTATACATATCTTGGCAACTCTCTACGTTTATGCGTCTTATTTGCTTGCTGCAACTTAAGCTTACCGGTCCGCTGACAAGCGTAACGTCTGCGCCGCGCCTTGCACATTCTTCGGCAATGGCGAAACCCATCTTTCCGCTTGAATAGTTGCCGATAAACCTCACGGGGTCAATCTTCTCGTAAGTGGGACCGGCGGTTATCATTATATGCTTGCCTTTTAATTCGTCTTTCTTGTCGTAAAAGTAAAGTTCAAGCGCTTTGATGATGTTTTCAGGTTCATCCATTCGTCCTTTTCCCTCAAGGCCGCTGGCAAGGAAACCGCTTTGCGGCTCAATGATAATGTTGCCGTAAGACCGCAGTTTGTCAAGGTTCTTCTGCGTTGACGGATGGGCGTACATGTCCAAGTCCATTGCAGGGGCGACGAATACAGGAGCTTTCATTGAAAGGTAAGTGGTTATCAGCATGTTGTCAGCTATGCCGTTAGCCATTTTTCCTATTGTGCTTGCCGTGCAAGGGGCAATCAGCATGGCGTCGGCCCATAGTCCTAAGTCGACGTGCGAGTTCCATGTACCGTCGCGCTGTGAGAAGAATTCGCTGATGACGGGTTTGTGTGTCAGGGCCGACAAGGTTATGGGAGTGATAAACTCTTTTCCGGCCGGCGTGATTACCGTCTGCACTTCGGCACCTTGCTTTATCAGTCCGCGGATTATCAGGCATGCTTTATATGCGGCTATGCTTCCTGTTATTCCGAGTACTATTTTCTTACCTTTCAACATATAGTATGGTTATGTGGTTTTACGGTTATGCGGTTGTGAGGTTTTGTGGTGTCTGTCGGTTTGTAACAATCAGATGGCCGTGCAACCTCACAACCGAAAATATCATAACCTAATTCTTATTAAATTCTCTAAGGCGTATGCGCGTGAGCACTTGTTTCGTGTTATACGTGAAATCGCTGCTCAACATCCAGCTGTAGTAGCCGGGGTCGCGATGGAGCACGTCGGCTACGCCCCAACCTTTATATTTGCCGAAGTTGAAAACCTCGTACATCCGTGGCTTGCCAGTTGCGTCGGTGATGGTATTGCCGTCCTTGTCTTTCATCTCCTTCCAGACAATGCGGCCTGCGAAGTCGACGTTGTTGTTTAGTTTCGAGAACTCCGCAAGCTCGTCCATGTTGTTGTTGAGCTGGCGCTCGGGCTCCTCCTGTTTGCCCGGGGCGTACATGTCAAGTTCGCCTTGCAGTACACGGTAAGTGGCCTCGGTGTCTTCGTCGGCCTTGTGCGCCGTAAAGTCTTCTTCCATCTTGCGTCCGCAATAGAATTTGTATGCGGCGGCGAGGTTGCGCCGTTCCATCTTGTGGAAGATTGTCTGCACGTCGATAAGGCGGCATTTCGCAAAGTCGAAGTCAATGCCGGCTCTCAAGAATTCTTCGGCCAGCATCGGCACGTCGAAATGGTTAGAGTTAAATCCGGCGAAGTCGCAGCCCTTGAACTTGTTTTCAAGGTCGGCGGCTATCTGCTTGAATGTAGGAGCGTCTTTGACGTCTTCGTCTGAGATGCCTGTCAGCTGTGCCACTTCGGCAGGTATTGGTTTTTCAGGATTTACGAAGAAGTTGTTGCGTTCCTCTTTCCCGTCGGGATATACTTTGATGTATGATATTTGTATTATCCTGTCTTTTACAAGGTCAAGCCCTGTTGTTTCGAGGTCGAACACAATCAGGGGCTTCGTTAAGTTAGGTTTCATATTTTATATTTTAGTTGACAAGTTACAAGCAGACGAGCGACAAGGATGATGTTTCTTGTAACTCGTCTGCTTGTAATCAGTCTGCTTATGATGGAAATCAGTCGTTCAGCAACATTGGCATTATCAGCATAAGGATGTCCTCGTTCTCGGGCTGCTGTGTCGGCAGGATGAGGCACGGACGGCTCGGGTCGGCCAGCTGCAGCAGCACTTCCTCGCAGTCAAGGTTGTTGAGGATTTCCATGAGCGACGTTCCCTTGAAGCCGATGTCCATGGGATTACCGTTATAGTCGCACACGATTTCTTCCTTGGCGCTTGTGTAGAAGTCGATGTCTTCTGACGATATTACCACCTTGCCCGGCTCTATGTGCAGGCGCACCTGCTGGCTGCTGTCGCTTGCGAACGGCAGCACGCGGCGTATCACTCCGGCCAGCACCATGCGGTCAACGCTCAGCTGGTTGGGATTGTCGGCCGGTATTACCGAGTTATAGTTGGGGTAGCGTCCCTCGATAAGGCGGCACGTAAGCGTTCCTCCGGGGAATGATATTGAGGCGTTGCGCTCGTCGAAACGTATCAGCACGTCCTCGTCGCTCTTTTGCAGTATGCCTTTCAGCAGCGAAGCCGGTTTCTTAGGCATGATGAACGATGTAGGGTTGTCAGCCTTTATGCTGTTGTTCCTCGTGCGCACCAGCTTATGGCCGTCGCTTGCCACGATTGAGAGCGATTCGGGCGTAAGGTCGAAGTAAATGCCGTTCATCACGGGGCGTAGCTCCTCGTTGGCCGTTGCGAAGATGGAGCGCGAGATGTCGGCCAAAAGGGTCTTTGAGTCGATTACTATCGACGATGCGCCTTCGTTCAACGGCTGCAGGTGCGGAAATTCCTCGCCGCTTTGTGCCGTGAAGTTATACATACCGTTAAGATAGATTACCTTCACGGCGTAAGTAGACATGTCGACGTCGAGCGTAAGGGGTTGTTCCGGCAGTTCCTTGACGGCGTCGAGTATTGTGCGGTTGTTCACGGCGAAAGTGCCCTCGCTGTCGGCTTCGTCAAGATGCAGCTGCGTCGTCATGACGTTCTCGCTGTCAGACGCGGTTATCGTCAGCGTGTCGCCGTTGACTTCAAACAGGTAGCAGTTCAATATGGGCATTGAGTTCTTGCTGTTGAACACTTTCGACAGGGCCGACAGCCGGCTCGCCAAGGTTGTGCTTGATATGGTCAGTCTCATTTCTTATTTTATTATTGCGTTAATTGTTTCGCTTGTTCCATACGGATTGTCTACAAGCGTTGCAGATGGCCGTAACCCATTGGCGGATAACCATGTTTGCCTGTATTCAGTCCGTTATTCTGCTTGTTAAAGTAGGATACAAAAATACGAAAAAGCAAGTTGCGAAACAAAAAAAATGTGCAAAAATTTCTTTATTCCCCGGTATTTTACTAATTTCGCAATCAAAAAAACAAACAACATTAACATCAGATTATGGAAATAGAAGGAAAAATCATAGCGGTCATCCCTCCCCGTGAGGGCGTTTCCGCGAGGACGGGCACTGCGTGGAAAACTCAGGATTATGTTATCGAAACTCACGATCAGTATCCACGCCGCTGCTGCTTCAACGTGTTCGGCGCAGACAAGATACAGCTGTTCAACATACAGGTGGGCGAGGAGCTTCGCGTAAGCTTCGACATCGATGCGCACGAGTACCAAGGACGTTGGTTCAACTCCATCCGTGCGTGGAAGGTTGAGCGCATCGACCCCAATGCCGTTGCCCAGGCTCCCGTGCAGCCGGCTCCGTTCGGTCAGCCGGCTCCCATGCCTCAGTCTCAGCCGGCCGCTCCAGCTGCTTCGGCTCCTGAAGCAGCTCCGTTCCCGCCGCAGCCTGAAAGCGGAAGCGAGGACGACCTGCCGTTCTGATAATTAAGGAATACGGAAGTGTCCCAAAAGTTTTTGCATGACTTTTGGGACACTTTTGTATTTATAGACTTTTATAACACAACCTTTTTGCTCATGTTGACGCATGTTACGATATATATGCCTTTAGGCAACGCCTCAATACGTTTTGTTCCTATATGTCCGTTATAGCGTGCGTAAAGTTTTCCGTTAATTGAATATATCGAAACATTTATCTTACGATTGCTGCTGAAGCACAATGTTCCATTTTCGTTCCAGGCTTTAAATCCTCCTTCTGCCTCTATGTTGTCAACGCCCGACGGAGTGTCTGCAAGGTTTTTCTCCCAAACGAAGTACGGCCTGCCGCATTGTTTGTCGTCGCTTTCAGCTCATTTTGCCCATTCCATGTATGGATAGCTTGTGCCTTCATACATCTCGGGCGTGTGCTCAAGTATGTTATTGTTTAACATTTCAGCGGAAATGTCGGCGTCTGTATGATATAAACGGTTACAAGGATAACCGTTGGAATCGAAAACTCCGTGGCGGAATATAATTGAGATGTTTTCATTATTTGGAACATTGGTTCCATATGACACCTGACCTCCAAAGTAACAGTTGTATATTATTGCGTTTTCTGGTTCGGATTCATTATATGAATTGTGGAAAACAAAACCTCCGCCACGATAATTTTCATACGGCATGCAGACGTATTCGTTGCCAAAGTTGTCGTTAGCGTAACGCGCGCCTCCTACTATCTCATTGCAAGGCGACATGTAGCAATTTTCTATTCTGCCATTATTATTGTTGGCAAAACCCGACATGTTCAACTTGCCGAGAGCTGTGTTCCAAACCTCACCTTTAAACGCACAATTAACCAATAGGCCATTATTTACATTTACAAAACCGCTTGCCGTGTACGTGACGTGCTCGTTAGCTGACTGCGGAAAGCGTCCGCCTTCATCGTTAAGGTTAGTTATACCGCCTTCAACAATCAGATCGCGTACTACTGCTCCTTCGCTTACCATATTGATGAAGGAAGGGTCAGGACGCGAAATATTCATATTGTAAATCCGGTGCTGCTGGCCATGGAAAGTTCTGCCGACAACGTTCAGTTTCGGCCAAAATTCACCATATCCGTCCATGTCGAGATCAGACATAAGATACCAGTCTTTGCTTTGCGTGTAATAATTACGTCCTGTCAGTACACGTTCATGGGTGTCGCCGCACATAAAGGCAAGCCATGCCAAGCCTTCCGCCGTCAGGATTTCAAGATCGTCGTTGGCGCGTACCTTTATGTCAGAGCCGTCAGGTCCTACGCTTGCCTGCTGCGCTGCGGTAAACGCAGGTGTCGGTGTCGTGCTGTAATTGTTGAGTACGAGTGAAACAGGGTAAGTTGTGCCCACGATGATTGAACCCGTCGTTTCATCATTACCTTTTATGCTTTCAAGCTTGTAGGGCATATACGTTCCGTCACGATCGTAATATCCTGCGCCGTGGCCTAACATGTCCCAAATTGACTTGTTCACTTTGCTGGGTATTTTTATACCACCGAGCAGGCCGTTGTTTAACGTTATGTCACATTTCTCGCTGCCCACATCCAAAAGTGCTACCTTGCCGCCGTTGACTTTAAGCGACCCACCTTCCATTGCAATACCATGTGGAAAGTAGCCGTTGTTAACTTCCACGTTGCCGTCTTGTATGGTAAAGGCTTGAAAAAGGCCGCTGTTAATTTCTACATTTGCGTCTTTGCCTTTTATTATTAGATTATGGGATTGTGAACGGTTAATCTTCAGATTGCCGCTTTCTACCGTAAAGGTAACATCCTTGTTACTTTCGTAATCGCCGAAAACACAATTGTCAATATTGACATTTCCTCCTCTTAATATTAAATGGTCTCTTTCAAAAACTTCCGAAGGAATATACCACCGACAATCCTTAAAATTAAGGGTTGTTGACGGCTTGACGATAAAATAACTGGGCCATAACTCCAAATCTTCAAACGTAATGTTTGAATTTGCCATATCATCAAGGTTTGCGTTTACGCCTACATTTAATAGTATCTGATTGTTTCTGAGGCAATTATGCGTGTCGGTATCTTCATAAATGCCTTTAAAAACGACATTCCCTTCTGTGAAAATTGAGATGTTTGCAGTATATGGATAATCAGATTGCCTGAAACAGATTGTCGAATTATTTGCGTAAATCCCACATTGCAACGCATTTTCTGAAATCAAACTGGAATTCTCTATATCCATTGTGAAGCCATGATTTATGGCATTATCTTCTTTTCCTATAATCGTAATGTCAGTGCGAATAGGAATAGCAGGATATGAAGTTATACCAAAGTTCTCATAATCAATATTCTTCAACAATACAACTTCGCCTGCACCACTCAATTCTGCGCCGTCTGGCACATATACGTTTATCACATCCACCAAATCATTGGGGGGTCGTGATATTTTGTATTTTCGTTTCTAAGACTATGTCACCCATTTGTCTATAATCCTCGTATTCGAGAAACCGTAATATGTATGTTCGTCATACATGATCCATCCAATATTTTTTCCCAATGTTTTTGAATAAAGGGAAATGGACCTAATCATAGGATGTACGTCTACTACCTCAAACATTACTTGTGGTGGTTGGTTCCCTTCTTCAAAATGTAAGTTCTGTTTTTTGATGACAACCGTTCCTCCTACGCACTTGAAAATTTGTTGAGGAATTACAATGTCTTCAGCAAAAGCCGGCTTTACGGCAAGACATTGCGAAACGACTAACAATATAAGCAAGACATTCTTTTTAATTTGATTTTTCATGATAGTATAATTATGTAAGTTGTACGTTCGTTTTCATATTCCCATTGTATATTTTGCTTTCAGGGTAATGAATAGATTTATGCAAGTATACATGAAAAAATTGAAAAACATTTTTGTTTCGGAAGAATATTACATTGGTTTAATCTATATCTAAATTGTGGATGATCTTGAAGGCGGCAAACAGGATTGCAAAAGACGGCAAACGGGAATGCAAAAGGCCGTGTTTTGCAGCGCAAAACACGGCCTTTTGATAATGTATTGAAAATGAATGAGTTACAGAGTAACTTTTAAATGCCTAATAGATTGTGGCAATTGGATTTTTCACTTTTCATTATTCATTTTCCTTGATGTTCGGCTCTTCGAGGCCGTAGCCCTTCTTCTTGTCGATATACTTGAGCACGAAGCCGAGCAGCAGGGCGGCTATGCCGAGGCTTGCCAACATGACGAGCGGGGCGGTGTAGTCGTAAGACACGGCGGCCTCTTGCGGGGTGATGAGGCCGGTCTCAAGGTCGCTTACGAGCTGCGGGTTGGTCTTGTCGAGCACCTTGCCGATGAGCATGGGGAAGAGCCACAGGCCGATGTTCTGTATCCAGAAAATCAGGGCGTAGGCGCTGCCGATGATTTTGGCGTCGACAAGCTTGGGCACGCTGGGCCAAAGCGCTGCGGGCACGAGCGAGAAGCTGGCGCCGAGAACGAGGATTGTGACGTAGGCCACGATAATTCCGCCTACGGCGTTGCCCTTGAACATGGGGAGGATGAAGGCGAAGGTGAGGTGGCAGGCGATGAGCAGCAGCGAGCCTATGACTAGCATTGAGGCCGCCTTGCCCTTATGGTCGACATAGTTGCCGAGGATGGGCGTTATGCCTACGGCCAGCAGCGGGAACACGGCGAACACCGTTTCGGCGCTCTGGCGCATGTAGCCCATGTAGCAGAAAGCCACGAGCGCTACGACGGCCACAATCTGCATCAGCGTGCGCATGGCCTTGCCTTTAGAGAAGTTGCTGGCGAAGGCCGCAGCAGCTACTACGAGCATGATGACATACTGGATGATTGTGACGGTGTTGCCAGCCCAGAACGAGTCGGGAGAAAGCTCGGTGAACGTGAGGTTGCACTGGAGCATGTTAACGGCGTACTTCTGGAAGGGGAATATGGCCGAATAGTAGAGCACGCAGAGCAGGGCCACGAGCCAGAATCCGCTGCTGCGCAGGATGTTGCCGATGTCGCTTACCTTAAACGGGTCGTCCTTCTCTTCGGCCTCGCCGGTCTGCTCGTCAAGCTTCTTGTCCATGAAGAAGTAGACGATGAACATGATGAGCGCTATCATCAGGAGCACCACGCCGAAGGCTACCGAGCGCGACACGTCGATGTCGCCGCCGAGCTTGGCGAACACGGGCGAGAATATCATACACGTGGCGACGCCTAAGCGGGCGAGTGCCATCTCCGAGCCCATGGCGAGCGCCATCTCGTGACCCTTGAACCATTTTACAATGCCTCGCGACACCATAATGCCGGCCATCTCGACACCGCAGCCGAAGATCATGAAGCCTATGGCCGCGAACTTGGCCGAGGCGGGCATGCCGCGGTAGAACGGAGAAATGCCCAGTTCGTCGAAGCCGGGGATGTAGTTGAGGTTGTTGTTGAACCATGCCTCAAGGCTGCTGCCCATGAACATCTCCGTAACGGCATACCAGTTGATGGTGGCTCCGACGAGCATTACCGCGCCTGACAGGACGGCCGTGAAGCGCACGCCCATCTTGTCGAGGATTATTCCGGCGAATATGAGGAAGAAGACGAATACGTTGAGGAACGTTTCGGAGCCTTGCATCGTGCCGAAGGCCGTCGAGTCCCATCCGCGTGTAGACTGCATGAGGTCCTTGATGGGGGAGAGGATGTCCATGAAGATGTATGAGCAGAACATCGCGAAGGCAAGGAATAGCAGCACCATCCATCTCGTGGCGGCTGAATCCCTTAGTGTTTTTTGCATTGAAGAGGTCATATTGTTTTATTAAAATTATGAGTTAATAGTTAATAGTGGGAGTAAAAAATAAGAGTTAAGAATTAAGAAAACATGCCTTGCGGGTGATTTTCTTAATTCTTAACTCTTATTTCTTAATTTATTTCAGCCAGCGGTCGAGCCAGTTGAAGAACGTGCGCTGCCATAAAACTCCGTTCTGCGGTTTCAGCACCCAGTGGTTCTCGTCGGGGAAGAGCAGCAGCTCGGCGGGTATGCCCTTAAGACGGGCTGCGTTGAAGGCGGCCATGCCCTGCGTAGCGTTGATACGATAGTCCTTCTCGCCGTGTATGCAGAGGATGGGCGTGTCCCACTTGTCGATGAACAGGTGAGGTGAGTTTGCGTATGTCCTTTCAGAGTTTGCAGACTTGTCCTTGTTCCAGTAGGCGCCTTCGTATTCCCAGTTGCTGAACCAAGACTCTTCCGTTTCCGTGTACATGGCTTCAAGGTTGAAGGCTCCGTCGTGTGCTATGAAGCACTTGAAGCGCTTGTCGTGGTGGCCGGCGAGATAGAATACGCTGAAGCCTCCGAAGCTTGCGCCGACTGCGCCGAGGCGGTCTTTGTCAACGAAAGGCAGGTTGTTGCAGGCATCGTCTACGGCCGTCATGTAGTCTTTCATGCACTGGCCCGTCCAGTCGCCTGATATTTCTTCGTTCCACTCGCTGCCGAAGCCGGGCAGGCCTCTGCGGTTGGGGGCGATTACGACGTAGCCGTTGGCTGCCATAATCTGCATGTTCCAGCGGTAGCTCCAGAATTGTGATACGGGGCTTTGAGGGCCTCCCTCGCAGAAGAGGAGCGTGGGATACTTCTTGGTCTCATCGAAGTGCGACGGCAATATAACCCAATAGAGCATGTCCTTGCCGTCGGTCGTCTTAACCCAACGCTGCTGTATCTTGCCGAAAGTCATCTGGTCGTACAGATGTTTGTTCTCGAAGGTTATCTGTTCTGCTTTCGATTCCTTTTCCTTCTTGCTGGGATTTATGACGTAAAGCTCAGAGGCTTGCGACATGCTGTGCCTTTCGGCAAGCAGCTTCTTACCGTCGTTGAGCAGTTGCACCGAGCCGTAGTCATGCCATCCGTCGGTCAGTTGCTTCACTTCTCCCTTCAGGTTTGTCTGGTAAACGTTTGCGCAGGCGTGCCAAACGCTGGTGAAGTAAAGGTCTTTCGAGTTGGCCGCCCAGCAGAAAGCGTCAACGTTAGTGTCAAGAGTTTCCGTTACGTATGATTTTGTTCCCGTCTTAACGTCATATACGCAGAGGCGGTTGCGGTCGCTCTCGTAGCCGTCGCGCGCCATGCTGAGCCACGCGATGTACTGGCCGTCAGGCGAGTATTGCGGGTTGGTGTCATAGCCGGGATTGTTCTTCAGGTTCTCTTCAGAGTTTACGGCCTGGTTCTTCAACGACTTAGTAAGGTCTAATTCCGGTGCCTTATAGTCGGCAGGCTTGCAGATGTTTGTAGTCTTATTTGTCGCCGTGTCGTAAAGATAGATGTCAGTATCGGTTGACGTGGCGTATTTAACGCCTGTCTTCTTACGCGAAGTGTAGGCTATTGTCTTAGAGTCGGGGCTCCATGAGAGTTGCTCAATGCCGCCGAAAGGCTTAACAGGACATTCGTAAGGCTCGCCTTGCATGATGTCTTTGCCCTCGCCAATGCCGTTGGCCGTTACGTCCGCAAGGAAGGGGTGAGGTATTGATTCCACGTATTCGTCCCAGTGCCTGTAGTTCATGTCGGTAATCAATCGTCCTGTAGCCTTAGGCAGGTCTGAGGGATTTTTCTTTATGGTTTCGTGGTATGGTATTTGTTTTATCAGTATGACCTTCTTCTCGTCGGGTGAGAATATGAAGCCGTCAATGCCCGTCTTGTCGTCGGTAAGCTGTTTGCGGTTGCTGCCGTCGGCGCTCATTTCCCAAATCTGGCCGTCGCAGAGATATGCAATCTTTTCACCGTTGTTTATCCATACGGCGTCGGTTTCGCTCTTGGCGCTGGTCGTAAGCATTTTGTTGTTCTTACCGTCGGCGTCCATGACGTATATTACCGTATGGCTCTTGTTCTCCTTTACGCTGTAATAACTAACTTGGTACACGATCTTCTTGCCGTCGGGCGAAGCCTGGTGGCCGCCGATGCGTCCCATTGCCCATAGTGCCTCGGGTGTCATGAGGTCGCTTTTGAGGGTAATGTTGTTTTTCCCGATGAAGTTCACTGCTTCTTGTGCTTTTACGGAGCTGCAACCGATGGCAAGCGCGGCTGCAACCATTAATGTTTTATTCATAATATTTTGATTTTTAGAATAAGGGCAGACGCGGTGTCTGCCCTTATCAGGTTATTGTTATTTCTTTTGTTTCATGTTCTCCTGCTGTTCGCGCATGCGCTTAAGCTCTTCGGCCTGCTTCTGCATGGCTTCAAGCCTTGCGGCCAGTCCGCTCATCTTTTGCGGATTGTTCTTGTTTTCCTGGTAGCGCGCTTCAAGTATGCTTAACAGCTTCTCGTCGTTGGTCGTCTTGCGCAGAATCCACATTATTGCAGCGCTGAAGAACAACGAGATGAAGTAATAGAAGTTAAGTCCTGCCGAGTAATCGTTGAACATAAAGAAGAAAATTACCGGCATGAGGTACATCATCCATTTCATCATCTTCATCTGTTCAGCCTGCGCTCCAACCATTTGGTCTTTCTGCTGGCGCATTGTCATGACAGAATAGAGCACGTTAGCGACGCAGAACAGGATACACGTAAGGCTAAGGTGGTCGCCTATCAGCCAGATGTTCTTATCCCATTCGATTATCGGGTCGTATGTCGACAAGTCGCTGATCCACAGGAAACTCTCACCGCGAAGCTGGATGGCGTTGGGCACGAAGTTGAACATCGCCACCCAGATAGGCATCTGAATAAGTACGGGCAGACAGCCGCTGAGCGGGCTTACGCCGTATCTTGAGTACATTGCCATCATTGCCTGCTGCTTCTGCATCTGGTCTTCGGGCTTGTCATACTGCTTGGTCGCCTCCTCTATTTTTGGGCGCAGCACGCGCATCTTCGCCGACGACATGTAGCTCTTCTTAACTAACGGATACGTGATGAACTTAAGCAGCAGCGTTATGAGTATCAAGACAATACCCATGTTGATGTTCATTCCGGTCAGCCAGTCGAACACGTAAATCGTAAACCAGCGGTTGATGATGCGGAACAGCGGCCAGCCTAAGTACACAAGGCGTTGCAGTTCGAGGTCTTTGTCGAACGTGCTTTGCTTCTCGACCTTTCTCAAAAGGTTGAAGTCGTTAGGACCGAAGTAGAATTCGAGTTCCGTGGGCTGTTTTCCGGTCGGGTCGAAGGCCGTCTTCATTTTTGCGGCGTAATGCTTCAGATAGCCAGAGCCTTTCTTCTGCGGTATGCTCGTCATTAACGAATTGGCGGCGAAGTTGTCTTTAGATATCATTACGGCACTGAAGAACTGGTTCTTGAACGCAACCCAGTCTATGGCGTCTTCGATCTTTTCGTCTACCTTTTCGCTTGTTTCTGTCAGCCTGTCAGTGCCTCCCTCGGTGAAGTGGTATGTCAGCGACGAATGTTGGTTCTCGAACGTAAAGCCTTTTTCCTGCTGGCGGCAAAGGTCAGTCCACTCTATGTCCATCTCGTTGTAATTGGGCGCGAACATGCCGCTCAGGCCGTTAGCCTGCATCGAGAAATGGAGCATGTAATCCTTGCCGAGCCTGTAGTTCATCACCAACGACTTACCGTTGCCTGCGTCGGCCGTCATCGTTACGGTTGAGTCGGTTACGTTAGACGGGGTAAAGAACAGGTCGCTTGTGATGATGTTGGTTTCTTTTCCGGCCAGCATGAACTTCAGCGACTGGGTCTTTCCGTCGAACAATGTAAGGTCGCTGTTGCCGCGGTTGTCCTTAAAGCCTTTTATAACAGCCTTTTCCACAATGCCGCCCTTGGTGTTGAGCGTAAGCTCCACCTTAGAGTTCTTCAGCACAACGTTTTGCGCGGTGCCGTTCATCGCCTTGTAGAAGGCAGCGGTCGTGTCCTGCGCGGCTTTGTTTGCTGCGTCGGCCGTGGCGGCCTGTTGCTCGGCCTTGAGCTGCTGTTCGGCTTTTTGCTTTGCAACGGCTGTTATTGAGTCTTGTATCCTTTGTTGCGCTATCTCCTCTTCCGACGGTCTGGTGTACCAGCTGAAACCTATCAGAACGGCTGCTATGAGAACAAAACCGATAATCGTATTCTTATCCATTTCAGAAAGTTGTATGATTGTTTATTTGTTCTTGCTGTTCTTGTATTCTATTGCCGTTTTTACGAAATCGAGGAACAGGGGATGCGGGTGCAGCACCGTGCTTGAGTATTCCGGATGGAACTGCGTTCCGATATACCATTTCAGTCCGGGTATTTCAACAATCTCAACGAGGTCGCTTTCAGGGTTGCGGCCTACGCACTTCATGCCGGCGCGCTCGTATTCCTGCTCGAAGTCGTTGTTGAACTCATAGCGGTGGCGGTGGCGTTCCTGTATGTGCTCTTTCTTATAGATATTGAACGCGCGAGAGCCTTGCCTCAATATACATTCATAAGCGCCAAGACGCATAGTGCCGCCCATGTTGGTGATGTTCTTCTGGTCTTCCATTATGTCGATGACGTTATGCTCGGTCTTTTCGTCCATTTCGCGGCTGTTGGCGTCTTCGTAGCCGAGGACGTTGCGTCCGAACTCAATCACCATCATCTGCATGCCAAGGCAAATGCCGAACGTAGGTATGTCGTGCGTGCGGGTGTAGTGGGCCGCAACGATTTTTCCTTCAATTCCGCGCTGGCCGAATCCCGGGCAGATTACTATTCCGTCCATGCCTTCAAGCTTCTCGGCAACGTTGCCTTCGTTGATCTTCTCGCTGTTGATGAACGTAGCCTTAACTTTGTAGTCGTTGTAAGTGCCTGCCTGCGAAAGGCTTTCAAGAATACTCTTATAGGCGTCCTGAAGGTCATATTTGCCCACGAGGCCGATGTTCACCACCTCTGTAGCCTTGTGGCGGCGTTCCAGGAACGACTTCCACGGGCCCAGCGTAGGCGTTTCGCCTATCGGCTCGCCCATCTTGCGCAGGATGGTTTCGTCGAGTTTCTGCTCTTGCATGCGCACGGGCACTTCGTAAATCGTAGGCATGTCAACGCTCTGCACTACGGCGTCGAAGTCGACGTTGCAGAAGTTAGCCACTTTCTTACGTATGTTGTCGTTGACGAAGTGCTCGGTCCTGAGCACGAGGATGTCAGGCTGTATACCGACGCTCTGCAGCTCTTTAACGGAGTGCTGCGTCGGTTTCGTCTTCAGTTCCTTTGCCGCCGCGAGATAGGGTATATATGTAAGGTGTACGCAAAGCGCCCTTTTGCCGAGCTCCCATTTGAGCTGTCGTATGCTTTCAAGGAACGGCAGGCTCTCGATGTCGCCCACGGTTCCGCCGATCTCGGTTATTACGAAGTCATAATTATTCTTCTTGCCGAGCAACATCACGTTGCGCTTGATTTCGTCGGTGATGTGCGGAATTACCTGTATCGTCTTACCCAGGTAGTCGCCGCGGCGCTCCTTGTCGATAACGGATTTATAGATGCGGCCGGTCGTAAGGTTGTTGGCCTTTGTCGTCTGTATGCCCGTGAAGCGCTCGTAGTGGCCCAGGTCAAGGTCGGCCTCGTGTCCGTCAACGGTCACGTAGCACTCACCATGTTCGTAGGGGTTAAGCGTGCCCGGGTCGATGTTGATGTACGGGTCGAACTTTTGGATTGTGATGTTGTAGCCTCTGGCTTGAAGAAGTTTGCCGATAGATGACGATATGATTCCTTTACCAAGCGAGGAAGCAACACCGCCTGTGACGAAGATGTATTTTGTTTCTGCCACGATTATAATGTTTTGATTACTAATACGAAATAAAAATATGACGTGCAAAATTACAAAAAAATGCTGATATGCCAAAAATAAACTATCTTTATTGGCTAAAAAGAATGGGCGCGGCATTAATTTGTCATGCATTGCGGGCGTATGGTGTTGTCTTTCTGAAAATAAGTGTTAACTTTGCATCCGAAACCTTTAATTTTGAGATGGTACGTAGACTTGTTTTGGCTGTCATTCTGTTTTGTAGCGCATGCGCCGTGTTCGGCCAGGCGCGGTGGGGTCGTTGGGGTGTTCATCATGTAAGGCGCGACACGGCGGTCGTGGTTGCCTATGTCGATTCTTTGCTTGCGTTTAAGGCGAAGGCCGACTCCGTTTATGCCAAGGCCGATTCTTCTGACGTCAGTTGGGCGTGCGACTCCCGCTTTTTCAAGGTTTTCGCCCCGTTGACTTTCTATCATTCCGTTGTCAGGCGCAACGTCGTGCTCGGCGACTCGTGCGACGGCGATGTGGCGAGGGCGGTGGACGACGCCCTGCTCAGCGCTTATATTGAACATCCGGAGCACGTTGAGTTCACCGAGAGTGAGATTGACGAGGCCGGCTCCCTGCACGAGGAGATAACCGAGCCGTTGCGCCATAAGGTGAGATATGCCGGGCGGTATGACGTAGCTCCTGATTTTACGCCTGACGTTCCGGTGGAGATAGTCGTTGAGAAACCGAATTTTTGGAAGTTCAGCGGCGATTATTACCTGCAGTTCCTGCAGAACTATGTTTCCGGCAACTGGTATAAGGGCGGCGAGAGCAACTACTCCATGCTGGCGAGCGTCACGCTTCAGGCCAACTATAATAATAAGCAGGAAGTCATTTTCGAGAACAAGCTTGAGCTGAAGCTGGGCTTGCAGACGTCGCGCGAGGACAGCCTGCACGGCTTGAAGACGTCCGAGGACCTTATCCGCTACACGGGCAAACTCGGACTTAAGGCCACAAAAAACTGGTATTACACGTTGCAGCTCATAGCCTCGACGCAGTTTATGCGCGGCTATAAGAGCAACGACCCCGTGGTTTATTCAGACATATTATCGCCCCTCAACCTTAATTTCTCGCTTGGTATGAGCTATTCGGTCAACGCCCTTGACGGTAAGCTTACAGGCTCAATACAGCTTTCGCCCCTTGCTTACAACTTCAGGTATGTAGCCCGTGACGAGCTCGCCACGCAATACAGTCTGAAGGAAGGCCACCACACGCTTAATGATTTCGGTTCGGGATGCACCTTCGACCTTACCTGGGCAATGTCAGAACTGATAAAATGGAAGACGCGCCTGTATTGCTACACCACGTATAAGCGCACTGAAATGGAGTGGGAAAACACGTTGACGTTCAAGTTCAACAGGTTTATTTCAACCAACTTGTTCATCTATCCCCGCTTTGACGACGGCTCGTCAGCCCGTGACAATGACTTCGGTTATTGGCAGTTTAAAGAGTATGCGTCAATAGGTTTCGCCTATTCTTTCTGACGTTTCTTATTGACATGTGACAGAATAAAAGCCGGGCGCCATAAAGCTTTAATAAACAACGCTTTATGACGTCCGGCTTAATTAAACGTTCTTGATGTTATTTCTTTGTTTCCATCGTACCCTCGATGTACAGGCGCACCATGCCAGGCTCGCCGTTAGTCCTTATCGTAATGGTCTTCTTGAAGTGTCCGGGAAACCTTCCCTTGCCGTTGTAGGTTACGTTCACCGTGCCTTTTTCGCCCGGGGCTACAGGCTTCTTCGTGTATTTGGGAACGGTGCATCCGCAGCTTGCCACGGCCTGGTTTACTATAAGCGGTGCGTTGCCCACGTTGGTAAACGTGAATGTACATTTTTGTACGGGAGTGACCTCTGAGAATTTGCCGAAGTCATAACTCGTCTTGTCAAATTTGATTTTGGCCTGTGCCGATGCGTAACCTACGGTCAGCGTCACCAGCAACAATGCTAATAAGACTCGTTTCATTTTTCTTTTTATTTAAAATTAATGTTGCAAAAATACTTCATATTTTTTAATAAAGGTGTATATTGCGTTTCTTTTCACATTAATTTGACTATTTTTCATTTTTCTTTCGCCATCTGTCATTTCTAACTTGATCCGTCATCCTGAACTCGCTTCAGAACCAGACGAAAGCACCCTCATACCTCCAATGTTGTGGCCTAAGACTATCCTGAGCTCGATTCAGGACCAGGTGAGTACACCCTCAAACCGCCAACGTTGCCGAATACAGCTGCGTCCTGTGTCAAGCATAGGGTTTTCATTTTGCAATGTGAAACGCTTCTTTTCCCATCATAATGACATCTTAAGAATGTTCGGATTTTTACCCGAAATAGGATAATCAGTCTTTGCATGTTGCCCGATTTGACGTGAAAACCATATCCGTTAAACCATGAAACATGGTAATTGTGACGGTAAACCGCCGCTTTTTGCTTCTCAAACCGTCGCTTTTTGCAGCCATAAAAGCCGTATTTTCATCCCCAAACCATAACCTCTTGTGCGTTTTTGTGCAGTATTCGCCGCCTTTATCAGCTTGATTTGTTGCACACGTCAGTGTCAGTTCGTAGTAAGACCTTGTGTTCCTGTAAGATACGTTTGCACACTTTTCCGTGCGATATACTCGTGCGTAAGATTTTCATTTCAAAATAATCCCGTTACAAGGCGCTTGTGAAAAGCGAAATGCAACCAAAATATCTGAAACCATATCATTTTGAAACATGTTTGTTTGTTGCGTGAATATCAGCGTAATGGTTGTATTTTTATGCGCTCACGGCATACAGCTTCTTCGATAACAGGCCCGAGGCCTTGCCTGTACATGTCAAGAATGCTGCACAACTGGAACTTTTCTGAACATTACTTATCCCGAATTGGCGTTTAATATGAAATGCTTTCTGATAGTTGGTATTTGCAATATTTGTTAAAATTAAAACAATGATTAAAAATAATAGGTTAAATACAATTGCCATATTGTTAATTTAACTATATTTGCAAAAAGCACGTTCTTGTTGTATAACTAAAATTACTGCCTATGGATATACACCGCTAATGTTTATTATCTGTGCATGCAACTCTCGTGGAAAAAATTTAGTGAGTAATAAAACCTTAATAATTTAAGAACATGAAAAAATCCGATATTTTATTCATATTGCCTTTGTTGTTATGCTCGTTGTCAGTTACGCGGGCATACCCGCAAGACAGCCAACTGCAGATTCTGACGGCAAACAATGTGCTGTCGGTTAATGGCACCGAAGAATATGCCATCGGTGACGAGTGCTATAAGGATTTCAGGGTTGAAGCCTCAGAGGACGGTGATGATAGCGGCACATCTATGGCCGCACCGCATGTATCAGGAGTGGCGGCTTAAATGCTGGAACGTAATCCAAATTTGACATCCGAACAGGTTCGTGAGATAATCGCAAAGACAGCAAGAAAAGAGCCTGATTATTTTTTTAATCCTAATAAAACAAAAGAATTTGGGACGTGGAATTTGTCTTATGGTTATGGACAGCTTGATGCATATAAAGCCGTAATAAACACACCTCGTAACTAATTGATATAAACATTAAATCATAAAGATATGAAAACAAAGTTTTTATTTACGATAAGCGTCTTTTGCATGCTATGCATTGCAGCGCTGGCGCAGGATAAGCAGGTGTTGGAGCCTACGGGGCATTGGCCTGATAAATCTGATATATGTGAACCGATTGGCGACTTTGGTTTCTCGTTCGACGAGCGTATAGCCGCCGTTGACGGGGCTGAGGGCATGATTGTGTGTGACGGCGAAGTAGTGGCGCGTGGGCCGATACGCATTGACAACAATGCGTTGGGCGGAGTTTCATGGGCTATTATATCCTTTGCGCAGGACGGCGAAGAACTGCTGTTGCCTAATAACGGTAAGGAGTGTCGCGCGGTAATTCCTGCGGGAACGTTATGGCTTGAGGATGACCCTGACGTGAAGAACGAAGAGCTTGAAGCCGTATTTTACGTGCCGGGGCTTTTTGATTATGCTAATATTTATTGCTATGAATATTTATCAGAAGCCAGTGGAATCATAGTTGATTTTGAGCATGATGTTAAGCTTGTCGACCCATGCAATGCATATGCCGATCTTTACCGTAACGGGGTGTTAGTCAGACGGCTGATTATTACGGAACGTTCATCGAAATCAGTGTCTGTGGATTTTGTCTATATGCTTGCCGTTACGATTTCTTTTGAAAAGGGAGCAATTTATGATGTTGTTGTACCTGAAGGAGTAATACGCGCAGCAGAGCGTGCCGACATCGTGAATTTTCCGATATATTTCCGTTTTACAGGGATGGGGCACACTAATATGCTGCGGCATGAGAGATGCAGCCTTGACGGCGTGACGGGATTGAGTGAGATAGGCAAGGTAAGCTTGTATTATGCCATTGGCCTGTTCCTTACACCTGGCGCAAAGCTGCAATTATACGACGGTGCAACGCTTGTGAAGGAAGTGGAAGCGAGTCTGGATGGAGAAAATGGATGGAGCCATATATTGACGGCCGACTTCGGTGGAGTAAGCACGGCGGGTCATGAATCTTTGACGATAGTCGTGCCTGAGGCTACGGTTGCTCAAGATGATGATGACGTCGTTGTTAACGAACGGGAAGAGATACCGATCGACATAGCGTCTGGAATTAGCGGCGTTGAGGCAGACGGCGGCGTTAAGGTAGCGTGCAGCGGCGGCGTGCTGACGGTAAGCAACGCCCGCCAAGGGGCAGGCATAACCGTATGCTCCGTAGACGGTAAGGTTGTCAGCCGTTGCACGGCCGGCGGCGCAAGCGTTGACATACCTCTGCCCGGCGACGGCATTTACATCGTCAACGTCGACGGCAAGACGTATAAGCTCGCTTCGCAGGCAATGAAAAATTGATGATTAAAAGTATGTGAGTTCGGTATTAAGAAATACACAAATAATGAATACGTGTGTTTCTTAATACCAAACTTACGTAATTATTGGGTTCTTTGCGGATGTTCATGAATGTGTTAATATGTTTATGTCTGTTACAAATTAGGCTTTTATGAGAAAGTGCGTTTATTTATTACTTGGCGCTGTTGTGCCTTTGTTATGCTGGTTGGGTTGTACTGACAACCCCAAAAGTGTTGCAAATACTGACGAACTTACATTGGTTTACACGGAGAAAAGCGAGAATTCATTATATGAGTGGATGTGGATTTACACGACGCCTGAAGGCCATCTTGTCATTGATACGCTCGGAAGAGCACCTCAGAACCAGGAGGTGATAATGCGTGACAGCTGTTACAGGCTTGTGTGCATGGCCGGCCAGGCGTCAGAGGTCGGACGGATGAATTTCGTGAAAGTAGTTTACTTGAAGGCCGATACGGTTGATTACTTTGTTTCAGGCAGTCTGGAGGTGCTTGAAGACTCACTCGCGCGACTTGACAGCCTGAATGAACAATCCGGACGATATTTAGACCCGCAGCTCGTAATGCTGACCCGCATTGTGACAAAATGGAAAAGCTATGACAGACCCTATTGGCAGCGTTTCTGTTTGCAGCGTGACGATGACGGTTGTGTCGTTGCCGTTAGTGACCCTGTAACTAAAAAAAGTATAACGGCTCCGGCCGGTAATAAAATCCGTTACGAACTGAAGGAGGATGAAAACTTCTGGGCGTCAGACATAAACGGCGGATTGGTAAAACTTTATTTTTACGTAGAGCCGAAAGACGAAAGCTTGAAGAACTATCATGCGAAAGTATATGATGGCTACATGCTGATGGCGACAAGAACTTACGAGAAAGGCAACTTAGTAAACGAAGTGATGGCGGATGATTACAGAACTATTTATGAATTTAACTATTAATTCTTGTTTGTTCATACATTTTTT
This sequence comes from uncultured Prevotella sp., assembly GCA_944321295.1. Lineage (GTDB taxonomy): Bacteria > Bacteroidota > Bacteroidia > Bacteroidales > Bacteroidaceae > Prevotella. The sequence continues at coordinate 140,851 of CALUKU010000003.1, forward strand.
GTAATTTTGCATTTAAATTTTAGAAAATTCAGTTTATGTATAGGACTAATACGTGTGGTGAACTGCGCCTTAGCGACGCCGGCAAGCAGGTGACGCTTGCCGGATGGGTGCAGCGCAGCCGTAAGATGGGAGGTATGACATTCGTCGACCTTCGTGACCGTTATGGTATTACGCAGTTGGTTTTCAACGAGAATGACGACGCAGCGCTTTGTGAAGCCGCAAACAAGCTCGGCCGCGAGTTCTGCATACAGGTAGAGGGCACGGTGCGCGAGCGTGAGAGCAAAAACGCAAGCCTGCCTACGGGCGAGATTGAGATAATAGCCACGAGGCTGAACGTGCTGAGCGAGAGCCTGACGCCCCCGTTCACGATTGAAGACAACACGGACGGCGGCGACGATATTCGCATGAAATACCGCTATTTGGACTTGCGCCGTCCGTCAGTGCGTAAGAACATGGAGCTGCGCCACCGCATGACCATCCTTATACGCAACTTTCTTGACTCGAAGGATTTCATCGAGGTTGAGACACCTATATTAATAGGTAGTACGCCAGAGGGCGCGCGCGACTTCGTGGTGCCGTCACGTATGAATCCGGGACAGTTCTATGCCCTGCCGCAAAGTCCGCAGACGCTTAAGCAGCTGCTGATGGTGAGCGGTTTCGACCGTTATTTCCAGATAGCAAAGTGCTTCCGTGACGAGGATTTGCGCGCCGACCGCCAGCCTGAGTTCACACAGATAGACTGCGAGATGTCGTTTGTAGATCAGGACGACGTGATAAACCTGTTTGAGGATATGTGCCGCCACTTGTTTAAAGAGGTGCGCGGCGTTGAGCTGCCTGCCAAGCTGCAGCAGATGACGTGGGCTGAGGCCATGCGCCGTTTCGGCAGCGACAAGCCAGACCTGCGTTTCGGCATGGAGTTTGTAGAGCTTATGGACGTGTTGAAGGGCACAGGCTCGTTCGGCGTGTTCAACGACGCCGAATATATTGGCGGAATATGCGTGCCGGGCTGCGCTAACTATACGAGGAAGCAGCTTGACCAGCTGACAGACTTCGTTAAGCGTCCGCAGGTCGGTGCAAAAGGCTTGGTTTGGGTTAAGTTCAACGAGGACGGAACCATCAAGAGCAGCATAGATAAGTTCTATGAGCCGGAGGTCATGCAGAAACTTAAGGAGAAGGTCGGCGCCAACGACGGAGACCTGTTGCTGATATTGAGCGGCGAAAGGGCCAACAAGACGCGCACGCAGCTGTGCACTCTGCGTCTTGAGATGGGCGACAGGCTCGGCTTGAGGGACAAGAACAAGTTCGAGTGTCTGTGGATTATCGACTTCCCGTTGTTCGAGTGGAGCGACGAGGAGCAGCGCCTCATGTCAACCCACCATCCGTTCACCATGCCTAACCCCGACGACATTCCTCTGCTTGAGGAACATCCCGAGCGTGTGCGTGCAAAGGCTTACGACTTTGTGTGCAACGGAATAGAGGTGGGAGGTGGCAGCCTTCGTATACACGACGGCAAGCTTCAGGAAAAGATGTTTAACATTCTCGGATTCACCGAGGAGCGTGCTATGGCTCAGTTCGGCTTCTTGATCAATGCCTTCAAGTACGGAGCGCCCCCTCATGCAGGTTTGGCGTTCGGTCTTGACCGATTCGTGTCGATAATGGCCGGTCTTGACAGTATCCGTGACTGCATCGCGTTCCCGAAGAACAACAGCGGACGCGACGTCATGCTTGACGCTCCGGCTCCGTTGGATCCGAAACAGCTTGACGAACTGCAGATTAAGGTTGATTTAAGTCAAGAAAAATGACAAATGCCGCGAAAAACGGTTTTGCGTCGGATTTTCTATAGGAAAGATTTTCTCGAATTAGGATAAAAACATTATATTTGCACTGGAATAATAAAAAGATTAATTCTTGTGAAGTGTGATCTTTAAGTTGTTTTGTTTTAATTATGACAGAGAAGAAAGAAACAGTAAAGAAAACCGCAACACCTAAGGCTGCGGCAGAGAAGAAGGCAGCACCGAAAAGAAGTACTGCAAAGAAAGTTGTTTTTGAAATCAATGCAGAGAGCGTAGGCTTCAGGGCCGGTGATGTTTATCAGGCTCTTGCCACTGCAGGCAAGGCGCTTAGCGTGGCTGAGATTGCCAAGGCCGCTAAGATAGCAGAAGAGGAAGCTTTGCTCGGTATGGGCTGGCTCTTTAAGGAAGGCAAAATCAAGGCAGAGGAGAACAAGATTACTTTGGCTTAATCTGTTAGATGATATGAGGAAGGGCTGGGAGTGTGATCTTACCGGTCCTTCTTTATTCTAATCCTATGAATTACGACAAGGAGATACTTTTTGTTCTTAACGAGGCGGGCGCCAACGGGCTTAGCGTAAAGAAGATTGCCAGGCACGTTTTCAATAATTGCAATAGTTTCTTTGATGTCGTGACGTTTGACGAAGTCCACCGGTATGTGGCGGCATATGTCAAGCGGAATAGCAAGAAGGACGATTCGGTGATAGAGCGCACGGATGTCCGCGGCGTATATCGGTTGAATCTCACCAACACATCGCGCCAGCTGCAATTCGTATTCAAGGAAGATGATGAGGCTGGGAATGATACTGGCGCCGACACGGCTGAAGACAAGTCGTTGAGCTTGTTTTGATATTCTTTATTTGAAAAACAAATTACTCTAAGGCGGAGTTTCGTTCTCTGCCTGTGGATAAATCAGAAAAACGGGAAATTATGTCAGGAAGATATTTATTAGGTTTAGATGTCGGTAGCTCGTCTGTCAAGGCGTCGTTAGTAAATGCAGACAGCGGAGCATGTGTCGCATCTGCCTTTTATCCGGAGAAGGAAGCGCCGATAAAGGCCGTTAAGGCCGGTTGGGCCGAGCAGGATCCGCAGATGTGGTGGGACAACGCCAAGCTTAGCCTGCAGAAGGTCATGTCTGACGCTTCGGTTAAGGGTGAGGATATAAAAGCAATAGGCATATCTTATCAGATGCACGGACTCGTGTGCGTAGATAAGGATATGAACGTGTTGCGCCCTTCTATAATATGGTGTGACTCGAGGGCTGTGCCTTACGGTGAGAAGGCGCTTGAGTCCATAGGACGTGATGTTTGCTTAAGCCGTCTGCTCAACTCTCCCGGCAACTTTACGGCGGCCAAGCTGGCGTGGGTGAAGGAGAACGAGCCTGACGTCTATGAGTGTATTTATAAGATTATGCTTCCCGGCGACTATATCGCGATGAAGCTGAGCGGCGTGATAAACACGACGATAAGCGGACTGAGCGAAGGTATGTTCTGGGATTTCAAGAATAAGGAGGTGGCAGGCTTCCTGCTTGACTATTTCGGGTTTGACAAGAGTCTGATTGCTGACATCGTGCCGACGTTCAGCGTGCAGAGCGAGGTTTGCGCCGCAGCGGCCGCCGAGCTGGGACTGAAGGAGGGCACGCCTATCAGCTACAGGGCCGGTGACCAGCCGAATAACGCATTGAGCCTTAACGTGTTCAATCCCGGTGAGATTGCCTCGACGGCGGGAACTTCAGGTGTGGTTTACGGCGTGCTGGGCGATGTGAACTACGACGACCGCAGCCGTGTCAATACGTTCGCTCATGTCAACTATACTGACGAGCTTGACCGCCTCGGCGTGCTGTTGTGCATTAACGGCACCGGTATATTGAACGCTTGGGTGCGCCGTAACGTGGCTCCCGAAGGCATATCGTATTCAGACATGAACGAGATGACCGCCTCGGTGCCCATAGGCAGTGACGGCGTGACGATAATACCTTTCGGCAACGGTGCCGAACGTGTGCTTGAGAACAGGGAGATAGGCTGCTCGATACACGGCCTTAATTTCAACAAGCACGGCAAGGCGCACATCATGCGTGCAGCGCAGGAGGGTATAGTGTTCAGCTTCTGTTACGGTATGGAGGTAATGCAGCAGATGGGCATGGACATCAAGAAGATACACGCAGGAAGGGCCAACATGTTCCTTAGCGACATATTCCGTAATACGCTGGCCGGCGTGAGCGGAGCGACTATCGAGCTTTATGAAACCGACGGCAGCGTTGGCGCCGCCAAAGGCGCCGGCATGGGCTGCGGCATATACAAGGACAACAACGAGGCTTTCGCCACGTTGAAGAAACTGTCGGTCATCGAGCCTGACGAGAGCCGCCGCGGCGAATACCTTGAGGCTTACGCGTCGTGGAAGGAAACCTTGCAGAAGCTCATTGGAAGGTAAAAACGTGTTTACTTAAAAATATTAACAATCTAAAACATTAATCATTATGGCAAAAGAGTATTTTCCGCAGATTGGAAAAATCAAGTTCGAGGGTGCCGACAGCACCAACCCGTTAGCTTACCATTATTATGACGCCGAAAAGGTTATAATGGGCAAGAAGATGAAGGACTGGTTGAAGTTCGCCATGGCATGGTGGCACACGCTCGGTCCTGCCAGCAGCGACCAGTTCGGCGGCGGCACCCGTGTTTATCCTTGGGACGAGAAGGCTGACGCCGTAGAGCGCGCCAAGGACAAGATGGACGCAGGCTTTGAAATCATGGAGAAGCTTGGCATAGAATATTTCTGCTTCCATGATGTTGACCTTGTTGACGAGGGCGACACCATCGAGGAGTATGAGGCCCGCATGAAGGCTATTACAGACTACGCCTTGGAGAAGATGAAGGGTACGAACATCAAGAACCTTTGGGGTACTGCAAACGTGTTCGGCAACAAGCGCTACATGAACGGCGCTGCCACCAACCCTGACTTTGACGTAGTTGCACGCGCCGCCGTGCAGATAAAGAACGCCATAGACGCCACGATAAAGCTCGGCGGAACGAATTACGTGTTCTGGGGAGGCCGTGAGGGCTATATGAGCCTTCTGAACACTCAGATGCAGCGTGAGAAGGATCACCTGGCAACGATGTTGAAGGCTGCCCGCGACTATGCCCGTGCTAAGGGCTTCAAGGGCACGTTCCTCATTGAGCCGAAGCCGATGGAGCCTACGAAGCACCAGTATGACGTTGATACTGAAACCGTTATCGGCTTCCTGCGTGCCAACGGCCTTGACAAGGACTTCAAGGTGAACATCGAGGTTAACCACGCAACGCTGGCCGGCCACACCTTCGATCATGAGCTGGCAGTAGCCGTAGACAACGGCATGCTCGGCTCCATCGACGCCAACCGCGGCGACTACCAGAACGGATGGGACACCGACCAGTTCCCGATTGACAACTGGGAGCTGACTCAGGCCATGATACATATCATTCGCAACGGTGGTCTGGGCAACGGCGGTTCTAACTTTGACGCTAAGATACGCCGTAACTCAACTGACCTTGAGGATATCTTCATCGCTCACATCTCCGGCATGGACGCCATGGCACGCGCCTTGGAGAACGCTGCCAACCTGATTGAGAAGTCGCCTTACTGCGAAATGCTCAAGAACCGCTACGCTTCGTTCGACGGCGGCAAGGGCAAGGAGTTCGAGGAAGGCAAGCTCTCGCTTGAGGACATCGTGGCTTATGCCAAGACCGTAGGCGAGCCGAAGCAGACTTCAGGTAAGCAGGAACTTTATGAAACTATTGTAAGCTGGTACTGCAAATAATGCCAGCGGCATATAACGAAAATGGGGCGGAATAAAAAATTCCGCCCTTTTTTCTTGTTTTTGTTTTAGCGTATGTCCTTTTTTATTACCTTTGTGTTCATATATTCACTTAGTATCGAAATAGCATGGCTTATTCTAACAATCATTTAGTAATAATGGCCGGAGGGGTGGGCAGCCGCTTCTGGCCGATGAGTACCGCCGAGAGGCCAAAGCAGTTTATCGACGTGCTTGGCACGGGCCGCACGTTATTGCAGCTTACGCTCGACAGGTTCAAGGGAGTCTGCGACCCCGCCAACGTGTGGGTGGTGACGAGCGTCAACTATAAGGACATCGTGAAGGAACAGCTGCCGGAGATACCTGAGGGCAACATTCTCTGCGAGCCTTGCAGGCGCAACACGGCCCCGTGCATCGCCTACGTCAGCTGGCGCATAAAGGCTAAGGACAGGAACGCCAACATCGTCGTATCGCCAAGCGACCACGTGGTTGCCGATACGGCCGAGTTCCGCCGCGTCGTGGAGCAGTGCCTGCGCTTCGCCGGTGAAACGGACGCCATAGTGACGCTCGGCATGAAGCCGACGCGCCCCGAAACGGGCTACGGCTACATACAGGCCGACCTGTCGTCGAGCTCGGCACGCAACAAGGAGATTTTCAGGGTGGACTCGTTCCGCGAGAAGCCCGACCTCGAAACGGCGCAGAAGTACGTCCGTAACAAGAGCTACTTCTGGAATGCCGGCATATTCATCTGGAACGTCAGCACTATAGTCAATGCCTTCAGGATATACCAGCCGGCCATGAGCCGCGTGTTCGAGGGACTGCTGCCCGTTTACGGCACACCGCAGGAACAGGCAGAGATCGACAAGCGCTTCCCCGAGTGCGAGAGCATATCGGTGGATTACGCCATAATGGAGAAGGCAGAGGAGATATTCGTCTGCCCGGCCGACTTCGGTTGGAGCGACCTCGGAACGTGGGGCTCGCTGCTCGTGCAGGCCAAGAAGGATCTTTACGGCAACGGCGTGATAGGCGAGGGCGTGTCGCTCTACGACACCCACAACTGCATAGTGCACGCATTGGGCAAGAAGAAGGTCGTCATCCAAGGGCTCGACGGCTACATCGTGGCCGAGAAGGACGACAAGTTGCTCATCTGCAAGCTTTCCGAGGAGCAGCGCATCAGGCAGTTTGCCGAAGAATGAAATAAAATTAGGAATTAAGAGTTAATAATTAAGGAAAATGCCCTTGTGGCACAGTGTGGTAAACGCAATACATGTTTTCATGACTCTTAGTTCTTAACTCTTAACTTTTAATCAAAAAAACTGATATGGACAAGAAAGTAGCATTGATAACGGGAATAACCGGTCAAGACGGCTCTTATCTGGCCGAGCTGCTTATCAGCAAAGGCTACGAGGTGCACGGCTTGCTGCGGCGTTCGTCGTCGTTCAATACGGGCAGGATAGAGCACCTTTACCTTGACGAGTGGGTGCGCGACATGAAGAAGGCGCGCTTGGTGAACCTCCACTGGGCCGACATGACCGACTCGTCGTCGCTCATACGCATCATCGGCGAAACCCGCCCCGACGAGATATACAACCTGGCTGCGCAGAGCCATGTCAAGGTGTCGTTCGACGTGCCCGAGTACACTGCCGACACCGACGCCGTCGGCGTGCTGCGCCTGCTTGAGGCCGTGCGCATCTGCGGTTTGGAGAAGACGTGCCGCATCTACCAGGCTTCCACCTCCGAGCTTTACGGCAAGGTGCAGCAGGTGCCCCAGAACGAGGACACGCCATTCTACCCCCGCTCACCATACGCCGTGGCTAAGCTCTACGGCTACTGGATAATGAAGAATTATCGTGAGAGCTACGGCATGTACTGCTGTAACGGCATACTGTTCAACCACGAGAGCGAGCGCCGCGGCGAGAACTTCGTCACCCGCAAGATAACCCTTGCAGCAGCCCGCATAGCCGCAGGACGTCAGGACAAGCTCTACCTTGGCAACCTTGACGCCCGCCGCGACTGGGGTTATGCCCGCGACTACGTGGAGTGCATGTGGCTCATATTGCAGCAGTCCGCGCCCGGCGACTTCGTCATAGCCACGGGCGAGATGCACACCGTGCGCGAGTTTTGCACTAAAGCTTTTGCCGAGGCTGGCATGCAGCTCGAATGGCGCGGCTGCGGAGTGTCGGAGCAGGGTGTCGACGTCGCCACCGGCCGCGTGCTCGTTGAGGTAGATCCTAAGTACTTCCGCCCCTGCGAGGTAGACCAGCTGCTGGGCGACCCGTCAAAGGCCCGTCGCGTGTTGGGCTGGAACCCAACGAAGACATCCTTTGACGAGCTCGTAAGGATAATGGTAAGGCACGACATGGAGAGTGAGAAGGTAAAGTGAAAAATGCTTCCGTAAAAACAATAAGAGGATGTTAGACAAAAGTTCAAAGATATACGTCGCCGGCCATCGCGGGTTGGTAGGTTCGGCCATCTGGAACAATCTCAAGGCCCGGGGCTACGACAACCTCGTAGGCCGCAGCCACGCCGAGCTCGACCTGCTTGACCCTGCCGCCGTAAAGGCCTTTTTCGACGCCGAACGTCCCGACGCCGTAGTGCTGGCCGCAGCCCATGTGGGCGGCATAATGGCCAACCTGCGCTATCGTGCCGACTTCATCTACCAAAACCTGCAGATACAGCAGAACGTCATCGGCGAGAGCTTCCGCCATGATGTTAAGAAGCTGCTCTTCCTCGGCAGCACGTGCATCTATCCGCGCATGGCGCCCCAGCCCATGCGCGAGGACGCCCTGCTGACGTCGGAGCTCGAGTATACCAACGAGCCTTACGCCATAGCCAAGATAGCCGGGCTTAAGATGTGCGAGAGCTTCAGCCTGCAGTACGGCTGCAACTACGTGGCCGTAATGCCCACCAACCTTTACGGTCCCAACGACAATTTCCACCTTGAGAACAGCCACGTGCTACCCGCCATGATGCGCAAGGCCCACTTGGCCCGCCTCCTGTCCGAGGGCGACTGGACGGCTCTGCGCCGCGACCTCGCCCTGCGTCCCGTAGAGGGCGTCGGCGGCGCGGCAGACCGCGGCCTGATAGAGGACGTGCTCGCCCGCTACGGCATAACCCCGGGCGTGCTCACCCTGTGGGGCACGGGCGCCCCCATGCGCGAGTTCCTTTGGAGCGAGGACATGGCCGACGCCAGTGTGCACGTGCTGCTTAACGTTGACTTCGGTGACACCTACGACCACGCCTGCTCCGAGATACGCAACTGCCACATCAACGTAGGCACGGGCCTTGAGCTTAGCATACGCTCGCTGGCTATGAAGGTGATGAGCGAGGTTGGTTTCGACGGTGAACTGCGCTGGGACTCCTCAAAACCCGACGGCACGCCGCGCAAGCTGACAGACGTCAGTCGGCTGCACGCCCTCGGCTGGCGTCACAAGGTGGACATCGACGAGGGCATACACCGCCTGTACGAGTGGTACAGGCAGGGGCTTGCCGACGAACGGCGCGGGTGAAAATCCGGCAGACGTCATACTTCTTCGCCTGTCATGAATAACATGACGGCCGTTAAAATTAAAGGTGTCCGCTAAAGCTTCCTGCAGGAAGCTTTAGCGGACACCTTTTTATATCAAACTAATGTTATTCCTTACGTGAGTTGCGTGTCATCCGTCACGTTGAACTTTCCGCTGCAATATTCCTCCGGCGTCACGTCGACGTAGCAGCCGTGGCGGCGGGCGAAGTCCATCAGGGCCCGGTAGGCCGGGGCTTCGGCCAAGAGGCGCGGATTGCCTATCACGACGAGACCGAGGCGGGCGCGCGTCAGGGCTACGTTGAGCTTACGGTCGACGGGCTGCCCGTCTTCTTCGAATGTCCCGCTTGTGAGCAACCTCATCTGCCACGGGCGGCCGACGGTGAGGCCGCAGATGATGTAGTCGCGCTGGCTGCCCTGGTATCTCTCTACGGTGTCTATCGTTATGCCGCGCAGGGCGGTTATGCCGCTGCGGGCTATGGAGCTCCTTACCTCGGCTATCTGGGCGCGGAAGGGCACGATTACGCCCAGGGTGGTGTCGGCGTTGAAGCCGCTGCGGCAGAGGTTGTATATCCTGACGGCCGTGGCGGCCGTCATCAGGGCCTCGGCGGGGTTCGTCTTAGCGGCGGCCGTGGCCGCGGAGGCTGGCGGTGAGGCCACGAAGGCCGTGCGGCCCCGGCACAGGAGGCGGGCTATGCCGTCGGCGCCGGCTGCCGTCCGGCGGCAGGGCTGCGTCTGGTGGGGCAGGGGCACCTCGGTAAGCCGTCCGCCGTAGAAAGCGGCGTTGGGGAAGGCGGCAATGTCCCTGTGCATGCGTCCTTGGCGGGTCAGCATGTAGACGTAGCGTGGGTCGTAGCCGTCGGTGGTCTTGAAGGCCCGCAGCAGCCTTTCGAAGAGGGGGCGGCGGCAGTCGGTCAGTCCGGCGGCGCGCAGGCTTGGCTCCGCCACGTGCGAGTCGTCCTCGGTTTGCAGCACGACGGCCGGCAGCTGCTTGTGGTCGCCGATGAGCACGAAGCGGTCTACGGCGGGGCTGCCGTCGACCGTCGTGGCGGCCAGTAAGCCCGCGAGTTGTGGTTCGAGCAGTTGCGAGGCTTCGTCGACTATGGCGAGGCTGAAGCGTTTAAGCCTTAGCAGGCCGCTGTCGGAGTTGACGGCGGCCACCGTGGCGCAGAACACTCTCGTGCCCTCAATCACGGCGCGTGCCTCGTCGGCCGTGGCGCAGCCTTCGAGGCGGGCCTGCAGCAGGTTGTGGCGGTAACGGGCGCCGCACGTCAGGCGCGGCCCTATGCGGACGAAGTCGACGTCGGCCTCGGCCAGCTTGCCGCATATCTCGTCGACGGCGCGGTTGGTGCAGGCCGTAAGCAGCACGCTCGTGCCTTGCTCGAGGAGCTCTTCCTGCAGCTGGTAGAGCAGGCCGTAGGACGTCTTGCCCGTGCCGGGCGGGCCGACGACGAGGAACAGCTCCCGCGCCTGCTTGGCGCGGGTTACGAGCGTGTCGAAGGCGCCGTAGCTTCCCTTTATCTTTACCGTAGAGTCGACGGCCGGGGTGCGCCGCAGCAGGATCAGGTCGCGGCGGCTCTTGTCGGCCGAGAGAAAGGCGTGCATGCCGCGGTAGAGCGGCGAGTAGGAGGAGTCGTACATGTCGTGCTCGACGGCCCACGACATTCCTTCGCCGAGGGCGCGCGCCTGCCTCGAGGCCGGCGCCTCGCGCAGGGCCAGCTCAAGGCCGTCGTCTGCCATGTCTGCCACGGCGGCCCTTATCACGGGGCCGGCGCACGGGTCGGGCGTGCCGTCTTCGGCGTAAGGGTAGAGGATGACGATGTCGCCGCGGCGGAAGTCGGCCGCGGCGGGGCGCGTCGTTCGGCCGAACCTCAGCCTTAGGCTGCCGTCGTCGGCGTTGCATGACGGGTCGATGGTGAGTCCGGCGCAGATGGTGCCTGCGGCCAGCTTGTCGTCAAACGTGTCGTGCCACACGGCGGCGAAGCCCCTGCCGCCGTCATTGCCGCCGCCGGTCTTGGCCAGCAGCTGCTCTTTCTCTATGAACTGCATGAAGCGGAAGTAATACGAGCGCTCTAACGGAGAGGCCTCGCGTATGGGGGCGAGGACGGCCTCGAGGGCGGGCTTCGTGTAGTTCTCCCACAGCCAGCCTGCGGCGTGCTTCATGTTCAGCTTGTCGGGCGTCAGGCCGTCGAGTATCCTCAGTCCGCTTTCGGCGTAGCTCATCTCGCACCATGCGATGAGGTTTCTCATCCTTACGGCCCGCAGCAGCAGGCGGGGCGACTGCGCCGTTTCCACCAAGCCGTTGCCGTATCTTGAGTATAGCAGCATGGCGTGGCTCATCTCTCCGGCGCGTTTGCCGAACTGGTATGCGAACAGGGCGCGGTAGAGCGTCAGCTGCACCCAGTGTTTTTCCTGTACGGCGGGCGTGTCGGGGTCGTAGGCCGGCGACGTCGGCGGCACGTAGGCCCCCTTGCCTGATTTCTGCTCGATGATAACCGTCAGGCCGTCCTTCTCGTAAAGGAAGTCGAAGCGTCCTTGAATTCCCAATATCTCGCTGAAGAACGTCGGCTCGAGCATTACCGCCTCGGGGTCGTATCCGCCGATCAGGGCGGGCAGGTCGCGGCCTATCAGTTTGTCGATGTTCCGTTTCTGCACTTCGGCGTCGTCGTAGAAGCGGGCCGCCTGCTTGGCGTCTGCCATCCCGTCGCACGCCAGCAGCGCCATGGCGTTGTCTTTGAAAAACTCAGTAATGCCTTCGTCGAACGGCGTCCGTCGGCCGTGCACTGTGTCATCGAGATAGCGGCCGGCCAAGTTGCCCAGGTGTATGGCCGGAGTGTTGGGCAGGGGCTTTATCTTGTTGACGAGGCTGACGAACGGCGACTCGGCGTAGGTTTCAAAACACGAGGCTATGGTGGTGACGTTCACGAGATAGTCGGGCTCGTAGATTATCAGCTCGGGCATGCATACGTCGCCGTCGAAGCGCACGCGAACGAGGTTGAGCTGCGCGCCCTCGGCCAGCAGGCCCTTAAGGTAGCCCCAGTCTCCCTTGCCGCCGCGCGTAAGGTATGTGTTCTTGCTGCCGTAACACACTTTCAGCCTTGCGCCGTCATGCTCGTCGGTCACGTATATGTATTCGTCGTCCCACTCGCTTACCACGCACCTTATGCGGGCGTCCCTGAACGTTCCCCACGCCTTCGGCCTGTCGCCCTCGGGCAGAAGTTTGGCGAGCGACGGCGGCACGGGCTGCCTGCCGCAGGCGTAATGCACGAGCAGCGCCACGGCCTTTACGTCGTGCATGAACTGTTCTTCCTGTCCGCTGCCGCCTGTCGTGGCGGCCGTGTTCAGCGCCACTCTTGCGGCGTGCATCATGGCCGCCGCGCCGTCGGGTATGCCGTTCTCCTTTATGAGGAAGTCGAGCTTGGCGAACGTTCCCACGAAGTTGACGCGCCTGTCGGCAACGCAGTCGTCAGTGATGCGCCTTAACAGGTCTTTCAGCATGCGGCGGCTGTCGTGCGTGCCGGTACCGCCTGCGGCTATCTCCTCCAGTTCGGCGTAATACGCCGCGGCGTCGGCGGCTGCCGTGTGAGCGGTGCCGCTGTCTGTGAGCTGCATGATTTCGGGTATCCTGTCAAACTCTTCGTCGGTGAAGACAATCTCTTCGGCTGCCGCCTCCTTGAGCTTTTCCTGCAACTCCGACACACTGCATACGGTTATGCGCTCATCCTTCGCCGTCGGCGTCAGTCCGTCTGTTACGGCCCCGTCGCCGAATATGACGTAGGCTTTCAGCGCGCCGGCGTCTTTGCCGAACCATTTTTCAATCAGCGGGTGTGCCCGCCGCATGTCGCGGCGTGCCTTGGCGAGCGGGTTCCTGTCAATGGCGCCGCACGCTATAATTTTGCCGTCGGCCGTCCAGCAGCCGCCTTCCGTGGCGGCGATAATCCCTCCGTAGGCGTACAGCCATATTGCGGCCACGCCGCCGCCGGTTATCAGCAGTGCGTCGGCCTCAATGCCGCCGGCGGCATGATTGGCTATGAGCACGGCGCGGCCGCCGCCGGGGAGCGCGGCCACGGCCTCGGCCGTTTCGTCGAAGAGCCGGGCCTTGGCCTTGCGGGCGTATTCGCGTGTCTTGTAAATGCGGAGTTTCATAGTTTCATGCGTATGAACCAAGAAGCGGGGTAGTGCGTCTGTCGCACACCCCGCTTCCTCATTTCGTTTCAATCTCTTCCTTCATGTCGATGAAATGCTTCTCGCCGTCGTAGAACTCGTATTGCAAGAAGGCCATTTTCTGCGAAGGAACCACGTGCACTCCTCTTCCGTATTTCAGCTGCCATTTCCTCTTCAGGCTTATGAGGCCCTGGTTGATGTAGGCGGCGACGTAAGGATGTACGTGCAGATAAAATTTCTTGACGCCGATCTTGTTGACTAACCGGTCAATCTTCCTCTCCAATTGGTCTACGAAAAGTATGCTTGACTTAATCTTGCCGGTGCCGAAGCATGTGGGGCAGTTCTCCTCGACGTTCACGTCGATGGCCGGACGCACTCTCTGCCTCGTTATCTGCATCAGTCCGAATTTGCTCAGCGGCAGGATGTTGTGGCGTGCGCGGTCTTTCTGCATGTTCTTGCACATGCGCTCGTAAAGCATTTGCCTGTCCTCGGCGAGGTTCATGTCGATGAAGTCGACGACGATGATTCCTCCCATGTCCCTGAGGCGCAGCTGTCTTGCCAGCTCGTCGGCGGCGCCGAGGTTGACGTCGAGGGCGTTGGCCTCCTGCCCGTTTGCCGAGCGCGTGCGGTTGCCGCTGTTCACGTCTACCACGTGCAACGCCTCGGTGTGCTCGATGATGAGGTAGGCCCCGTGCTTGTAGTTTACTATCTTGCCGAAACTCGACTTTATCTGCTTTGTGATGTTGAAGTTGTCGAATATCGGCACGTTACCGGTGTACATCTTCACGATGTCAGCCTTCTCGGGGGCTATCAGCGTGATATAATGTTTCACTTCCTTGTAGACCTCCTCGTCGTTTACGTAGATGTTTTCGTATGACGGATTGAACAGGTCGCGCAACAATGCTACCACCCGGCTCGTTTCCTCGTATACGAGTTGAGGTCTTTTTTCTGTCTTCTGTACTTTGGTAACGGCGTCCTCCCAACGCTTCAGGAGGATTTTCAGTTCGGTGTCGAGTTCGGCCACCCTTTTGCCTTCAGCCACGGTGCGCACGATGATGCCGAAGTTCTTAGGCTTTATGCTGTTGATCAGCTGCTTCAGCCTCGCGCGCTCCTCGCCGCTCTTGATTTTCGATGAAACCGAAACTTTATCGTTGAATGGTATCAGCACCAGGTAGCGTCCGGCGAAGCTCAGCTCGCCCGTAAGGCGCGGCCCCTTGGTGGATATGGGTTCTTTTACGATCTGCACCATCACCTCCTGGCCTACCTGCAGCGCCTGCTGTATGCTGCCGTCCTTCTTTAGGTCAGGCATGCGTGATGCCTTTGAGAATGGATAAAGTTTCTTCCTGTCGCTCTGCACCTGTTTCAGGTACTTTTCGTAAGAGTTGAATTGACTGCCCAAGTCAAGATAATGTAGAAAAGCGTCGCGTTCGAATCCTACATCTACGAAGCAGGCGTTGAGCCCGGGCATAAGTTTCTTAACCTTTGCCATGTAGATGTTTCCAACCGAGAAAGACGCCGAGCGTTGCTCGGTCTGATACTCCACCAGATTTTTGTCTTCCAGCAGGGCAATCGAGATCTCTTTCTGTTGGACGTCAATTACTACTTCGCTGGTCATTTCCGATTAATTTGAACTTTGGTTTGTCAAAGCGTAGGGCGGCCGGCATGTCTTGTCGCAAGCACGCCGGCGCGCCCCCTGCCTGTTCTCGCACAGGCGTTTCAGGCAAGCTGTTACTTGCTCTTGTGCCTGTTCTTTCTTAATCTTTTCTTACGCTTGTGTGTAGCCATCTTGTGGCCCTTTTTCTTCTTACCGTTTGGCATAATTATAAGTTTTAAGTGTTATTTGATGTTTGATGTATTGCCTTTGTCATTCGCCCTTCATCTTGCTTACGAAGCTCTTGGCGGGCTTGAAGCTCGGAAAGTCGTGGGCGTCGATCACTATTGTCTTGTTCTTCGTTATGTCGCGTGCCGTCTTCTGCGCCCTGTGCTTCACCACGAAGCTGCCGAAGCCGCGCAGGTACACGTTCTCCCTCTTCTCGAGCAGGCTGCCTTTGATGATGGCCATGAACGCCTCAACCGTGGCCGAAACGTCCTTCTTCGATATGCCGGTTGAGGTTACGATTTCCTCGATGATGTCTGCTTTAGTCATATTTATATAATATGTATATTCGGTTATGGATTCTTGCGAACCGTTTTTGAGCTTGCAAATATACTGCTTTTTGCCGTGAACAGGAAATTTATTTTGCTTTTTTTGCTAAATTGGAGCTTAAAAACGTCTATAAATCACATAGTTAAGCGGCGCGGTCGCCGCCTCAGGGCTTCTTGCAGAGCTGCCAGAAGGCCACCGCCGAGGCAGCCGCCACGTTGAGCGAGTCGACGCCGTGGTGCATGGGTATGCGCACCACGTAGTCCGCCTGCGCTATCGTTCGCCGGGGCAGGCCGTCGCCCTCCGTGCCGAGGATTATCGCCAGGCGCGGCTCGGCCGCCGGGCGTGCGTCGTCGATGGGCACGGAGTCGTCGCTCAGGGCCATCGCCGCCGTGGCGAAGCCCAGGGCCTTGAGGCTCTCGGGGCCTCCGTCGAGCCACGCCCAGGGCACGAGGAATACCGAGCCCATAGACACTCTGACTGCGCGGCGGTTGAGCGGGTCGCACGTGTCGCGCGTCAGCAGCACGGCGTCGACGCCCAGCGCGGCGGCCGAGCGGAATATGGCGCCGATGTTAGTAGTGTCGGTCACGCCCTCTATCACCGCCACGCGCTGCGCCCCGCGGCACACGTCGGCCGCCGCCGCCTCAGGCGGTCGCCGCATGGCGCAGAGCACACCGCGCGTCAGCACGTAGCCCGTCAGCCTTGCTAACAGCTCCCTCGGGCCCGTGTACACGGGCGTGTCGCCGCAGCGGGCTATTATGTCGGCGGCGTCGCCCGTCACGTGTCGCCGCTCGCACAGCAGGGCCACGGGCTCGCAGCCCGCATCGAGCGCCGTGCGTATCACCTTCGGACTTTCAGCTATGAAGAGGCTCTCTTCGGGCCGCGCCCTGTTGCGCAGCTGGGCCTCCGTCAGGCCGCTGAACATCTCTACGCCCTCTTGGCTTAGTGAGTTGATTTCTATCAGTCGCATGCTGCAAAGGTAGCTTAAGTTCGCCATACGGCGAAATAAATGACGGTAAAAACTTCGGTTGAGGCGCAGTGATGGCTGCCGTGCCGTGCGTGGGTATGACGGGATGGCCGTTTGCTTTTTGTCAGACATTGTTGCGTTTTGCTTTCTTTCTGTAAAAGCTTGACGCTCTGTGGCGGGCTTATTTCCGCCGGACGGATGTTCGGCGGCGTATGGCTTGGCTACGGGTGTGTAGGCGTAAGGCGTTGGACGACAGTCGGTTGCGTGCGGGCTTGTCGTTTTGTGCAATTAAAAATGCCTTTCAAGTCACGAAAACATGCCTCTTACGGCTCAAGAGCTATGCTTCCGGCCGTCGGGAGGTAAGCTTTCGGTGGGCGAGGGGTAAGCTTTCGGTGGCCGAAAGGTAAGCTTTTGACGGTCGGAAGCTTAGCTTTCACTCCGAGCGGGACATATTAAAAGGCGCGTAATGTTAACAGGTTTAACATTACGCACCTATCTTGCGCTAATTTTCAGACAACGCGCCGCTGACGTTTTGTCATGCCGCGGCGCATTTTCGCGTCGTTTGTCAAAGAGCCGTCGGCGTGTTATTTAATCATCGCTACGGAGCGCTTTACGAAGGCGTCGAGGGCGGAGCCCTTCAGCATGCCGTTCTGCAGCAGGGCAAGGTCGATGAGCTGGTGGAGCACCTTGTTGTCCTTGGCGTATCCGGCGATAATCTGCTGCTTCTTGTCGCGCTGCTCGCCGAGAGCCTTCTCTGTGGCGGCCAGGTCGTCTTTCTCTTCCTGCGTCACTTCCTCGGGCTTCTTCTTGCCCTGGCTCTGGCGCAGGGCCGAGAGGCGTGCCTGCTGGCCCTTAATCTCGGCGGTTACGGGCTTAAGCTCGTCGCCGCATTTGGCCTGGCAGTCGTCGAGTATGGCCTTAATCAGGGCGTGGTCGCTGTTGAGCACGAGGCTGTAGCTGTCGGGCATCTGTGCGTAGAAACTCATGCCGCTCTGGTAGCGGCTGATGTCCTTCATGCGGCGCATGTACTCGCTTTGGGTTATCATCACGGGCTGCGCGTTCTCGCCCAGGGCCTGCACCTCTACGCTGAACTCGGCCTTGTCAAGCTTGGGCAGCTGCGAGCGGAAGGCTGCTGACAGATTGTCAGCCTGGTCGGCGTCAAGCTCGCTCTTCCTTACGTCGTCCTTGACGATTAGGCGGTCTATGATGTCGCTGTCGACACGCATGAAGCGGCTCTTCTCAAGCTTCTGCTCGAACATCGACGCCGCCGGCACGTCGAGCTGCCCGTCAAGCAGCAGCACGCTGTAGCCCTTGTCCTTAGCAGCCTCGATGTAAGAGTACTGCTCGTCCTTGTCGGTGGCGTAGAGGTAGACGAGCTGTCCGTCCTTGTCGGTCTGGGCGTCCTTTATCAGGGTCTTGTATTCGTCGAGGGTGAAGTACTTGCCGTCGACGTCCTTCAGCAGGGTGAAGTCCTTGGCGCGGTCGTAGAAGTCTTCCTGCGAGAGCATGCCGTAGTTGATGAACAGCTTCAGGTCGTCCCACTTGCTCTCGTATTCCTTACGGTCGTCCTTGAAGATTCCGTTGAGGCGGTCGGCCACTTTCTTGGTGATGTAGGCTGATATCTTCTTGACGTCGCGGTCGGCCTGCAGGTAGCTGCGGCTTACGTTGAGCGGGATGTCGGGCGAGTCGATCACGCCGTGGAGCAGCGTGAGGAAGTCGGGCACGATGCCCTCCACCTGGTCGGTTACGAACACCTGGTTGCAGTAGAGCTGTATCTTGTTACGCTGCAGGTCGATGTTCGACCTTACGCGGGGGAAGTAGAGTATGCCCGTGAGGTTGAATGGGTAGTCGACGTTCAGGTGTATCCAGAAGAGCGGGTCGTCCTGCATGGGGTAAAGCTCGTGGTAGAACTTCTTGTAGTCGTCGTCCTTAAGGGTGCTCGGGGTCTTGGTCCACAGCGGCTCTGTGTCGTTTATTATGTTGTCACGGTCGGTTTCCACCTGCTTGCCGTCCTTCCATTCGGTCTTCTTGCCGAAGGCTACGGGCACGGGCATGAACTTGCAGTACTTGTCGAGCAGGCCCTGTATGCGGCCTTTCTCAAGGAACTCCTTGCAGTCGTCGGCTATGTGCAGTATGATGTCGGTGCCGCGGTCATCCTTCTCTGCGTCGTCAATTTCGAAGGTGGGGCTGCCGTCGCACGTCCATCTTACGGCCTTGGCGCCGTCGCGGTAGCTACGGGTCAGGATCTCCACCTTGTCGCTCACCATGAAGGCGCTGTAGAAGCCGAGGCCGAAGTGACCTATTATGGCGTTGGCGTTGTCCTTGTATTTCTCAAGGAAGTCGCTCACGCCAGAGAAGGCTATCTGGTTGATGTACTTGTCGATTTCCTCCTCGGTCATGCCTATGCCGCGGTCGCTGATTGTAAGGGTCTTGTTCTTCTCGTCGAGCGTCACGCGCACGGTGAGGTCGCCCGGCTCTCCCTTAAACTCGCCCCTCTCGGCCAGGGTCTTCAGCTTCTGCGTTGCGTCGACGGCGTTGCTCACCATCTCGCGCAGGAATATCTCGTGGTCAGAGTACAAAAACTTTTTGATGACGGGGAATATGTTTTCAGTAGTTACCCCTATGTTTCCTTTCTGCATGGTTGTATAAGCTTTAAAGTTTCGTTTTGAAGGCTCTATGCAAATTCCGTGCCAAACTTAAAAGGGCGGCCTTGCACGGCCGCCCTTTTGGAAGGAGTTATCACTCGCTACGCTCGTTTAAGGAGTTAACGGGAGTTATCACTCGCTGCGCTCGTTCAGGGAGTTAACAGACATTACCCACACATGATATCAACCACACAGGCTATTGTCCGTTAACTCCGGGCGACCGTAAGGGAGCCTAACTCCCGCTAACTCCCGCTAACTCCTATTTAAAGATTGTCAGAGGCTGTAGCCGGTCCATCCGAAGATGTCGGCGGGGCAGCCCGTGTTGCCGCTGGTGATGTTTACAGTTGCGCCTGCGGGGTTCTTTTCGTTGACGTCGCTGTCAACGTTGGTTGCGTTCTTTGTTACGTTGATAACGCAGCCTGCGTCGCCTGTACCCTTACCGTCGTTAAGGTCGACAAGCTCTTCGATATTGCCGGAACCTGCTACTAAGGCGTTCTCGATGGTTGCCTTTGCACCGCGGCGCACCTTTATGGCGTCCTGCATTGACGTTGCCGTTGCGAGGTTCTCTATGGTCATGTTCTTTATTGTGAAGTTTGACTGCGGTGTGTGGTCGGAGCCAAGGCCGTCGAGGTTGCCGTCGGCCTCAACGCCGCGCGGGTCTTCCTCTTGGCTGGTGAAGCTGTCCTCCCAACGGCCGTAGCAGTTGGTAAGCGTGCCCGAGTAGCCCTGGGTGAAGTCGAAGCAGTCGTCGTCGCAGTTGACTACGAGCAGGTTGCTTACGTTAACCGAACCTCCGAAAAACTCGATACCGTCGTCACCACCTTCTGAGATGTAGATGTTCTCGATGGTAGTACCGTTGCCTACGGCGTTAAGGGTAAGTCCGTTGTGCTCGATGTCGGCAGTACTCTTAGCGCCAGAGAACAGGATTTCAACATACTTGAGCACACCTGAGTTGTCGCTGTCGTTGTCGCCTCCGTAAGGTATTGTGTTGGCAATTTCGGTAAAACCTTCGTTAACGTTTCCTGCGGGGCCTGATATTCTGGCGTAGCCGTTGATGATTATGCCGCCCCAGTGGCCTGCCACGGCCGTTTCGCTGTCGGCCGTGAATACTACGGGAGCCTCAGCGGTGCCTTCGGCGTAAATCTTGCCGCCGCGCTCAACGAGGATGTAGTTGCTGAAGCCTCGTCTGGCCTTGATGGTCATTCCGGCCGGTATCCTGAGCACGCCGCCTTCCTTTACGTGTACCGAGCCGTTGATGTAGTACTGCTTTTCGGCGTCAAGGGTGATGTCGCCGGTGATTTCAAGGGGCACGTCGGCCTCTTCCTTAACAGCAACCTCGCCGCTTGCGGTGAAGTCGTAGCCCGTCCAAGCGAACTTGGTGACGTCGGCGCCCGTGTTGCCGCTGACAATCTTCACGCCGGTGTATTCGGTCGTGCGGTCGTAGTTGACTACGTCGCCTGTTATGTTAGCCGCGTTGTTAGTCACGCTGATGGCCGTCGCCGTGGCGGCGGGATCCTTGCTGTCGGTCAGGTCGATGAGGTTCTCAATCTCGCCAGCGCCTTCAACCAGGGCGTTGGTTATGTTGGCTGTTGCAAGGCGGCGTATCTTGATGGCGTCCTGCATGGCCTGGCTTGCCGACTCGTTCTTGATGGTCATGTTCTTGATGGTGAAGTTAGCCTGCGGCGTGCCGTCGGCCATCTCGCCGTCAAGGTTGCCGTCAGCCTCAACGCCGCGCGGGTCTTCCTCGTCGCTGGTGAAGCCGTTCTCCCACACGCCGTAGCAGTTGTCGAGGGTGCCCGAGTAGCCCTGTGTGAAGTCGAAGCAGTCGTCGTCGCAGTTGACTACGAGCAGGTTGCTTACGTTGACCGAGCCGCCGAAGAACTCAATGCCGTCGTCGGCGCCCTCTACGATGTAGACGTTGTCAATCTCGGTTCCGTTGCCCACGCCGTTGAGCGTAAGACCGTTATGCTCGATGTCGGCCGAGCTCTTGGCTCCGGTGTACCACAGCTCTACGTACTTGATGACGCCGCTGTTGTCGGCTGCGTCGTCGCCGCCGTAAGGAATGTTGGTCGACACCTCCGTTCCGGCAGTGCCTCCACCCGTGATGGGCGCCTTACCGTTGATGATCAGTCCGCCCCAGTAGCCCGAGGTGGCGTCCTCGCTGTCGGCAGTGAACACGATGGGTTTGTCGGCCGTGCCGTTGGCGTAGATCTTGCCGCCCTGCTCTACGATGATGTAGTTGCTGAAGCCTTGCGCCGCCTTGATGACGGTTCCTGCGGGAATGTTGAGCGTAGCTCCGGCCGGAACGTTCAAGGTGCCGGTCAGGTGGTATTCCTTGTTGGCGTCAAGGTTCATCGTTCCCTCGATGGTTCCCTTGAGTTCTACGGCCTCGGGGTTGACGGCAGAACCGCCGCCGCTTCCGCCGTTGTCATCGTCGTCGCTGCAAGATGTCAGACTCATTGCGCCGATCATGGCAAACATTGCCAGTGCGCTCATAAAAAACTTTCTCATGTTGCTAAATAATTAGTTGAACAAATGTTGTTATCTTGTTTATAGATAGGCCGAATGGGCCTTATAAGCCTTATATGCCTCTTGTAAAGAGGTATTGGATTTTTCACTTTTCACTCTTACAGGTTGTAGGTCAGCCCGAGGCTTAGGTCTACGCCCTTGCGGTACTTGCTGAGCACCACCTCCTTGTTGTCGGCGTTGCCTTTGCGTGTCAGCTGGTGGGCAGAGTTGAGCAGGTTGCGCGCCTTCAGGTTGACGGAGAAGTGCTTGCCAAGCTGCGTAGAGGCCACGAAGTCGAGCGTCGGTATGCCGTTCTCCATGATGTCCTGATAGCCTTGGGTGCCTATGGTGTAGATGCGGTCGCTGAAGTAGTTGAACACCAGTGCGCCCGTGAAAGAGTTTGAGCCTTTGCGCAGCAGGTATGTAAGGTCGGCGTTGACAATCCACGGGGCTGCTCCCTCAAGCTGAGAGCCAGACGGGTCGGTTGCCAGGGGCACCTTGGCGCAGGTGTAAGTGTAAGCTCCGTTGACGCCGAGCGTAAGCCTGCTGAGGCCGTCGTTCTCAAGGCTTTGCGAGAAGAGGTGCTTCTTCACCTCCATCTCGACGCCGGCCGCCGTGGCGTGGTCGGAGATGTTCTGGTATGAAAGGAAGCCTCCGGCGCTGGCCACCTCTATTCTCGAGATGGGGTTCTTGATGTATTTGTAGAAGCCTGTGATTGAGATAAGCTCCGAGGGCGACAAATACCAATCCCACTTCAGGTCGACGTTGTAATTGTCTGACGGCTTCAGGTTTGGGTTACCCTCGCTCTTGAAGCTCACGCCGATATAGCGGTAGGGCGATATCTCCTTCGACTGCGGCAGCGTGTAGGTCTTGCTTGCGGCAAGGCGCAGGGTATGTTTGTCGTTCAGGTCGTAGCGCAGGTTAAGGCTGGGCAGGAAGTAAGACTTGTCAATCTTCTGCGTGCCCTTGGTGCTATGCAGGTTCACGTCGTAGTCTACTTTCATGTAAACGTCGTCATACTTAAGGCCGAGGTTGGCCGTGAACCCCTGCGTAAACTGGTATGTAGCTTCGGCATATGCCGAGTGGATGTTCTTCTTTACATTATATATGTCGTTCTGGTAGCCGAGTTTGAACACCCCAGAGGCGAGGTTGTTCTGGTTGAAGTAGTCGTCGAAGCGTATGTTAGAGATGTCGAACGGGTTGCGCTGGATTACCGACATGTCGTACTCAACGGCGTCGAAAGCGTCCTTGACGAAGCGGCCCATGTAGCCTACCTGTACGTTCGAGCGCTGCTCGAAGCTGTCTTTCAGTTTGTATGTAAGCGCGGCGCGCACGTTGAGGTCCTTGTTGTCAAGCTCTGAGAAGTAGCGCTGCTGTATGCCCGTGCCCTTCATCGGCACGTAAGCGTCGTCGTTCTTCACGAGGTTGTTGATGCGGCGGTCAGGCTCGCTGCCGTTGACGATGTTGTATGAGGCTCCGGCGTTAAGGTCGAACCTCTTGCCGAGCTGCCATTTAGTGTCGAGCTGGTTCACGATGAGCAGGTTGTCGTTGGCCTGCTGGCGGCGCATGAAGCCCTCGAACGTGTCAGACGATTCATACTTCGAGTCCATGCCGAGGTAGTCGCCGACGGATTCCTCGGTTGAGTGCACCAGCATGAAGTTGTAAGCTAAGCGGTGCTTGCGGGCGTGGTTGTATTCGAGGTTGGCCATTGCCACCTGGCTTGTCATAACCTTTGATATGTCGCCGTCAAGGTCTTGCGAGATGGTTCCCGTAGTCGTTGAGTTGCGCACCTCCTCGTCATAGTGGGTGTAGTCTTTGTTGTGCGACGCCACGAGGAAGAGCGATAAGGCGTCTTTGCCGAATTTGAAACGCTTTCCTCCGAATACGGAGTAGCTCTGGTTTATCTGCAGGTTCTGCTTCGACGGGTCGAGCGAATTGCGGAAGTTGTATGAGTCAAGGTTTTCGCCCGGCTGTGTCTTGTTGGCAAAACCGAACGCGTTGACGCCGTCCATTCGCATGAAGTCTGACGAGAAGGTCTGCGTGTTGAAGCCTCCCGATACGCTTACGCCGAGCTTGCCGTCGCCCGTAAGCTCCTTTGAAGTTATGTTGATGTCGGCTCCAGCGACGTCGGCGGGCGTATTGCTGTAGAAGGCCTTGTTCACGTCTACCGACTGGATTATGTCGGTTGAGAAAAAGTCGAGGGCGATGTTCTTATACTCCGGATCCTCCGACGGCAAGGGGAAGCGGTTAAGCGTCGTGATGTTGTAACGGTCGCCCAGGCCGCGCACGAAGACGTTCTTTACACCTTCCTGCCTCGATATTCCCGAGATTTTCGTCACCGCGGCCTGCGCGTCGCCTACGCCTTTGCGCGACAGTTCCTGCGCGCCGATGGTCTGCAGGGCTATAACGGAGCGTTTCTGTTCCATCATCGTCACGTTCTCTGACTCGCGGTTAGCCTTGGCCACCACCTCTACGCCTTCCAGGCGGCGCGTGTCGGCCTCCATCTCGAAGTCAAGCGTCGTAGCCTGGTTGTCCTCAATCTTCACCTGACGCTTGACGGCCGTCTTGTACCCGATGTATTTAATCTCAATGTCGTAAATGCCGTCAGAGAGTCCCGTCAGGCTGAAGTTGCCGTCTACGTCGGTCACTGCGGCCACGTCGCTGCCCACCACCTTCACAGTGGCTCCTATCAGCGGCTCTTTTGACGTGCGGTCTTTTATGCATCCCTTGATGTCCACGTCTGTTCCACCTGCGCCGAAGGCCTGTGCCGCCGTCATCCACGCCGCGGCGGCAGCGCTCATCAGTCGTTTTGTCATGTACGTCCTTTTCTTCATTTTTATATGATGTCTTGTTTTCAGGGTGCAAAGTTCGGACGTATGGGTTACAAAGGCGTATCACTCGGATGAACATTATTTTGCGCCTTTATTTCCATTTTATTACAATGAGTCGTGTCATTGCTGATTATATATAAAGGTGGCTGACGCGCGTAAAATGCGCTTGACGGCATGTTCACGCAAGCATTTTATAATGTTTGCCTAATATCTTGGTTTACAATGCGTTATAATATGCTGCCTGTTAAATTGCAATAGGCGGCATATTATACGACAAAAGGCTACCTCTTGCATCGCAAGAAGTAGCCTTACACGGGTCATCCGCTGTTTGGGTGGATGATAATGGCCTATTCTTTTTCTTTCGTTCTGAATTTTGTCTTATGTCATTATGATGACAATCGCAGTGAACATCCTTGTCCAAGTGAAGTTCTCGCACATCACGTCATTCCGTGCTTGACACGGAATCCAGACGAACGCACCCTCTTCCAATCCAGGCGGTCGCTAATCGTCCCAAACTTGATTTGTCTTGAACTTGATTCAGGACATACGAACGCACCCTCAAACAAACAACGTGGCGGAATACAACTGTCCTGAATCAAGTTCAGGATGACGAATCAAGTTCAGGATGACGACGGATCAAGTCCGGGATGACGGTTACCGAGCGCCTCACTTGGACGAGGGGTGTTTTTATTAATATTACCAAAGTTCGGCATAAGGGAAACACCACTTCGTAGGGACATAATTTATTATGTCCGCACGCCTCGAAGAGGCGTATTTAGTCGGTTTTTACACATAATAACGTTCTTTGCTTTCAGCGAACTTCGTTTCAGAACGTGCGGACATAATAAATTATGTCCCTACGAAATGGTGTTCAGTAGTTTTGCCGCTTGAAGGCCACTATGCGGTTTTCCTCGGGGTTGAGGTAGAACGTGTGCGCGATGGTGTCGCCGCCTACGCATATCTCGGCTTTCGTGTAAACGTATTTCTTGGGCATAACGGTTGCGCTGTCATAGGCGATACCCTTTTTGAATATCGGGTTGCGCTCTGCGTCCTTACGCATTTCTATGACGGCGCTGTCGGTGACGTGGCGGGTTGAGTCAGTCTTCGTGAAAGCTACGGTGTATTCGGTTGTGGATATGTTCTTTTCGAGAAAGTCCTTTACCGTGCTTTCGGCCTTGTGGCTATGGCCGCAGCCGGCCAGCGTGATTGCCGCCGCGCAGGCGAGCGTTGCAATTGTGATGTGTTTCATCTTCTTACTGTCTGTGATGCGATATTAAAAGCGGAAGCCAGGCAGGCTTGCGCACGTCTTGGCTTCCGCTCGTTCTTGAGGGTGTATCAAAATTAAGAAGTTAGCAGGAGTTAGGCTCGCTTTGCTCGCCCGAAGTTAACTGACAATAGCTCGAATTACAGCAATTTAGCATTTGTCCGTTAATTCATGATAACTCCGACGCGAAGCGTCTGACTCCTGTTTGCTACATTTTGATATACTCCCGCGTCATTGGTTTTATTTAGTCGGGATGTTTTTCATTATCTCGAGCAGATGATCCCATACCATCTGCACCGTGGGTATGAGCAGGCGCTCGTCGGGCGAGTGTACGCCGCGCAGCGTCGGGCCCATCGAAACCATGTCGAGGTGGGGATACTTTTCAGAGAAAAGGCCGCACTCCAGTCCGGCGTGTATGCCTATCACCTTCGGTTCCTTGTTGAAGAGCTTCTTGTATGTTTCTACGACGATGTCGGTCAGCGCGCTGTTGGGGTTCATCTTCCATGCCGGATACTTGTCGCCCTGCGTCACCTCTGCGCCGGCCAGCTCGAACGCGGCCTTCACCGTGTTGCCCATGTTCGTCAGGTTGCTCATGACGTTAGAGCGTTGCGAGGCTACTATGTTGACGGCGTCGTCGGTGGTCGTCACGCTGGCGACGTTGCTTGACGTTTCAACCATCCATGCCAAGGCTTCGTCCTGGCACATGGAGTAGGGTCCGTTGTCGACGGCCTGCAGGGCGGCGATGAGGTTGCGGCTCACAGCCTTGGGCATGACGGGTTCGGCGTCGGTGCTTTCAAGCTTGAACTCGATGTGCTCCTCGGTTACGTGGAACTCGTCCTCAACGTCTTTTGCGAAGATGTTCAGGCTGGCGCGCACGTCCTCCTTGGCTTCGTTCGGCACGGCGAACACTACGACGCCGTCGCGCGGTATGGCGTTGTGCATGCGTCCTGAGTTGAAGCTTGCCAGACGGACGTCGTATTTCTCACTGATGATATAGATGAAGCGTGTAAGGAGTTTTATGCCGTTGGCGAACTTCTTGTTTATGTCGTCGCCGCTGTGGCCGCCGTGCAGGCCCTGCAGCGACAGCTTCATGAAGAAATAGCCGTCGGGCGCGCTCTCCTTGGCAAACTTGAACGTAGCCCGTGTGGTTACTCCGCCTGCGCAGCTGATGAAGAACTGGCCTTCGTCCTCGCTGTCGAGATTGATGAGTAGGTCGCCCGTCATGAAGTCGGCTCCCATGCCGTCGGCTCCCGTCAGTCCCGTTTCCTCGTCCCTTGTGAACACGCACTCTATCGGGCCGTGCTCAAGGCTGTCGTCTGCAAGTACGGCCATCTCGATGGCGCAGCCTATGCCGTCGTCGGCGCCGAGCGTCGTGCCCTTAGCCCTGAGCCATTCGCCGTCAACGTAAGTTTCGATGGGGTCCTTGGTGAAGTCGATGTCCTTGTCTACAAGTTTCTCGCACACCATGTCCATGTGGCTTTGCAGGATGAGCGTCTTACGGTTCTCATAGCCCTTCGACGCGGGTTTCCTTATTATGACGTTGCCTGTTTCGTCGACTTTGGTTTCCAGTTTCAAGTCCTCGCCGAACTTCTTCAGGTACTCGATCATTTTCTCCTCATGCTTCGACGGACGCGGAATGTTGTTAATCCTTGCGAACTGCTCGAAGACGCATTGTGGTTTTAACTCGTTTTTGTTCATAGTTTATATTTGGTTTATCAAGTTTGTCGCAGACATGCTTTCACAGCCGTACCACCGTTGAAGCGGGGCAAGGCCGCAACCAAGTTGAATACAAAATAAAAACTCGTTTTACCCGCATTTATTTTGCATTTCGCTCTACTTGCATTATCTTTGCATGCAAAAATAAGAAAAATGATGGAAACTTTCATTCTCTGCATGTTAATAATTGCTATCGCCGTGGCTTTGCTTTGCGTAAAGGTGATATTGCTTAAGGATGGAACGTTCTCTTCGCAACACGTAAAGGACAACCCCGGATTGCGCAAGCGCAGGATACATTGCGTGATGGAGCAGGACGCCGAGGCGCGTTCAGCATACGCAAGGAGGGTGGATAAGGACAAGAAAAATTGAACCATATAAAACAATAATAATAAAGTATGAAAAAAGTAATCCGTTCGGCCGCTGCCGTAGCGCTGATGTCTTTAGTTGTGGCATCGTGCAACAAGCAAGCGCCAAAAGTTGACGAGAAACCGGCTACGGCTTCTGCCGCAAACACTGAAATGAAGATAGCTTACATAGAGGTTGACTCTATCATGTCGCAGTATAAGTTCTGCAAGGAGTATTCGGCTATCCTTGAAAAGAAAGGACAGAACATCCAAAACACCATCAGCTCTAAGGGACGTTCGCTCCAGAACGCCGTAGCCAAGTTCCAGCAGGACATCCAGAACAACAAATACACCCAGCAGCAGGCCGAGGCCGTGCAGGCCGGACTGCAGAAGCAGGACGCCGACTTGAGGGAACTGCAGCAGAGGCTCGGCTCTGAGTTCCAGGCTGAAACAGAGAAGTTCAACGCCGCCCTGCGTGACAGCATACAGCATTACCTTGCCGTTTACAACAAGGATAAGAAGTATTCGCTCATATTGAGCAAGGCCGGCGACAACATTCTTTATGCCGACAAGGCATATGACATAACCAACGAGGTTATCTCCGGTCTGAACAAGGCTTACAAGTCTGTTCCTGCCGCAAAGAAGAAATAAGGCTATAATGGCATAACGCTTAAAGGCGTGGCTTAAGGACGATAATCCTTAAGCCACGCCTTTCTTTATTCAGACCGCTGCGTAGCGGCGTTAGCGTGAGTTTGGTATAAAGCTTATTTACTTGTAAACATTTTAAACACCCTCTTGTAGGGACATAATTTATTATGTCCGCACGTTCTGTAAAGAACGTTTTTTATGTACAAAATCCGATATTAAAATAGGAATGGATTAGAAATAAGCTATTTATGAGCTTTTCTCAAAGGGTGAGGTAATGAC
>CALUKU010000004.1 GCA_944321295.1 uncultured Prevotella sp.
GGTGCGTTAGTTCAGCCTGGTTAGAATGCCTGCCTGTCACGCAGGAGGTCACGGGTTCGAGTCCCGTACGCACCGCTCAAAAAGCAAGGTATGGCTCAATTCGTCGGGGTGCGTTAGTTCAGCCTGGTTAGAATGCCTGCCTGTCACGCAGGAGGTCACGGGTTCGAGTCCCGTACGCACCGCTGGAATATAAAAAAGGATGCATGCTTTTCGGCTTGCATCCTTTTTCTTTTTCATGTATGCGGTGACTGGCGCGCCCCGTATAGGGGCGCCCGGGCCGCTTATTTTATCTGCACCTGCTGGTAGCCTACGAGCCTGTCGGTACGCTCGCCGGTTCCCCTATAATAAACAAGAGCCTGATATTTGTTCTCTGTTTGATAGAAACATCCGTCTGACGGCACTACGCGGCTGACGCCGTCGCGGCCCACCATTACGAACTGATATGAGTAATAGCCTTGTTTCTGCAGTATCCTTGCCGTGTAGCAACGGTTCATGTCGTCATATTCCATCCTGTATTCGGGTGCCAGCTGGTCGTTGGTCCACGCTCCGTTGACGTAGACGTCGCCGTCAATTCTTTCTGGTACTTGCAGCGTGTAGTTGACGAAGACATACTCCGAGGCTATGTCATTCTCGATGTTGTCGCTGTTGCGGATGTAGAACGCACCGTTGGCGTCCTCGTCGTAAACATAGTTGGGACGTGGAACGCATGCGTAGGGATACACCTGGTAGTTCTCTCCGTCCCAGTCGATGCGGTCAATGCCCATTGTGGGGTGCGACACGTCAAGGATTTCATACTTGTGGTATTCGTTGCCGGCTTGGAAGATCAGGTCGCTGTTGTGCTCCCATCTAAGGCCGTCGGCCATTGTGTATTGTGGTTTGGGGTTGATTCTTGCGTTGTCCCACCTCCTGTTTTGCATCACCACCGTCTTGATTTGCGTTGACGGGTCGGTAACGTTCACCGAGCCGTAGTTCACCTGCATTGACACTTGTTGGTGTTGCTTGTTTATGTCGATGTCGGTATTCGTAGTCACGTCAAGCTGCACTCCCATGGCGTTCTCAAGCACCATGAAGCATGCCGTGAACATTGGGCGGTTGTCGTCGTTCTCGTCAAATACGGTCAGCTTATAGTTGCCGCTCATCTTCAGGCTGCAGTCTTCGTTGGGGATAGTTAGCTTGTAGTGGGTGTAGAGCACGTTCGTGTTGATTGACTCCATGCTGTTTTCAATGGTGTTGCCTTCTTGAAAGCCGTTGATGAAGTCGCTTGCGAATATCTGATCCGATACGGTCCAGTCGGCTTCGCAGTGCTCAATCTTGTACGTGTATCGGTGGTATGTGTGCGTAAGGTCGTCAAAACTGATGTTAATCCTGTCGTTGGGGCTGTGGCTCCCAAGCCTTATTATAGGCAGTGACATCCAGTTCTGCCCCGCTACTACCTGCAACGACGCTATGCCCTTGTCGTAAATCTCGTTGTTTTGGGCGTAAGACGCGGCCGGAAGTATGGCGGAAATGAGAGCAAGTAAAGTCTTTTTCATAGGCGTTTTTATTTCAGATAACGCTGTAGGCCGCGTTTTATTGTGCGGTATGCCTTGCTGGGCGCAGTGTCGTTATCGTTCTGATGGTTCTGTAAGTTGTGTTTTTTTTAACGGTAAAAACAAACGCAATTTGTTTTGTATTGCTGTCAGTTTGCATTATCTTTGCAAATGAATTAATATTTATGTTTCCGATATGTACGCTATTACCATAAACGAGGATAAGGTGCGCGAGGCTGCGTCTGCCGGTTATGACGAGTTCGTTAATCTGTTTGCGGACGCTGTGATTGACCGTGTCGATGGGCAGTTTGGTGAGGAGGCTATGGCCAATCTTAATGCCGACCAGATGACTTTGGTTGCGTTTAAGTATTTGCATGACGAAGTGATGGACGGCGGTTTTGTCCAGTTGATATATAACGGCTACGGCCCGTTCGTTTTCTTCAATCCGTTTGCCAAGGTTGTAAGGATGTGGGGGCTTGACGATTTGGCGGCTTTGGCAAACAAGGCCGGTAAGTTGTTCCGTAAATATGGTAAGGAGATACAGCGAGAATGTACGGATGATGAGTTCATGGCGATGTTTGAGCAATATCCCGAGTTTGACGACCTTGACGACAAGTTTGTTGAGAATGAGGAGCGTTGGGTTGAAGAGATTGCGCGATACATTGACGAACACATAGACCGTTTCGCGGAAATAATATAAATTGGTGGAGTTTTTAACTCCTCTAATTTCTTTAATTCCTAAGAATAATGAACAAGGAAGAAGAACTGATAAGAAAGAAAAGTCCTGTAAGCATACGCAACAAGAAGGCTTCGTTTGAGTATTTCTTTGTTGAAACTTATACGGCCGGAATAGTGCTTACCGGTACGGAAATAAAGTCTATCCGACTGGGCAAGGCCTCGTTGGTTGACAGTTATTGCTATATACACAACGGCGAGATATGGGTGAAGGGAATGAACATTTCGCCTTATTTTTTCGGCTCTTATAACAATCATGAGGCCAAGCGCGACCGCAAGCTGTTGCTGACAAAGCGTGAGATACGTAAGCTTCAGGAAGCCACAAAGCAGGTCGGCTTTACAATCGTGCCTACGCTTGTGTTCATTGACGCTAAAGGACGCGCTAAGGTTGACATTGCCTTGGCTAAGGGTAAGAAGGAATACGATAAGCGGCAGACGTTGAAGGAAAAGGAAGACCGCCGCGAGATGGACCGTGCGATGAAGCATTATTAAGGATAAGCCGGGACGGAGAAAGTGGAAATGAACTAAGTATATATGTTTTGTTATATGACTTACGCCCGTAAAACCCTATAAACGCAAGACCCTAAAACCGTAAATGATGATAAAGAACTTGATTTTCGACCTTGGCGGCGTCATCATGACAATCGACCAAAACGAGGCGTTGCGCCGCTTTAAGGAGCTGGGCGTAGCCGATATAGAGCGCAGGCTTGACCCTTACACGCAGACTGGAATATTCGGTGATGTGGAAGAAGGGAAGATTACGGCGGAGGAATTTCGCGCTGAGTTGAGTCGTATTGTAGGCCGCACGCTGTCGTTCGACGATTGTAAATATGGTTGGCTCGGCTATCGTAAGGAAGTGCCGCAGCGCAATCTTGACGCATTGAGGCGGTTGCGTGGCGAAGGCTATCGACTCATCCTGTTGTCAAACACCAATCCGTTCATGATGAGCTGGGCGTTGACAAAAGATTTTGACGGCGGCACGGGCTCGCTTGACGATTACTTCGACGCGCTTTATCTTAGTTTTCGCCTTGGCGTAATGAAGCCCGATGCAAGGTTTTTCCAGGCAGTTATTGATAATGAGCATATCTTGCCTGAAGAAACGCTGTTTGTTGACGACGGGCCGCGTAATATCGAGGCGGCCCGCAAATTGGGCTTCAATACACTATGCCCTGAAAACGGCGAAGATTGGACGGGCGATTTGTTTGCGGCTATAGGAATGTAGCCGGTTACCCGTACTTGTTTTCGATAGTTGTCGGTCTTTGGTTGTGTTGATGTCATGTTGCAAGTGTTATTGTAAAATAACACGGATAAAATGTCCGTGTTTTGCGATAAAGTTTGTAATTTTGCAAAGACTTTATATGTTGTAAAACAATGTTTAAGAAGAAAAGAAGATGGCATACCGTCCCGGGACAGCCCATTACCGAAATGGACAAGCAGGTGATGTACTGGGAGAACAAGGGCA
The DNA here is from genome assembly GCA_944321295.1 of uncultured Prevotella sp. Taxonomy (GTDB): domain Bacteria; phylum Bacteroidota; class Bacteroidia; order Bacteroidales; family Bacteroidaceae; genus Prevotella. The sequence goes on from CALUKU010000004.1 coordinate 3,727, forward strand.
AGCTTGTGCCCACACGTGATTTGATAAAGACCCCCGAACAGATTGAAGGCATACGCAAAAGCGGCGTCGTTAACAGCGGCGTGCTTGACGAAGTTGCCGCCCGCATACATGCCGGCATGAGCACTGCCGAGATAGATAAGATATGTTATGATTACTGTACGGGGCACGGGGCAGTGCCGGCGTGTCTTAATTACGAGGGCTTCCCGAAGAGCGTGTGCACCAGCATAAACGAAGTTGTTTGCCACGGAATACCTAAAGATACTGACATATTGCAGGAAGGCGACATAGTTAACGTCGACTTCACAACGATACTTGACGGCTATTATGCCGATGCATCGCGCATGTTTATCATCGGTAAGACCACTCCGGAGAAGGAACAGCTCGTGCGTGTGACGAAAGAATGTCTTGAAATCGGTGCCGAGGCAGCGAAGCCCTATGGCTTCGTAGGCGATATAGGCCACGCCATACAGAAGCATGCCGAGAAATATCATTACGGTATCGTGCGTGACCTTTGCGGACACGGCGTAGGCATTAAGTTCCATGAAGAGCCCGAAGTGTTGCATTTCGGCCATAAGGGTACGGGCATGTTGCTCGTGCCGGGTATGGTGTTCACGATAGAGCCTATGGTTAACATGGGCACGTGGAAGGTCTTTATCGATGCCGACGACCCGTATGGATGGGAAGTGATAACGGGTGACGAGCAGCCGAGCGCGCAATGGGAGCATACGTTCCTGATGACGGAGCACGGCGTGGAGATACTTTCCGCATAAAAAGTTGGTTCTTATGGAAGACATATATATATTAGGTATAGAGAGCAGTTGCGATGATACGTCGGCCGCAGTGCTGCGTAACGGCGTGTTGCTGAGCAACGTAACGGCGTCGCAAGAGGTGCACAAGGCTTACGGGGGCGTAGTGCCGGAGTTGGCTTCACGTGCGCATCAGCAGAATGTCGTGCCTGTGGTTGACCAGGCGTTGAAGCGTGCAGGAGTGGAGAAGGAGCAGCTGTCTGCAGTCGCCTTTACCCGCGGTCCGGGCTTGATGGGATCGTTACTGGTAGGTGTCAGCTTTGCGAAGGGATTTGCTCGCTCGCTGAATATTCCGCTTATAGACGTAAACCATCTGCAAGGCCACGTTATGGCGCATTTTATCAAGGAGAGTGATGATGACATGTCAGCTCCTCCTTTACCGTTCATATGCCTGCTTGTGAGCGGTGGCAACTCGCAGATAGTGAAAGTAAATGCCTACAACGACATGCAGGTGTTGGGACAAACAATCGACGACGCTGCCGGTGAGGCTATTGATAAGTGTTCGAAGGTGATGGGGCTTGGATATCCGGGCGGTCCGATTATCGACCGTCTTGCTCGTCAAGGCAATCCCCATGCATATAAGTTCTCCGAGCCGCACATACCTGGTTTTGATTATAGTTTCAGCGGTTTGAAAACATCTTTCCTATACAACCTTCGCGAATGGGTCAAGGATGACCCTGACTTCGTGGAGCACCATAAGGAAGACCTTGCCGCAAGTCTTGAGTTTACGATTGTAGACATACTGATGAAGAAACTGAAGCTTGCAGTTAAACAGACGGGTATTAAGCATGTTGCCGTGGCCGGCGGCGTAAGCGCCAATACGGGGCTGCGCAATGCTTTCCATGAATATGCTGAAAAGTACGGATGGACAATATACATACCGAAATTCAGTTATACTACCGACAACGCCGCGATGATAGGCATAACGGGCTATTATAAGTATCTTGACAAGGACTTTTGCTCGATAGACAAGCCTGCTTTCTCAAAAGTGACATTTAAATAGAAAAAATTAATAATATGGATTTCGAGAATAAAATTCTTAGCAAGGAGATAAGCCAGTTTATCTGGGAGAAGGACAAGACGCTCGGTACGGCTGAAAGTTGTACCGGCGGACGCATAGCTGAGGCTGTGATATTAATGCCGGGAGCGTCGAACTATTTCAAGGGTAGCATAGTGTCTTACACTAACGAGGTGAAAGAGAAACTTCTGAACGTAAGCCATGACCTGCTTGAAGAGAAGACGGCTGTTTGCGAAGAGGTTGCCATAGAGATGGTGAAAGGCGCCGTAAAAGCATTGAACGTTGATTATGCCATATCATCTACCGGTATCGCAGGACCGGCAGGCGGAACCCATGATATTCCCGTAGGTACGATATGGTTGGCATGCGGCAGTGCCGATGACATTGTGACCTTAAAACTTGAAGGCGACAAAGGGCGTGATCTGAACCTTGCCAACGCTACGACGCAAGCCCTGCACCTGTTTTTGGATTATCTTACCGAACGCCTTAAAAATGAGGGCGAACAGGAAGAAAAATAATGCGCGTGAGTAGTTGCATGGTGCATGGATACGGACGTTTCAACCAAGAAATAACTAAAAAAAGATTAAAAGGATTTTTATTGGCGCAAATATTTTGATTATTCGGGAAAAGTTAGTAATTTTGCACTCTGTTTGGAATAAGTATCAAAATTAAAACAAAAAAAGTAGATAGCAATGTCGAAGATTTGTCAAATAACAGGTAAGAAAGCTCAAATCGGAAATAATGTTTCACACTCAAAGCATCGCACGAAGCGCAGCTTTGACGTGAACCTTTTCAGAAAGAAGTTTTACTATGTTGAAGAGCAGTGCTGGATTAGCTTGAAGATAAGCGCTGCCGGTTTGCGTCTGATTAACAAGGTAGGTTTGGATGCTGCGCTCAAGCAGGCTGTTTCCAAAGGCTATTGTGATTGGAAAGACATTAAAGTTATAGGAGAATAATCAACCATGGCAAAGAAGGCTAAAGGCAACAGGGTGCAGGTTGTGTTGGAGTGCACGGAAATGAAGAACAGCGGTCTTCCCGGAACAAGCCGTTATGTAACGACTAAGAACCGTAAGAACACGCCTGAGAGAATGGAATTAATGAAGTATAATCCTATTCTGAAGAAAATGACTCTTCATAAGGAGATAAAATAATAATTAAATAGTTTAGACAATGGCAAAGAAAACCGTCGCCACCCTTCATGAAGGTTCAAAGGATGGTCGTGCATACACAAAGGTTATCAAGATGGTGAAGAGCCCGAAGACTGGCGCTTACATCTTTGACGAGCAGATGGTGCCCAACGAGGCAGTGAAGGACTTTTTCAAGAACTAATTATATTGAAACGCAATATTAATAAAAAGGCCGCAATGATTTTGCGGCCTTTTTGTTGTAAATGTGAGTTTGTTTTACTAATTTTGTAGCAAAATAAAAAATATGGGGTTATTCGGATTATTCAATAAGAACAAGAAAGAAACTCTTGACAAAGGCCTGGAAAAGACCAAGCAAAGTGTTTTTACGAAGATAGCCAGGGCTGTTGCGGGAAAGTCGAAAGTCGATGATGACGTGTTGGACAATCTTGAGGAAGTGTTGATTTCTTCTGATGTCGGCGTGGATACAACATTGAAGATAATACAACGTATTGAGGAGCGTGTGGCACGTGACAAATATGTTTCTGTTTCTGAGTTGAATAAGATTTTGCGCGATGAGATAGCAGCATTGCTTACCGAGAATAACTCTACAGATAACGATAATTGGGATTTGCCCACAGATCATTCGCCTTATGTAATACTTGTTGTTGGTGTTAACGGTGTGGGCAAGACGACGACAATAGGCAAACTTGCATATCAGTTTAAGAAAGCAGGCAAGAAGGTTTATCTCGGCGCTGCGGATACGTTCAGGGCTGCCGCTGTTGAACAGCTTACCATTTGGGGGGAGCGCGTCGGGGTGCCCGTAGTGAAGCAGCAGATGGGATCCGACCCGGCAAGCGTGGCTTTTGACACGTTAAGCTCTGCCAAGGCTAATTCTGCAGATGTGGTATTGATCGATACGGCAGGACGTTTGCACAATAAGGTCGGCCTTATGAATGAGTTGAAGAAGATAAAGGACGTGATGAAGAAGGTTCTTCCTCAGGCTCCTGACGAAGTGCTGCTGGTTCTTGACGGTTCTACCGGACAAAACGCGTTTGAGCAGGCCAAGCAGTTCTCGGCTGTGACACAGATAACGAGTCTTGCCATAACAAAGCTTGACGGAACAGCCAAAGGAGGAGTCGTGATAGGAATATCAGACCAGCTGAAAGTGCCTGTCAAATATATCGGATTAGGTGAGAAGATGGAAGACCTGCAGCTGTTTAATAAAACCCAGTTCGTTGATTCGCTATTTAACATTGAAAAGTGAAAAAGAACCAGATTGATTTTATAACTTTGGGTTGTTCAAAGAATCTTGTTGACAGTGAGTTGTTGATGAAACAATTCGAGGCTAACGGATATAAATGCACCCATGACAGTAAAAATCCGCAAGGCGAGATTGTTGTTATAAATACTTGCGGATTTATCGGCGACGCAAAAGAGGAAAGCATTAATACTATACTTGAGTTTGCCGACGCCAAAGAGCGTGGGCGCATAAACAAATTGTATGTCATGGGATGTCTTTCCCAAAGATACAGGTCGGAACTTGAGAAAGAAATACCCCAGGTTGACAAGTATTACGGAAAGTTTGATTATAAGCAACTGCTTACCGATTTAGGCAAGGCCGAGATCGCCTCGTGCATCGGGAAGCGTTCCATTACCACTCCACATCATTATGCTTATATTAAGATAAGCGAAGGATGTGACCGCCATTGTGCTTATTGCGCCATACCGTTGATAACGGGCAAGCATGTAAGCCGTCCCGAGCAAGAGATACTTGACGAAGTAAGGTCGTTGGTTGAAGACGGCGTGAAAGAGTTCCAAATCATAGCGCAGGAGCTTACGTATTACGGTGTTGACATTGACGGTAAGCAGCATATAGCCGGTTTGATTTCGGATATGGCAGATATTCCCGGTGTTAAATGGATACGCCTTCATTACGCTTATCCGACCAATTTCCCATATGAGTTGCTTGATGTTATTCGTGAGAAGCCGAATGTTTGCAAATATCTTGATATTGCCTTGCAGCATATATCCGACAATATGCTTACCGCCATGCGGCGCCATATCACCAAGGCTGATACTTATGAGCTTATAGAGCGTATAAGGGAAAAGGTTCCTGGGATGCATTTGCGCACGACGTTAATGGTTGGTTTTCCGAACGAAAGCGATGAAGACTTCAATGAACTTATGGAATTCACTAAGTGGGCGCGTTTCGAGCGTATGGGAGCTTTTGCCTATTCGGAGGAAGAGGGCACATACAGCGCTACGCATTATGAGGACAACATAAGTCCCGAGGTAAAGCAGGCAAGGCTTGACAAGTTGATGGCTTTGCAGCAAAAAATCAGTTATGAAATAGCCGAAGCTAAGATTGGTAAGGTGTTCAAGGTTGTTATTGACAGGAAGGAAGGGGATTATTATATCGGCAGAACAGAGTTCAGTTCGCCTGAAGTAGACCCTGAAGTTCTTATTCCTGCAGCAGAAAAGCGATTGCGTGTGGGGGCATTTTATGAAGTCAAGATAACTGACGCCGAGGCTTTCGACTTATACGGAACTACATTGTTTTAATACTCGGTTTTGCCGGTTGTGAGTAAGATTTATTAGTTCACGTTGTGACTGATTTGTTCTTACTCCATTAATAATAAACATTCAGATGAACAACAAAAGTTTTATTTCAGAGTTGTCGCAACGGATGGGCTACACGCAGGATGACACGCAAAAGATGGTCAACACCGTGATAGACTCGATGAACGACGCCTTTCAGGAAGGCAACGTTGTGGCCGTTCCGAGATTTGGAACATTTGAGGTGAAGAAGAGATTGGAGCGGATAGTCATAAACCCTGGAACAAAACAGCGTATGCTTGTTCCTCCGAAACTTGTCCTAAACTTCAAACCGATTGCTGCAATAAAGGAAAAACTTAAGAATGGAGGGCAAGGCTGATGGGTAAGATTTCCATTCAAGACATGGCAAAGGCCGTAGCCGACAAGCACGGATTGTCGCAACAAGATGCAGAGGCTTTTGTCACGGCGCTTTTCGATGTCGTCAACGAAGGTCTGCACGATGACAAGTCGGTTAAAGTGAAAGGTTTAGGTACGTTCAAGGTTATTGACGTGCGTGAGCGTGAGAGCGTGAATGTCAATACGGGCGAGCGTGTCGTCATTGAAAGTCATGGAAAAATAACGTTTACTCCTGATCCTATTATGCGCGACTTGGTCAACAAGCCGTTTGCGCAGTTTGAAACCGTTGTTATAAATGACGGCGTCGACTTGGACGAAATGAGTAAAATCCAGACGCAGGAAGACGAGACGGATGATGTGCAGGAAAGCCCGAAGGATGAAGCAACGCCTGAAGATGACAATGTTGAACCCGTTCAAGAACATACGGTTGAGCCGCTTTTGACGACGGCAACCGACGTAACTCAAATAGATGAGGCCGAAAGCGATGAAGAGCCGGCTCGTGAATCTGAGGAAGTGAGTCAAGAGCCTGATGAAATAGAAACTTCGTCGAACGTTAATTCTGAACCGGATGATGCTCAGCCGGAGAATCATGCTGACAATGACGGAGAAGAGAACGAGCTTGAAGAGGTTAAAACGCAAGGTGCCAGTCACGAAAACGTCGGCGAAACGTCAGTGCCCGTAGCGAATGAAGAAACGGTTGTCGTTAGGGTACATGATAAAAAATTATTGTCACGTTACAGGTGGTTGTTGTTTTCTGTCATTGTATTCTTAGTCGGAGCCATTGCCTTGGGAACAGGCTTTTATCTTGGCAGACGCTCGGTTAAGCCGATTGTAAGATATAAAACGGTTCATATTGTAGGCAAGCACGCCTTGCCGTCTGCAACAAAAGTGGATAGTCGGAAAGACTCGGTAAAGTCTGAAAATGTCAGCAAGCAACAGCCTGATAAGGTTGAGCCAGTGGAAGACGAGAAACCGAAAGAGCGTCCTGCAGTTGAGGTTCAAGAACAAAAGGCCTTACCGCAGGATTTGGTTAATGCCAATGCTATGGTGAAGACCGGTGCCTATCGCATAGTGGGAACGTCGAAAACCATAACTGTTGGTAAAGGAGAAAGCTTGGAGCGCATTTCGAGGTTTTATCTCGGTGATGGAATGAAGTGTTACATTCAGGTTCATAATGGTATAGTGGACGTAAAAGAAGGAATGAAGCTGAAGATTCCGAAGCTTGAGCTGAAAAGGAAAAAATAATGCAGTTGTAGCATTATAAAGTGAAAGGATGTACCGAAAATGAGGTACATCCTTTTTTTGTTAATCCGATGGAGGTGTGAAATGCGGCCTTTTGCAGTGCAAAAGGCCGTTAAACGCAGCGTAAATGGCGGCCTTTTACAGGCAGAAAGGCCACGTTTTACATGACGGGCTGAAAACGTCGGACAGACGTTGCTTATTCACTCTCGTAAAGAAACGGAAAATATGAACATATGGCAAGAAAATGTCGTAACGCTAAACCCTGCGCAAACCCTTACCTTTGCAGCGGATAAATGAAACAACGTTATGAAGAGATTATTATTCACATTTGCCATTACCTGTGCGCTTTTACCTCTTAAGGCGCAGGAAACGCTCACGCTGGGGCAGTGTATCAGCATGGGCATAGAGAACAACCTTCAGCTGAGAACTAAGCGGAATGAGATTGCGAAGGGTAGGCTCGGCATAACTGAGAACCGCGCAAAACTGCTGCCTCAGATTAGCGCCGTGGCTTCGATGAACGACAATTTCAGCCCGCCCGTGTCGGTGACGGACGGATCAGCCTACGGTAAACAATACAACGTGACGAAGACGTTGCAATATAACGCCTCGGCCGGACTGCAACTGCAAATGCCGCTTTACAACCAGACGCTGCTTACAGCGCTGGAGATTACGAAGATGACCGACCGGCTTAACCACTTGTCTTACGACAAGGCGCGTGACGACCTTATGGTGCAGATAGCCCGGACGTATTACCTCGCGCAGAGCACGGCCGAGCAGATAGCCATCGTAAAGTCGAACATCGGCCGCCTTGAAGAGTTAAGAAAAATCACCGTCGCGTTCTATGACAACGGCATGGCTATGGACGTAGACGTGAAAAGGGTAAACATAAACCTTGAGAACCTTCGTGTGCAGTATGATAACGCGAAAGCCATGCTCGCACAGCAGGTGAACATGCTGAAATATGTCATCGATTATCCTGCCGACCGCGACATTGCCGTTGCCCCGATGGACTCGGCAAAGGTGGAAACGGCTGTGCTCGGAGGACTGAGCGAGCAGCTGCCAGAGCTGCAGCTGCTAAAAAGCAAAGGCGAGCTGGCCGTCAAGCAGCATGAGATGATACGGCAGGGCTACCTGCCGTCGCTGGCGCTCACCGGCAACTTTACATATTCGGCCTTTACCGATAAGTTCGGCAATTGGTTTCGTTTTGGGCCGTCCAACCATTGGTATAACTCGTCCGGCCTTGGCATTACGTTGCGCGTGCCAGTGTTTGACGGGTTGGAGCGCCGCTCGAAGATACGCAAGGCAAAGCTCGACATCGAAAACGTGCGCATAGCCTATGATGACGCATTGAAAAGCCTGCGCACACAATATCTCAATGCGGCCAACGACCTGATGAACTGCCGCCGCACCTTCGCCAAGCAGCGTGACAACTACCGGCTGGCCGAGGACGTCTATGCCGTCACCACCGACAGATACCGCGAGGGCATATCCTCGATGACCGAGGTGTTGCAGGACGAAATGCGGATGAGCGAAGCTCAAAACAACTATGTTACGGCCCATTATGACTATCGTGTTACAAACCTTACGCTGCTTAAGCTTACGGGCAGGCTCGATTCGCTGCTTGACTGAAACCGACGCGATGGCCGCTGGCATATCAGAGAATAAGAATAAATAATGAATAATTAAATGACATACAAAAATGGAAACACAACAGAATAACATAAAACAGGGCAATACGCTCAAGCAACAAGCCGTAGAACTCAAGAAGCAACGCATGCGCCGTCGCCTGGCAAGTCTTTTCGGCATGATAATCATCGCGTGCGGAATAGTGAAGGCGGCAACGGTCTTCGTCGATTACAAACGCACCGAAACAAGTGACGATGCGCAGATAGAGCAATACATCTCGCCGCTAAACCTGCGTGCGTCAGGATACATCAAGGAGGTGAGGTTTACCGAGCACCAGAACGTAAGGAAGGGCGACACACTATTAGTGCTTGACGACCGTGAGTACCGCATCAGGGTGATGGAGGCCGAGGCTGCGCTTAAAGACGCCATGGCCGGAGCCTCGGTGCTCGGGCGGACGTTGCAGACAACGCAGGCGTCGGCAAATGTCTACGAGTCGTCAATCGCCGAGGTGAAAATACGTCTGGCAAAGCTTGAGAAAGACCGCGCCCGCTACCAGAACCTGCTCGAACGTAATGCTGCCACGCCAATCCAACTTGAGCAGATTGAAACCGAATATGAGGCCACTAAGAGGAAACTCGAAGGGCTCGTGAGCCAACAGAAGGCTGCCATGTCGGGCGTCAGCGAGGTTTCAACGCGTCGCCAAAGCACAGAGGCCGCCATTGAGCGGGCGCGGGCTGCGCTCGAAATGGCCCGCCTGAACCTTTCTTACACCGTCGTGGTGGCGCCGTGCGACGGTAAGCTCGGCCGACGTTCGGTGGAGGTGGGACAATACGTGCCGGCGGGGCAGACGCTGACATACATCATGCCTGATAAGCAGAAATGGGTCATAGCTAATTATAAGGAAACGCAGATTGAAAACCTGAAAGTAGGCCAGGAGGTGTCGCTTGCCGTAGACGCGCTTGACGGCCGTGAGTTCAAGGGGCGCATAACGGCCATCTCGGGCGCCACAGGTTCAAAATATTCGTTAGTGCCTACCGACAACTCTGCCGGCAACTTCGTGAAAATACGCCAGCGCGTGCCTGTGAGGATAGATTTCACCGGGCTATCAAAGGCCGACAACGAACGCCTTGCGGCAGGCATGATGGTGGTGGTGAAGGCAAAGATGGATTAATTTTTGAGGGTTGGATGTTATGTTCTAATGCGATTTGTGCTTAACATTCTCAGTAAAAAATGAAAGCAACAACATTATGAAACAAGGCACGATAAGCCTCACATGCGGGGCAAAATACAAGAATTACCCGTTCTACGACTGGGTGCCAAAGCCGCTCGGCGTCATCTTGCTGATACTTTTGTTCATACCTATACTCACTGTCGGCGGGGTGTATACCGCCAACAGCGGCGAGATGACAAGCGGCTTGGGCATACAGTCTGAACACATTCAGTTCGTCGGCTTCGTCACGTCGATAGGCATGGCGGCTTTCTCGCCGTTCTTTTACCGGCTGGTGTGCATACGCCGCGAGAAGATGATGTGCGTGGTGGGCTTCTCACTGATGTATCTTTTGAGTTACGTATGCGCCGTCACTGACAGCATTTTCTTGCTGGCCCTGTGCAGCCTCGTGATGGGGTTCTTGCGCATGGAGCTGATGATGGTTAACCTGTTTACGCTCATCAGGTATGCCTTCGGCATGGAGGCCACGCGCAACATCACGCCGGGTAACGAGCCGTGTGACGAGGACGGATGGGACCGCCTGGACGCTGAAAAGAGTAAAAGCATGCCCATGATATACCTTTTCTTCATGATTCTCGGACAGCTTGGCACGTCGCTGACAGCATGGTTGGCCTATGAGTATCAGTGGCAGGACGTTTACTATTATATGATGGGTATGACGCTTGTGGCTGTTCTCGTGGTTCTCGTCACCATGCCTTATCATGACTACGGCAGTCGGCGTTTTCCGATAACGTTCAGTATGTTCGGCAGCGTGGCCGTGTTCTGCGCAATGATGACGTGCGGCGTATATGTGCTTGTCTACGGGAAGACGCTCGACTGGTTTGCCGACCCCACCATCGTGCGCTCCGCCGTCCTTACGGTTATCTTCGCCGTCGTGTTCGTCCGCATGGAGCTGACCCATCGTTCGCCGTATTTTCTTATGGATATCTTCCGTCTGCGCACGGTCAATGTGGGCATAGTGCTGTTCCTGTTGTTGATGGTTTTCAACACAAGCTCGATGTTTGTCAACGTGTTTACGGGCGTAGGAATGAACATCGACAACTGGCAGAACGCGTCGCTCGGAAACTGGAACATGCTCGGATATTTCATCGGGGCCGTGATAGCGATAGCGCTCGGGTCGAAAGGCGTAAGGCTGAAATATCTTTTCGGCATAGGCTTCATGCTCATCGGTGTGTCCGCCTTGTTTATGTATTTCGAGGTGCAGACGGCCGGACTGTATGAAAGGATGAAGTTCCCTGTCGTCATACGCTCCGCCGGCATGATGCTGATTTATTCGCTTACGGCTGTTTACGCCAACCAGCGCATGCCGTATAAGTATCTCTCGACGTGGATATGTATAATGCTCAGCGTGCGCATGGTTATTGGTCCGGGCATTGGTTCGGCCGTTTATTCCAATGTGCTTCAGCAGCGTCAGCAACATTATGTCACGCTGCTTGCCGATGACATAGACCGTGTTGACACCCGCTCGGCTGGTGATTACGACCGCACCGTGAGCGGAATGTGCCTGCAGGGACGCAGCATGGTTGAGGCGGAGCGCATGGCTGCCACTTCGGCCAAGGGTAAGGTGCAGGTGCAGGCTACGTTGTCGGCAGTAAAGGAAATGTCGGGTTGGACTTTCTATGGTTGTATGATTTCAATGCTCTTCGTGCTCATTTATCCATATAAGAAGAGGAAATTATCTGCTTGGCGTGACTGATAGTCCGCCAAGTCAGATAATTTTACTATCTTAGCCGGAAAAAACGTTTACCGTAATGGAATGTTCATTTGATGCGAATGTTGCCGGACGGTTATCCTCGTTGCAGGAAAACCTGGCTTGTATGGCCGACGTGTGTTCGTCGGGCGGTGTTGTGGAGGGCTTCCCCGAATATATGTCTGAAGGTTTTGTGTGCTTCGGCATAGGGCTGATAGTGTGCCATGCGGGCGAGTTTGATTTCGTAGTGTCGGGCAAGGAGTACACGGCGTGCGGAGGCCAGACCGTATTCATTCCGGTCGGGGCGTTTTTCAGCGTAGGCAGGCAGTCGCCGGGCTTGCGGCTTAGCATTATCGTTTATAAGACGGAACCTATACGTTACGTGCTCGGAACGATGGTCCATTCGGTGCATCTTTACGCCCGCATGTCGCCTGAAAGGCATTGCGTGTGGCATACCGGTTGCGAGGCGGAGATAGCAGGGTACATCTCGCTTATTGGTGCGGAGCCTCCACGGACAGACGACTTCTTTGCCGTAAACGAGCGCAAGCTGTTGCTCTTGTCGCTTACGTACAGGCTTTGTATGGTTTTCAGTGATAAGTATCTTGGCGGAGGCTCGGCCGATGCGCGGCGTACGGAAACGTTCCTTAAGCTCATAAGGCTTATTGACCGTTATTACATGTCTGAGCGCGGCGTGGCTTTTTATGCCGCCAAGTTGTTCTTGTCGCCCAAATATCTTTCGGAATTGTCAAAGTCGGTGTGCGGATATACGGTGCAGGAGCTTATCTTCAAGGCCATCACGCGCAGGGCAATGGCCTTGCTTGACAGCACGAACAAGACCGTGGCCGAGATTTCTGAAGAGTTCAATTTCCCTAATCCGTCGAGCTTCGGCACTTTCTTCAAGAAGCAGACTGGCGTTTCTCCTCAAAAGTACCGTGACCGATTGTAGCTGGTTGCAAATCAAAAGTTAAGGCATGTAGCCGTGCGAAGAAATGGTCGGGCAATGATTTGTGGATATAAAAAACAGCTAAAATATGAACTATTTTAGCTGTCTTCGTTGTTTTTAAACTTTCTTTGTGGTACCACCAGGAATCGAACCGGGGACACAAGGATTTTCAGTCCTTTGCTCTACCAACTGAGCTATGGCACCATCATGTCGCTGTTTGCGTGTGCAAAGGTAGTAAAAAGTTTATAAATAACAGATGTTTCGATAACGGGAATTGTATATTTTAACTTCTTTTTTCATTTGAAGGTGTGTACTTGAGGCTTTCAAGCTGTAATCTGCCATTGTGCAAACTGATAGTCGATTGTTGGTTGAGGTTATTTTTCGTCATGAAGTATGATTGCCTTCTGAAGGGCGTTTGTTCTCTTTTTTATGATATGAAAAAGCCTTGCGCCATACAACAAAGATGGCGCAAGGCATGTATTGTGTTTTTAGTCGGCCTGTGTTCGCATTTCAGCCTGTGGCTAAAATGGTTTTAGTGGGGTGGGAGAGGTTAGCCTTTCAGGGGATTCCAACCTTGTGCTTTCAGTTCAAAGTCGTTGCCGTCGCGCGTCACGAGCATTTGTCCGAGTTCCTTTTTCGTTATGTGGCCGATTAGTTTCACGTTGTCGAGGCTTTCTATTTTCTCATGGTCGCCTATTGGTACGGTGAACAGCAGCTCATAGTCCTCTCCTCCGTTCAGGGCGCAGGTAGTGACGTTCATGTTCAGCTCCTCGGCCATTACGGCTGTCTGGTAGTCTATCGGGATGTTTTTCTCGTAAACTCTGCAGCCGCAGCCGCTCTGCTTACAGATGTGCATCAGTTCGCTGCTTAGGCCGTCGCTGATGTCCATCATGGCCGTGGGGCGTATGTTCAGCTGCCTAAGCTGTTGCAAGATGTCGCCGCGGGCCTCGGGTTGCAGTTGGCGTTGCAGCAGGTATTCCTTACCGGCGAAGTCGGGTTGGAAGTGCGCCAGCTCCTCCAGCGCGCGCTTGGCGTTCTTCTTGCGCGCCTCGTCCACTTGCTGGTAGTAGACGCTTTTCTCACGTTCGAGCAACTGCAGGCCCATGTATGCGGCGCCCAAGTCGCCTGACACGCAGATGAGGTCGGTGTCCTTGGCGCCGTTGCGGTAGACGATTTCGTCAGCCGCACATTCGCCTATGCACGTTATGCTGATGGCCATGCCCGTGTAAGACGACGTCGTGTCGCCTCCAACAATGTCTACTCCCCATTTGTCGCAGGCCATTCGCAGTCCGCTGTATAACATCTCCATGTCTTCCACGCTGAAGCGTTTGCTCAGCGCTATGCTGACAAGCAGCTGGCGCGGAGTGCCGTTCATGGCGAAGATGTCGCTGATGTTCACCATCGCCGCCTTGTAGCCAAGGTGTTTAAGATCTATGTATGTCAGGTCGAAGTGTACGCCTTCCATCAGCATGTCGGTCGTCACAAGCACTTCCTTGTCTGGATAGTGCATCACGGCGCAGTCGTCGCCCACGCCGCGGCGGGTAGCTTCGTTCTTTGGTGTTATTCCGTCGGTAAGGTGTGAAATCAGTCCGAACTCACCGAGCTTGGCAATATCTGTCATTGTTTAAGTTCATGATTCACAATGCATAATGCATAATTCATGATCGGTTGCTTTAATTAATACTGTCGGTTGCAGTTGCGTGTTCCCTTGTCATGAATTATGCATTATTGATTATGAATTGGTTAAGCGTTCCTTTTAATCATTTCCCTCATTATCTCGGTCATCAGCGGCTGTGCCTTGTTGGCTGCAAGTTGCACCTCCTCGTGGCTTACTTCCACGGGCTGGTCTTCAAGTCCCAGGTCGGTGATAATGCTTATGCCGAAGGTCTTAATGCCGCAGTGGTGGGCCACGATAACCTCGGGCACGGTGCTCATGCCTACCGCGTCGCCGCCGAGTCGGTGGTACATCTTATATTCGGCAGGCGTTTCAAACGTCGGTCCCTGTACGCCTACGTACACTCCGTGCACTACGCGTATGCCCTTTTCCTTGGCTATGGCGTCGGCTTCGGCTATCAGTTGCTTGTCGTAAGTCTCGTGCATGTCAGGGAAGCGGGGGCCCGTAGGGATGTTCTTGCCACGCAGCGGGTGTTGCGGGAAGAGGTTGATGTGGTCGGTGATTATCATCAGGTCGCCGATTTTAAAGTCGGGATTCATGCCGCCCGAGGCGTTGCTTACGAAGAGGGTCTTTATCCCCAGTTCATACATAATGCGTATCGGGAAGGTCACCTTCTTCATGCTGTAACCCTCATAGTAGTGGAACCTGCCTTCCATAGCCATGATGTCCACGCCGCCGAGCTTGCCGAATATCAGTTTGCCGGCGTGCCCTTCTACTGTGGAAACAGGGAAGTTAGGTATTTCCTCGTAAGGTATTTCGTAGCTGTCAGTTATTTCTGAAGCTAATTGTCCCAGTCCGGTGCCGAGTATTATCGCCGTTTTTGGACTTGTTGTCATCCTTTGTTTTAGCCAGGATGCTGTTTTTTGAATTTTTTTGTACATATCCTATTATTTTATTGTTGAATTCTTCTTCTTGTCCGAGCATGAACTTTACCCTTACGGGCAGCATGTACAGGCTGTGCCTTACCTCGTCTGACAGGCCTTCCATGCCGAACAGGCGGGCGTTGTCCTTTTCCGTCGTGATGATCATTTTCGGTGCCGGCATGGCTGCGAAGGCCTCGTTTATGCGTTCGATGTCTTTCCTCGTGAACAGGTGGTGGTCGGGGAACGTCATCGGCGTGATGGCCTCCGAGTAAGCCTTAAGGTCGTAAATCATCTGCTTGGGCGACGCTATGCCTGTCAGCAGCAGTATGTTTTCGTTGCCGCCGAGGCTGTCCAGCGGGCGCGGTTCGCCGCAGAACACGGGCTGGAGGCTGTCATATTCAAGCGTGGTGAAGAACAGCTTCTGGTATGGATACAGGCCCATCGCCTTGATGATGACCCTTATGTCCATGGGCTTCAGGTCGTTCGGGCATTTAGTAATGATTACAATGTCGGCCCGGGCCTTGCCGCTTTGCGGTTCGCGCAGCCGTCCGGCCGGCAGCAGCTTGTCGTAGATTATCAGTCGGTGGTAGTCTACCAGCAGGATGTTCACTCCGGGCTTGACGTAGCGGTGCTGGTAGGCGTCGTCGAGCAGGATTACGTCCGTGTCGCTTGTAGCCTCGTCGTTGGTCAGCCGCTCAATGCCGTGGCACCTGTTTTTGTCGACGGCCACGTATATGTCGGCAAATTTCGTCTTCATCTGGTAAGGCTCGTCGCCGATGTCGGCCATGGCCGTATTCTTAGAGGCCAGCACGTAGCCCTTGCTCTTGCGCTTGTATCCGCGGCTGAGCACGGCCACCTTCGTCTTATCCTTAAGCAGCCTTATTAGATATTCAACGTGGGGCGTCTTGCCCGAGCCGCCCACGGTTATGTTGCCGACGGATATCACGGGTATGTCGAAGCTGCGGCTTTTCAGCAAGCCCAGCTCGAACATTTGGTTGCGCAGCCTTACGCCGAGTCCGTAGAGCCAGCTAAGCGGCAGCAGCCATTCGTTTATCTTTATGAAATCGCCCTCCATGTTGTCGGTTGTGTTATGATAAGAGGTTAGTGTATGCCGGCCCGTTTCGGGCCGTCGGTTTACCTGATGTTAGGTATGAACGGGATGCGCGCCTGTATGGCGGCCTGCCCCTCGATGTTGCGCAGCAGCATTACCGGCTCGTAGCAAGGGCCGAGCGCCTGCCGCGCCTGTGCGTCGATGTAGCCGTTAACGTAGTTAGAGTTGAGCAGCCTGTCGAGCCAGTCGCTCTTGCCGGGGTAGGGCTGCGTGTGATATTCGGCGAGGCTTGCCAGCTTTGCGGCCTTGGCTACGGCCTTGTCGAGTCCTCCCAGTTCGTCAACGAGCTTGACCTTCAGCGCGTCCTGCCCGAGCCACACACGTCCCTGCGCGATGCGCTCCACGTCGGCCGTGCGCATGCCCCGTCCTTCGGCAACGCGCGAGCGGAAGAGGGCGTAGCCACGCTCGATGTATTTGGTGAGGTAAGCCATCTCCTCCTCGTTGAACGGCCGCGCGGGCGTGCCGAACGTGCCGTGCCTGTTTGTCTTCACCTCGTCGAACTTCACGCCGAGCTTTTCGGTCAGCAGGCCGCTCATGTCTGGAAACAGGCCGAATATGCCTATGCTGCCCGTCAGCGTTGTCGGCTCGGCCACAATCCAGTCGGCCCCGCTGCCGATATAATATCCGCCCGAGGCCGCCATGCCGCCCATCGACACCACTACGGGCTTCTTCTGCTTGAGCAGCTCTATGCTGTGCCATATCTGTTCGGAAGCGTAGGCGCTGCCTCCGCCCGAGTTCACGCGCAGCACCACGGCCTTCACGTTGTCGTCGTACATAAGTTCCTCAAGGTCGTCGCACACCTTCGGGCCAACGATGCAGTGGCTGTCGTAGAGCAGGCCGGTAGCCTCGCTGTCTACGATGTTGCCGTAAGCGTAATAGACGGCTATCTCGCCGCCCTTGTTGCCGTCGGCGCTTTTCACCGATTGCATGTCCGCCACGCTTACGGTGTTTACGTAGTCGTCAGCGCCGCGGCCGAGCATTTTGTTGAGTTCGGCCTCCACCTCGTTTTCATATACAAGCTTGTCGACCATCTTGAGCTTCACGTAATCTTTCGGGTCGGCCAGCGTCACCATGTCGTCGGCATAGCCGTTGAGTGCGGCCGTGCTGACTTTGCGGCTGGCCGCGACGTCGCGGCAGATGTTCTGCCAAATGCCGTTGACGTATGCCGTCACCTGTTCGCGGTTGGCGGGGCTCATCTTGTCGGCCGTGTAAGTTTCGGGCATGCTCTTGTAAGTGCCGACTTTAGCCAGCTGCATCTTTACCCCGAACTTAGCCAGGAAGTCTTTCAGGAACACCGGCTGGGAGGATACTCCGCGCCAGTCAATCTGTCCGCTGGGGTTGAGCAGCACCTTGTCGGCCGCCGAGGCCACGTAGTACACACCCTGCGAGTAGACGTCGCCGTAGGCAACAACCCACTTCCCGCTCTTCTTGAAGTCGAGCAGCGCGTTGCGCAGGGCCGTCAGCGTGGCGTAAGAGTCGGCCGCCAGCATGCCGGCCTTTATGTAAATGCCCTTCACCCTGTCGTTGTGCTTGGCCTTGCCGATGGCCGCCAGCATGTCGTCAAGCCCCGTAGTGCTGACGGCGCTGCCGCTAATCTCGTCGACGAAGGTTCTCTCGGCCCGCTCGTCGAGCACTCCCGACAGCTTTACCACCAGCACCGTGTTGTCGCTGACGTTCTTTGCCGAACTGCCGGAAGCTATCATGCCGACTATGCACATCAGTCCGATGACGCACGTAAGCACCGAGAACACTATCAGGCCGGCCACCGTGGCCGCCGTGTATTTTAAGAAGTCTTTCATATTGGAGCAGGTTATAGTCCTTTTGTCGTTAACCGTGCCGCGCTTATGCGGTAAGCAATGTTCCCTGGCGCAGCATATCTTTGGCAAAGATGTCGCAAGCGAGCGGAATGAAAGCTTGCTTTCTAATTCCCGAGCGCAGCATATCTTATGCAAAGATACTCATTTTATTTTATTTTGTCGGAAAAAGCCGGCAAAGTTTTACGGAACAGCTGAATATTGTTATCTTCGCACTCATGAAACGCGCAATCATTATCGGGGCGTCCTCGGGCATTGGCCGCGAGGTTGCCAAACTGCTGCTTGCCGACGGCTGGTACGTAGGCGTGGCGGCCCGGCGCGCCGACCTGCTGGCAGAGTTGAAGGCGTCGGCCCCGTCGCAGGTGACGGCCGCCCGCATCGACGTTACGGCCGACGACGCCGCCGGCCGTCTGCTCGACCTTGTCAAGGAGCTGGGCGGCGTCAGCCTGTTCGTCTACTGCGCCGGAGTGGGCAAGCAGAACATGCAGCTCGACGGCAGTGTAGAGCTGGCCACGGCGGCCGTCAACGTGAAGGGCTTCACTTGCCTGCTTGACGCGATGTTTAACTACATGGCCGCCAACCAGGGAGGCGACATAGCCGTGATAACGTCCATAGCGGGCACAAAGGGCCTCGGCGCGGCGCCCGCCTACAGCGCCACCAAGGCCTACCAGGCCACCTACATACAGGCCCTGGAGCAGCTCTCCAACATGCGGCGGCTGCACATCCGCTTCACAGACATCCGCCCGGGCTTCGTAGACACCGACCTGCTGGCCGGCGGCGGGCGTTACCCCATGCTTATGGACAAGACTGCCGTGGCGCGCGAGATTGTGCGTGCCGTTAAGGCCCACCGCCACGTGCACGTCATCGACTGGCGTTACAGGCTGCTGGTGGCGCTCTGGCGGCTCATTCCCGGCCGGCTCTGGCGCAAGCTGAACATAAGGACCAAGGGCTGACGGCCCGTCGCTTCACCGCCGTTAATCATTTACTTTAACGAAACAAACTAACTAACAACTGTCTGATATGAGAAAGACCTTATTTATTATTCTTGCCCTGGCCTTGCTGCCGGGCGTGTCGGCCGTGGCTAAGACCGACACCTTCCCTGACGGAAAGGCCATCCCGGAGTGGTTTAACGACACGTCGCGCGTAAGCGTCGACAGGCTCGGTCCCAAGTACGTGCTTACCGACTACGGCGTCAAGGCCGACTCCGCGCTGCTGCAGACCGAGGCCATACAGCGCGTGATAGACCTTGCCGCAGAGCGGGGCGGCGGCGTGGTGACGGTGCCGAGGGGCACGTTCTTGAGCGGAGCGCTCTTCTTCCGCCAGGGCACCCACCTGCTGCTTGAGGAGGGCGCCGTGCTGAAGGGCGTCGACGCCATAAAGCACTATCCGATAATGAAGACCCGCATGGAGGGGCAGACGCTCGACTACTTCGCCGCGCTGGTAAACGCCGACGGCCTTGACGGTTTCACCATCACCGGCCCGGGCACCATCAACGGCAACGGCCTGCGCTTCTGGGAGGAGTTCTGGATAAGGCGCCGCTTCAACAAAGACTGCACCAACCTCGAGGCCCTGCGCCCGCGCCTGGTGTACCTGTCCAACTGCAGCAACGTGCACGTGCAGGACGTGAAGCTGATTAACAGTCCGTTCTGGACGAACCACCTTTACCGTTGCCACCACGTAAAGTACCTCGGCTGCTACATCTACGCGCCCACCACGGGCGTAAAGGCGCCCAGCAGCGACGCCATCGACATCGACTACTGCCACGACGTCTTGGTTAGCGGCTGCTACATGAACGTCAATGACGACGCGGTAGTGCTGAAGGGCGGCAAGGGAACCTATGCCGACAAGGACCCGGACAACGGCCCCAACCGTGACATCATAGTGCAGGACTGCACGTACGGCACGGTGCACGCATGCCTTACGCTGGGCAGCGAGAGCCTCTACGACCGCAACATACTGTTGCGCCGCTGCACGTTCACCAACGCAAACCGCGTGCTTTGGCTGAAGATGCGCCCCGACACGCCGCAGCATTACGAGTTCGTCACCGTCGAGGACGTAAGCGGCACGTGCGGTAGCTTCCTTGTCGTGCGCCCCTGGACGCAGTTCTACAAGATGGAGGAGCGTGCCGACATGCCCCTGTCGCAGTGCAACAATATCACCGTAAGGAACGCCCGCGTGAGCTGCAAGACGTTCTTCGACGTAGGCGCGTCTGACAAATACCGGCTGAAGGACTTCACTTTCGATAACGTAGACTATCCCGACGGGGCCGGCCCGATTGACCCGGCGCTGATTGAGGGCTGCGTTGTTAAATGACTAACGGATAATTAATACGGAGAAATCCGCCTGTTTTGCCGCGGCGCATGGTTGCCGTTAGCAAAGCAGGCGGATTTCTCCGTATTCGATATCAGCCGGCCGCCCGTCTCACTTGCGCGTCACCGAGAACGACTGGCGGTGGAAGATGAATATCGGGACGATGCACCCCACCACCATGCCGAACATCACGAGCACCGTCAGCGACGTGTTGTGGAAGAAGCGCGCGACGTACTCCATCGTGTAGTCGTCAGGCAGGCGCACGATGTTAATCAGGTCGCGCACGGCCTTGTAGGCGAACATGCCGGGCACCATGGGCAGCAGCGACGGGAAGGCGAAGCACTCCGCCGGGCAGTGCAGGCGCATGGCGAAGGGCACGGCCAGCAGCCCTATGACGAAGGCGGCGGCGGCCGAGGCCGTCACCAGGTCGAGCTCCAGGCCGGCGTGGTGCATGAGGAAGTAGCGCGCGCCGTGGCCCACGCAGGCCAGCAGGGCGCACACGAGCAGGGCCTTGCGCGGCGGGTTGCTGATGATGGCGAAGCCCGCGCCGGCCACGGCGGCGAACAGGCCGTCGGCGACGGCTGCGCGGACGACGTCGGGGCGGACTACTTTCGTGAACGTCGTGGGGTCGATGTCGAGCATGACGACCGTGGCCGAGAGGCCTACGGCTATGCAGATTATCAGCAGGCAGGCGCCCGTCAGGCGGGCTATGCCGTCGAGGGCGTGGCCGTCGACTATGTCCATCACGCCGTTAATCAGCGGCACGCCCGGCACGAGGTAGAGCATTGACGTACCGAGGGATATGTCCTCGGTGCCGCCGTGGAACCAGAGGTAGTCCGTGGCGCCTATCATCGTCGACACGAAGGCGCACATGGTGAAGACGGCCAGATGGTTCATGCCGCGGCGGGTGAGCTCCTGGCGCAGCAGGAAGCCCGCCAGCGTGGCGGCGAAGACGATGGCCATCGACGTGAGGTTGCCGTCGAACAGGCGGCAGAAGCACATGTTGGCCAGCGACGCCAGCAGCAGCACCAGCCAGCGGTTCTCGCCCTTTTCCTTCATGATAAGCCTGAACATGCGCCACAGGGCCTTAAGCGGCAGCCTGCGGTCGAAGGCCCGCCACGACAGGGCCGACAGCCTCATGTTGGCCTTGAAGTTAATGCCCGTGCGGGGCGTGGCCTTTATGTAAGTGTAGGTGCGGTTGTGCTCGGCGTCGAGCAGGGTAATGCTCAGCGTCTTGGGGAATACGAGCAGGTTGGCCTCGAAGCCCAGCGCCCGTGCCGTGCGCAGGGTGTTGAGCTGCACGCGCGACGTCTGCGCGCCTACGGCCATCAGCGTGGCGGCATACTCGGCGAGGTAGATTGCCGCGTCTTTAAGCGTTTCGTGAATGTTGTCGTCCTGTTGTTGTTTCATCTTTTTACCTTGTTTTGTTGTGAGTGATGTTATCTTGCGCCCCGTGACGGTTTGTCGGCCGCAGGGGCGGTTTTGCTTTCTTTTTGCTTTTGCTTGAAGCTCCAGGAGGGCGTCGGCCGCTTTTCCGCCGGCCTCGGGCTTAAATATCGCGCTCTCGCGTGTGCAGTCTTAACGTACTGGCGGCCAGCTGGTTGTGCCGCCGCGGCCGCCGTGTGTGCAACGGCGGGCCGCCTCCCGCCCTCCGGCGGGTAAGCTTTTGACTGTCGGGAGGTAAGCTCCCGGTTGCCGGCGGGTAAGCTTTTGCCCGTCGGGAGGTAAGCTTTCCGTCGTCGGCGGGTAAGCTTTCGGGGCTTTCGGGGCGGCTTACGGCCCCGTCGGGGCTTGCCCGTGGCGCCGCTGAGGGCGCTTTGCCGCCTCGCGGCGCGCTGGTTGTGGGGCTGCGGCGTGATTTCTCCGTGTGACATTATGTCAGCCCGAATGTCGCCGGCGCTTTACAAGTGTCACCACAGCGGGCGCCCCTCGGCCTCACTTGCGGCCGGCCACCACCTTGAGCAGCCTCGGCGTGTAGCGCCTCAGCAGATAGAAGACGCCCAGCAGCAGGCCCGTCGTTAAGGGTATCGAGAGCACGTGAGCCGCCGCCGAGCCTAAGCCGCCCGTAGGGTCGGCGTGGGTCAGCCGCACGAGCGCCATGTACACCTCGTGCACAACGAGCATGTGGCCGACGTAGATGAAGAACGAGGCCGACGCCAGGAAGCGGTTCACGCGGCACACGCCCCGCTGCAGCAGCCACGCCGCGGCGTTGTAGGCCGTTATGAGTCCGGCGCACTGGTTGGCCTTCTTGAGCAGGGGCATGGCCTCGGCGCAGTGGCAGTAGGCCACGGCGTAGGCCGCCGACAGCGCCACGTAAGCCACGGCCGCCACGCGGGCCTTGCGGCCGAACTCAACGAAGATGTCCCTGCCGTTGATGCTGATGCCCGCTCCCCAGGCGAAGAAGAAGTAAGCCGTCAGCAGCTGGCTGTGGTGCCCCTGCGGGAAGAAGGCCGACGCCGCCCATGCCGCGAAGAGCAGCGCCATCGTGACGCGGCGGGCCCGCCTGAGGGCGAGATGCAGCAGCGGCGTAGTGACTACGACTATCATCAGGTCGCGCAGGAACCACAGCGGCGTGTCTATCGGGTATATCTCGCCCGTGACGAGGGGCGTGTGCATTATGCCCCGGCTTATGTCCCAGTAGCTCTAGGCCACGGCCCCGGCGCTCAGGTCCATGTCGGCCAGCGTGCGCTGGTCGGCGAAGAGGAAGCCCAGGCAGGGCAGGGCGAAGAGCAGCAGCATGGCTATGGCCAGCGTGTTCCATATAATATAGGGTATGAGCAGCGACTTCATCCTGTTGCGCAGCTTGCGGCGGTAGGTGGCCGCGCTCATGTCTACGTTCAGGAAAAACACGAAGCCCGATATGAAGAAGTAAACCGGCACGCTCTGGTCCCACAGCAGGCCGGCCACGAGGCCGCTCAGGGCGTTGAGCGCCGGCACGTCCGCCGTGGCGTCGGCGACGCCCGGAAACCATACGTGTATCGTCATTACGACTATCGCCAAGGGAAATCTCAGCAGGTCGAGGCTCTGCGAGCGTAGGTCGTTTCTGTCCATTTATGTCAGCGTAAGATAGTTTAACGTTATCCGCCGGAATACCTAAAAGGCGTTAAAAACGCTGCAAAATTATATCATAAAGCCTTAACGCACAAATACGGCAAGCTAAAAATCATTAACGGCGGCCCGTCACGCGCCGCCGGCCGGGCCGCCGCACGTGCCCCGGGAGGCTGTCCGCCGCCCGCCGCGGGGACTGACAAATGTGTCAGTCTGCCAGTGTCAACGGTGTCAGTTTGTCCTTTGGCACGCTTTTCGCTGTAAGCATGGCGGACGCGCCGGCAAGGCGCGCCGGGCAATATAGGTAAACGATATTAAAACAATAGGATTATGAACATTAAACCATTAGCAGACAGAGTGCTGGTGCTTCCTGCGCCGGCTGAAGAGAAAATCGGAGGTATCATTATTCCTGACACGGCCAAGGAGAAACCGCTCCACGGCAAAATCATCGCCACGGGCAAAGGCACCAAGGACGAAGAGATGGTGCTCAAGGCCGGCGACGAAGTGCTCTACGGCAAGTATTCAGGCACCGAGCTTGAGTATGAGGGCGTCAAGTACCTTATGATGCGCCAGAGCGACGTGCTCGCAGTGATAGAGAAATAAAACGGTAAAAAGACAAAACGGTAAAACAACAAAGGCGAAGCCGACAGCGGGAGGCTGCATTACTGAGGATGAAACATATCTCCTTGCCCTGCCGCCACTTACCCCTTCGCCGATAAAAACAAAAACATCATGGCTAAAGAGATTAAGTATAACATAGACGCCCGCGACCTGCTTAAGAAGGGCGTTGACCAGTTGGCAAACGCAGTAAAGGTTACGCTCGGCCCGAAAGGACGCAACGTAATCATCGAGAAGAAGTTCGGCGCTCCCCAGATAACCAAGGACGGCGTGACCGTAGCTAAGGAGATAGAGCTGGCCGACCACTTCGAGAACACCGGCGCGCAGCTCGTTAAGAGCGTGGCAAGCAAGACCGGCGACGACGCAGGCGACGGAACGACCACCGCAACCATACTCGCCCAGAGCATTGTGAACGTAGGCCTGAAGAACGTGACCGCCGGCGCCAACCCGATGGACCTCAAGCGCGGTATCGACAAGGCAGTCGCAGCAGTGGTAGAGTATATCAAGGCTCATGCCGAGAAGGTTGACGACAACTACGACAAGATAGAGCAGGTTGCCACCGTAAGCGCCAACAACGATCCCGAGATAGGCAAGCTCATCGCTGACGCCATGCGCAAGGTGAGCAAGGACGGCGTCATCACCATCGAGGAGAGCAAGAGCCGCGACACTCACATCAACGTCGTTGAGGGTATGCAGTTCGACCGCGGCTACCTGAGCGGCTACTTCGTGACCGACGCCGACAAGATGGAGTGCGTGATGGAGAACCCCTACATCCTCATCTACGACAAGAAGATCAGCAACATCAAGGACTTCTTGCCCATCCTGCAGCCTGCTGCCGAGAGCGGACGCCCGTTGCTCGTAATCGCTGAGGACGTTGACTCTGAGGCTCTTACCACGCTCGTCGTTAACCGTCTGCGTGGCGGACTGAAGATTTGCGCAGTCAAGGCTCCGGGCTTCGGCGACCGCCGCAAGGCCATGCTCGAGGACATCGCCATACTGACCGGCGGCGTCGTAATCAGCGAGGAGAAAGGCCTCAAGCTTGAGCAGGCTACCCTCGAAATGCTCGGCACTTGCGACAAGGTTACCGTAACCAAGGACAACACGACCATCGTCAACGGCGCCGGCGACAAGCAGTGCATCGCCGACCGCGTGGCTCAGATAAAGAACGAAATCAGCAACACCACCAGCTCTTATGACAAGGAGAAGCTCCAGGAGCGTCTGGCCAAGATTTCAGGCGGCGTGGCAGTTCTCTACGTCGGAGCTAACAGCGAGGTTGAGATGAAGGAGAAGAAAGACCGCGTTGACGACGCGCTCTGCGCTACCCGCGCCGCAATCGAGGAAGGCGTGGTTGCCGGCGGCGGTACGACGTACATCCGCGCCCTCGAGAGCCTGAAGGCCGTTAAGGGCGACAACGCCGACGAGCAGACCGGTATCAACATCGTAGAGCGCGCCATCGAGGAGCCGCTCCGCCAGATTGTCACCAACGCAGGCGGCGAGGGTGCCGTAGTAGTGCAGAAGGTTCGCGAGGGTGAGGGCGACTTCGGTTACAACGCACGTACCGACGTTTATGAGGACATGCGCAAGGCCGGTGTCATCGACCCTGCCAAGGTTGCCCGCGTGGCTCTTGAGAACGCAGCCTCAATAGCAGGCATGTTCCTGACGACGGAGTGCCTCATCGTTGACAAGCCCGAGGAGAAGCCCGCAATGGCTATGCCTAATCCCGGAATGGGCGGAATGATGTAATTTTGCAAACCATAGATAACAAAAAGAGGGGCGGCCGCCACGGCTTGCCCCTTTTTATCTTTTTAAGACAAAAATAGCTGATATTTTTGCGGTTTAATTTTGAACTGATTGGTAAATCGGTTATCTTTGCAACCGAAATCAAATGATACAAATAATAACGGATATAGATCCTAAAGTAGATATTTTTTTGATTTGTTTTAGTAGATTAGTTTTTAAGTAGTTTGTTTTTTGAAAATCGCTTGTCGTGACGACATGCGATTTTTTTGTTTGGTACGCCCTGTGGAAAATTAAAGCCGCCATTATTTCATATTGTCCTTGATTTTGATTACCTTTGCGGGCAAATTCCCTTATCGGCTTTGCGGTAAGGCAAACGTATTCTTATGAATGTCAATGATTTTAAGATAAAGAAATGGCAATGGGCATTGTATATCGTCGTGTCGGCCGGGTTGCTTTACATCACCGGGTCGTGGCTCATGTCGCTCGGCATAATGCTGTTGCTGATACTTGTCGACCGTCTGCTGGCAGAGTATGAGCGCAAGAAGCGCGGCGACGACGAAGATGACATATTGTTGTGACGCTATGCAGAAACTTATTGATTTATATGAATCGTGGAGCGGTTCGGCACCGTCGGGTGTCGAGAGTATTGACGCGGCCGGCAGCAACCGGCAGTATTTCCGCCTTACGGGAGCCGACGGAGGTTCGGTGATAGGCGTCATAGGCACCAGCCGTGACGAGAACCATGCCTTCGTTTATTTGTCTAATCATTTCAAGAAACGCCAGCTTCCCGTGCCGCGCATACTTGCCGTAGCCGGCGATGAGCTAAGGTATCTGCAGGAGGACTTGGGAAGGACGTCGCTGTTCGGTGCCGTTAGCGGCGGACGCGACGCCGGCGGCAGGTATAACCAGAAGGAGAAGCAGCTGCTTGTCAACACGATCAGGGAGCTGCCCAACATACAGATACGCGGCGCGCGCGGACTTGACTGGACTAACTGTTATCCGCAGCCTGAGTTTGACGAGGACAGCGTGCTCTTTGACCTGAATTATTTTAAGTATTGCTTCTTGAAGCCCACCGAGCTTGACTTTCATGAGCTTAAGCTGGAGGCTAATTTCCGCCTTTTCGCCAAGGACCTCGTGGCTGAGAAGGCCGACAGCTTCATGTATCGCGACTTCCAGGCGCGCAACGTCATGCTTGACGCCAAGGGCAAGCCTTATTTCATTGATTACCAAGGAGGGCGCAAGGGACCTTATTATTACGACCTTGCCTCGTTCCTGTGGCAGGCTTCGGCAAGGTATCCTAATAAGTTGAGGCGCGAGCTTGTGTATGAGTATTACAACTCGCTCAAGCTTTACACCGAGGTGCCGTCGGTGCGCCATTTCGTCGAGCGGCTGAGCCTGTTCGTGCTGTTCCGCACGCTACAGGTGCTCGGTGCGTATGGTTTCCGCGGCTATTTCGAGCGCAAGAAGCATTTCATCGACAGCATACCGCCTGCCGTTGAGAACCTGCGCGAGCTGCTTAAGCTTAATGTCTTCACCTATCCTTATCTTATGGACGTGTTGCGACGGCTCACCGAGCTGCCGCAGTTCGCAAGGATAGAGGAGCCTGCGCTGAGCCGTGCCGATGGCTTCAGGACTACTGAAAGCAAGGTGTACGTCGGCCATCCGTCGGACGGTCCGGCAACGTTCTCTAAATATGACAATAAGGGACCGCTCGTTGTGCGTGTGTACAGCTTTTCGTTCCATAAGGGGATACCTGAGGACGAGTCGGGCAACGGCGGCGGCTACGTGTTTGACTGCCGCGGAACGCACAACCCCGGACGCTACGAGCCTTATAAGAAACTGACCGGCCTTGACGAGCCTGTCATACGTTTCCTTGAGGACGACGGCGAGATACTGACTTTCCTTGACAGCGTTTATAGGTTGGCCGACGTCCATGTGCGGCGCTACATACAGCGAGGTTTCACGAGCCTGATGTTCAGCTTTGGCTGTACAGGCGGACAGCACCGTAGCGTCTACGCGGCGCAGCACTTGGCGGAGCATATCAATAAGAAGTTCGGTGTCGAGGTGCGCATTGTTCACCGTGAGCAGGGCGTAAGCTCGGTGCTTGAAGCTACAAAACGACAGACGACATGATGCAGGCAATGATATTCGCCGCAGGCTTAGGCACGCGCCTCAAGCCGCTTACCGACACCATGCCCAAGGCCCTCGTGAGGGTAGGGGGCAAGCCGCTTATCGAGCACGTGGTGGAGAAGCTTAAGGCTTCGGGCGCTGAAAGGATTGTCGTCAACGTGCACCATTTCGCTTCGCAGGTAATTGATTATCTGCAAGAAAACGACAACTTCGGCGTGGATGTGCGCATAAGCGACGAGTCTGAACGGCTGCTCGATACGGGCGGAGGCATAAAGAAGGCGAGGCCGCTGTTCATGCCTGACGCGCCCATACTGATACATAACGTCGACATACTGAGCAACGTCGACCTTGACAGGCTATACTACGGACACGGTGACGTCGACGCCACGCTGCTCGTCAGTGAGCGCAAGACAAAGCGTTACCTGCTGTTTGATGACGATATGCGCCTTGTAGGGTGGACCAACACTGATACGGGCGAGGTCAAGTCGCCTTATCCCGGCTTGCGTGTCGGCGACTGCCGCATGCTGGCTTTTTCGGGCATACATGTCTTTTCGCCGCGCCTGTTCCCGTTGATGGACGATTTTTCCGACAAGTTCGGCATAATAGACTTTTACCTGAATGTCTGCAGCAAGGCGGTAGTCAAGGGCTGCGTGCAACCCGGCCTGCGCCTGCTCGACGTCGGCAAGCTTGACTCCTTGGCCGAGGCCGAACAGTTTTTAGCCAAAAATATTTGATTAGCCAACATCTTTATGTATAATCTGCCGGGCCGTGTGTTATAACGGCATCGGCAGAATTTGTTGTTTTTGCAATCATAGCCCTCATGGAAAGTGTCGTCTTGTGATGGACAAGGCACTAAAGACGCTCCAACGGTGGCAATGTTTCCGTTGAAGCAATTATTTGTTTTTTGGGAGTAAATCTTCTTTTTTATCAAAAAAACAAATCTTGTGCAGCGATTTGGCACAACATCTCTTTTATTTTGCCAATGAAAGCTGCTTGCGTATGCTTTTTATCATTTTTTGTTGGGCACTTTCCGATAATTTTGTATCTTTGATGCGATAAACATCAATTCAAAAACAAAAGGAAGCAAAAATAACGATAGATTTAGGCATATTTTCGCGCAGCCGGTAAGCCGAACACGATAGTTGAGGCAGAACCTAAAAACAATAATGTGTGATGGTGCAAACAAAAGTAAATGAAAAACGCTGTTCTGTCAATGTGTCGCCTGAATCAGGAAATGTGGTTGCTTCGTTCCTGGCGGATGAAGATGAGGGGGCGTATGCTTTATCGGAAGTGACTGATGGAGATGAGTGTATGAAAGAACAACGCGACCCGTTGTTTGAAGAAGCCTCCCGATATGCCAAAAGGAAGGAAGATGTAACAACTTCTGAATTGCAGCGGAAGTTTGCCATTGGCTACATTCGGGAGAACCGCTTGCTGGCCCAGTTGAAGTCGGCAGGCGTGGTAAAGAAGTGAAGAAGATATTTGAAATATTGTTTAACGTTAAATGGTTATTTTATGAAGAATTACAATGAAAAATTGGACGAACTGTTCAAGGAATGAGAAGCGAAAAGCAAAGCCAACGGCGATGACGTCATTTCAAAAGACGGCTTGATGCGTAAGCAGCATGCTGATGTGAATGAGTTATGGGAAAAGTCGCCTAAGAAAGTCATGTTTTTGATGAAAGACCAGCCAAATGGATGGGGCGACGATACGCGCAATTGGTTGGTTCTGCCGGATGAAGACCCTAAAGCCGAAGGCAACAGGGCAGCCAGTCCCATGTTTTTGAAGAGGCTTGCATTGCTGCTTTACGGGTTTACTTATAACGTGACCGATTATTGGTCAATTGATGAAACGGAAGCGGTGAAATGCTTTAATGAAGTGCCGTTTGCTTTCGTTGAAGCTAAGAAGCAGAGCGGCAACACGTCGGTAAGTGATGCTGAAATGGATATGTATATTGAACGGTATAAAGATTTTCTGCTTGAAGAAATAGCCATCTTGGAACCGAACATCATCGTTTGTTGCGGAGACCCTCAATACAAGTTTGTACTTAATACGCTTTACAGGGAAGATGATTTGAAATGTATCGACCCAAAAGCTTATTATAACAAGAATAAGAATGTGCTGGTGATTTGTTCGCCTCATCCGAGTAAACGGTTTTGTAGTCATGCCGATTTTTATGCTGATGTGATGTCTCTTTATGGAAAATTCTTGAAAAAATATCCTGATTTCTTGAAAGAGTGAGTTACATGTCACAACTTCTAATAATTGCCATCGGCAATGGTGCTTGCAACATTGCCGATAGCCTTCAATCACAAGGGCTTGAAAGCGCAAAGTTTGCCTTTCTCGATACGGATCCTGACGATTTGAACAATCATCCTGGTGTGGGTGATACCGTCCTGCTGCAAGGCGCTGAACAGGAACGGCACGCGGCCATTAACCGCTTGCTGTCTGCTGATGTGGAAAGGGTTGCCATAATTGCTTGTTTGGGAGGACGTACGGGGACGTATTTCACGCCTTTGGCGGCTCGTTTGGCAAATTTGGCAGGCAAATCTCCGGTTTGCGTGGTGACCCTGCCATTTGATTTTGAAGGTACAAGACGCAAAGTGTTGGCGAATGAAGCTTTGGCCGCAATAAAAAAATGTACACCAGATGTGCTGGTTTTCGATAATAATGAGTTGAATACACTGTATCCGGACTTAGGTATTCTTGATGCGTTCAAGAGGGTAGATACGCAGGTTGCGGAAGCTTTGCGGAAGATGTTTATGTAATTAAATTTGCCAACTAACGGCCTTTTGCATTTTTAAAAATGACCTTTTGCATTGTAAAAGGCGACAAATGAGGAGGCGATAAGCAGCTTATTGCAACACACAAAGAGTTTTTTATTTACTGATTTAATGTCACAACGTCACAAAATTGTGTAAGACGTTGACTGCTACGTCGTTACATGGTGACATTAAGAAAAGGTCACATTCACCACCGTCACATGTGTGACGGTGGTGAATGTGGCATTTATGTTAATGTCACCATACAACCTATTGAAAATCAGTAGATTGTGCTGTGCGGTGACATTGTGACATTAAATTCTTACATGTTTCGACGATTTACAATCCGCCGAAACAGAAGCTAAATACAAATGCTTTGCTACGTTTGTTTTCAGGAGTTAAAGGTGTTTCTGGTTTCGGCGGATTTTATTGCGGGCAAGCCGTGAAATGCACCTCCCGCACAAATGCGCTTCCAATATTATGCAAAGTTTTTTTGTATATAAACAAGTCTTATATCGAACTGACTTTTTAAAATATATCTGTTGTTGGAATAATTTTCTCACCCTGTGCTGTGTTTTGGCACACAGCCGATCTATTTTTGCATCAGGATAAAAGAAAGGACGATTATGATACGAGTAAAAACAATGACTGAATGGCCGGATGAGGATTACAGCTATCCGTTGCCGGATATATCGCATCTCTCAGAAAAAGAAGCAGGGAGGTTGCGATCTAAAGGTGTTCAATTCATGGTTTTCGGAGACCGTGAGCAGATAAAATCTGATGAAGAATTCGAACTCTGCATCACTTTGGCGGCTCTTTGGAACTGGCATGACCATACCGATGATGAATATTATGAAGAAATGGTAATGGATGAAGTGGTGCATCACCGCTTCCGGTGGTATCACGGCAGGCGTTTGAAAGCGTTGCGTGAGAAGCATTTACAGCCATTTATAGAACAATTGGTGGAGGAAGCCCGCCACGGCCCGATGTTCGACGGCGCGTTTCTGTATCGCTTGGAGTTGGAGAAGTTCCGTTGCATACGGGAATATTTCTCATATTCTTTCATCGCGGACAGGGACGGCAACTTCAGTTTCAAGCCGTGGATGGATATCTGCATCCGCTTGCTGGAACATATTGTGAAAGAAGGCCGCGGCATATCCGACGAGCAAAGCCTGCATGTGAACGTACGCAACGTGGGCGACATTGTGGACGATCGTTTGATAAGCTTTTACATGGATGCGCCTCTGCCATCGGAAACGAAAGAACTTGAAGTGGACAAGGATGTCTATGGCCGGGAAATTTATGTACGCAAAATGGAGCGGCTGTATTACCGCATACGCTTGAACAAGATGCAAGACTGGTGGGAACCTTAAAAACGAAAGATACGATATGGAACAACAATCAACTATTATGCAGCATGGCAAATGCAAGAAGCTGTATCCGAACGTGATTCTTTCGCAGCGCGGGCGGGGGTTCTTCGGCATCGGCATCGAATATCCGCGCACGGCCAAAAACATCGGCACCCTGTGGCGTTCGGCTCACATCATGCAGGCCGACTTCATGTTCGTCATCGGCCAACACTACCAATCTGTGCGCACTGACACGTTGAAAAGCTGGAAGCACATTCCACTATTTGAGTTCGAGAGCTTTGAACACTTCCATGCGAGCCTGCCTAAGGATGCAAAGTTGGTGGGTATCGAATTGGATTCCCGCAGTGTGCCGCTTACAACGTACCAACATCCTGAGCGCGCTGTTTACTTGTTGGGTTCGGAGCGTGACGGATTGTCGGCCGAAGCGTTGGACAAATGCGACGACGTGGTGCAGATTCCCGGCGAATACAGCCTCAATGTGTCGGCGGCAGGGAGTATTGTCTTATACGACCGTTTGCTGAAAAATGGGAGTTTCGGGGAAGTTTGTGGAGTTGCTCCATGAATGAATGGCTCGGACGGATGGTAAGCACGGTTCTTTTTCTTTCTGATACGCATTGCTTCTACTGCTATTTGTGCGCAATTATGGCAATTAATTATGGCGTTATGGCTGTAACATTGAATTTTTGTTGTACCTTTGCAACCGATTTTATTAAGGTGAAAAAGTCACAACATACAAACAGTGGGCAAATCGGGGAGGCATGGTAAGAAGCCTTACGGTTCACGGCCTGTTGTTTCGTAGCGGTAAGGCATTTGGCCTTAACTTACCTGATGACTTCCGTAAATTCTATAACTTCCAAATAAAACCATACGATGCAGAAAATCATCATTCTCGATTTTGGTTCGCAGACCACGCAGCTTATCGGCCGCCGTGTGCGCGAGCTTGACACGTTCTGTGAAATCCTGCCTTACAACAAGTTCCCGCAGGACACCGAGGGCGTCATCGGCGTAATCCTCAGCGGTTCGCCTTACTCCGTGCACGACCCAGAGGCGTTCAAGGCGGACTTGAGTCAGTTTGTAGGTAAGTTCCCCGTGCTCGGAATATGCTACGGGGCGCAGTTCATAGCCGCACAAGGCGGCGGAAAGGTGGAGAAGACCGACACCCGTGAGTACGGCCGCGCACATCTTATGCAGTTTGACGCCGAGAACCCGTTGTTCAAAGGCTTCAAGGAGAACTCGCAGGTATGGATGAGCCACGGCGACACCATCACGGCCATCCCCGCCGACTGCCGCGTCATAGCCTCCACGGCCGACATTAAATTCGCCGCCTACGCCAGCGAGAAGCTGCCCCTTTGGGCAGTGCAGTTCCACCCCGAGGTGTTCCACACGGAGCAGGGCAAGCTGCTGTTGCAGAACTTCGTAGTTGACATCTGCGGCAGCCGTCAGGAGTGGAGCGCTGCCTCGTTCGTCGAAACGACGGTGCAGGAGCTTAAAGAGCAGCTCGGCGACGACCGCGTGATACTCGGTCTTTCGGGCGGTGTCGACTCTTCGGTGTGCGCAACGCTGCTCAACCGCGCCATCGGCTCTAACCTTACGTGTATCTTCGTAGACCACGGAATGTTGCGCAAGAACGAGTTCCGGAAGGTAATGGACGCTTACAAGGGCCTCGGGCTTAACGTCATCGGCGTTGACGCCAGCGACAAGTTCTTCAAGGACTTGGAAGGCGTCACCGACCCCGAGCAGAAGCGCAAGATAATAGGCCGCGACTTCGTAGAGGTGTTCAACGCCGAGGCGAAGAAGATAACCGACGCCAAGTGGCTGGCGCAGGGCACTATTTACCCTGACCGCATTGAGAGCCTTAGCATTACGGGCATGGTGATAAAGAGTCATCACAACGTCGGCGGACTGCCCAAGGAGATGCACTTGCAGCTCTGCGAGCCGCTGAAGTGGCTGTTCAAGGACGAGGTGCGCCGCGTCGGCTACCAGCTCGGCATGCCCGAGCGCCTTATCAAACGCCATCCGTTCCCCGGTCCTGGCCTGGCCGTGCGCATACTCGGCGACATAACGCGCGAGAAAGTCCGCATACTGCAAGACGCTGACGACATCTACATCGAGAATATGCACAACTACGTCTGTGAGGACGGCGAGTCATTATATGATAAGGTATGGCAGGCCGGCACGGTGCTTCTCTCCACCATCCGCAGCGTCGGAGTGATGGGCGACGAGCGCACTTACGAGCATCCCGTAGCCTTGCGCGCCGTGACCAGCACCGACGCCATGACCGCCGACTGGGCCCACCTGCCTTACGACTTCATGGCAAAGGTGTCTAACGAGATAATAAACAAGGTGAAGGGCGTCAACCGCGTATGCTATGACATCTCGTCAAAGCCGCCTTCGACGATCGAGTGGGAGTGATTCAGAATGTAGTAAACGGGAGTTAACGGACGATAGCTTGAATTACAGCAACTTGGCATTTGTCCGTTAACTCCCGATAACTCCGACGCGAAGCGTCTAACTCCCGTTAACTCCTGCTAACTCCGACGCGAAGCGTCTAACTCCCGTTAACTCCTGCTAACTTCTTAATGAAACGAAAGCGGCTGGCATGGTAAACGTTTACCATGCCAGCCGCCGTTTTTTTTCGTGGTGTGCGTAAGGGTTATTCCTCCCTTATTGTCACGGGGTGTGATATGTCGTCCTTCCACTCCTTCAGGTATGCGTACCACTCCTCGTCGCTGTGGTAGCCGAAGCTCTCGTTGTCGCTGCCGAAGGTTATCATGTAGTGCAGGCGGTCGGTGTCGGTCTTGATTACGTAGGCGTAGTTGTGCTTGTCGGCGGGCCGTTCGCTCTCGATGTATTCCTTGGGTATGCATATGCCCAGGCCTACGGTTTCGCGCTTGTGTCCGGCGCTGTCCTTGGCCGACACGGGCCAGTCGGTGCCCCAGCAGCCGCGCAACCCTTCGCCGTCGGAGAACTCGGTCGAGTTTTTGACGTTTATCATGCCCGTGGCGAAGCGCAGGTCGGGCACGGGCCTGCTGAACCTTACGTCTACGCTGCACTCGCGGCGGCCTGCGTAGAGGGTGTATAGCGTTGTCATGTCAACGGGGGCCGTCCTCCGGTCGCCGGCCACGGCGGCCTGCGCCGTCTTGCCGCCCAGCCTCATCTGCCTCCAGCCCTTGTCCTCAACCTCGACGATGGTGCGCACGGGGCCGCGTGCTATTATCCTTTGGCTGCGCCGGTCTACGTCCTCGAGCATGGTCGGCTGCCTGCCGTCCCATCCGCGCATGGTGCCCAGTCCGAGCGTCGAGCCCACCCAGAGCACGTCGTCGCCGTAGCCGGCGGCCTTCTGCGTGCTGTCGGGGTAGAACTGCGTCTGCCTCAGCTCCAGTCCCTTGCGGTACTTGCCGTAGATGTCTACTGTCTGCCTGTGGTCGAAGTAGATGCGGTAGGCCACCATGTCGTTCTCGAAGGCGGCCCCGTGGTGGTGCAGCTGCCAGTAGGGGTTGGTGCCGTTGTCGACGGTCAGCTCCGAGATGTAAAGGTTCTGCTTGTTCTGCTGCTTGATTTTCTTGTTGCTCAGCAGCATTTCCACGTACACCTGCGGCTCGTAGATCCTTGGTGTGCCGTCGGCGTAGAGGGTTACGTTGAGCGTCTTCGACGACTTGCCGTTAACGTCGGTCATGAAGCACAGTTCGTCGTAGCGCCCGTCCTGGTCGAGGTCGTCCATCTGGCAGGCTATCTCCCTGCCGCCGTCGGTCACGAGCGCCGACTTGGCGTCGACTCCCCGGCCGTCAAGCTTAATCACCACGGGTACGTTGTTTTTCGCCTTCAGGCAGTCGTTCACGACGGTCACGTCGAACGACTTTTGCGCCGTCGCTGCCATGGCGGCGAGCAGCGCCATTGCGTTTGTAAGTAGTTTCTTGTTCATATTTTTTTGTTTTACGGTTATGCGGTTCTATGGTTATGCGGTTATTGGGTTATGGGGTTGTGTGGCTTACGGTATTAGAACCGTATAACCTTAAAACCTCACGACCGCATAACCGCAAACCCCCAAACAACCTGTCAGAACTCGAACGTGGCCCTCACGTTTATTTGCCTGCCCGTAAGATAGTTGGGCACGGCATACTGCTGGTTGGTCACGTCGGTTATCCAGTAGTAAGAGTTGACGTTGTTTATGCCGAGCAGGTTGAGGCAGTCGACGCCGAGCCAGATGTTGCGGAAGGGCGACTTGCGGCTGCGCTTGTCGTTGTCCAGCAGGCGGTAGCTCATGCCTATGTCGGCGCGCTTGTAGGCCGGGGCGCGGAAGGGCATGGTGTCGAGGCTGCGGTGGGGCGCGCCGAAGGGCAGTCCGTCGGCGAAGGCCAGTCGCAGCGACATGCGCCAGCGCGTCGTGCCGGGAAAGTAGTCGGTGAAGTACAGGTTGAGTGAGTATCGCTGGTCCGTGGGCAGTGGTATGCTCTTGCCGTTGATGTTGATGCGCGTGTTCATCACCGACAGGCTGACCCACGAGTCGGTGCCCGGCACGAACTCGCCGTAGAGCTTCATGTCGAGTCCCATGGCGTGGCCGCTGCACTGCTGGCTGGCGTCGTAGACTATCTTTACGTTGTCAACGGTGTAGGGCACGATGTTCGACAGCGCCTTGTAGTAGGCCTCGGCCGTGAACTTGTAAGGCCTGTCGTTCATCTTGAAGCGGTAGTCGAAGCCCGCTATGAAGTGTATCGAGCGCTGGCTCTTGACGTCGCGCCTGAGCGTGGCGCGCGTCACGCCGCCCACGGTGGCCGTGTCGCGCAGCTCTTTGAAGAAGGGCGCCTGGTAGTATACGCCCGTGGCCAGGCGCAGGGTTACGTCGTGGTTGAACGCCGGCACCACGCCCAGCGCCACGCGCGGGCTTACTATGCTCTCGCCGTTGTAGCTCCAGCGGCTGAAACGCACGCCGTAGTTCAGCGTGAAGAACGTGCGCCCGCCCTTGCTCGCGAAGCGCCACGTGTCCTGCGCGAAGGCCTCTATGCGGTCGGCGTCGAGCGAGTTGCGCGCGTTGAACGAGTAGATCATGTAAAGGTCCTCGCCCGTGTGGGGCATGCTGTAGCCGCTCGAGTCGCGCATCTCGTACTCCTTGCTGTTCTCCCTGATGCGCTCTGCCCTGTAGGCCAGGCCCGCCAGCAGGTCGTGGCCCTTGGCCTTGTGGCTCAGCGTCAGCCTCACGCTCTTGACGGTGGCCTTAAGGTAGTTGCGGGCGTGCTCCATGTAGGTGCCCACGCCGAGGTTCTCGCTCGTTTCGGTCTGCGTCAGCCAGTATTGGCCCTGTATGTCGTACGTTTCCCTCTCGTCCGTGTGGAAGGCGGCGGCGCCCAGCGTCAGCTCCGTCTTGGCGCCCAGGCGACGGGTGATGCCTATCGAGCCGAAGTAGGTGCGGAAGACGTCCCTCTCCTGCCCGTCGAAGTACACGCGGAAGGCCTTCACGTTCTCCATCGTGCCGAACTTCGTCTCCCTGTCCTCGGGCGCGAAGTCGTAACGGTTGTCGGCCACGTCGCCCATCAGCTCAATCCTCCAGTTCCTCGTCGGCTCGTACACGAGGTGCGTCTGGTAGTCGAGGAACGCCGGGCGGTATTCGCCCTTCGTTTCGAGCGTACCCAGCAGGTAGGCGTTCGTCTTATACCTTATGCCGTTGCTCCACGACAGCCTCTTCGTGCTGAAGCCCACGTACGCGCTGGCCCCCAGCAGGCTGGCCTGCGCCTTGGCCTCGAACCTCTTCGGCCTCTTGTACCTTATGTCGAGCACCGACGACATCTTGTCGCCGTACTTCGCCTCGAAGCCGCCCGTTGAGAAGCTCACCGACTCAACCATGTCCTGGTTGATTACCGACAGGCCCTCCTGCTGCCCGCTGCGCACCAGCAGCGGGCGGTACACCTCCACGCCGTTTATGTAGACGCTGTTCTCGTCGAAGCTGCCGCCGCGCACGTTGTATTGCGACGACAGCTCGCTGTGGGTCGACACGCCCGCCTGCGCCTGTATCATCTCCTCTACGGCGTTGCCCGTTATGCCCGGGGCGCCGGCCATGTCCTTGGCGTCGAGTTGCTGCGCCGTGCCCATCTGGCGCTTCTGCTCCGTCACGGTCACGCCCGCCAGCATGTTGTCCTCGTGCAGCTGCACGAGCAGGGTCAGCCTGCCGCGCGGGTTCCTCAGCACGCGCGTCTTAGTCTTGTAGCCCAACATCGAGAACCTCACCACCACGCTGTCGGCCGACTGCAGCCGCAGCGAGTATTCGCCCTTAAGGTTGGTCATCGTCATGCGCCCCTGCGCTGCCACGGCCACCGTGGCCAGTTCGATGGGGTTCTGCGCCCCGTCGGTCACCTTGCCCTGCAGGGTGAAGCCCTGCGCCGCGGCCGCCGCGGCCGCCAGGAGCAGGGCTATGGTTGTCATAAAACGTATTCTTGCCATTTCGTATATAACGGGCGCCGGCCTGATTTATTATATGCGCCGAGGCCTAACCTTGCGTCTTGACGCCGCCCCCGCATAAGAGGGCGACCGCCGTGGGGACATTATTTATCGTGTCCCCACGCTGCGAAGAGGCATATTTATTTGATTTTGCACATAAAAACGTTCTTTACAGAACGTGCGGACATAATAAATTATGTCCCTACGGTGGCTGTTTAAAATGTTTGCAAGTAAATAACTTTTATACCGGACAGACGTTATTTTTGTGTCATGGCTATGATTACGGTTTTAAACGACGGCCTTTCAGCCTTCAAGACATGGCTTTATGTCTTTGGAAATGCGACCTTTCACGCTGTAAGAGGATACCTCTTGCAAATGTGCCAGAAGCCAGTGAAATTCGTAAATAAAAGCAGCCGAAACATAACAAAACGAAAGTGTCCGCTTTTAAAGTGTACAAATAATTCTGTCAAAGGGGTAAAATATAAAGAAGACGCGCCATCTTCATACGCCAAGAGTGCGTATGAACAAAAACGTTCCGTTGTCTGTAAATATAACCTTTCTTGCTTCCTTACTCCCTGTATATCCACGAGAGAATCCTGTTGACCCATCCGATGGTGCAGCAGAACCAGCGGTAAGTGCCGACGGGCTTGCCGCCGAAGCCGAGGATGAAGTCGCGCAGGCGGTTGCGCCTGAAGGGCAGGCCCACGTCCATGAAGCGCACGTGGGCGCAGCCGCGCGCGTAGGCGTCGGCCGCGGCCGTCCACACGGCCACGGCGGCGGCGCGCCTCATGTGTAGGCCGGGCCTTGAGGCGAGGTACCACAGGTGGCAGTCGGCGCCGGAGTAAACGCAGAGGCTGCCGCCGACGGTGCGCCCCCCAGCGGCCGTCACCACGAAGAGGCGGCAGCAGCCGGCGTCGCGCAGCTGTCGGAAGAAGCGCCCCCCGGGCACGAAGCGCCCCAGCCTGAGCCGGGCGTGGCCGCGGGCCATGGACAGGAACTCGTCATAGTCGGCGTCGGCCGACGCCGGGCGCCCCTCGAGGCCCGCCCGCCGGGCCCTCGAGAGCAGGGCGCGCATGGGCGCCGTGAGGCGCAGGGCGGGGTGGCGGCTGTGCAGCGAGTTGTGAATCTCCATCCAGTGCACGGGAAAGAAGCCGCACGAGCGCAGCCTGCCGTAGCCGAACATCTTGGCGCTCTGGTCGCTGAACTCAACGTAGAGGCACAGCCGGCGCCGCAGCCTGCCGACGACGGCGCGCAGCATGAGGCCGAAGAGCTCCTCGCGGTCGCACCCCGGGGCGTAGCAGCCCTCGCCGTAGATGCGCCCTTGGGCGAAGAGGCACGGCGGCAGCAGCGAGCCGCGGCGCCTCAGGGCCACGAGCATGTGGGCCACGACGCGCCCCCCGCCGCGGGCCACGGCCATGTAGGGCCGCTGCCGGGGGTCGGCCTCGAGAGCCCTGAACAGGGCTGCGCCGTGGAAGAATGGGCCCGCGGCGGCCTGCGGCGGCAGCTCGTCGCTGCGTGTTATTATGGCTACGCTGATACCGTTCATGCGGCAAAAATAATAAATCTTTTATAAAAAACGCCACGCCCTTGTGTTTTTGGCTATTATTGCATACCTTTGCGGCGGTATTTAAGGGGTTATACGGTTGTGGGGTGTATCAGGATTAAGAAGTTAGCAGGAGTAAACGGGAGTTAGGCTCGCCGTGCCCGCCCGGAGTTAACTGACAATGGCTTCTGTGGGTAATGTCGGTTAACTCCTTGAACGAGCGTAGCGAGTGGTAACTCCCGATAATTACTTGGCTCTTTGCGGATATTTTAAAATATAATGTTTATGGACGGATTCAACGGCCTGCTCGGCAGGCGGCGCAGCTGCCGGCGGTTCGCCGGCGGCGAGATCGGCGCCGACGACGTAAGGCTGATACTCGAGGCGGCGCTGCTGTCGCCCACGTCGCGCTCGAAGCGCGCGTGGCACTTTACGGTGGTTGACGACGCGCTGCTGCTTGCACAGCTGGCCGACGCCAAGGACACGGGGGCGCAGTTCCTCAAGGGAGCGGCCGTGGCCGTGGTGGTGGCGGCCGACGCTACGGCAGACGACTGCTGGATAGAGGATTGCTCGATAGCCGCATGGTCGATGCAGCTGCAGGCCGAGGCCCTCGGCCTGGGCTCGTGCTGGGCCCAGATCAGGGGCAGGGGCCTGTCTGACGGCACGGCCGCGGCCGACGTCGTAAGGGGCGTGCTGGGCCTCCCGCCGGAGCTCGGCGTGCTGTGCGTGGTGGGCTTCGGCCGCAAGGCCGGGGGCGACGACGGCACGCCGCGCGGGGGCGACGGCCTGAAGTGGGAGAACGTGCACATCAACGGGTTCTGACGTCATGAGGATAGCTATGATAGGAGCGGGCAACGCCGCCTCGAGCCTGGCGCCGGCGCTGGCCCGGGCGGGAGGCGACGTGGTGCAGGTGTACAGCCGCACGATGCGCTCGGCTGCAAGGCTGGCCGCGGCCCTGGACTGCGGGGCCACCGACGACCTGGGGCGGGTGACCGCCGAGGCCGACGTCTACATAGTGGCGCTGAAGGACGGCGCCGTGTCCGGCGTGCTGCCGCGGCTCTGCAAGGGGCGCGAGGACAAGGTGTTCCTGCACACGGCGGGCAGCCTGCCGATGGGCGTGTTCGAGGGGCTGGCCGTGCATTACGGCGTGCTTTACCCCATGCAGACGTTCTCGAGGGAGAGGCCGCTCGACTTCGGCGGCATACCGTGCTTCGTGGAGGGCAGCGACAACGAGGCCCTCGGCACGGCCGAGGCCCTTGCGCGCGGGATAAGCGGTAGGGTGTACCGCCTCGGCTCGGAGGAGCGCCTGCACCTGCACCTGGCGGCCGTCTTCGCCTGCAACTTCGCCAACCGCTGCTACGGGATGGCGGCCGAGATACTGGAGCAGTGCGGCATACCCTTCGACGTAATGCTGCCGCTCATCGACGAAACGGCGCGCAAGGTGCACTACATGTCGCCGCGCGAGGCCCAGACGGGCCCCGCCGTGCGCTATGACGCCGGCGTGATAGGCGCCCAGTCGGCCCTGCTCGCCGGGCGTCCCGACCTAAGGCGGATTTACGACGCCATGAGCGAGAGCATACATAACGCGGCGGCGAAAGCGGACGAGCAGACAAGTGACGAGCAGACAAGCAGTCAGTAACAAGCAGACGAGTGACAAGCAGACCGGTAGACAAGTAACAAGGCAAATCTCCTTGTCTGCTTGTTACTGACTGCTTGTCTGCTTAATAATAATAACGACGATATGATTAATTATGACTTGACGAAGATACGGATGGCCGTGTTCGACATGGACGGCGTGATGAGCCGCGACACCGTGCCGCTGCACCCCTCGGGCGAACCCATGCGCACGGTGAACATCAAGGATGGATACGCCCTGCAGCTGGCGTCGAGGCGCGGGCTGAGGATAGCCGTCCTGACGGGCGGCACCGACGAGGCCGTAAGACTAAGGTGCGGGCGCCTGGGGGTGGAGGACGTCGTCATGGGAAGCTCGGTGAAGATAAGGGACTACGAACGCCTCTTGGCCAAGTACGGCCTGAAGGACGACGAGGTGCTCTACATGGGCGACGACATCCCCGACTACGAGGTGATGAGGCGTTGCGGCTGCCCCTGCTGCCCGGCCGACGCCTGCGGCGACATAAGGGCCGTGAGCCACTACGTCAGCCGCTACAAGGGCGGCTGCGGCTGCGTGCGCGACGTCGTAGAGCAGGTGCTCCGCGCCAAGGGCCTGTGGCTCGGCGCCCAGGACGCGTTCGGTTGGTGACTTTAAGAAATAAACTTTATCATGATGGAAAAGGATTATCATATCATCCTGGCCAGCAACAGCCCCCGCCGCAGGGAGCTGCTGGCGGGCTTGGATGTTGACTTCGAGGTGAGGGTGGTCAAGGGCGTGAGCGAGGCTTACCCCGCAGGCCTGCCCGTGATGGACGTGGCCGGATACGTGGCCCGCGA
The DNA here is from genome assembly GCA_944321295.1 of uncultured Prevotella sp. Lineage (GTDB taxonomy): Bacteria > Bacteroidota > Bacteroidia > Bacteroidales > Bacteroidaceae > Prevotella. The sequence goes on from CALUKU010000004.1 coordinate 46,217, forward strand.
GAAGGCCGGGGCCTATAAGGACCAGCTCGGCGGCGGCGCCGTAGTGCTGACGGCCGACACGGTGGTGGTATTGGGAGGCGAGGTGCTCGGCAAGCCGAAGGACCTTGACGACGCAAGGCGCATGTTGCGCATGCTGAGCGGCATGACCCACCACGTGGTGACGGGCGTGTGCCTGACGGCCGCGGACAGGCAGAGGTGCTTCTCGGTGGTGACCGACGTCACGTTCAGGGAGCTGTCCGACGAGGAGATAAATTATTATGTCGACAAGTACAGGCCTCTTGACAAGGCCGGAGCTTACGGCATACAGGAGTGGATAGGCTACGTCGGCGTGACGTCGATAAGCGGCAGCTACTTCAACGTGATGGGACTGCCCGTGCAGAGGATTTACGAGGAGCTGCGCCGGTTCTGACGCAGGACCGCGGGGAGGGAGTTTCGGCGTATTTCGTGTTTTTGTCGGGGCGTTTCTTGCCGCTTACGCGATATCTACGTACCTTTGCACGGTCTTTACCGATGATTAAGAGTGTTTTATAATTATAAAAAGTCAAATGGATTCAGCAGAATTGTTCAGATGGGTGTTAGACAACCTTAACTATTGGGTCGTGACGGTGTTCATGGCCATCGAGAGCTCTTTCATCCCGTTCCCTTCGGAAGTAGTCGTTCCGCCCGCCGCATGGAAGGCCATGGACCCCGCGAGCGGCATGAACATCTTCCTCGTAGTGGTGTTCGCAACGATAGGGGCCGACATAGGCGCCCTGTTCAACTATTACCTGGCGCGTTGGCTGGGGCGGCCTATCGTCTACAGGTTCGCCGACAGCCGCATAGGCCACATGTGCCTTATCGACCGTGAGAGCGTAGAGCGGGCCGAGCAGTATTTCCGCGACCACGGGGCCGCATCGACCTTCTTCGGCCGACTGATACCGGCCATACGCCAGCTGATAAGCATACCGGCGGGGTTGGCCAACATGAGGCTCGACCACTTCCTGCTGTACACCACGCTCGGAGCGGGCGTGTGGAACAGCGTGCTGGCGCTGATCGGCTACCTTATTTACCGTTACTCGGGCCTGAAGACCACCAACGACGTCTACCTTGAAGCCACGAAGTACAGCCACGAGATAGGCTACGTGCTGTTGGCCCTGGCGGTGCTGATAGTGGGCTTCCTGATATACAAGGGCGTGAAGAAGAAAAAGTAGGAGCTTTTCAGTGGATTATATGAAGAGGGGGTATTAAGATTAAGGAGTTAGCAGGAGTTAACGGGAGTTAGGCTCGCTTTGCTCGCCAGGAGTTAACTGACAATAGCTTGAATTACAGCAACTTGGCATTTGTCCGTTAACTCCCTATAACTCCGACGCGAAGCGTCTAACTCCCGTTAACTTCTTAATTTTTGATCCCCCCCTTTTATCGTTCGTCAAAGGGGCGGCAGCTTTCCCTTATTGTTCCTGACGATGTAATCATAGTAGTCTTTCGGCTCCATGCCGTCGGGGAAAAGCTTGCCGAGCAGCATTTTCGTTTCTTGCGGCGAGCAGGCCGCGGCCTGCTTCAGGGCGTCGGGAAACTCGTCGGTCTTGCCCAAGTCGTAGCAGCATGCGGCGTAATGGGCGTAGCCCTCGGTCCAGTCGGGGTAGTTGGCGTACAGCGTGCAGAACATCTTATAAGCCAGCTCGGGGTTGCCGCTTTCGAAGATGGTTATCGCAATCTTCATGAATATCGCCGGCGAATAGCCCGAGCTGCGTATGGCCTGCATGAAGTATTTCTTGGCCTCTTCCAGCCGCCCGCTGCCGAGCAGCATGTTGCCGCGGTAGACGAGCAGCTCGTCATGGTCGCCGCTTATGGCGTCGGCCTTGTCGAGCACGGCCATGCAGTCGTCGATGCGTCCCAGGCGGCAGTAGGCGAACGCCATGTCCTTGTAGACGTCGACGAGGGCGGGCGATTGCGGGGCTGACAGCTCCTCGGCCTTCTTGAGGTGAGTGATGGCGTTGCCGTAGTCTTCAAGCAGCATGTAGCAGAAGCCTACGAGCATTTCGCCGTTCTCGTCGTCGGGGCACAGGCTGTTGTACCTTAGGTAATATTTCAGGGCCTCGCCGTAGTTGCCGAGATTGTAAAGCCCGTTGGCCTTGTTGAGCAGGGCCGCTGTATTCTGCGGGTTGATGGCTATGGAATACTCGCTGCTCTGTATGGAGTCCTCGATGTTGTTGCTGAAAAACTGCGACGAGGCCAACAGGTTCCAGTATTGCGTAGAGAACGGGTCGTGGTCAATCAGCTCGTTGAACAGCTTCTTGCTGTTCTCGTAGTCGCCCTTTTCCATGAATATCCTCGCCGCCTGTTCCTTATAGTCCACCGACTCCTTGTCGGCCGAGCGTCCCAGCCACTTCTCGGCCTTGCCTACGGCGTTGTAGTCGATGAAGAGCGCGGCGGAGTCCACGGCGAAATAGTCCTTGTCGTCATCGTCGGCCTCGCCGAACTTTTCCTCAAGATACGCGTCGGCGGCGTCGGCGTCGTTGCGGGCGAGCATTATCTCGGCCTTCATGTAGAAATATTCGGGGTCTGACTTGTCCTCGATTTGTTCAGCGTAGTATTCGGCTGTGCCGACGTCCTTGCCCTCCATCAGGGCCAGCCTGGCCTTGAAGAGCAGCGGCGCCGTGCTGCCGGGATACATCGCCAGGGTCTTCTCTATGACGTATTCGGACTTATCGGCCTTGCCGTTGTTGTAATAATATTCGGCAACGTCTACAAGCTCGTCGGTGTCGAGGACGGCGAAGGCTTCGTCGTCCCCGGCACTCTCGAACTTCCTTAGTATCGCCTTGAAGTCATTTGAAAGGAAATAATCCTCAGAGTTGTATGACATTTGTCCGGTTTTACCCTTTGTTGATTTTCGACCAAGTGTCTTTCAGGCCGACCGTCTTGTTGTAAACGGGGCGGGCCTCAGTCGAGTCAAGGTCGGCCATGAAGTAGCCTATGCGCTGGAACTGCAGGTAGTCGCCGGGCTTCATGGCGGCGGCGTAGTCCTCAACGTAGCAGTCGCTGATAACGGTCAGTGAGTCAGGGTTGAGCAGCTCCCTGAAGTCGCGGTCGTCGGCCGACGGGTTCTCAACGTTGAACAGGCGGTCGTAAATCCTCACCTCGGCCTTCTTGCAGTGGTCGGCGCTTACCCAGTGGAGCGTGCCCTTCACCTTGCGGTTGGCTCCTTCCATGCCGCTCTTGCTCGTCGGGTCATATTCGGCCTGTATCTCTATGATGTTGCCCTCGGCGTCCTTCGTGCAGCCGGTGCACTTCACGATGTAGGCGTTCTTCAGGCGCACCTCGCGTCCCGGCGACATGCGGAAGAACTTCTTGGGCGCGTCTTCCATGAAGTCGTCGCGCTCAATCCACAGGTTCTTGCCGAACGTGATGGTGTGCGTTCCGTCGGCCTCGTTCTCGGGATTGTTGACGGCCTCCATCTCCTCGGTCTGCCCGTCGGGATAGTTCGTGATGACGAGCTTCACGGGGTTGAGCACTGCCGACACCCTTATGGCGCGCTTGTTCAGGTCGTCGCGCACGGCGGCCTCGAGCAGGGCCACGTCGTTCAGTGCGTCGAACTTGGTGTAGCCGATGCTCCTTATGAAGTTCTTAATGCTCTCGGGCGAGTATCCTCGCCGGCGCATGCCGCATATCGTCGGCATGCGAGGGTCGTCCCATCCGTTCACCTTGCCTTCGTCCACCAGCGCGTGCAGCTTGCGCTTGCTCATCACGGTGTAGGTAAGGTTGAGGCGGTTGAACTCTATCTGCCTCGGGCGGAAGTCGTCAAGGTTGTCGCCCTCGCCCTTGTATGTCTTCAGTTCGTCTATGAACTTGTCGTAAAGCGGGCGGTGGGGCACGAACTCAAGCGTGCATATCGAGTGGGTAACGCCCTCGAAGTAGTCGCTCTGCCCGTGGGCGAAGTCATACATCGGGTAGGCGTGCCACTTGGTTCCCGTGCGGTGGTGCGGCGTGTGTATTATGCGGTACATGATAGGGTCGCGGAAGTGCATGTTGGGGTTGGCCATGTCAAGCTTGGCGCGCAACACCATCGAGCCTTCCTCGGCCTCGGGAGTGTTCATCTTGTGGAACAGCTCGAGGCTTTCCTCCACGGGTCGGTCGCGGTAGGGCGACGGCGTGCCGGGCTGCGTGGGCGTGCCCTTCTGCTCGGCTATCTGCTCGCTCGTCTGCTCGTCAACGTAAGCCTTGCCCTGCTTTATCATCCACTCGGCGAAGTCCCACAGCTGCTGGAAGTAGTCTGAAGCGTAGTAAACGTTGGCCCAGTGGAACCCGAGCCATTTTATGTCGTTCAGTATCGAGTCCACGTATTCGGTGTCCTCCTTGCTGGGGTTGGTGTCGTCGAAGCGCAGGTTGCACGTTCCGCCGTAGTTGTCGGCCACGCCGAAGTCCATGCAGATGGCCTTTGCGTGGCCTATGTGCAGGTAACCGTTAGGCTCGGGCGGGAAGCGCGTCTGTATGCGTCCGGCGTTCTTGCCGTCGGCAAGGTCCTTCTCAACCATTTGCTCTACGAAGCTGAGGCTTCTCTTCTCTTCGATGTTGTTATTTTCTGCGGTCATATCTTTATTTTTTTAGCAGACCAGTTCATGGTAACAAGCAGACAAGGAGATTAGCCTTGTCACTTGTCCGCTCGTCTGCTTGTTTGCTCGTCACTTGTCTGCTTTTATTCAATTCCTCTCTTATTTAGTGCGTCGGAGTATTTCGCTGCGTTCTGCAGGTGCTCCTCGTAGGTTTCGGCAAAGTTGTGGGTGCCGCTGAAGTCCTCCTTGGCGCACATATATATATAATTATGGTGTACGTGGTTGAGCACGGCGTCAATGCCGGCCACCGACGGTATCCTTATCGGCCCCGGGGGCAGGCCCGTGTTCCTGTAAGTGTTGTACGGGCTGTTGACCGTGAGCATTTTGTGGTAAATGCGCCGTATGTCGAAGTCCTTTAGGGCGAACTTGATGGTGGGGTCGGCCTGCAGGGGCATATTTGCCTTCAGGCGGTTGTAGTACATTCCAGCTACCATCGGCTTCTCGGCGTCTACGGCCGTTTCCTCGTCCACTATGCTTGCCAGTGTAATCACCTCTTCCTTGGTTAGGCCCATGGCCTCGGCCTTCTGTGTGCGCTCGAAGTTCCAGAACTTCTTGCTTTCAGAATTCATCTTGTCGAGCAGCTTGTCTACCGACGTGTTCCAGTACACCTCGTAGGTGTTGGGTATGAACATGCACAACATCGTTTCCGGCGTGTATCCGTATTTCCTGCATGTGGCCGTGTCGGTAAGCTTCTCGTATATCGAGGCGCTGTCGGCCATCAGCTTTCTCGACAATGCCCCGGCCAGCTTGTCGGCCGTGCGCACGCTCGGTATGGTGAGCCTAACGGAGGCCTGCAGGCCGTTCTTCAGCTTCCTGAACACGGTGAAGGCACCCTCGCCCTGCCTTATCTCGTATCGGCCCGTGCGTATGTGCTCGGCGTAGGAGCTGTGCCTCGTCAGCGTCTTGAAGCCCGCCAGGGCGTGGCTTCTTGACATCGTGTCGAGTTGGGCGTAAACGGAGTCGATGTTGTCGTCTTCGTCGATGTAGACGTAGCGGCTGCCTTCGCCGCGGGTCATGGCCGTGAAGAAGAAGTAATAGCATAAGAACAATATTACGGCAAGGCACGCCGCTGCCGGGATGACGAATTTCTTTGAGCCAGACTTTTTCATTTAGAGCTGTTTTTTGTCCGCAAAATTACATTTTATTTTTGAAACGTGGCGACATTAGGACATATTTTTTATTTAAGCAGACGAGTGACAAGCAGACGAGCAGACAAGGAGATTTGCTTTGTCACTTGTCTACTGGTTACTTGTTTGCTTGTCTGCTTGTCACTCGTCTGCTTAAATAAAAGATATTGTTTTAGGATGTAAAAGGTATCCTTTCGCCGTCTGAAAGGCCGTCTCTTGCGATGTAAAAGGTGACGTTTTGTAATGTGTTGATTGTCAAACGGTTATATGCATGTTGTGAATGTGTTATACAGCCAATGACGCGTCGTGTCTTGCCTTGCGCATCGTGCGTTTTGCCTTTGCCGCAGTTAATTTGGGTGAAAATATTTGGACGATTGGGATAATATCCCTATATTTGCACCATAAGAAAAGAAAAAACAGACCGTACTCGGTTCGATCGGGATACTCATCAATTAAAAAACGAAAACCGAGATGACTTCTCTTGCTAATGGCGGGCCACGATGCCGCAAGGCATAGCTGTAAAGCCGGTGGATTACAAAGGCGGAGAGCTCTCAAATCTTATATAGCTCGGAGTTTTCATCACATCACCGGTACGGTCTTTTCCAATTGATAATCATCCTGTGCCAAAAACGCACGGCCGCGGCCGAAGGGACGGAAAGTCCGGCGTTTTGGCATTTTTTATGTCGATAAAAACAATACGATCATCAACCATGTTTTCCGGAATAGTAGAAGAAACCGCCGTCGTAACGGCGGTTGAGAAAGACAAGGGCAACGTCGACCTGACGTTGAAGTGCTCGTTTGCCGACGAGCTGAAGATAGACCAGAGCGTGGCACACAACGGCGTTTGCCTGACCGTGGTGCGCAAGGGCGACGGGTGTTACACCGTGACGGCCATGAAGGAAACCCTCGAACGCTCGAACCTCGGCCTGCTTAAGGCGGGCGATAGGGTCAACGTAGAGCGCTCGATGCAGATGAACGGCCGCCTTGACGGCCACATCGTGCAGGGCCACGTCGACATGACGGCCGAGTGTGTAAGCATGCGCGACGCCGACGGCAGCACCTATTTCACCTTCAGGCACCGTTACGACAAGGATATGGCGCGCCGCGGTTATTTCACCGTCGACAAGGGCAGCGTCACAGTCAACGGCGTGTCGCTGACCGTCTGCGAGCCTACCGCTGACACGTTCACCGTGGCCATAATACCATACACTTTCGAGCATACCAACTTCAGTGACATAAGGCCCGGCTCGATAGTCAACGTAGAGTTCGACATCCTCGGCAAGTACATCGCCCGCCTTAACAGCTTGGGCTGAGCAGCAGGAGCCGGCCGCAGTTTGTTAAACGGCTGTTAAAACAACATCATCATATCGACAAAATGGGTATATGCCTCTACTAACCGGCGGCATATATCCATTTTGTTTTACGGGCGGCGCGATTATTGTTACTTTTGCCCTGCTAATTAATGTAATGATATGGTAAGAAAGAAAATGGCCGTTCTCTGCGCGCTCGTCTTGTTGCCGGCCCTTGCGGCCGTTGCGGGCGGCCGCAAGTGGACGCTTAGTGAATGTATCGACCATGCCGCCAGGCATTATTTATCGTGTACGCACGCCGCGAAGAGGCATAAGAAAGTAAGAAGTAAGAAACAAGAAACAAGATTTTGCAAAACATGGGGGCGCTCCCGGACTGGGGCGCCCCGCATACATGAAAAACATACGCCGCATGTCCTCACGGACATTTATTGCGGCAAAACTATTATTTGCGGTGCAAAAGTAACACTTTGCAGCCGATATTAAAAATTTTTGGCAAAATAAATGCGAGGACTACCCTCACGGGCGGCCCTCGCCGAAAGAAAACCTTAAAGATTAACTAACTATATATATGAAGAAGTAGTGACGAACGCGAGGTCGTAGCCTTGCGATATGTCGTTGGCGGCGTAGGGGCTGTCGGCGGCCTTGTCGCCGCACTCCTGCCGCAGCATGGCCCGCACGAAGGCGCACCACAGGGGCTTGTCCCTCCACGGGGCGGGCAGCAGCTGTCGGCTGTCGTAGATGAAGCCCTTGCGCTCGAGGTCGTACATAACGGCGGCCACGTATTCACGAGTGCGGTTCTCCGACGGCGGCGCCCACCGCGCTATTATGTCCTCTGCGCTCGTAAGGCCGTATTTCTCGTAGTAAGTCTTCATCAGGCGGAAGGCCGCGCGGTATCCGTAGGCCACCGTCACGAACTGGCAGAAGTCCTTGTCGGTCTGCCTGCGCTTCAACCCTTGCCACTGCGAGGCGCCGCGGCGAATGTTGAGCGGGTTGTTGTTACGTATTCCCCGTGGTGTCATAGGCCTATGCGGTATATGGTTATGTCGTTGGAGTAGCGCTCCTGGTGGTTCTTGTCTTCCCAGCGGCGGCTCATTATGCCGAACGAGAAGTTGCACGTCAGCCCTTCCTTTAGGTCTGTGCGCCGCGCGTTCTCGCCTGTTATCTCGGCATATAGGGAGTCAATGCCGTCGGAGAGCAGCAGGCCGCGAGATACGAAGTTCTGCAGTTGCCCGTACTTATCGGTGTATTGCCTTTCGGTTACGGGCATGATGTGCTGTATTGTCATTATCTTTTCCATGTGTGACTTTTTTTTAGATTTTCGTTATTAATTTCTTGTATTTCTTGCTTTCAACGTCTTTTATCAGCCCCTTCTTCTTCCACTTGTTGATGTTCGAGTACAGGGCGTTGCGGTTTACGCCGGGGCGTGCGGCGGCCAGCTCGTCGAGGGTGAACGTCTGCTTGAGGGCGTTGTACACCGACACCAGCAGCATGGGCTGCCGCTTCGTGCCGGCGGCCTCTTCTACGCGCTGCTTCTGCTCCTTCATGCGCTGGGCGAACTTGCGGTACTGCGAGTACAGGCAGTAGTCGGCCACGAACTCGGCGAAGGCCAGCACGTCCTTGTCCATTACGAGCGGCTTGCCCTTCTCGTAGGCCTCGCGCTGCGCCACGAGGGCGTAGGCCACGCCGGCGCGCTCGCCTATGATGGCCGTGCGCTTGCGCAGGTCGTCAAGCTCCTCGTCGTCCTCAATCTCGGCGCGCTTGGCTATGCGCTCGCACCAGCGGTACATGTGGTCGGTCAGCCGGGTGGCGTCGACGTGGCCCCGCGTCTGGTCGAGGTAGTAGGCCGTGTCCTTTAGCAGCGTTTCGGCCGATGTGTTGATCTTCTTCTTGCCCTTGGCTATCATGCGGTAGTGGGCGGCGGGCATTTGGAAGTACATAAGGCGCGTGGGCAGTCCGCTCAGCACGGTGCTCGTGGGTATGAGGCGGTCGAAGGCGTCCTCCGTGCCGCTTATCACGAGGTTGAGGTTCACCTGTATCTCGCCGTTGATGGCCTGGTCGTTGGCGTAGTCCATGCCCCACAGCTCGTTGTGGAACGACTTGCAGTAGAGGTCATTCTTCTCTATCCACGAGCCGCCCTTCTGCGCGCGTAGGGCCGTAGCCAGCTCGGCCTCGCACGAGTAGACGTGCAGGTGGAGCGAGGGGTCTTGCGCGTCTACGGCGTCGCGCATCCTTAACGCCAGCATGGTGTTTGAAATCTGTATCGGCGTAATGCGGATTACGGGGTGCGGCTTCTCCATCTGCTTCTGCTTGTTCTTGTTGAGCTCCTTCGAGTCGCGGTATTCCTGCTCGGTGCGCCGGCCTGCCATGTCGGCCATGCGGACGGGCTCCATCAGCAGCTTGTCTAAGGCGAGTATGAAGCTCTTGCCCGAGGCGGCCGGGCCTATGACGAACGTCATGCCCGAGAGGCGCGTCGGCGAGCCGTCGAAGTGGTTGAACGTGACGCGGCTCGCCAGCGTGTACATCATGGGCAGCGAGGCCAGCAGTGCGCCTATCCTTATGTCGTCGGGCACGAACGACATGACGGCGCGCAGCGCCGGGGGCAGCACGAGCTTGTCGAGCCGCGCGCGGTAGTCGGCCTCGAGGTTGCGGGCGTCGGCCTCGTCCTCGGTCGCCTCGTCGGCGGTTACGCCGACGGCCTCGAGCACCTTGACGAGGGCCTTCGGCCTGCCGCCGTACATCTTCAGCTTCACGGCGCTGTCGCAGAGCTGGCGCATCTCGGCCTCCGAGAGGCCGTAAGACGGCATTACGCGCATGAGGGCGTCGGCCGAGTTGTCGCAGATGTAGCGCAGGTGGGCGGCCAGGCGGTGCAGCTTCTGGTTGCGCTCGCCCACCACGGGGCGCCCGCCCTGCTGCCGCCACCACTCGTCTACGATTTTCCTGTAGGCCACGCCGCGGAAGGCGGGCTCGCCGTTCTCGTCGGCGCCCAGTTCTACGTGCCGAGCTTGTCGAGCACTTTGTCCAGCACCCTCTTCAGGAGCTCCAGCAGGGCCGCCGGCAGCGCCGCCGCCAGGCTGACCGTCCCTATCGCCATCAGCAGCACGGGGACTACTGTCGCCGCCGCGATACTCTGCACCATATTGTCTGTCAAATTCCTTGTTGTCATATTCAAATAGTTCTTTGTTTTCATAAAGTAAGTAATCTAACGGGAAGGCGAAGCTTATGCGGCTTGCGTCCTTGCAGGCCTCGTCGGCCTCGAGGCCCAGCTGCGAGGCTATGTAGTGCTGGTTGTCGGCAAGGTTGCCGCGCCGGGCGTCGGCCTTGGCCACGAGGCGCAGTCCGCGCCCGCTGGGCGTGACGTGGGCCAGCAGTATGCCGAGCCGCTCAACGTAGCCGGCCGCCTGCCATGTGCCGAAGAGTGCGCGCGGGTCGGCCACGTTGTCGAAGTCGAGCATTACGAGGCCGTTGAGCACGGCGTCCTTCTGCCTGCGGCGGCCCGAGGGGAACGAGGCCATGAAGAGGAAGGCCGGCAGCTGTTTCTTCACCTTGGCCTGCGCCTCGTGCAGGCGCCTGCGCTCGTCGTCGGTCTTCGCATGTTCCTCCATGTCCCTCAGCGAGGTGACGTTGCGGCAGTTGTTCACTACGACGTCGCTCACGAGTATCTGCGTGAAGGCCTCGCGCGTGCATGGCTCGACGGGCGACGTCAACGTTCGTTGGTACGAGATCATTTCTTTTCAGTTGTGTTTTTAGGTTCGAGTTTTTTGATTTTGTCTTTGTTCAGCGTCACGGCCTTGAACACCACGCTCATCTTGTTGGCTAAGGCCGTTACGTAGTCGGCGCCCTTCTGCAGGGGCACGCTCAGCTCGACGTTGAGCGAGGCCGTGGCCGTGTCGGCGCGTATGCGCACGCCCTCTACGTCGGCCACGGTGCGCCCGCGCAGGGGCAGGCGCCTGGCCGTCTTGAGGCCCTTCAGCAGGGCGTTTGCCTCCTCTACGAGGTCGGCCTCGGGGTCGCTGCTGCCCGGGGCGGAGAGCAGCGTCATGCGCAGGCGCGGCTGCTCGCGCAGGGTCTTGGTCAGCGTCGAGCCTTGGCGCGTGGTCTTGATGCGCTCGAGGCGCGGGCCCGTTTCCCTTGACGGTGTGAAGTGGAAGTCGCCCGTCTGGGCGAACTCGGCCGTGCCCCTTACGCGCGTGCCCAGCAGGGTCTGCACGCGCTCCTCGCTCAGGCCGAGGTAGCCTGCCAGCTGGCGCACGGCTTCGGCGCGCCGCTGCTGTTCGATGTCATTGTTTTTCTCCATATTCATAGTTTTACGTTTAACCCGTCTTGTTTCTTGCCTCCTTACTTCTTACTTTCTTTGCGGCAGGGGGTGAACTTGCCTTTTAGGCTTTATATATATTATTATATAATATATATAAAATTCATTACCCCTATTTCCAAAGAAAGTAAGAAACAAGAAGCAAGAAGTAAGACGGCGGCAAATGTAAGCAGAAAACACTGAACAAAAAAAAAAAAACGTTAACTAAAATTAAAGCAACGTCTTTTTAATGAATAATGGGCAATGAACAATGAATAATCGGCATGACGGCGTATGCCCCGATTATTCATTGTTCGTTATTCATTGCATGTTTAAGCGATGATGTCCCATTCCTCGAGGGCCTCGCGCGGCGTAAGCCCGAAATCGGCGACGGCTCGGCGCACGTCGTCCTCGAGGCCGTAAGGTGCGGCCATGGCCTCGGCCTCGGCAAGGGTGATGTCGCGCGGGGCGCGGCGGCGAATGTTAAAAAATCTAAACGAGGGGGGTAATTTTTTCTTCATGGCGTTGCGGGTGTTAATCGGTTCTGTCGGCGGCCGCCTGCGGCGCGGGCCGCCCGTGCGGGCCGTCTTCGCCGTCCTCTCGGGGCGGCACGGCCGCTGCGGCGGGGCTCGCGGGCGGCTCTCTTACGGCTCGCCTATGTAGGCGAATATGGCGGCCGCCTCGGCCGGGGTGAAGGTGCGCCGGCGGCCGTCGTAGCCCAGGCGCCGCAGCTCGGCGCCCAGCGGCCGGCACAGGGCGATCCACGAGCGCAGCTTGCGCCACGCGGCGCCCGGCGTGAGCCCCGGGAAGTACATCTGCGCCAGCTCCGTGCGCCCGTAGGTTGTCGACTTGTTATTGTGATCCATACCGCAAAGTTAGCGATTTTTCCGCAACGGCGGCAACTTTTCGGCCGAATAAGCGGCCGTAACGTGCCGTAACGTGCCGCAACGTGCCGCGGCGCCGGATAATAGCGTTAATTTTGCGGCGGTAATCATTATGTCTAACTAAAAAACAACCGGATTATGGCACAGACAACCAACAGCGGACTGCCTTACGCCCTCTATCAGGACAACCGCCGCACGAGCGCGTACAACGGCCAGTGGTACGCCCGCGCAAAACACATCAAGACGCTCACCTTCGAGCAGTTCATAAAGCACATAGCCGAGCACGGCTCCAACTTCACCCGGGCCGAGATTGCGGGAGTGCTGTATAAGATGCAAGACTGTCTGCTCGAGCTGCTCATGCAGGGCTACAAGGTCGGCATAGGCGACCTCGGCACGTTCTATCTCACAATCTCGTCGAGGCCCGCGGCCAAGTTCGAGGACTTCAACGTCAGCGAGAACATCACGGCCGTAAACCTGCGCTTCCTGCCCAGCGGCCGCGACATCAACAACCTGACGTCGAAAGAGCTGCGCAAGGGCACGCGCTTCATCAACGTGGCCGACCTCGTGGCGCCCAGCGAGAAGGCCGCCGTCGACGCCAAGTATGACGACGGCGAGGAAGAGGAACAGGGCGGCGGCGTTTAACGAACCCCTCACTTAACCAAGGCGTATGAACAAGGATGTTTTGAAAATCATCGTCAAGACCCTAATCTATCTCCTGTCGCTCGTCGGGGCGTATCTCGGCGTCAGCGCGATGGCGGCCTGCAGCGTGCAGCGCCAGGCGCAGACGACGGGGCGGGGCACGGGCATATTCCACTATTCTGACACGTTCAGCGTGGAGCACGGCAACCTCGTGAAGTTCAGGGTCAAATGACAAGCGCAGGCACGGGCGGCTGAAAAGCCGCCCGTGCTTTTTTTTACGGAAAATCTTGTTTCTTGTTTCTTACTTCTTACTTCCTTACTCCCTGTATATCCACGAGAGTCAGACGGCGAAAGCATTGTATGTGATGTAAGGAACAGTAATTTCCCCAAGAACGATACCGACAGGAGCGGCCACGGCATTGGTCTTGAGCAGGTGGCAAGGCGGCTTGACATAGCTTACGCCGGCAAGTATCAATGGGATAGCGGCGTAAGCGGAAACGGAGAAGTGTATTACTCAAAAATAACGATTTATGATACTAAGCTGTGCAATAATCGATGACGAGCCGCTGGCTGCCGAGCTGCTTGCGAGCTATGTAAGCAAGACGCCGGGGCTGAGGCTTGCCGGCGTGTATGAAAGCGCCGTTACGGCAATGAGGGAGCTGCGTGAGAGGCCTGTTGACTTGTTGTTTCTTGACATCCAGATGCCCGAATTGAGCGGTCTTGAGTTTGCCACGCTGTTGCCGAAGGACACGAGGATTATCTTTACGACGGCTTTCGACCGTTATGCAATCGACGGGTACAAGGTCGACGCGGCCGATTATCTGCTAAAGCCGGTCAGCTATGACAGGTTTGCGGCGTCGGTGAATAAGGTTATAGAGTGGTTTGAAACCAACGAGCGGCGCAAGACGGCCGCCCGTGACAGGTTTGTTTACGTCAAGAGCGAATATAAGCTCATCCGTCTTGACTTTGACGACATCCTTTACATAGAGGGGCTGAAGGATTATGTCAAGATATATTTCGAGGCTCCGCGCAAGCCTGTCCTGTCGCTTGTCAACATGAAGCGTGTGGAAGATTGCCTTCCTTCGCCTCAGTTCATGCGTGTGCACCGCTCGTTCATTGTCAATATGGCCAAGGTGTCGATGGTCGACCGTGGGCGCATCGTCGTGGGTGACGTGTTCATTCCCGTGTCGGAGAGCTACAAGAACCAGGTGCAGGAGTACCTTGACAGCCACAGCCTGTGAGGATCTCTTCGGGGCGGGATATGAAACAGGTGCCTCCGTAGGCCTTGAGGAAATCTTCGTCCCTAAAGCCCCACAGCACGCTTATGCATGGTATGCCGCAGTTGCGTGCCGTGGCGATGTCAACCTCGCTGTCGCCCACGTAGACGGCCGACTTCTTATCGGCGCCGAGGCGGGCCATGGCCTCCATGACGGTGTCAGGCGCCGGCTTTTTGCGTATTCTCGGGCTTTCGCCTATGGCTACGCTTATGCTGTCGGCGAAGAACGTGCGGCAGAGGCGCTCGGTGGCCTCGCAGTACTTGTTGCTCACCACGGCGAGCTTCTTTCCTCGGCGCTTCAGTTCGCCCAGCATTGCGGTTATGCCGGGGTAGGGGCAGGTGGTGTCGAGGTCGTGCTCAAGATAGTGTGCCATGAATGCTTCGTAGGCCTTCTCCTCGTCGTCGTACCCTGTGCCTTCGGGCACGGCCCTTTCAATGAGTTTCCTTATGCCGTTGCCTACCATCATCCTTACTTCGCTGACGGTGTGCTCGGCGTATCCGCATTGCCTCATGGCATGGTTGACGCTCGCCGTAAGGTCGTCGAGCGTGTAGAGCAGCGTGCCGTCGAGGTCGAATATGTAGGTGTCAAAGTCTTTCATTCTTTTTACTTGTCTGTTTCTTCTTAATCAGTAAATGCTTTTGTCGTAAATGACTTCGGGGTCTGGCGCTCCGGTTATCATGCCGTCATAGGCGTCGGAGAGGTCGGCCTTTACGATGTCTACGGTGGTGTTTACGGGCCTGCCCTTATCGGTAAGCGAGTGGGAGAAGAGCCACTCGTATGTCTTCTGCATATAGAAAACTCGGGCCAGCGCCCCGTGTGAGGCGCCCTGCAGCCACGTGTAGCGCAGGCGGCTGTCGTGGCCGTCGCGCTGCATGCTCTTTACCACGGCTTTCGACTGGCTTATGGGCACGGCGCGGTCGGCCGTGCCGTGCATTATCCACAGCGGCAGGCGGCCGAGGCCTTCGGTGTCGTTAAGCGTCGTGCCGCCGCATAGTGCCATTGCGGCCGCCACCTTGTCGGGGTAGGTTCCGGCGAAGTCGAGCGTGCCGTAGCCGCCGAGGCTCATGCCCATTACGTAGACACGCGTGGAGTCCATGGCGTAATGGCGCTTCGTCCATTCGAGCACGTCGTTGATCTTGTCAGGATCCCATGCTCCGCCCGTGTTTTGCGGCACTATCACGAGAGCCTCAATCTGGCGTCCCTTCACGATGGCGTCAAGCGGCCCGTAGCGGCGCACTCTCGATAGGTTGCGCCCGCACAGGCTCCTGCCGTGCAGGAAGATGACGACGGGCGTGGCCTCGAGCGAGTAATAGTAGTCTTGCGGCGTGTACACCCAGAAGTCGTAGCCGCCGGGTATCGAGTCCTTTACGGGCCGCAGGAAGTCGTATTGGGCGAAGGCCGCCTGTGTGGCGGCTATGGCGATGACGAGTGATAAAAGCAGTCGTTTCATTAGGCTCATATCCTTTCCAGCACGAGCCTTACCAGGTCGTCTATGTGGCTCTTGTATCCCGTGTCGCTCTTTTTAGTCAGGCGGTTGGCTATGACCATGCAGCATGTCACGGCCTTGTGGCCCATGAGGCGCGCCAGGCCTGCCAGGGCCGAGCTTTCCATCTCGAGGTTTGTTATCTTCAGTCCGCCGTACTCGAAGCTCTCGAGCTTTTCGTTCTGCCGTGGGTCGGCCAAGGGCACGCGCAGCCGTCTGCCTTGCGGCCCGAAGAAGCCGCCGCAGGCTACGGTCACGCCGCGCACCATGTCATCGCCGGCTATGCGACCGGCCAGTTCCTCGTCGGCGTCAACCACGTAAGGCGCAGGTGCGCAGATGTTACCAGTCCATCCAAGGTGGTTGAGCAGGGCGCGCTCCATGGCGAGGTCGCACACGGCGTTGCGCCCCTCGTAGAAGTTGAGCAGGCCGTCGAAGCCGACTGACTTCACCGAGCAGACGAACGTGCCTTCAGGCGTGAAGGGCTGCAGTCCGCCGCATGTGCCTATGCGCACAATTTCGAGTTGCCGCGGCGTGCTGTTCTCGGTGCGTGTGGCAAAGTCGATGTTGGCCAAGGCGTCCATCTCGTTGAGCACGATGTCGATGTTGTCACATCCTATGCCCGTAGAGGTAACGGTTATGCGCTTACCATTGTATGTGCCTGTGACTGAGCGGAACTCGCGGCTCTCAACCTCGCACTCTTTCGCGTCGAAGTGTGACGCAACGAGGGCCACGCGACCGGGGTCGCCTACTAATATCACCTTGTCGGCCAGCTGGCAGGGCTTCAGATGAAGGTGGAACACGCTGCCGTCGCCGTTGATTATCAGTTCTGATTCTGCGAAATATCTTTTTTCCATAGGTCGTTTTATTATTTTAGGAGTCAAAGTTGTTAAGACAGATGCATGAAAAGTGAAGTGTGGAAAGAGAGTTTATCAAAATTAAGAAGTTAACAGGAGTTACCGGGAGTCAGGCTCGCTGTGCTCGCCCGGTATCGACTGACAATAGCTTGAATTTTGGGCAACTTGGCATTTGTCCGTTAACTCCCTATAACTCCGACGCGAAGCGTCTAACTCCTGT
Source organism: uncultured Prevotella sp. (assembly GCA_944321295.1). Classification (GTDB taxonomy): domain Bacteria; phylum Bacteroidota; class Bacteroidia; order Bacteroidales; family Bacteroidaceae; genus Prevotella. The sequence continues at coordinate 62,891 of CALUKU010000004.1, forward strand.
TTACTACATTTTGATATGCCCTTTTATCTGCTCTTCGCTTTTCACCTTCCGTTGTTTATCAGCATGTTCTCCGTGTTGCGTATTTCCTTTTCCGCCTCGCGGATGTATTCGCGCAGTTTCTCGAGCTGCCTTTCGGCTTTTACAATTATTGGGGCCGTGCGCCGTTGGGTGCGGGCGTCGGCCGAAGAGTATTCGCGGCGCATGGCGTCGAGCTTTTCGGCCATGCCGTCGGCCTCGGCCTTCGTGCGTTGCAGGGTGGCGAAGCGTTCGCGGTTTGTGGGCGACTTGAAGTCGGCCGTGCTCGTGTAGACGGTGTTGTCATTGACAATAAACCTCATGCCGCCTCCCTTTGTGGCGTTTCTTTCCGCCGTCAGGTTCTTAAGCCTGCCGAGGGCCGCCTGTACGACGGCCTTGTCGGTCTGCGTGTCGCCGATGTTTCGGATGTCGGCCAGGCTTTCCAGCTCGTCGTCGTCAAGAGCTTCGGCGTCATACGTGGCGCGGCTGTCGGTTGGCACAAAGGTGTATATGCATACCTTGCCCTGCGGCTGCCGGCGCGACGTGGCCAGCCATCCGAGATTGTTGAACTCGTCAATGACGCAATAATAGTCGTCGGCGGCCGAGTTGTAAGGCAGGCCGATGTTCTCAGGCTCGTAGAAGCGGGCCGAGGCGGCGTCGTAGCGTGTGGCGTAGACGTCCCATCCGCCAAGCCCGTCCTTGCTTTTGCCCGCGAAGTAGAGCGTCACGCCGTCTGCCATCATGTACGGGCGGTCCACTTCTTCAAACTCGTCGCCAAGCCCGGCCACAGGCCTGTGGCCCGTCCAGCGGCCGCCAAGCTTGTCGGCCGTGTACAGCTTGCGGTGCCCCGCGCTGTCGACAACGGTGTAGAACATCCTGTCGCCCAACTCGTTGACGTAGGCCGTTCCGCCCTGCACGCCTGCGCTTGGCTCGAGGCGCTCTGGTGCGCCAATGCGTCCCGACTCGCGGCCGAGAGGTATCCGGACGGCAATGTCGGCCGAGTCGACCACCATGCTGTCGACGAACGTCACCTGCGCCGTGGCCGGCAACATTCTCTCATACGCTTCGCGGGCGCGTTTCTGCTCGGCGGTCATCTGCGTCTTGGCGCCCTTGGCAGCCCTGCCCCTTGTCTGTGCATGGGCAGCGGCGCCGGCCCATAGCAGCAGGGCGGCCAATGTTATGGTTTTTGTTTTCAGCATGCTTGTTATTTCAGTTGTTTATTATGTTCTTATTTAAGTTACTCTGCAAAAATAAGAAAAATACATGTAACCAGCCGCCGCCGCATGTAAAAATGTTCATTCAGACCGTCGTTTTTGCATTGCGCAAACTATTTTAAACCAGTTCATCCGCAGTTCTGGAGTATGTGACAGAGGTTTGTCCTTATATTTTTCTATGATATTATGCAATGAGAACACCCTCTTCCAATCCAGGCTGTCGGTAACTGTCATCCTGAACTTGATTCAGGATCCAGAATGTAAACACCCTCATTGACCTTTTGAGATTTTCAATTCTGCAACGTTGCGCCATACACTGGATCCTGAATCAAGTTCAGGATGACAGTTACCGACCGCCTGGATTGGAAGAGGGTACTTTCTTTATTATTGTTATCGACTCATACACCCAAACAGCGGATGAACTTTTTAATTCAAATAATTAATACGTTTCAGGTTTCCCGGCCGTATGATGGTCATCCGTTTCTGCAATTTATCCACACCATTTGCTTTTTCTCGTGCTTCCATTTTGCTTCATAAAAAGTGCTTCCGGTAGCGTTTTGTCAAAACGTAAATGTCTGCCGCCGCCGTCGAAATAGAGTTGTAGGCCGCTGGAATGTAGTCCGTCACGCGTCCGTTAGCTGCCTTTTATGCCGCTTCCGGCGGCGTATTGTCTTGTAAAACATGGCTAAACGCAGCGTTAAAAGCCGTGTTTCGTATCATTAAAGGTCGCCGTCATACCCGCTAACGGCGGTTTTTGTGGATGTTTTAATGTGTTTACAGGCCTTTCGTAGGCCTTTTTTATTGCACACTTTTGCCTGTTATGCCGCAATGCTCTGTTCCCCAGCTTTTTATGTTTGCACGCTCTGTGTTTGCGTATTCTGGACGATGTGCTTCTTTTTTTGAAATTCCGTTGCTGTATGACGTCATGCAAAATCAGAATGTAAGCGTTTTCTTGGTTTTTGTGACATTGATGAAATGGAAATTTAAAAGTGGCGTCAGCGACTCTTCAGACCGTGTTGCCGGTCGGGGTTAAGTATTTTGGAATGGTTTGTTTACTTGACTTTTAGTCGCAATCACCTTATTTTTATAATGCTTGTACATTTTATTTGCGTTAAAATTTGGCCGTTCGGATGATTTGTAGTAAATTTGCGCCCGATTTAGTCCGCAAAGGCTTGAGCAAGTCGCAGCATGGTGCTGCGCGCCTTACGGAAAAACCCGTTTAACATAATAATTAATGTACGCAATTGTAGAGATTAACGGTCAGCAGTTTAAGGCTGAGCAGGGCAAGAAGCTCTTCGTGCACCACATGAAGAACGTGGAGCAGGGCCAGGCTGTTGAGTTCGACAAGGTACTGCTTGTCGACAAGGATGGTTCAGTACAGGTGGGCGCACCCACGGTTGAGGGCGCCAAAGTAGTATGCGAGGTGGTAAGCCCCCTCGTAAAGGGTGACAAGGTCATCGTTTTCAAGATGAAGCGCAGGAAGGACTACCGTAAGAAGAACGGTCACCGCGCCCAGTTCACCGAAGTAAAAATCAAAGAAGTAATCGCTTAAATTCAGGAGGAACGCAGAAATGGCACATAAAAAAGGTGTAGGTAGTTCGAAGAACGGACGCGAGTCGGCTTCACAAAGGTTAGGCGTTAAGATCTGGGGCGGCCAGAAGGTCGTTGCCGGCAACATCATCGTGCGCCAGCGCGGCACGAAGCACAACCCGGGTAACAATGTAGGTATCGGTAAGGATGACACTCTTTACGCACTTGTAGACGGCGTGGTTAACTTCCACAAGGGCCGCAGAAACAAGAGCGTTGTGTCTGTAATACCTGAAACCGAGGCTTAACGCCGGGAGTTTTTTATTTACTTATTCCGAACAAACAACAAAAATCCCGTTTCTCCTTGCGAGAAATGGGATTTTTGCCGTATAGGTGCGCCGCCGTATAAAGGATATTTCTTAATCCTTCCACGTTCATGAAAAACTGCACGTCGCCCCAATGAAGAGTTTGGCTGTTCATTTTTCAAACTCTTCGATAAATCCATTGTTGTTCAATAACGACTTTTCCTCTTTACAAATGTTTTTACTATAACCGGCGACAAAAGCGTTGCCGCCAGAACCATCAACCAGAGATTACCTGTCAATGGGTTGTAAGCGGCAAGGAGTTCCGCCGTGGTATTTCCACTTGTCACTCCTGTGGCAAATTCAAAGCCAATTGTCAGCAAGGCCCAACATATCCCGATAAGCCAACAATCCTTGGAGGTAGTGACTTTTGTTATCCGAGGCAACAACAACCATGTTATCAGGAAAATACATACGCTTAATATAATCCCACTGGCGGGCAACGCCCATTCCTCTCCAAGCGCCTTAACCAATACGTATTCCCGCAGTCCTCCATTGAGGATTGCCGCAGGGATGAAGCACAACCAGATTATAAGGGATTTCAGGATATTCATCATATCTTGGCAGTTGACATGTGTTTAAGTATTTCACATACTACTTCTGACTTGGCGTCTGCATAGTCCTGAAGGTATTTCCATTTTTTCTTTGCAAGATGTCTTTTTGTGTCTGCATAAAGGTTACGGTCGTCTTCATGTGTCCGCAACCAGTTTCGGAAGTCAATCATACGTTGTGCTTCATCACAACCTGCGGAAAAGACATGAAGATTGACTTCAGGTTCCGTTCCTTTCAACATTCTGTGTTCGTACCAATCCGGCTCCCTTATCCTCATAGCATACCCGGCTTTCTCCAATTTCGGCACATATGAGCTTTCTTCGGAGGAATCTTTAACGAGGAGAAGAATATCGATGATTGGTTTGGCGCACAGGCCGGGTACAGAGGTGGAGCCGACATGTTCTATGATAATTCCATCTGGGTTTAGGGCATTGCTTATCTTTTGCCTTTCCGCTTCGTATAAAGTTGTCCATACCGGGTCATATTCTTTCAATTCAATACGTCCGGACAATTCGGACACCTTTCCTATTGTAACTTTGTTGAGATATTCTTGTGTCGTCATCGTTCAATCTTCCTTTGATGTTTTCAGCCATTCTTCTTTTGTCATCCGCATGAAATGCTCGGTGCGTACATCTCCCAGCGGAGATGTCTTGCCTTTTTCCGTATGATGGAAACGGAAACCGCATTTATCCATTACCCGGCGCGACTTTACGTTGCCGTCATAATACCCGCACCATACGGCGCTCAACCCCAAATCCTCGAAACATCGCCGCACCAGGCAACGCACGGCTTCGGGTATCAGGCCTTGTCCCCAATACGGCTTACCTATCCAATAACCGATTTCAGCCTCGTTTGCCTGCATATCGGCGCTATGCAGACTATCATTAAACATGATACCTATACTCCCGACAGCTTCATTTATTTCTTTTAAGACTACCGCATAAGTTTCAGGAGCGGCAAAGACCGTACGGATTATATTCAAACTGTCTTCTACGGAAGTATGGGGCGGCCAGCCGGCAATAGGCCCTATGGCAGGGTCTTGTGCATATTTGTATAGGGCTTCAGCGTCGGATTCTTGCCAGGGGCGCAATATAAGCCGTCCTGTAACTATTTCTTTAATCATCGTCTATAAGGTGTTAATTTTCCCGTCTATCTGAAATCAAGAAATTTAGAAGAATTACCTCGTTTTCAATTCAATTAATAAGATTATCCTATATCACTTCTATCCTTATCTTGCAATCCATTTTACCTTGCAAAATGGAATGGCAGAGCGTGATATTAAAATTCCGTTCTTTCCAAAGGCTTTGCATGGAATAAATGACACTCTGACGGGAACATTCACAGAGTAAAGGCGTAGTAACATAACCTTTCTTGCACAAATCGCAAGTACATTCCAAGAAAGTAAGATAATAGACACGACCTTTCTCTACAATCTCTCCTTTTACTCCCGGCAAATCATTTGCCAATTGAAAGAAAAAATCCATATCCCCTTTCGCATCCTCATAGAGTTTTCTATAAACATGAGCTAATCCGTTATTCAAAGAAAATAGCCGGATAATGCACCATCCCGTTCACACATTTAAGAGCGCCAGGTATCAATTCTATAACTTGACAATATTCAGAAGGTACATCAAACGGGAATTTTATACCATGTGCAGCCGCTTCACAATAGCCGAACCGTGGATAATAATCTTTATGTCCGAGTAGGACAGCCGTACCATATCCGAGTGCAGCAGCTCTTCCATGTGCTTCTCTCAACAACATACCTCCTATTCCATTGTTCTGATATTCAGGAAGGACAGCAAGAGGTGCTACAGCCAAAGAATTGGTAACTCCATTTTCAGAAATGATTTTCACCTTGGTCAGCAAGATATATCCTACCATTTTTCCTTTGTCTGTTTCCGCGACCAAAGACAACTCCGGTATGAATGTATCAGACTGATGTAACCTATAAACCAAATGATGTTCTTGATGGTCACTTTCCTGCATACCAGCAAAAGCTGTTTCAATGAGCTTGCAGACAGTTATCAATTCTCCATTTCTTTCTTGTCTTATTCTGATATTCATAATATCTTTCCTACTATATGCTCTATTGACATTAGGGTGCTTGCATATTGAGTTTCATAAAATGCAGGTCGGATTACTAACTTGATGGAAGTATCCATATTAATGCCTTTTCATGGTCTGACATTTACGTTTGCTCATCTCTTCGGCGAAGGCTTGTTCGCCTTGTTCCTTGATATAGCGAATACAAGCGGGACGGTCAGAATTGAACAGAAAGGCGAATACTTTGCCTATCCAGTTGGAAAACAACTTGCATTCCTTTACATCGCGCGGACATTCGGCGCAAGTATTGAACTTGTTTTCTTGGCAACATGAGCGGATTTTGCACCAAGTAGCCTTTTCATTCTGTTTACATCCGGGGCATTTCTCAGCCAAGAACTTGTGGCAAGCTCCGCAATAAAGACCGCAAGCGGCTATATTTTGAGTGTCAGGTATGATAGTTTTCATAAACATCAGATATTAGAGTGAGAATATTCGCCATTTATCCAAAAGGTGGCTTCCGTGCCAATGAAATGCAGAAGTACGTAATTCGGGTCGCTTGCTCCACCGGGGAAATGATGAATGAACCAGTTTTTCCACATTTCCTTGCGGATAGCATCATCAGTAACCACTTCTACCGTGCCACGCATGGCAACGCCATCCCCGTAATGGTCGTAGCAAAGACCCGCTTTGTTGTTCGCCTTAAAATCATTCACTTTTACGGAATACGCACTTGTCGCCATCCAAACCTCATGAAATCCCTTCGCACCAATTTTGGACATCTGCACGGGACGAGGATAACCATTGGCGTCAATGGAAACTATGGTAACGTTCTCGCATTGGGAAAGCAAGCGAGTTGCTTTTTCCGTCAGTGTCCGTTCATCTTTCAGTTTCCATCTTTTCATATGCGGAAAGTGTTGGAGCATATGTTCTTTCGCTTGTACAGGAGTCAATTTACACCCCGTCTGCACATTCCATTGGTCTAAGAACTGCAGGCAGAACTCTATCATCTGGCTCATCGTGAAATCTTGGGTGAACTCTCCGTTTTTGTAGCAATAAGAGCAATAATCTTCGCTACGGCTACCATCGGCATTTGTTCCCCTGTTCTCATCAGTCAGGGGCATGCCGCAACTTTGACAAAATTGTTGTTCCATAATGATGTTCCGGTTCAATGCCTGTCAGTCCCTTTACAGGCGGTTATAAAATGCAAGAGCGTGGAACTGCAATGCTACCACGTCTAAGTTGGAGGTCGTAGGAAACCTTTGGCACAGATATGATAATAGCAGCCCACGCTATAGCGTGAGAACCACTATGCCATCTCTTGTGCCAAGTCCGAAATTTCCTACGTTTCCAACTTACAAGATAAGCATACCGCTTCTTCTTTTTTCGTATGTCTTGGAAAGAGTCATCCTCAGTCCAATTGCAAAGATAGGGGATTTTTGCGATAATTCCTTATTTATAATGCTTTTATTTGCTTTTGGAATGGATTTTAGAGCACATTCTATATTTTCAGCCTTTTGTTATGTCTTGTAGAAACAAACCCCTAACTTTTTTATTCATTCACTTTCTGTCTGAACTATTGAAATCATCTTTCGGCTTACTTTCTTCAACTTGCGCAACTCATGGATTACTCTTTCAGGGAATTCAAGATGTTTCTGTAGAAGTCAATTAGCGACACGGGCTTTTCCGATTGATTTATCTGCTGATTTTGTTCGATTATTCCAGCGATATTTTATAACTTTGCAGTCGGAGAAACGAGATATAAAATGTAAGAAGTGAAATAATAAATGTCACTATTTGCTTTTTACTTTTAATTACGCCTCAAGGCAGCTGTCGGTTCGTCTGCTTGTAAACTGGAAACAGACGTCTCGGCCATGTCTGCCTGTCGACTTAAAATATAAATAATATGCTTACGCTTAAACTTATCACCGAAGAGACCGAACGTGTAATCAAGGGACTGGAGAAAAAACAATTTAAGGGAGCCAGGGAGGCTATTGCAGCCGTGCTTGAGCTTGACAAGACCCGCCGTGCCACTCAGCAGCAGCTTGACAAAGACTTGCAGGAGGGCAAGAAGCTGGCAGCCGGAATAGGGCGCCTTATGAAAGAGGGCAAGACCGCCGAGGCTGAAGAGGCGAAGGCTGGTGTTGCCGGGCTTAAGGAGGAGTCGAAGAGGCTGGAGCACGAGCTTACGGACATCCAACAGAAGTTGACCGAGCTGCTATGCACGATACCTAACATTCCTAACGATGATGTGCCCGAGGGTAAGGACGCGTCGGACAATGTCGTGGTGAAGGAGGGCGGCGTGATACCTGAACTGCCCGAAGGCGCCATGTGCCACTGGGACTTGTGCAAGAAGTACAATCTCATTGACTTCGACCTTGGCGTGAAGATAACCGGTGCGGGATTTCCCGTATATATAGGTAAGATGGCACGCCTGCAGAGGGCGCTTGAGGCTTTCTTCCTTGACGAGGCGCGCAAGAGCGGCTATCTTGAGATTCAGCCGCCTTATGTCGTGAACGAAGCTTCGGGCTACGGCACAGGCCAGCTGCCCGACAAGGAAGGACAGATGTACCACTGCAATCAGGACAACCTTTATCTTATACCGACGGCAGAGGTGCCCGTGACAAACATTTACCGCGACGTCATTCTTGACGAAAAGGACCTGCCCGTGAAGCTCTGCGCCTACTCGGCATGCTTCCGTCGTGAGGCCGGCTCTTATGGTAAGGATGTGCGCGGACTTAACCGTCTGCATCAGTTTGATAAGGTTGAACTGGTGCGTATCGACAAGCCTGAACACTCTTACAGGTCGCTTGACGAGATGTTGGCCCACGTTGAAGGCCTCTGCCAGAAGCTTGAATTGCCTTACCATATCCTGCGCTTGTGCGGTGGTGATATGAGTTTCACGTCAGCCATCTGTTACGATTTTGAGGTGTATAGCGCCGCGCAGAAGAAGTGGCTCGAGGTGTCATCGGTCAGTAACTTTGAGAGCTACCAGGCCAACCGCCTGAAATGCCGCTACCGCAACCCTGAAACCAAGAAGCCTGAGTTGTGCCACACGCTTAACGGTTCGGCGCTTGCCTTGCCGCGTATAGTGGCCGCAATAATGGAGAATAACCAGACACCTGACGGCATACGCGTGCCGAAGGCACTCGTGCCGTATTGCGGTTTCGAGATGCTTGACGATAAGAATTTCTAAATATTTTAAGTAGACGAGTAAACAAGTGACGGGTTGACAAGGCGATATGTGTTGCTGCGTTGAATTTGCTAATCACTTGTTTGCTTGTCTGCTTGTTACTTGTTGACTTGAATATTATGAACAAGATTATCCGCAAAGAGCAGTTTTCCGAAAAGGTGTTCCTTTTCGAAGTTGAGGCTCCGCTGATAGCCAGGAGCCGCAAAGCCGGTAACTTCGTCATCGTCAGGGTGGGCGACAGGGGCGAGCGCATGCCTTTGACCATAGCCGACGCCGACGTGGAGAAAGGCACCATAACGATTGTCGTACAGGAAGTCGGACTATCGTCAACTAAGCTGTGCCTCCTTAACCCCGGCGACTATATCACCGATGTGGTGGGCCCGCTGGGCAATCCGACGAAGATTGAAAAGTATGGAACCGTGATATGCGCCGGCGGCGGCGTGGGCATAGCTCCCATGTTGCCCATAGCAAAGGCGCTTAAGGCTGCAGGCAATCGTGTGCTGTGTGTGATAGCCGGGCGCAATAAGGAACTTGTGATCCTTGAGGACGAGGTGCGTGCCTGCAGCGACGAACTGATTATTATGACTGATGATGGTTCTTACGGCGAGAAGGGCGTGGTGACCGTCGGTATTGAGAGGCTGATACAGCAGGAACACATCGACAAGGTGTTTGCCATCGGCCCACCGATAATGATGAAGTTCTGTTGCTTGCTCACGCAGAAATACAATATACCTACCGACGTTTCGCTCAACACTATCATGGTTGATGGTACGGGCATGTGCGGTGCCTGCCGCCTCACAATCGGCGGGAAGACTAAATTCGTCTGCATTGACGGCCCTGAGTTCGACGGAGCATTAGTCGACTGGGACGAGATGTTCAAGCGCATGGGTACGTTCAAGCGGGCCGAGCAGGAGGAGATGGAGCACTTCGAGGAGCACCTTGCCGGTGCCGGTCCTGACAGCGGTGCGCCCCGCGGCGGCAAGCTGCAGGCAGGTCAGGAGATGGACGTGGAGCCGACTGACGAGCCGCTCGAGGTGCTGACCGACAGGAACGCTGAATGGCGTAAGGCTCTGCGCGCATCGATGAAGCCCAAGGAGCGCACGGCCATAGGTCGCGTAGCCATGCCTGAGCTTGAGCCGGCGTACCGCATCACTACCCGTTACGAGGAAGTTAATAAGGGATTGACAAAGCAGATGGCTCTGACCGAGGCCAAGCGTTGCTTAGATTGTGCTAAGCCGACGTGCGTTGAAGGTTGTCCGGTGAACATCGACATCCCGTCGTTTATAAAGAACATCGAGCGAGGACAGTTCCTTGCCGCGGCCAAGGTGCTCAAGAATACGTCGGCCCTGCCTGCAGTCTGCGGCCGAGTATGCCCGCAGGAAAAGCAGTGTGAGAGCCGTTGCATACACTTGAAGATGAACGAGCCCGCCGTGGCCATCGGTTATCTTGAGCGCTTCGCGGCTGACTACGAGCGTGAAAGCGGCAACATGTCGATACCCGGGTTGGCTCCGTCTAACGGCATTAAGGTTGCCGTGGTAGGTTCAGGTCCTGCAGGATTGAGCTTCGCCGGCGATATGGCTAAGCGCGGTTACGACGTTTATGTGTTCGAGGCGCTGCACGAGATCGGCGGTGTGTTGAAATATGGTATCCCTGAGTTCCGTCTGCCGAATAATATTGTCGACGTTGAGATTGACAATTTGAGGAAGATGGGCGTACACTTCCAGACCGACTGCATCGTGGGTAAGACAATAAGCATAGAGCAGCTTGAGCAGAGCGGCTTCAAGGGTATTTTCGTTGGTTCGGGCGCAGGTCTGCCTAATTTCATGAACATACCCGGCGAGAACCTGATAAACGTAATGTCGTCGAACGAATACCTGACGCGTGTCAACCTTATGGACGCGGCCAATCCACAGACCGACACCCCGCTGAACATCGGCAAGAAGGTGTTAGTCGTAGGCGGCGGCAACACTGCCATGGATTCGTGCCGCACGGCTAAGCGCCTCGGTGCTGATGTCACCATTGTTTATCGTCGCTCTGAGGCCGAAATGCCAGCGCGAGCCGAGGAGGTTAAGCACGCTAAGGAAGAGGGTATCAACTTCATGTGCCTGCACAATCCGATAGAATACATTGCCGACGAGAGTGGAGCCGTAAAACAGGCCGTATTGCAGGTGATGACGCTCGGCGAGCCTGACGCCTCGGGCCGCAGGAGTCCTGTGCCGGTGGAGGGAAAGACCGTTACCGTAGACACCGACCAGGTGATTGTAGCCATCGGCGTATCGCCTAATCCGCTCGTGCCAAAGTCGATAAAGGACCTGACCCTCGGACGCAAGAACACCATAGTTGTGAACGAGGAGATGCAAAGCTCGCGCCCAAAAATATTCGCCGGTGGCGACATCGTGCGCGGCGGAGCAACAGTCATCCTTGCCATGGGCGACGGACGCCGCGCTGCCGCAAACATGGACAAACAGCTTAGGTCTTAATTACAAATAGACACAATCGAGGATGTATCAAGATTGACTAAATAGAAGCCGACGTTTTGCGTCGGAGTTATAGGAGTTAACGGGTCTAACATTCATTGGCTTCAAATAACTTTATAATCTTGATACATCCTCCTTATTCATAATAAAACGTGATAAAATGAACGGATTTTACACTATCATCCTGCTCATACTTAGCAACGTCTTTATGACTTTGGCTTGGTATGGGCATTTGAAGTTGCAGGCTACAGGCATGTCGGCCAAGTGGCCGCTTATCGGCGTGATAGCGTTCTCGTGGGCTATTGCTTTCTTCGAGTATTGCTGCCAAGTGCCGGCCAACAGGATGGGCTTCGAGGGCAACGGCGGCCCTTTCAGCTTGATACAGCTGAAGGTGATACAAGAGTGTATCAGTCTTGGCGTATTTGCAGTGATAGCCAACATTCTCTTTCAGGGACAAAGCCTGCATTGGAACCATCTGCTTGCGTTCCTTCTTATAATATGCGCCGTTTATCTTGTTTTCATGAAATAGTAGATGTAAAGAGGGAAAGTACTCATGCCGCTGCTTACAACTGAACAAAAACTTGAGAGGAAAATCATAAGCCGCTTCCGCAAGGCGGTTTATGATTACCGCTTGGTTGAAGACGGTGACAAGATTCTTGTAGGCCTTTCCGGCGGCAAGGACTCGCTTTGTTTACTTGAGTTTCTTGCCCGTATGCAGAAAATAAGCAAACCCGCCTTTACGCTTGAAGCCTTGCACGTAAGGATGGAGAACATAAAATACGAGTCGGACGTATCTTATCTTAAGGATTTTTGCGCGGAGCGTGGTGTAAGGTTAAGTCTTGTAACGACCGGTTTTGATGCTTCTACGGACAACCGTAAGTCGCCGTGCTTCTTGTGCTCGTGGAACAGACGTAAGCAAATGTTCACAAAGGCGCAAGAGCTGGGGTGCAACAAGATAGCCTTAGGCCATCACATGGACGACATAATACGCACGGCGATGATGAACCTCTTTTTCCAAGGTAGTTTCTCTACAATGCCCGTACGTTTGCGTATGAGGAAAATGCCTGTCACAATCATCCGCCCCTTGTGCATCGTAGCCGAAAGCGACCTAGCAAGCTTCGCAGCCGGCAGGATGTATCGTAAGCAGAACAAACTTTGTCCCTACGAATCCGATTCACGACGTTTTGATATGGCTGGCTTATTCAGTAAGGTCGAGGCGATGAACGACGAGGCCCGCTATTCCGTGTGGAAAGCTCTTGAGAGGGAAGGAAAGTTGGTTGAGGAATAGCCGTCCAGGCCATGTTATTTTTATTGGCGTCTTGTAAACTTCTGCAGTACAATATAATAAGAAAATCAACTTAAGTTAAAGTTCACGAGGAATGGCATGAGCCTTTACCAGCTCAACCAGTCGTCAATTAGTTTGCGTGCTATTGACAGCTTCTCGGGAATTTCGGGCAGGGCGCCCTTGTTGAACCATCCACCGTCGCCGAGCTCAGAGCGCTGCAGGTGTATTTCGCCGCCGTCGTAGTCGGCATGGAAGCCAACCATCAGGCCGCAGGGGTAGGGCCATGGCTGTGATCCGAAATATCGCAGGTTCTTTATCGTGAGTCCTGTTTCTTCCATTACTTCGCGTGCTACGGCTTGTTCAAGGTTCTCGCCTGTTTCCACGAATCCGGCCACGAGTCCGTAATAGTGCCCCTTGAAGTTGTTGGCATGTACGAGCAGTACGTCGTCGCCACGGTGTATCAGTACGATTATAGCCGTTGACAGCTGGGGCCATATCTCTCGGCCGCAGTTTGTGCATACTTTCGATATGTCGGTGTGCAGCTTCATCTTCCCGCCGCACTTGCCGCAGTACTGGGTGTTTGCGTCCCAATAAAGTATCTCGGCGCACTTGCCGGCTTTCATGTAAAGTTCGTATGGAAGCTTATTGTATGAGGCCCTAAGGCCGCAAAGCTCGTAGTGACCGTCGGTGGTGACGGTTTGGGTGTTGTAGGTCTTGACGGGGGTTGTGTCCAAGGGTGTTATGTTGTGTATGTCGCCGAGCGGGGCGGCTGCGTCGAGAGGCGCATCTTCCTGCAATGGGATGGTGTACTTACCGTCGGGTGTCTTTTCAAGCAGTATTTCGGACTTGCAGAAAATGAACCAGTATTTTTCCATATCAAAGTTGTTTTGTAAGTTTTGGTTTCACGGGGCGATTACTATTTGCCGAAGAGCAGTTCTCTGTCGCGCCTTATGGCAGTCCGTGTCCATTCTGCAGGAACAAACCGCCAGTTGTGGTTGGGTTGCGGATTCATCGTTCCGTTGTTTTCTATCTCTTTCATCAGATAGTAACGTTGGTCACGTTCACTTTCATAAATTATTCTTTCGGGAAGAGAGTCGTGTGGAATTCCCGCGCCTTTCGTCAGCAGTTCGCCGCCACCGTTTCCCCTATAGCTGTTCATTGCCACCTTATACCATTTTGTTGGCTCGAACGGCGTTCCGTCAGACATTCTTAGGATTGTTACCTTTTCGCCTGCGGGTTTTGTGACGTCAACCTCGTAGTCAATGCCGGCCGCGCTGTCGAAGTTGAAAGCCAGATTCTTGAACACGTAACTTCCGTGTTCGTCGCGTTCCATCAGCATTATATGGTCGTTGGGTGTCATCATCCTGTCAGTCCACATGGCATAGCTCATTTCCAGATAATCATGGATTTCCTTGCCTGTCATGCGGAGTGTGTATATCTGGTTCTCATACTTATAGAGGTTGAAGAGGTCGCTTACCCTTACGTCGCCAGCGTTTATGCTTTCGTCGAATGATAGCGGAGCGTTAAACGAAACGTCGGCCCCTGTCACCTTCAGTTGAAGATTGTGTATGAAATCGCAGAAGGCGCTGTTGCCGAAATACGAGTCGCGCGTCCTGATAGTGTCGGTAAACGTTCCGATCTTACGGTCTGTAAAGGTTTTTATGCTGTCAATCTCGTTTTTGAATTTAAGCATGAACTCTTCGTCTACGGGCAGGTTCCTTACGTCTACGAGGCGGCCTGTTACGTCTTTGCCTATAACTTTCCCGTCACGAGTCTTGATTGATATTGTAGCCTCGCTGACGTATTCGGCATTTGACGATGGGTTTAGGCAAACAACCTTTCTTCCGTTTACGTCTATAGTTTCGTCGTGGGCCTTGTGGTCGTGTCCGAATAAGATTATGTCGAAGCCTTCTACTTCCTTTGCCGCGCGCAGGGCCGCGTTTTCCTCATAGGCGTCTGTAGTTATGCCGCCGCTGAGTCCGGAGTGGAAAAGGCCTATTATGACGTCGGGATGTTCGTGGGCTTTTACGTATTCCACCCATTGGGCGGCGGTTTCTACGATATTCTGAAAACACATGCCCTCCCATAGCCTTATGTTAAGCCAGTTGGGGATGGCCGGCGTGAGCATGCCTATTACAGCTATGCGCACGCCGTCACGCATGAACATAGCGTAGGGCTTAAAATATGGTTTGCCGGTTGATGTGTCTATAACGTTGGCGCCTAACATGGGGCACTTTACTTCGCTTGCCCATTTGTCGTAAACGGCGTGCCCTGTTTCTACATCATGGTTGCCTATGGTCTGGGCGTCATAGCCCATGTAATTTACAACTTCAGCCGCTATGTTAGGCATGTCAGGCTTGATGTAATTACAATAGTAGCATGTCGGTTGTCCTTGCAGGATGTCGCCGTTGTCAAGCAGTAAGACATTATTGCCTTTTGATTTCCTGACAGCCTTTACGTAGCTTGACACTCTTGCCATGGAGCCGTGCATGGGCTTACGGTTTATGAAATCGTAAGGGAAGAAACAGCCATGCACGTCACTTGTTTGCAACACCGTTATTTCTACAATACTTTCCTTAGCGGCCATATTAGAGCTTAATGCGCAGAGGAGCGCGATTGTCAGCGGCTTTAGCTTCATCCTACGATTTTAGTCATTGCAAATTCTATGATTTTCCCGTCCGGGTCAACTTTTGCGTTGATGCGGTATTGGTTTGTAGCTTCAGAGCCGTCAGTCTTTTTAAGTTTAAGCTCGGCCATGAAGGTGGTGTCGTATTCGTATTGTTCAGTGCCGATTTCCTTTTTCTGGATGTCAAAGTTTCCTGGTACGCTCCAGGCCATGCTCTCAACGTCAGCCTTGTACAGCTTGTGCAGGAACGATACAACGTCGGCTTTTGACGCGTCTTGCTTACCGAGGAAGTTGACGTGTTCGCCAATGTTGGCCGTCAGTCCGCTTTCGTTTTTTGAATTTATGCAGTAAAAGAAGTTATTGAATATTCCGCTTATCGCAAGCCGCTCGTCAGAGCTGACTTCGTTGGATTTAATCTTTTCCAACGCCAACACTGCTTCCTCGTAGTGGGAGCCGTCAGAGTGCAGGTCAAGATATTCCTGATAAGCGTCAGACGTGTTGGCTTTGACGCATAGTGCCCAGTCAATAGAGTCTATTTTGCTGAGGGCTTCCTGTCTGTGCGGGCTGTCGGGATGTTTGTCAAGATATTCGTTTAGTGCGGCCTTTGACCCGCTTACGAGAGCGTCGATCCATTCCTGATCTTGCTGGATGAGTATTTGCAGATGTGCGTTTATCGAGTCTATGTGCTCCTGTGGCGCGTCTTTATAGTTTGCGAGATAGGTTTGCAGTATCGTTGGGTCATCGCTTCTCATGGCGTATTCGTATTCATCCTGCTCCTTTCCGTTTTGCGCGCTCGTATAAAAGTAAGCACACGCGCCTATTATGGCAATGGCGATGACGACCGATGCGATGTACACCTTCTTGTTGTTCTTTTTCTTGTCCTCATTGTCTGGCGGTGTTAGGCCAGGCGTTTGTTCCATGTTGCCGGCAGGCGCGGCGTTGTGGCAATGCGGGCATGAGCCTTCGCTATTGAAATATGTTTCGCCGCAGTTTGGGCATGTTATTATTTTACCTGCTATCTCTATGCCGCAATTGGGGCATACCGGTGCTTTGTCGCTGATCTGATGACCACACTCAGGACATTTGATTATTGCCATTTTATTATAGTATGATTAATTGCTGTTAAAAGTGTTTGAATCTTATTTCCCTCATGCTGTGGCGTCCCATGAAGCGGCTTTTGTCAACATATGTGTTTATGCCGTTTATGCGTCCCTTTGCCGTGTATTGCCACATTGTGTAATCCCTGTCGTCGGCGAGTTTTGGCACTTCGTCGGAGTATTGGGCAATCATGAGGGGGTAGCCGTCTATTTTCCCTTGCAGGTGCTTGTTGTAGAAGTTAGTGTAGGTGTAGAGCAAGGGTTTCTGGCGGTAGGCTTCTTCTACAAGCTTGATGAATTTGATGAGCGAGTCGCAGAAAACCTCCGTCTTCAGTCCGCCCGTAGACTCGATGTCAATCATCGGTATTAAGTCTTGGTCGCCGGGGCGGCATTGCGACATGAAGTTCTCGAGTTGCTTCACGAGGTCTGTCTTAGGGCGGAAAAAGTGGTAAGAGCCAACCTTAAGGCCATATCTATGCGCCAGCTCAATGTTCCTTTCATATGTTTTGTCGATGTGTGTGCCTCCTTCCGTAGCCTTCAGGTAAACGTATGCCATTTTGCTGTTGGCTCCCACGTGTTCCCAAAAGACTTCACCTTGATAGTGGCTGAGGTCAATGCCGTGAATGTGGCGGCATGTGTCTTCGCATTGAATGTAGTCGTAACCGTTGCTTTGGGCAGATGAATGTTGTATGCTGACGGACAGTATGCTTATAAGGAGAAATATGTATTTTTTCATTGTTGATTTTTCTCGTTTCCCGCAAAGGTACGGCTATTCGCCCGTTCGGCAAAAAAAATTATGGAAATTTAGTTATTCGTCAATGTTTGAAAGACTTTTAATGATGTTCATCACAAACCTGCTTGACGTTTCTACGGGGAAGCTGCGGAAGTATTTCAGCGGTTGCGCGCTGGGTTTGTTGACTGGGTATATGGCGTTGGTGTTGTCTGCCGCGTCGTCATAGGCTGCCTCGGGAACCTTTGCGAAAGCCTTTTCAAGGTCGGCGGCGACGTTTGCCAGCAGTTTGTCGCTAATGCTTTTTGTATATTGCAGCTCTTCCTTGTCGAAATGGAAGAGCAGTATGAGGTGGCAGCCGATTATGTCGGCCATCATTCTTAGCTTAAGTTGCTTGAACCAGTCTTCGGCCTTTACGAAGTCTATCTTGTCGCCGTGCGACCTTAAGTAAAAGCCGATGTCGGCAATGTCTTTCAGTATTACTCCGGAGTTTAGCAGGTTGTTGACGTTGCTGATCATCTTGTCGAGGAACACCAATGTTTCTATTGAAGTGTCAATGCTGTGCACCTCGTTGAAGACAATATTGCCGTACTTGTTGTTCAGGATTATGTTCGAGAATTTTTTCTCACGACGCGCCGCCTGGAATGTCTGTCTTCCGTCGCCGTCTTCCGTTGCGGCTTTAATGCCGGCCTGGCAGCTTTGGGCCATGGCGTAGGTGGCTTGCGGTATCATGCGGCCGTTTGCCGTTGCGGCTTTCGTTATCCCCGCATAGACGAAATCCTGTATTCCGTGGCCTTTAGCCATGAGTATAAGCTTGTTCCACTTGTAGCCTGACATGGGCTCTATCGCTTCGTCGGTGCCGAATGTGCCGGCCGACAGCAGTCTTAGAAAGTTCCTGAACAGTATATTCATATCTTTGGCGTAAGTGAGTTATCGCTTGCTTAAAGATGATGGCGCATAATTCTGTACATTTATGCGCCATCACTTATTTTCCTATGGGGTCGGCGCTTACAGCGTCACGCCGTTCTTGAATATGGAGATTTCCCTGTATCCGTTCTTTTCGTTGCATGTGTGCTCGCCGTTGGCCACAGAGATTATCTTCTCAGTGAACTTGCGCACGAGCGTCTTCATGTCGGCTCCGTCAACCAGCTGGCCTGCGTTGAAGTCAATCCAGTTTGGCTTGTTCTCGTAGAGGGCGGTGTTGGTTGAAATCTTCATCGTGGGCACGAACGTGCCGAAGGGCGTGCCGCGGCCCGTGGTGAACAGCACAATCTGGCAGCCGGCCGAGGCCAGGGCCGTTGAGGCCACGAGGTCGTTGCCCGGTGCTGACAGCAGGTTGAGGCCCTTGGCCTGCAGCCTGTCGCCGTAAGCGAGCACTCCGCTCACGGGAGCGCGGCCGCACTTTTGCGTGCAGCCGAGGGCCTTGTCCTCGAGCGTTGATATGCCGCCGGCCTTATTGCCCGGCGACGGGTTCTCGCCTACGGGTTCGCCGTGGCTGAGGAAGTATTCCTTGAAATCGTTGACGAGCTTTACCGTCTGGTTGAACAGCTGCTCGTTCTTGCATCGGTTCATCAGTATTGTTTCGGCGCCGAACATCTCGGGCACTTCGGTAAGTATCGACGTGCCGCCCTGCGCAACGAGGAAGTCTGAGAACTCGCCGACGAGCGGATTGGCCGTAATGCCGCTGAAGCCGTCGCTGCCGCCGCACTTCAGGCCCACGCGCAGCTCGCTCAGCGGGCAGGGCGTGCGCTTGTCCTCCTTGGCAATGGCGTAGAGCGAGCGCAGGATTTTCATGCCTTCCTCGGTTTCGTCGCCCTGCACCTTCTGCGTCACGAGGAACTTTATGCGGTCCTTATCGTAGTCGCCGAGCAGCTTCTCGAACTGGTCGGGCTGGTTGTTCTCGCAGCCGAGGCTGAGCACGAGCACGGCTCCCGCGTTGGGATGGAGCACGATGTCACGCAGTATCTTGCGCGTGTTCTCGTGGTCGTCGCTGAGCTGCGAGCAGCCGTAGTTGTGGTGCCAGGCGTGCACGGCGTCTATTCCCTCGAGGCGGGTTTCGGCCTCAAGGCGCGCGGCCAGGCGCTCGGCAATGCCGTTGACGCAGCCAACGGTAGGCACAATCCATATCTCGTTCCTTATGCCCACCTCTCCGTTCTTGCGCACGTAGCCGTTGAAGGTGAGGTGCTCGTCGGGTATGTCGAGCCGCTCGTCAACGGGCTTGTACTCGTAGGTCAGCGTGCCCGAGAGGTTAGTCTTCAGGTTGTTCTCGTTGACCCATGCGCCGGCCTTGAGGTCTTCCTTGGCGTGGCCGATGGGGTAGCCGTATTTTATGATGTCAGTGCCGGCAGGCGTGTCGTTGATGAGCACTTTGTGGCCGGCCGGAGTGTCTTGCAGCACGGTCACGGTCTTGCCGTCTACGGTGATGGTTTCGCCCTTGGCGTAGTTCCTGAGGCACACCACTACGGTGTCGGCCTTGTTGATTTTTATGAAAGGAGCTTTTTCCATGACTTTTTGTGATTTGTTTTATGATTTTTATAATTGTGTTCTTCTGTAGAAGTCGATGTTTTCCTTTGACAGCAGTTCTATGGGCATGTAGTTTACCGGCTCAACCTTCTTCTTCAGCACGATGGCCTTGAACAGCGTGTCGACGCAGTTGTAGCCCTGCATGAAGGCGTGTTGGGCTATGAGGAACGATATCGAGCCGGCGCGCAGGCACTTGGCGTTGCGCTCCACCATGTCGTAGCCCATTATCTGGACGTCCTTGCGCTCCTTGGCGAGGATGAACTCGCCTACGATGTAGGCCTTTGAGCAGAAGGTGATGCCGTGGTGCACGTGCGGGTGGTCGGCGAAGAAGCGGTCGAGCATGTCGTCGTATTGCCCGGGCGTGCCGTCGAGCGGCAGCTCGAGCGTAAGTATGCTGACGGCGGGGAAGTGCTCGCGCATGTAGTGGCGGAAGCCCACCTCGCGGTTTTCCTGCTGCTTGCTGGCCACCTTGCCGTCCTTTGTCGGCTTCATCAGCATGATTTCATTTTCGTGCGGGGCGATGAGCATGAGCATTTTCGCCGCGAAATATCCGCTGCAGAACGAGTCCTGCCCGTAGAACGACAGGGGCTGCAGGTCGGGCATGTAAGAGTCGAGCAGTATGAACGGTATGTTAAGCTGGCGCAGCTTGTCGGTGAACGATTTGGTCGGCTCAAGCTCGCTCGGCACTATTATCACGCCGTTGGGCGCGGCGGCCAGGCAGTCGTCGCAGCGCTGCGCGAACGTGGCCGCGTCGAACCGCTTGTAGTACATTATCTTTATCTTGACGTGGAAGTCGCGCCGCGCCTCGCAGGCCTTGTTGGCGCCTTCCTCAATCTCCTCCCAGTAAGCCTCCGACTCGTGCTTGGGCATTATGCAGTAGAATGTGTACTGGCGGTTGTAGGCCAGGGCGCTGGCGTACATGTTCGGCTGGTAGTCGATGCGCTTGAGCACGGCCTCAACCTTCTCCCTGGCTTGTTTGGATACGTTAGGACGGTTGTGCAGAACCCTGTCCACCGTACCTACCGATACGCCGGACTGCTCGGCAATGTCCTTAATCCTGATTTTATCATCCATAAGTCGATATTGTTTTTGCGTGAACGCGTAGATTTGTTTGCGCCTACAAAGATAATGGTTTTCCGCCAACCGTGCAAGGCACGGCACGTAGTTTTTGACGGCAAAGTGGCTGCGCGGGTTCCGGGGTGCCTGCCGCGCCGTCGTGTAAGGTGGGGTGGCGATGGTTGACAGATGGTAAGCCTGCGGGCGTAAGGCGTGGCAAAGTGTCATTCAGGCTTTGTCGTTGTTTCCGGTCAAACTACGTTTCAAGTGTTAATGGTTTTAACTTTTCGTGCGCTTCCTGTGCTTTCGTTTCGTCGGGAGCTTGCCTCCCGAGGTGCGAAAGGTAAGCTCCCGACGTCCGAAAGCTTACCTTTCGATTGCGTAAAGCTTACCTCCCGCCGTCATAAAGCATAGCTTTCGGCACCGGGAAGCATGCTTTTGCCGCCGAAACGGGCCGTCGGCATTGCACAGAAAGGCTGCCGCCGTCGTAACTTGCGGTATGCCAGATAGTTGCGGTTGCACACCCGTGGCTGCGCCGTATGCGGCCCGTGGTTTTTGATTTTGCGGCGCGGCCGTTCTGAAGCGCCAAGCTTTTCCAATGTGGAAGCATATCTGCCGATTTCGTTGCAAAGTGTAATGCTCGGCGGCGTGGCGTGCCCGGCGTCACGCCGGGGCGTCGGCTACCGTCGCGCCGGGCCTGCGCCGAGGGGCTAAAAGGCGCAAAACGTAATTTTTGCGGGCATTTATTTGCTGCGTAAGGATTTTTTACGTAACTTTGTAAACCGAAAAACAAATTAGAGAATCTATTAACATCAAAAAAACAAAAACAGAAAAGAAATGGCTAAAGTAGTAACATTGGGCGAGATAATGCTCCGCCTCTCTTCTCCCGGACAGAAGAGGTTTGTTCAGAGTGACGTGTTCGACGTGGTTTACGGAGGCGGCGAGGCCAACGTGGCCGTGAGCTTGGCCAACTATGGCCATGACGCTTATTTCGTCACCAAGTTGCCTAAGCACGAGATAGGCCAGTGCGCCGTCAACGCCCTGCGCCGTTACGGCGTCGACACGCGTTACATCGCTCGCGGCGGCGACCGTGTGGGTATCTACTACCTCGAGAGCGGCGCCTGCATGCGTCCCTCTAAGGTTATCTACGACCGCGCCCACAGCGCCATATCGGAGGCTGACCCGTCAGACTTCGACTTCGATAAGATTATGGAGGGCGCGCAGTGGTTCCACTGGAGCGGCATAACCCCCGCCATCAGCGACAAGGCAGCCGAGCTGACCCGCTTGGCCTGCGAGGCCGCAAAGCGTCACGGCGTGACCGTCAGCGTAGACCTTAACTTCCGCAAGAAGCTGTGGACCTCGGAGAAGGCACAGAGCATAATGAAGCCCCTTATGAAATATGTGGACGTGTGCATCGGCAACGAGGAGGACGCACAGCTCTGCCTCGGCTTCAAGCCCGACGCCGACGTTGAGGGCGGCAAGACCGACGCCGAGGGATACTACGGAATATTCAAGGGCATGATGAAGGAGTTCGGCTTCAAGTATGTGGTTTCAACCCTGCGCGAGTCGCTCTCAGCAAGCCATAACGGCTGGAAGGCCCTCATTTACGACGGCAAGGAGTTCTACCAGAGCAAGCGTTACGACATCCTGCCCATCATCGACCGTGTGGGCGGCGGCGACTCTTTCTCGGGCGGCCTCATCCACGGCATGTTGACTTATCCCGACAACCAGGGCAAGGCTCTCGAGTTCGCGGTGGCAGCTTCTGCGCTTAAGCACACCATCCCCGGCGACTTCAACCTGATGTCGGCCGACGAGGTGGCCAACCTTGCTGGCGGAGACGCTTCAGGCCGCGTTCAGCGCTAAAGTCTTAATATAAGGTAAAGACGGCCGGCGGGGCAGGGACGCCCGTCGTGGCGCGCACCGCAGCTCCTCCGGCATATTTTAATAACGTAACCTTTAAATAACGATTAAATAAGCAAAATGGCAAAGTTTGACAAGATAGCAGTGTTGCAGAAGATGGGAGCAACGGGCATGGTGCCCGTCTTCTATCACAAGGACGTTGAAGTGGCTAAGGCCGTAATCAAGGCATGCTATGACGGTGGCGTGCGCGCGTTCGAGTTCACCAACCGCGGCGATTTCGCCCACGAGGTGTTCGGCGAGGTGGTTAAGTTCGCCGACAAGGAGTGCCCCGAGCTGGCGCTCGGCGTAGGCTCGGTGGTCGACGCTGCCACGGCGGCCCTCTACATCCAGTTGGGAGCCAACTTCGTGGTAGGCCCGCTCTACAATCCTGACATTGCTACGGTGTGCAACCGCCGCCTCATACCTTACACTCCCGGCTGCGGCAGCGTGTCTGAGATAGGCTTCGCGCAGGAGAAGGGATGCGACCTCTGCAAGGTGTTCCCCGGCGACGTGCTCGGTCCGAAGCTCGTTAAGGGCCTGCTCGCGCCCATGCCGTGGTCGAAGCTGATGGTCACCGGAGGCGTTTCGCCCGACGAGGAGAACCTCACGGCTTGGTTCAAGGCCGGCGTGTTCTGCGTAGGCATGGGTTCAAAGCTGTTCCCGAAAGACGTTGTGGCCGCAGGCAACTGGCAGGCTGTAACCGATAAGTGTAAGGAGGCTCTGGGTTACATTGCCAAGGTTCGCGGATAAAAGACTTACCCTTAAAGGCTCAATGCTGCTTGCTGCGGCATTGGGCCTTTTCTTCTTTTCAGCCTGTTCCGGCACGTGCGGCAAAAGCGAGGTTGACAGGCTGAACGATTATTCATATGCGTGCCATTACCGAAACCTTGATTCCGTGGCGTCGTCGGCCCGCAGGGCGCTTGCGCTTTCGCACGGTTACGGGGCGGGCAAGGCCGAGGCTTACAACAATCTTGCTTTCGAACGTATTGCCAGGATGGATTATGACGCTGCCTACGACCTGCTTGACAGCGTAAACATCTTTACTGACAACCAGTTCGAATTGCTTGTTGCCGACGTCCAGTTGATGCGCCTTTGCCAGCGCGAATCACGCAATAAAGACTTCTACGGCCATAAGGAGAGGGCCGAGCGCCGCATGCGCCGCATTGCGGAAGAACTCTCCTCGTTGTCGCCGCGCATGCGGCGGCGTCTTCTTTACGCCGAAACCGAATATGGTATAGTTTGCTCCACCTATTATTATTACGTAGGTCTGCCGGAGCAGTCGAAGGCCGCCCTCGACGCGATAAATCCGTCGGGCGGCATACAGCAGGACACTGCGCAGTATCTGAACTATTTGTACAACGTAGGCAGCGGCGGCATACTTCAGGGCAAGACGCACGACGTTGTAGTTCAGGAGGAGCTATCCTATCTGTTTAAGTGCCATCTGCTCGCCCGCCGCAGCGGCATGACGTATTGGCAGGCAAACTCTCTCCAGTCAATCAGTGAACACCTTCTTTCTTCCGACAGCCTGTCGGCCGCCAACGCAGCTGCCGTCGCCTATCTTAACGACGCCGGCATGCCTGACAGCCTCGTGGCAGGTTATTTCGCCCAAAAGGCGCTCGGGCTGTTCTCGGATTACGGCGACGTGTATCAGACGGCGGGTGCCCGTCGCACGCTTGCCTTATGCTATTGGACGCTCGGCGACAACGCCTCGGCCCTGATATGCCTTGAAGATGCGCTGTCGGCAAATAAGGCCATCTACAAGGCACCCGACCAGGTGGCAAGTATCCGTGAGCTTCTCAGCATGGTGTATTCGGCCGTTGACGACAAGAACAACAGCGACGTCAACCGTAACGAGTATCTCGACATACAGGAGGAAACGCGCCAAGACCGCCAGCTGGAGGCCCGCGCCGCCCAGCTTGAGCGCATCTCCGGCCAGTTAAACTTCCTTATAGCCGCCATCATCGCGCTCATCACGGCCGTGGTGGTTGTGATTTTCGTGCTCGTCAGGTTGAGGAAACGCAAGAGCATGGATTATTCCGAGCTGCTGATGCCTTTGGAAGAGTGGGAGAAGGCTAATGAGGTAAAGGCGGCCGGGATTGATGAAGAATATGAAAACATAAGCGAACAGCTCGGTGTGCAGCGCCAGCGTCTGGAGAAATATAAGCGCAGGGCCGTCGACAACAAGTCGAAGGTGTCGCTTGTCAACAGTATCCTGCCTTACATCGACAGGATTGCTAACGAGCTTTCGAGGCTTAATGCCGACGGGAACGTGGACGGCGGCAAACTGCGCCGTGAGCGTTTGGAATACGTCAGGGAGCTCACCGAATGTATAAACCAGTATAACGACGTGCTGACGCATTGGATACAGCTGCATAAGGGGCAGCTTAGCCTTCACATCGAGAGCTTCAACCTTGACGACGTGTTCAGCGTTTTGCAGAAGTCGGAAATGTCGTTCCGCCTCAAGGGGATAAGCTTAAGCGTCCGTCCTGCCGGCGTTACGGTGAAGGCCGATAAGATATTGACGCTCTTCATGCTCAACACCCTTGCCGACAACGCGCGCAAGTTCACCCCGAGCGGCGGCCGTGTTGAAATATCGGCGGAGTGTGCCGACGATTACGTGGAAGTGTGCGTAGCCGACACGGGCGTAGGTCTTACAGAAAACGAGCTGTCAGAAATCTTTGACAGGAAGGTTTATGACGGCCACGGCTTCGGCCTGATGAACTGCAAGGGCATTATAGACAAGTACAAGAAAACGAGCCGTATTTTCAGCGTATGCTCGTTGACGGCCGAAAGCAGGAAAGGCCGCGGCAGCCGTTTCTGCTTCAGGCTTCCATACGGAGTGGCGCGTTGCATGGCGGCGTTGGCCTTCGGCTTGTTCGGACTGCAATGCGCTTCCGTTTCAGTGGCGGGTGCCGATAACATGTATATGGTTAAGGCCGACGCTTATGCCGACTCGGCTTATTACAGCAATATCAACGGAACTTACGCCAGGACGCTGGCCTTTGCCGACAGCGTTTGCCGTTACCTCAACCTGCGCTACAATGAAATCGAGCCGCAGGGCAGGGTTTACCTGTCAGTAAGAGGCAGCTGGGATGGGACGCCGCCCGAGATTGAATGGCTGCACAAGGGCCTTGATATCGACTACGGAATAATACTTGACATCCGCAACGAGAGTGCCGTTGCCGCTTTGGCCTTGCACGAATGGGACTTGTACAGGGTAAGCAATAAGGCTTACACAATGCTCTTCAAGGAGCTGTCGGCCGACCGCAACCTTGAGGATTACTGCCTTGCCATGCAGGCCTCACGCGCCAATAAGGCCATAGCCGTGGTAGTGCTCATATTGCTGCTGGCGGCCGTCGTGGCGGCGTATTACTTCATGTATTACCGCCACGTGGTGCATTTCCGCTTCTGCGTGGACGAGATAAAGGGGATGAACAATGTCTTGCTTTCCGACGTGTCGGATGCAGATAAGCTTGCGTTTATCGACGGCATTGATACGTCTAAGTATCCGGAAGTGTTGACAGGCGTGACGGTCAAGATAAGAGAGGCCCTCAGACACTCTGTGGAGAAAGGCCTTTCAAGGAGCCTAAGCCTTGAGCTGCTGAAAGACGAACTGCGCAAGGTGGAGCTTGAGGCCGAGAAGCTGTATGTCTGCAATAACGTGATAGACAACTGCCTTAGCACGCTGAAGCATGAAACGATGTACTACCCTTCGCGCATAAGCAGGCTGCTTGACGGCCCGGGCGAGGACGTAAACGCCGCAGCTGAGGTTGTTTCATATTATAAGGACCTGTATTTGATTTTATGCAGGCAGGTGGCCCGTCAGGCCGACGGCATGAGCTTCGAGTGCAGGCCTGTTGACATGGACGGCATAATCGGCGCCGAAGCTTGCGTACTCGGCGACAAGGTGCTCATCACATACATGTTCGATGTGCTGACGAAGCATTGCGGCTGCACGACGGCCGACGTCGTATTGCGTGGCGGCGACGACCGTTACGCCGTCTTTGCCGTGCCCTGCCGTGGCGGGCGCTTTGTGGCCGCAGATGGCGTTACTGACGTGTTCACTCCTACGACGGCCAACATTCCCTTCCTCGTCTGCCGCGAGATAGCGCGCGAAAACGGCGAGGCGGCCAACTTGCATGGCTGCGGAATAACCCTGGAGCGCGGCACCGACGGGGCCGCCGTGCTGACGGTGGCGCTGGCCCGTGCCGTGCGTGCCGCCGGACGGGAACCGCAACGCAGTACAGGCGCTTACTGACATTTCATGAACTAAAAAACAATAATAAACACAAGGGATATATGCAAAACTTCAAGGTTATAATAGTAGAAGATGTTCCTCTGGAGCTGAAGGGCACCGAGGGCATACTGCGCAACGACATACCCGAGGCTGAGATTGTAGGCACGGCAAGCAACGAACGTGATTATTGGAAACTGATAAGGCAGGAGCAGCCCGACCTTGTGCTCCTCGACCTCGGCCTCGGCGGCTCGACGATGGTAGGCGTCGACATCTGCAGGCAGACAAAGGCCGAGTATCCTAAGGTTAAAGTCCTGATATTCACGGGGGAGATATTGAACGAGAAACTCTGGGTTGACGCCCTCGACGCCGGTTGCGACGGCATCATACTGAAGTGCGGCGAACTGTTGACCCGGGCCGACGTGGCCGGCGTCATGGACGGCCGCAGGCTTGTGTTCAACCAGCCGATACTTGAGGTGATTGTCGAACGCTTCAAACATTCGGTCAACGCCCGCGTCATGCGGCAGGAGGCGTTGGTCAGCTACGAGATAGACGAGTATGACGAGCGCTTCCTGCGGCATCTGGCCTTGGGATACACCAAGGAGCAGATAACCGCCCTGAGGGGCATGCCCTTCGGTGTGAAGAGTCTTGAGAAGCGGCAGAACGAGCTTGTGCGCAAGCTTTTTCCCGACGCCGTCGGAGGTTCGGGCGTAAACGCCACCCGCCTTGTGACGAGAGCCATCGAGCTGCATATCCTTGACGCCGACAACCTTGTTCCCGACGAGGCGTGACATGTTGTCATTGCTGCATTTGTTGCGTGAATGGTTAAGAATGAAGAAAAAGCAATCGGTATGGATGCGTAAGCCCGATTATTCATTTTTCATTATTCATTAAATAAACGTTGCTTTAAAAGTTGCTTATGAGGCACGCTTTCTTAAATATCTGTTTTAAGGCCACCCTTGTCTTGGCAGTCGCTGCGGCAGCTCTGGTGCTTTATTCATGGATAGTAGCCGCCGTAGAGCCTTCATCGGGCGTGCGTCCGCTGCTCGGCGCCGAGGGCGTGCGCTGGTTTTTCGGTAATTTTGCCGCTAACGTAAGCGGACCGCCGCTTGCGTGGCTGGTGTTATGCTCAATGGCTGTCGGCGTCTTTGCCGGTAGCGGGCTGGGCGGCGCAGCTGAGTCGCTGTTTCGTGGCCGGTCGTTAGGGTTACGCAGCAGCAGGGCTTTAGCGGCTTCGGCAGCGACGCTTGTGCTGATAGCCTGCGTCGTAGTGCTGTTGGCCTTCGTGCCACGTGCCGTATTGCTCGGTGTGGGCGGCGGATTGTGCCCGGGACCGTTCAGTTCGGCAGTCGTGCCAATGGCAGCCTTTGCGCTTGCCGCCGTGTCTGCCGTGTATGGCCTGGCAGGTGGAACTTATGCGGGTTTAGCCGATGTCTACAATCATATGTGCCGCGGACTGTCGGCCTTGGCGGCCGTCGTTCCAGTGTACGTTATGGCTGTAGAGCTTTACTATATGTTCGTATTCGTATTCGCTTGATTTATAACGTGTTGGCAAAAGGCGGCTTTTTACGTTCCAATACGCCGCCTTTTGCAGTATAAAAGATAACCTTTTGTCGTGTAAAAGGTTATCTCTTGTTTTACGTAAGTTGGCAGCTTGTCTTTCATTTGACATTATACAGCTGTCCCTGGTATGCTCCTGTCAGCCTCATGTGCTTGTCCAGCATGTCGGCGAACTCATGATTTTTCAGGCCCCAGTGCGGTGCCAGGATCATATTTGCTGGGGCCTGTGCCGTAAAGCGGTCAAGTACGATGTCGGGGCGGAGACGCTGTATGTAGGCGGTTAGCAGGCGCACATATTCTTCCGGTGTGTATAGGGGGAAGGGAGCGGCGGTGTATTCCCGGGCCAGACGCGTGCCCTTGATGACTTGCAGCTGATGAATCTTCAGTATGTTGATGGGCAGCGACGACACTTCGGCTGCCTGGCGCAGGCTGTCGTCGGCGCTTTCGCCTGGCAGTCCAAGGATGACGTGGGCGCCTACGGTTATGCCCCTCATGGCGGTTGCTTCGATAGCGCGGCGTGCGCAGCTGAAGTCGTGGCCGCGGTTGATGCGCCGCAGGGTGGCGTCGTTGGTACTCTCAATGCCGTATTCCACTATGACGAACGTCCTGCGTGACAGCTGTTTGAGGCAGTCGAGCACGTCGTCGCCGGCGCAGTCGGGGCGAGTGCCTATCACTATGCCCTCGACTCCGTCTACGCTGAGCGCCTCCTCGTAGCGGCGCATGAGGGTTTCGGGCGTGCCGTAGGTGTTTGAGTATGCCTGGAAGTATGCAAGGAATTTCATTTCGGGGTATTTGCGGGCGAAGAAGTCCTTGCCCTCCTCGAGCTGTTCGGTTATTGATTTCCGTGGCGAACAATATTTGGGATTGAAGGTCGTGTTGTCGCAAAAGGTGCATCCGCCGCTGCTCAAGGTCCCGTCGCGATTGGGACAGGTGAAGCCCGCGTCGACTGCTATCTTCTGAACCTTGAAGGGAAAGCGCGAGCGCAGCCACGTGCCGAAGTCGTTGTAGCGTTTCGCTCCGGCTTGGGTTGCGGTGGCCGTAGGTTTAATATCTTTTAAATCAGTCATGGATGCAAATGTAATTAAAAATACTTATCTTTGTCGCAAATTAAACATAAAAAGAAGAGGAATGAGAAAGTTTTTTGTCATGTGCGCGGCCTTGTTTGCCTGCGCATGCGTTTCGGCAGCAGACGGCGCGCCAAGCCTGAAGGAGATAGCCGACGGCGAGTTTGCGGCCGAGTACTTGAGGGCCGTCACGCCGCTTGAGGACGGCGAGAGTTACGCCATGCTGAGCAGCGACGGCAAGAGAGTGGAGAAGTATTCTTACAAGACGGGCCGGCAGGTCGGCGTATTGTTCGACGCCGCAAATACCGTGGGCGAGAGCGTGGACCGCATAGACGGTTACGTGATGAGTCCCGACGGCACGAAGATGCTCGTGCAGACGGCGACGCGGAGAATATACCGCCGCTCGTTCACTGCTGAGTATTATATTTATCACATTGACGACCGCAGGCTTGAGCGGTTGTCGGAGAACGGTCCGCAGCAGGCTCCCGTGTGGTCGCCCGACGGCTTGAAGGTGGCCTTCGTACGCGAAAATAACATATACCTTATAAAGTTGCTTTACGGCAACTCTGAGAGCCAGGTGACGAAAGACGGTAAGCGCAACGAAGTAATCAACGGCGTGCCCGACTGGGTCAACGAGGAGGAGTTCGGGCTGAGCAGCGCCCTGACGTTCAACGCCGACGGCTCAATGCTTTGCTGGGTGAGGTACGACGAGTCGGAGGTGCGGATGTTCTCGCTCCAGACATACAAGGGCATGGCGCCCGAGTATAAGGACTTCTCGGTATATCCCGGCGCTTACGCATATAAGTATCCTAAGGCAGGCGAGGCGAACTCGAAGGTGTCTGTCATGAGCTTCGACATCCAGTCGCGGCAGACGCGCACGATGCAGTTGCCCTTGGACGCCGACGGATACATACCGAGGATAAAGCCGACGTCAGACGCGGAGAAGATAATCGTTTATACGATGAACCGCCACCAGGATAACTTAAGGCTGTATGCCGCCAACCCGCGCAGCACGGTGTGCAAGTTGCTCATCGACGAGAACATACCTAAATATGTTAATTGGACGGTGTTGTCTGACATAAAGATAACCGACAACCACATCCTTTTCCCGAGCGACCGCACGGGTTACATGCAGTTGTATCTGTATAACCTCAACGGACAGCTGCAGCGCCGCATCACCAATACCGGCTATGACGTTACCGCCGTTTACGGCTACGACGAGCGCACAGGGGCTACGTATTACCAAGCGGCAAGCCAGAACGCAATGAGCCGTGAGGTGTTCGTTACACTGAAGAACGGCAAGACTAAGCGCCTGACGCCGACCGACGGTTGGAACGACGCCGTGTTCAGCAAGGGCTTCAAGTATTTCGTCAATACCTGGAGTGACTGCAACACGCCTTTCGAGTTCTCAATTTTCGACAATTCGGGAAAGAAGGTTACCTCGCTGCTCGACAACAAGGCTCTGAAAGAAAAGCTCTCGCACTACGGTCTGCCGGCCAAGGAGTTCTTTACATTCAAGACGTCCGAGGGCGTTGAGCTTAACGGAGTGATGATAAAGCCTTCTGGATTTGACCCAAGCAAGAAGTATCCCGTAATAATGTGGCAGTATGGCGGCCCCGGCAGCCAGCAGGTTGTTAACTCATGGAACATCGGTTCGATGGGGCAGGGCGCCATTCTTGACGAATATCTTGCGCAGCAAGGATTCATTCTCGTTTGCGTTGACGGACGAGGCACGGGCGGACGCGGCTCAGACTTCGAGAAGTGCACTTATCTTAAGCTCGGCGACCTGGAGTCGAAAGACCAGGTTGAAACGGCACTTTACCTCGGCACGCTGCCTTACGTCGACAAGGACAACATCGGTATTTGGGGATGGAGCTTCGGCGGCTTCAACACGTTGATGAGCATGAGCGACGGCCGCGGCGTGTTCAAGGCCGGTGTTGCCGTTGCCGCGCCTACCGACTGGCGATATTATGACACCGTGTATACCGAGCGTTACATGCGTACTCCGAAAGAGAACCCCTCTGGATATGACATCAATCCGATAAAGCGCGCAGGCAACTTGCACGGAGCTTTGCTCATTTGCCACGGATTGGCTGACGACAACGTGCATCCGCAGAACCTCTTCGAGTACACCGAGGCACTGGTGCAGGCCGACAAGGACTTCAAGATGAACGTTTACACGAACCGCAACCACAGCATATTCGGCGGCAATACGCGCAACCATCTCTACCGCCAGATTGCCCGTTTCTTTACTGACAACTTAAAATAAACACTTAATTTATACTAAAGCACATGAGAAAAACATCTAAATCAGTATTGTTTTTGGCGCTCGGCATGATGCTTGCGCCCGTTTCGGCCATTGCCGACAACGTAACGATAACCGTCACTAATGCTGACGGCGTGCAGCGCCAGGAGCTGGCCGAGGTGCCCGTCAGCGACGTGTACGCTAAGCTCGGTATCGCTAAAGGCGAGCCCTTCATCGTCAAGAACGCCCTCGGGCAGCAGGTTGCTTATCAGGTAACGTATGACGGCAAGCTGCTCATCGACGCCAGTGTGCGTCCTGGTGGCACGGCCGATTTTACCATTGCGCCCGGAACGCCGAAACCAATGAAGACCGTAGTGTGTGGCAGACAGTATCCTGAGCGTGTCGACGACATCGCATGGGAGAACGATCGCACGGCCTATCGTGTGTACGGACCGGCCCTGCAGCGCACCGGCGAGCGTGCCTTCGGCATAGACGTATGGGTGAAGAACACGCCCGACCTTGAGGTGGAGAAGCGTTACGACACCGAATTGTCGAACCATCCGAAGATTGAAGAGCTGAAAAAAGCCGGCAAGACGGCCGAGGCCCTTGAGATGGAGCAGGCCACAACTTATCATTACGACCATGGCTACGGCCTCGACTGCTACAAGGTCGGCCCAACCCTCGGCTGTGGCGCACCTGCCCTTATGCAGGCCGGCGAGATGGTAATGCCTTACTGTTACAAGACGTACAAGATACTTGACAACGGGCCGCTGCGCTTCACCGTACAGCTTGACTACAACCCGTTTGACATCGCCGGCGACAAGAACGTTGTAGAGCACCGCATCATCAGCTGTGACAAAGGCAGTAACTTCAACAAGATGACCGTATGGTATGAAGGTCTGACAAAGCCCTGCGACATGGCAGCCGGCGTGGTTCTCCACAGCGAGGACACCAAGAGCGTTGTCTACGGCAAGGATTACGTGCTCTACGCAGACCCTACGGATAATCCTACCAAGCAGAATTTCCAGATTTACGTGGGAGTGTTGTTCCCTGGCGACGTCAAGGAAGTGAAAGAGATGATGTACGCTGCGCCCGAGAATGGCAATGCCGGCCATGGCGTGGGTATCGTCGCTTACAAGCCTGGAGAGAAGTACACCTACTACTTCGGCTCGGCATGGAGCAAGAACGACGTCCGCACGCTTAATGAGTGGAAGCTTCGGGCAGAGGAAACGCTCAATGCCCTGCGCTCACCGTTGAAGGCCGTCATCAAGTAATACGGCTTTGACTTTCCTGCCGCGCGATGGTGCAAACCGTCGCGCGGCAATACCTTTTGACTGAAAAACATTTAACTTATTACTAAAATCTAATAAGATGAAAAAGTTATTATTAGGCGATGAAGCCATCGCCCAGGCGGCCATAGACGCCGGCCTGAGCGGCGTTTACGCTTATCCGGGCACGCCGTCGACCGAGATTACGGAGTACATCCAGAATTCGCCGGCCGCCAAGGAGCGTAACATCCATAGGCGCTGGTCTGTGAACGAGAAGACCGCCATGGAGGAAGCTCTCGGCATGTCGTTCATGGGCAAGCGTGCTTTAGTGTGCATGAAACATGTCGGACTGAACGTGTGCGCCGACCCCTTTGTCAACTCGGCCATGACAGGCACCAATGGCGGACTTATCGTCCTCGTGGCCGACGACCCCTCGATGCACTCCTCGCAGAACGAGCAGGACAGCCGTTTCTATGCCAAGTTCGCGATGATACCCTGCCTTGAGCCTTCAAGCCAGCAAGAGGCCTACGACATGGTGCACTTCGCTTTCGACTACAGCGAGCGCATGCATCTGCCTGTGCTTATGCGTGTCACCACGCGAATGGCGCACAGCCGTGCCGTGGTGGAAATCGCTGACAATCCGAAAGACCAGAACGCCATGAACTACGAGGCGAAGGCTGCCGACTGGGTGCTGCTGCCCGCCATGGCGCGCAGACGTAACGACATAGTCACGGCGCAGCAGAAAGACCTCGAAACGGACGCCGTCGAGAGCCGTTTCAACAGCTATACTGACGCCGCAGACCATTCTCTCGGAATCATAACGGGCGGCATTGGCATTAACTATCTTAACGAGTGCTATCCCGACGGGTGTCCTTATCCCGTGCTGAAAATCAGCCATTATCCGTTGCCTAAGGACCTTATGCGCCGCATGACACGTGAGTGCGACGCCGTGATGGTAATCGAGGAGGGCCAGCCCTTCATCGAAGACATCCTCAACGGAGTAATGCCCGGCGACGCCGTGATAAAGGGCAAGTTCACGGGTGACCTGCCCCGCACTGGCGAACTTAATCCCGACATCGTGAAGAAAGCACTCGGCGTGAAGACGGGCGAATGTTACGCCCCGAGCGAGAACATCGTTCCGCGTCCGCCCGCCCTCTGCCAGGGCTGCGGCCACAGGGATGTTTACGCTGCCCTCAACGAGGTTTTGGAGGATTATCCCAACGCCCGCGTGTTCGGCGACATCGGCTGTTACACGCTCGGCGCGCTACCGCCGTATAAGGCGTTGAACTCCACCGTCGACATGGGAGCCAGCATTACGATGGCAAAGGGAGCGTCGGACGCCGGCCAATGGCCTGCCGTAGCCGTCATCGGCGACTCAACGTTCACCCACTCTGGCATTACCGGCCTGCTTGACGCCATCAACGAGAACGCCGACATAACGGTGATTATAAGCGACAACCTGACTACCGCCATGACAGGCGGACAAGACTCGGCCGGCACCAACAAGCTTGAGGCCATCTGCCGCGGACTGGGCCTTGACGCCGCCCACCTTAAGACCGTGGTGCCGCTGCCCAAGAATATGGCGGAGATAAAGCAAATCCTGCGTGACGAGATTGAATACCACGGCACCAGCGTGATAATACCCTGCCGCGAGTGCATGCAGACATTGCAAAGACATTTAAGGGAGAAGAAAAAGAAGGAGGAACAAGCAAAATGAAAACAGACATTATTCTTTGCGGCGTCGGGGGACAAGGTATCCTCTCGATAGCCACCATCATAGGCGAGGCCGCGATTAGCGAAGGCCTTTACATCAAGCAGGCCGAGGTGCACGGGATGTCGCAGCGCGGAGGCGACGTGCAGAGCAACCTGCGCATTTCGTCAGAGCCGATACACAGCGACCTGATACCCCTCGGCAGCGCGGACGTCATCATCTCGATGGAGCCGATGGAGGCCCTGCGCTACCTGCCTTACCTTAACAAGGAAAAGGGCTGGATTATCACGTCGAGCGTGCCTTTCGTCAACATTCCGAATTATCCCGACATGGACGCCGTCAAGGCAGAGTACGCAGGGATGGAGCACACCGTGGCCATAGACATAGAGCAGCTGGCCAAGGACAACGGGGTGCCGCGCTCGGCCAACGTGATACTGCTCGGAGCCGCGCTGAAGGCCATAGGTCTTGAGTACGACAAGATAGAGAACGCCATACGCCGCGTGTTCGGCCGCAAGGGCGAGAGCGTTGTCGAGGCGAACATCAAGGCCCTTGCCATCGGCGCCAAATGCGGCGAGTGAGCAGGGACGACAGTAAGAATGACTAAAAACAATCACGACAAATGCAGCAGACACCTATAAGAAAAGAGTTGGTCGACGGCGCCATCTGCGACTTCGGCATACAAGACTTCGAGAAGGCCACCATACGCGAGGTGAAGTCAGTGGCCGCCTACGCCGAGAAGGAGTCTGGCGTAGAGTTCATAAAGCTCGAGATGGGCATACCCGGCCTGCCCGCGTCGCAGGTGGGAGTAGACGCCCAGGTGGAGGCACTGCGCGCAGGCATAGCGCACTCTTACCCCGACATACAGGGCTACCCGGCCCTTAAGGCCGAGGCGTCGCGCTTCGTCAAGGCGTTCATCGGCGTCGACGTCGCCGCTGAGGGCTGCGTGCCCGTGTGCGGAAGCATGCAGGGCACGTTTGCGGCTTTCCTGACGTGCTCGCAGGCCGACCGCCGCAAGGACACCGTGCTGTTCATCGACCCAGGGTTCCCCGTGCAGAAGATGCAGCTGCAGGTGCTCGGCGTCAAGTACGAAACGTTCGACGTCTACGACTACCGCGGCCCGCGGCTCGGGCAGAAGCTTGAGGAATACCTCAGCAGGGGCAACGTCTGCGCCATAGTGTACAGCAACCCGAACAATCCCTCTTGGATTTGCTTCAACGAGGACGAGCTGAAGACCATCGGCGGGCTTGCCGAAAAGTATGACACGATAGTCATGGAGGACCTGGCCTACTTTGCCATGGACTTCCGCAAGCAGCTCAGCACGCCGTTTGAGCCTCCCTTCCAGGCCACCGTGGCGCGCTATACCGACAACTACATGCTGTTCATCAGCGGCAGCAAGGCTTTCAGTTACGCCGGCGAGAGGATAGGCGTGGCCTGCATAGGCGACAAGCTTTTCCACCGCCACTATGCCGACCTCGACGCGCGCTACGAAGGCCTGCCCTTCGGCCTGGTTTACTCCACGCGCATGCTCTACGCCCTCTCGTCGGGCACCAGCCACAGCGCCCAGTATGCCATGGCGGCCATGCTGAAGGCCGCGGCCGACGGCACCTATGACTTCAGGGCCGAGATAAGCGTCTACGGCGAGCGCGCCCGCAAGATGAAGGACATCTTCAAGCGCCACGGCTTTTACATCGTCTACGACAAAGACCTTGACGAAGACATAGCCGACGGTTTCTACTTCACCATCGGCTACCCGGGCATGACGGGCGGCGAGCTGGCCCACGAACTGATGTACTACGGCGTCAGCGCCATCTGCCTGGTAACCACCGGCAGCCGGCAGAACGGCCTGCGCGTGTGCACGTCATTCGTTGAGGACAGGCAGCTCGAAGAGCTTGACAGGCGAATGGCCGTCTTCCACGAGAACAACCCGCGCTGACGCCCCAGAGGGCGGCCGCCGCGGCAAACATGAAAAGGCCTCCTTCCGTCACCGGAAGGAGGCCTTCTTTGCATTGTCGCAAGACGTCGCGGCCCTTGCGGCCACGGCCCGCGGGATTAAGGCTCCTGGCTCTCGTCGTCGCCGCCGTCGCTCAGCGAATACTCGCCAAGCTCCTCGAACTCGATGTCGCGCA
Source organism: uncultured Prevotella sp. (assembly GCA_944321295.1). GTDB lineage: Bacteria > Bacteroidota > Bacteroidia > Bacteroidales > Bacteroidaceae > Prevotella. The sequence goes on from CALUKU010000004.1 coordinate 99,698, forward strand.
GCGCCGCGGCCGTCCGCGTGCGTGTTCCTGCCGACACGGTGTCGATGGTTTCGGGTTTGAAGACGATGTGCGAGCCTCTAAGGTTCTTGGTTACCGACCAGTCCGCGCTGCTGTCAGCAGGACCGGAGGACATCCCCACCTTGAACGAACCGATACCGTCGATAATCACGCGGTTGCCGTCGAGCAATTCTTCGCGTAACACTTCTGACAGCTCCTGCAGCACCGCCGTCACGTCCGACTTCTTCATTGAGCAATTGCGCTGAATCTTCTCGGCGATCTGCTCGGTGCTAACTACGTTACTAACTACGGTCCTTGCGTACCATTTACCGCTGAAAGCGCTCGTTCTACGCTTGTCTTGGTACAATTTAAATTTAACTGACATAATTTTAAAAATTTAATTGTGAAACTTGTATGTCTAACTCACTGCAAAGATAGAACTTGTTTCCGACACTGCCAAAGGTTTGCTTAAGAATTTAGTGTTATAGTTTGTTAAATCCACCTAATTGCTTGACAATCTGTCAATTGGCATTTCGGGCGGTTTCGGTGTGCTGTCGGGGCTTCTTCACCTTGCCGTGGCGGACGGCGGCGGTGGCTGCCGCGTGAGTCGTCGGTGCTGCGTAGGCGGCCCGTAGGTCGCCGTGTCGCCGAATGTCGGCGTTTGCTTATGTTTTGGTTTTGCTTGAGCTTGCTGAGGGGTGGCGGCCTGCGCCAGACGTCCGCCGGGTGGCCGTTATGTTGTTTTCGGGGTGTTTTTTCGGTCGTAAAATGCGGCATTTGTAAAACGCTGAGTTTCAGTGTTTTCTGATGAACGGTTAAATTTTATTATTCGTGCGCTTGCCCGCTGCTTTCCGGCGGGTAAGCTTTTGCCTGTCGGGAGCTAAGCTTTCGGCCTCCGGCGGGTAAGCTTTCGACGGTCGGGAGCTTAGCTTCCTGAAACCAAGAGCTAAGCTTTCTGCCATACGGGGCTACGGGTAGTCGTCGTGGAGGGCTGGCACGGAATTCGAAAAGGCGTGTTTTGTAATGTACGGATGGCAAACGGCGTGTTAATAAAACCTACTTTGCACCGCTTGACGGAATTCGTGTTTTTGACGTTTTGACGGCTGTTTGCCGTTTTTACTTACTTTTTGCAAAACGCCGACGGCCGCGTTTCTTACGCCTTGAGGCTGGCGCCCGGCGGCTTGCCGACGTGATGTCATGCTTTTGCGGGGCTGTAATCCGTGCCGGTGGGTCAAGCCGTGGGCGCGCTTGGCGTAAGGGCATGAAAAAAGCGCGGCGGCAGCCTAAGCTGCGCGCCGCGCCCAAACATACGTATATAGTGGTTTAGTATGCGAAGAGGGGATATTGTTTCATCGTGTCGTTGACTTTCTGGCGCACGGCGGAGATTACACTCTCGTCCTCCGGGTGGTTGAGCACTTCCTCTATGAGGTCGGCTATGAGCACCATCATGTCTTCCTTGGCGCCGCGCGTGGTGATGGCTGCCGTGCCGAGGCGTATGCCCGACGTCTGGAAGGCCGAGCGCGTGTCGTAGGGCACCATGTTCTTGTTCACGGTGATGTCGGCTGCCACGAGGGCGTTCTCGGCCACCTTGCCTGTCAGTTCGGGATACTTCGGGCGCAGGTCTACGAGCATTGAGTGGTTGTCGGTGCCGCCGCTCACGATGTCGAAGCCGCGCTTTATCAGCTCGTCGGCCAGCACTGCGGCGTTCTTCTTAACCTGCTTTGCCCACTCCTTGAACTCGGGCTGCAGGGCCTCGTTGAAGGCTACTGCCTTTGCGGCGATTACGTGCTCGAGCGGTCCGCCCTGAGTGCCGGGGAAGACGGCGCTGTTGAGCAGCTGGCTCATCATCTTGATTTGTCCCTTCGGGGTGGTCTTGCCCCAGGGGTTCTCGAAGTCCTTGCCCATCAGGATGATACCTCCGCGGGGTCCGCGCAGCGTCTTGTGTGTGGTCGATGTGACGATGTGCGCATAGCGCAGGGGGTTGTCAAGCAGTCCGGCGGCAATGAGTCCGGCGGGGTGGGCCATGTCTATCATGAGCAGGGCGCCCACTTCGTCGGCAATCTCGCGCATGCGCTTGTAGTCCCACTCGCGGCTGTATGCCGAGCCGCCGCCGATTATCAGCTTGGGCTTGTGCTCCTTGGCGAGCTGCTCCATCTCGTCGTAGTCTACGCGGCCGGTTTCACGGTTGAGGTTGTAGCCTACTGCGTTGTAAAGAATACCGCTGGTGTTGACGCTTGAGCCGTGGCTCAGGTGTCCGCCGTGGGCTAAGTTGAGTCCGAGGAAGGTGTCGCCCGGGTTGAGCACGGTGAGCAGTACGGCGGCGTTGGCCTGCGCTCCGGAGTGCGGCTGCACGTTGGCGAACTCGGCGCCGAAGAGCTTCTTTACGCGCTCAATGGCCAGGTTCTCCACTTCGTCAACCACGCCGCATCCGCCGTAATAGCGCTTGCCGGGCAGTCCCTCGGCATATTTGTTGGTGAGGCAGGAGCCCATGGCGCGCATCACTTCGTCGCTCACGAAGTTCTCTGAGGCTATCAGCTCCATTCCCTTCAACTGGCGTTGGTGTTCTCTCTCGATAAGGTCAAAAATCAATTGGTCTTTTTCCATAGTGTTTAATTTGTTAGGTATGTTTGGGATAATGTTTACTTTCGGTTGCCGCCGCGGCCGCCCGCCGCCTGCCGGCGGGAGCGCGGCGGCAGTGGCGTCAGAGCAGTTCCACTTCGCTGATGTCCTGCTCCTTGTCGCAGTAGTGGCAGCGTATTATGCCCCGTTGCTTGTCGGTCACGTTGAAGACGGTGGCCATAGGCTCGTTGTTGGTTATGCACTTGGGGTTGTTGCACTTGACGATGCCTGTCAGCACGTCGGGCGTTTCGACCGTTTTCTTTTCCACTACTTCGTAGTTGCGGATGATGTTCAGCACCACGTTGGGCGCCACCACCGATAGGCGCGATATCTCCTCGTCGGTGAAGAACTTGTCTTCAATCTTTATTATGCCCTTCCGGCCGATTTTCTTCGACAGGTAGTTGTAGCCTATGGTGACCTCGGTGTCGAGGCTGCGCAGGTCGAGAATGTTGGCTACGGCGTAGGTCTTCTCGGTCGGTATGTGGTCAATCACGGTGCCGTTCTCTATCGCGGCCACCAGTCTTTCTTTCTTGTTCATGTCTGTAATGTCGTTTTTCGGTTGTGCCGCGGACGGCGCTGCGTGCGCTCCGGGCGGCTGTTGGGCGTGGCGCGGCCTGCTGCGTGCGGGCCGCCGCGGGGTCCCTTACTCGATGATGGTTGTGTCGGCCTTTATCTGGTCGAGCGTTATGCCGAGCACGTCGCATATTATCGCCTCGCGGGCGAAGAGCCCGTTGCCCGCCTGCTGTATGTAGTAGGCGTGCGGGTTGGCGTCCACGTCGTAGGCAATCTCGTTGACGCGCGGCAGCGGGTGCAGTATGCGCATGTTCTCGCGGGCGCCCGCCAGCATGTCGTTGCGCAGGATGTAGACGTTCTTCACCTTCTCATATTCCATCAGGTCAGAGAACCTTTCCTTTTGCACGCGCGTCATATATATAATGTCGGCCTCGTTGATCGTGTCCTCGCCGAAGTCGGTGTGCTCGTCGTATTTTATGCCGTTCTCCCGGCAGTACAGCTTGTACTCCTCGGGCATGGCAAGCTCCTTGGGGGCGATGAAGTGGAACGTGGGGTTGAAGTGGCGCATGGCCATGATGAGCGAGTGCACCGTGCGGCCGTACTTAAGGTCGCCCACGAGGCAGATGTCGAGGTTCTCCAGCGTGCCCTGGGTCTTGTATATCGAGTACAGGTCAAGCATGCACTGCGACGGGTGCTGGTGGGCGCCGTCGCCGGCGTTGACTATCGGCACGGGGGCCACTTCGCTGGCGTATTGGGCCGCGCCCTCTATGTAGTGGCGCATCACTATCACGTCTGCATAGTTAGACACCATCATGATGGTGTCTTTCAGGGTTTCGCCCTTCGTGGCGCTGGTCACCTTGGCGTCGCTGAAGCCTATCACGCGCGCTCCCAGGCGGTTGGCCGCCGTTTCGAAGCTAAGGCGCGTGCGCGTGGACGGCTCGAAGAAGAGCGTCGCCACGACCTTGCCCTTAAGTATTTCCCTGTTCGGGTGTTTCTCAAACTCTTGCGCCGCCTGTATCATGTAGAGAATTTTCTCCTTCGAAAGGTCGGCGATAGTAACAAAATTATGTTTCCCCATTAGTGTCGTGATTTCGTTTTCGTGTGCTAAGTTAAGCATTATTTTTAATTTAAGGGAGATGTTTTAGCGGAAAAGTAGTAATTTTGCAGCAATTAATGCGAGGAGCGCCGCCACCGTGCGGCGCAGGCCGGGCGTAACGGCCGTCAGCCGCCACCGTGCCGGCAGGGGCGCCGCCCGCCTTGAGCGGCGGTTCCCAGCAGCCTTGTAACAACCATATATAATAATGAGAAAGACATTCGTACGCATACTTTGGGGCTTGCTCTGCGTCATGGTGCTGTCGGCCGCGGCGGCCTTTACGGCAATATGGTTCGGATGGATAGGCTACATGCCTGACATCGCCGACCTGCAGAACCCCATCAGCAAGTATGCCTCCCAAGTGTATTCAGCCGACGGCAAGATACTCGGTACCTACAATGCTAACCGCGAGAACCGCGTGCACGTTGATTTCGCCGACCTGTCGCCGTATGTCGTCAACGCCCTCGTCGCCACCGAGGACGAACGCTTCTACGACCATTCGGGCATTGACTTCATAGCCCTGACGCGAGCCGTCGTGAAGCGCGGACTGCTCGGGCAGAAGAGCGCCGGCGGCGGTTCTACCATCACCCAGCAGCTGGCCAAGCAGCTGTACTCGGCCAAGGCCGGCAGCACGCTTGAGCGCCTGATGCAGAAGCCGATAGAGTGGGTGATTGCGGTGAAGCTCGAACGCTTCTACACGAAGGAGGAAATCATCACGATGTACTTAAATTACTTCGACTTCCTGCACAACGCCGTGGGAATAAAGACCGCCTCCGACGTGTATTTCCGTAAAGAGCCCAAGAACCTTACGCTTACCGAGGCCGCTACGCTTATCGGCCTGTGCAAGAACCCCTCGTACTTCAATCCGGTGAGATACCCCGACCGCTGCACCGAGCGGCGCAACGTGGTGCTTGCCCAAATGCATAAGGCCGGATATATCACCGACAGCGAATACGCTTCGGCGCAGGAGGCGCCGCTGGCCCTCAACTTCCATCGCATCGACCATAAGGATGGCATTGCCACATATTTCCGTGAGTTCCTGCGCCGCTACATGATGGCCGACGAGCCTAAGCTGGCCGACTATCCGTCATGGAACCGCGTGCAGTATTCCATTGACTCGACAGCCTGGGTGAACGACCCGCTTTACGGTTGGTGCAACAAGAACCACAAGAAGAACGGCGAGCCGTATAACGTCTACACTGACGGACTTAAGATTTTCACAACCATAGACTCGCGCATGCAGCGTTACGCCGAAGAGGCCGTGCTGCAGCACGTAGGCCACACCCTGCAGCCGGCTTTCTCTAAGGAGAACAGGACTAAGCCAAACGCGCCCTTCACGAGCGCCCTTACGCCGGCCGAGGTGCGCGGCATACTCAACCGCTCGATACGCCAAAGTGAGCGTTACCGCGTCATGAAGGAGCAGGGGGCCACCGACGCCGACATTCAGAAAGCATTCCGCACGCCGGTCGAGATGTCCGTCTTCACTTATCATGGCTCGGTAGACACCATAATGACGCCGCTCGACTCAATCCGTTACATCAAGTCGTTCCTGAGGGCGGGCTTCGTCAGCATGGACCCCAAGAACGGCGCCGTGAAGGCATATGTGGGCGGAGTGGACTTTACACACTTCACTTACGACATGGCTACACAAGGCCGCCGTCAGGTAGGCTCTACCATCAAGCCTTTCCTTTACGCTCTCTGCATGTCAAACGGCATGTCGCCCTGCGACGTGGCGCCCAACGTGCAGCGCTCTTACGGCAACTGGACGCCCCGCAACGGCAGCCGCGCCCGCTACGGACAGATGGTTACCTTGAAGTGGGGCCTTGCCCAATCGAACAACTGGATATCGGCCTACCTTATGAGCCGCCTTAATCCGCAGGACTTCCTGCGCATACTTAACGACTTCGGCATAAGTACTTTCGACGCATATCCGTCGGCCGTGCTCTGCCTCGGTCCTAACGAGGTTTCCGTCGGCGAGATGGTCAGCGCTTACACTACGTTCGCCAACCACGGCATACATTGTTACCCCATGTACGTCACGAAGATTGAGGACAATGAGGGCAACGTCGTCGCCACGTTCCAGCCGCGCATGAATGAGGTAATCAGCGAGGAGAGCACTTACAAGATGTTGGAAATGCTCCGCGCCGTCATGAACGGTGGTACCGGCAGTCGAATGAGGTACCGTTATAATATAGAATGTGACATGGGCGGTAAGACGGGAACTACCAACCGCAATGCTGACGCATGGTTCATGGGCTTCACGCCGTCGCTTGTCAGCGGTTGCTGGGTTGGCGGTGAAGACCGCGACATCCACTTTGACTCCATGCGTATGGGACAGGGAGCCAACATGGCGCTGCCCGTTTGGGCATATTACATGAAGAAAGTGTTTGCCGACCGTTCACTCGGCTACGACCCGGAGGAGAAGTTTGACATACCTGAAGACTTTAATCCTTGCTCGTCGGAGTTCGACGATTATGTGCCTGGAGGCATTGAGGAGGTGTTTGAGTGACGCTACGCACTGCATTGACGGCTTCCACCGTGTTTTTATAGCTTATCTTTTGCGTTAGAATAGATGGTTTTTATGTGTCCAAAAGGCGGCCCCGCATATATCGCGGGGCCGCCTTTTGCTTTTTTATAAAGCTTTCCATGCAGTCCGTTATGCCTTTACATGTTAATAATCCTCTTATTTCTTTTCCTGTATTCGCATGTTCTGCTTCCATCTTGGGGTTGTTCCTCTTTATCGGTCTGCTTGCCTTTTGATAATGGTTTTCTTTTATATAATAATGTATGAACTTATTTATTTGTAAACAAGTGTTAATTTTGTTGCCGTTTTTGGACTTTTCTTTGCCAAGTATTTGGTAGTTTCGTCATAAGTGCGTACTTTTGCATCCGCTTTTCAGGGGTTACCCCTTACGATTAGCGAAGATCTTTGAAAGACTGGTACAGACGAGGAGCAGCGCGGCCGCGATGATAAGCGGCCGAGGAGCTTG